>NZ_CP129963.1:1249642-1874463 GCF_030503615.1 Sphingobacterium sp. BN32
ATATTGAGCTTGTCAACAGCGGCTATACGATCTGTTTCTGCAGGATGTGATGCCCATTGGTTTGTAATGACGAGCTTGGATTTATCAAATTTGTTGAACTCGGCCATGCTGATTTGCGGAATTCCATTGACTTCCGGATAAGCGAACTTGTTACTTAGGTAATGCGTCGCTGCCCGTTGATCGGCATAGATATCCGCGCTGATGCGGTTTTTTTGCATTTGGGCGCCATAAAAATTGAATACATTGTTAAGACAATAATTAGAGAAATTGGATCGCAGGAGGGATGTTTCTACGGCCTTGGAGCCTGCGACTTGAGCAGAGATCGCATCGGCATGGAATTCCATTTCTCTCGATAATGCCATGTAATTTTTATTGATCACCTCGTATTGTTTTTGAAGAATCTTCTGCATAACGCCAATGATTGTTTTTGGAAGCCACTGAAAGGCTGCCGCGTAATAGCTGGTGTTATACCATTTTTCACTGAGCCTGTTGAGCGACTCATTGTTATAAAGCATGTTGTAGATTGCATGATTGGCATGATACACGTAACTGCCGACGCGCATGCTCCGTTGTGAAAAATGGCCAAATTCATGTGCTAAAACCCCTTTCAGTTCTTGATATGTTACAGAATTGATTAGACCCATGCCGACAATTAGGTTTTTACGAACAGGGAAGAACATGCTCCAGAAACTCGAGTTGTAAAAAACAGAAGCATTGACTTCGCTAGACAGGTAAACTTTTTTGGGTGATTGTGTTTCAACTTGTTCTACGATTTCCTCAATCAGTGCGAAGAGCTTAGGCTCGGTATCTTGATCGACTTCAAGCAGATGGCTGGTATTCATCCCTTCGAACGAAAAGATAAACTTAATCAAGAACACAAAGACGAACAGCGAAGAGACAATTAAGCTAATCGCTAAGAACAAGAGTATGAAGTGGGGGAATTTTAAAATTAGCACATAGGCGACATAGATTATGGCGGCGCAGAGCCCTATAGTAAATAGTACGAGCAGTAAATAGATGAGTCCAAAACCGACGATGGAATACAAGGTTTTATTTGCTTGATGCTTGAACTCTGGGGAGATTTCAACTTTCATTGGTTAAATTTATTTCGATTCTAAAATAAAAAATTATATCAATAGTACTTTGTATATTCCCTATTTTTAAGGTTAATTAAGCTATGCGTCTACAGCTAATTTCTTTTTTCCTGCTTCTCACGCCATCGTTGTTTGGCCAAACACCGGACTCCCTTCTATATGAACAATATAAGAAGGATCGCGTGCGCTATGCTGAGTTTGAGAGTAAACATCGGAGTTTCGTTAAAGGGAAGTTTACGACCTTGTCTTTTCTTCATTGGGGGCATGCATCCGAGAACACATTCATTTGGCTTCATGGCAGTTTTTTAGATGCTTATGATTTCGAACCGTTCGCAAATAAGTTAGTAGAGCTAGACTATCAGGTTATCTCTGTTGATCATTATGGTCATGGGAAGACTGGGTTTCCAGATACGGATTTAAGTTTCGAGGACTTTGCAGATGATTTGTCAGCGTTGTTAGACAGTTTGTCCGTCGAGAAAGCGGTCATTGGAGGGTTTTCTAGGGGGGGATATCTGGCTACTAGTTTTTATAGTTTTTATCCGAATCGCGTTAAGGCGCTTGTATTGGAGGAAGGAGGTTCAGCGAAGTTCTATGGGCATTTCTATAAACAGAACAAACAAGAGCAGGGAAAGATATTGAGTGAATTTAACGTCCCTGAGGATGTTAGAGAATTGTATTTTGGCGAAACGGATACGGAGTTTGAACAGTACAAGCAGCTGTATGAGCCGGGTGGCGCCGCATCGCAATTCCAACTCTTAGGATTGATCAAGAAAAAGGGCGCTAAATACATTACTTATCAAGGACTGGATACGTACTACCAATTAAAAGATTCGTTGCAAGCAGCACAAGCTTTGCTGGTACCCGAGCGCATCTCTAGGTACGGGAGATCTATCGTAGAGCAGGAACCTTTGGAAATATATCGAAAACTGACAGTGCCGCTTTTATTATTAGAGGCGACTAAACAACCCGATGCCTTCCCGCAGGAGGAAGAAAACGAGCTATTGCTAAAGCGGCATCCGCAATGGATTACCCATGTGAAATTTCCGAATGCTTCACATAATATTCACTATGAAAGTGCTGAGGACTTTATAGCGGTATTAATTCCTTTTCTTTCGGTAATTATTAATAAATGATTCAGATTTTATTTATTATTTTAATAATTGAATAAAAATCGTGTGAATATAACTATCTTTGGGTGCTCAGAAGATTGAGGTGTCTACAAACCTTAATCCTTGTTAACCATATTATTAGAGGAAGAGAATATGAAATTAGTAGCGTTAAAGCCGTCTTCGATTATTGAATTGCTTTTCGTCGTGGCTATCTTACTAAACATTGCCAATTACCAGTTGATTCAACGTACTTTGATTCCTCTTGAATGCGTTGCTTATTACTTCGTTATAGGAATATTTGTTTATTTACTCTTTTCGTCCTTGTGTAAATTTCAGTGGATGGGCCGCTTTGAGCTGTTCATGTATTTCATCAGCATATTCGGAACCTACTTAACCTTTCTTTGTTTAATGGTGAATGTTTTGTTCTCCGGATCAAAAGTACAGGTCAAGAATTATAAGATGCAACGAATTACCAATAGGCTAGTCGGTCGAGATTTTCATACGCAAAGACAGCAAGTGGGGCTGGTCACTTTTGAGAATGGAAGAAACAAACGCGTTTATCATGAGCAAATCGTGGGAGCAGAGAATGAGATAATCGACTCTATAGCGGTGCATTTATCTGAGGGGCTCTTTAATTTTCCAATCATTCGAAAGATTGAAACCATCGATTAGTATTGATCTTGATAGAACTTCATAAAAAAACTCCTAAAGCGGGGAGCTCTAGGAGTTTTAACTAACCAATTATTAACCTAAATTATGAAATTTAATAAGATAATATCAAGTTCTGTGCCGAAGTTCTTCTGAATATTCCATTTAACATTTGTTAACAATTAAATGAAGACTCTCCGCTTTATTTAAATTTTAGGTAGTCTTTTTGTATTTGATCAAAGCCCATCCGTTCAAAATGAGGGCGAAAATGATGATGATGACAAAATGCCATCGTATATCCATTAGTCCACTCCCTTTTAGGACTAGCATTCTTGTCACGTCGATGAAATAGGTGACAGGACTGCAGTATGCGATCAGTTTTGCCCAATCGGGCATACTGTCAATTGGCGTGAATAAGCCGCTCATAAGCATAAAGATCATGATAAAGAAGAAGGCGACGGACATGGCTTGCTGTTGGGTATTGGCCATAGTGGATATCAGAAGCCCCATTCCGAGCAAGGCAATAAGGTAGATAGCTAAGAATAAATATAGCAGCAGTAAATTGCCGAGCGGCACAATACCATAAACCAAGCGTGCTATGACGAAAAGTCCGACGCTAAAAATAAAGAGGCCAATAAACCAGAAAGGAATAAGCTTGCCCAGAATGAACTGATATTTTTTAATCGGTGTTACGTTTATTTGTTCTATTGTTCCCACTTCTTTCTCTTTGACGATGTTTAAAGCGCACATATAGGCGCATATCATCGTGACGAGAATAACTAAAATGGCAGGAACCATGAACATGTTATAGTTCAAGTGTGGGTTGTACCAGAACGAACTGCTAATCGATATCTGCCCGGGACTGATCTGCTCTGCAGAGGGTATCCACTTAAAACGTATTTCTTGATTGAAATCAGTAAGTATCTGTCCAATGTAGGAACCACCTAAGCCGGCTTTTACTCCATTGATGGCATTGATTGCGACAAAGAGATCTTGCTTGTTTTCCCGAATCAGATTTCGTTCAAAGCCGATCGGGATTTCTATGATCAGGTCGGCTTGATCGGCTTCTATCTGTTTAAGGGCATCCTTGTAAGAACTACCATAGCCCACGGCTCGAAAGTACCCGGAGGATATGATTTTATGATACAACTGTTGCGACATGGTCGAGTGATCATGATCGACGAAGCTGATATTGATATTCTTTACTTCATAATCTGCAGCGAGTGGTAAGATCAGGAGCTGGATAATTGGCGCAATAAATATTAATGGTAACAATGCCTTATTCCTAAAGATTTGCTTAAACTCCTTCTTGAGTAAAAATAGTAGGGTTCTCATTGCAGTCGAGTTTTGAATTTTTTAAAACTTAGAAATAAGAGCAGCAATGCCATGCCGAGCAGGATTAACGTCTCTTTCCAAATCGCTGTTATGCCTAAGCCTTTGATCATAATAGACTTCACGATAATATAATACCACTTGGATGGGAGGAAATTACTGATGAGCTGCAAGGGAACTGGCATGTTTTCAATAGGAAACATAAAGCCCGTGAACAACATCGTAGGAACCAGCATACCCATCATAGCGATCAGCATAGCAGCCTGCTGATTTGCGGTGCTATTGGATATCAAGAGTCCCAGCGCAAGCGCTGTAATGATTAGTAAGGTGCTTTCAGCTATCAGCAAGAGTAAGTTGCCCTGTATAGGCATGTCCAATAAAGTCACGCTTAAAGTGAGGATAACAGCAAGATTGACGAGGGAAAGCGCAAGGTAGGGGACAGCCTTCGCGATGATCAGCAGGAACGGGTTTACCGGCGACACCAGCAGTATTTCCATCGTGCCTTGCTCTTTTTCTTTAACGATGGATATCGACGTCATCAGCACGCAGACCAGCATGAGAACCAATGCCATGACGCCAGGGACAAAGGTCGGGGCACCTTTCAATTCCGGATTGTAAAGCATCCTGGTTTGCGGAATAATCTGTAGCGGAATATTCGAACTTGCTAATAAGTTTTGCTGATAACTCATGATGATTGCATTCGCGTATCCTTGGAGTGTACTTGCTGTGTTAGGATCGGAAGCATCAAATTTGAATTGAATAGAGGCCTTCTTGAAGTGCGTTAGATCTTCTTCAAAATTAGAGGGTATAATCATTAACATCTTGATCTTTCCTTCCTGAAAGGCTGCTTCTATTTGAGATTCTGAAGAGATGCTGTTCTGCAGGCTGAAATACCGACTTGCAGCGAATCGGTTGATGATCTGTTGTGAAGTCTGGTCTTTGGCTTGATCGAATATGGCGATCTTCGCATTTCGAATCTCGTTAGAGAGTGCGAATCCGAACAAAACAATCTGGACGATTGGCAATCCGAATAGCATGAGTAAGGTTTTGCTATCTCGGAAAACATGAAAGAATTCCTTGCGGATGAATGTTATAAACTGATTCATGGTTAATCTCCTTTACGTTGTGCTCCGCGAGCTAGCTCGAAGAAAACGTCCTCCATCGAACTGGCGTTGAAACTCTTTTTAAGGTTGTCGGGCGTGTCTAATGCCTTAATGACACCATCGACCATAATGGACACGCGGTGGCAATACTCCGCTTCGTCCATGTAATGCGTCGTCACAAAGACTGTGATGCCACGGTCGGAAGCATCATAGATTAGATCCCAAAACTGTCGTCTAGTAAGTGGATCTACACCGCCCGTAGGTTCGTCTAAGAATACAATTTCCGGGTTATGGATCGTCGCAACAGAGAAGGCTAGCTTCTGTTTCCAGCCTAATGGAAGTGTACCGACAAGCTTTTTGGCGACATCATTCAATCCTAAGTTGCTGATCAGCTGCGCACCACGCTCTTTAATTGCTTTGTTCGATAGGCCATAGATGCCCGCAAAGAACTCGATATTCTCAGTTACTGTCAGGTCTTCATATAGCGAGAACTTCTGACTCATATAGCCGATTCGCTGCTTAATGCGCTCAGTTTCTTTGTAAACATCAAAACCAGCAATACTAGCCTCTCCCGAAGAAGGGACCGAAAGACCGCATAGCATCTTCATAGCGGTGGTTTTACCAGCGCCATTTGCACCCAAGAAGCCGAATATCTCTCCTTTGTAGACATCGAAGGTTATTGCATTCGTTGCGATGAAATCGCCAAATCGCTTGGTTAGCTTATTGGTGCTTATTACCTTTTCCATGTTAATGCATTAATCGAATAAAACAATCTTCTATCGTTGGCTCGATCTCTTTTAACGTTAGGTCATGATGCCCCTGCTGTTTCAGATAGCTTTCCAGTAATGAATAGTCTAATGTTTGATTCTTTTTCCAGGTGATATGATGATACTCTCCAAAGGAATTGCAGGAGCTTACTTCCGGACAAGCACATAGATCCCGAATCAGCTTAATCATATTTTCTGATTTAACAGCGTATAGCGGGCTAGGATAGGAGTCTCGTATGTCTTGAGGAGTATCAATCGAAAGAATGCTTCCACTTTGCATCAGCGCAATACGTTCGCATAGGTTAGCTTCATCCATGTAGGGTGTAGAAACCAAGATACTGATACCCTGTGACTTTAGATGCTTAAGCATATCCCAGAACTCTTTGCGAGAAACAGCATCGACGCCCGTCGTCGGTTCGTCTAAAAAGAGTACACGAGGTTTATGAATCAATGCGCAGCATAGCGCCAGCTTCTGTTTCATACCGCCGGAGAGCTTTCCTGCCCGACGATCTTTAAACGGTTCAATCTGCACGTAGATATCTTTTATCAGATCATAATGATCGGCAACCTTGTGTCCAAACACAGAGGCGAAGAAGGTCAGATTCTCCTCGACCGTTAAATCCTGATATAAAGAGAATTTGCCGGGCATATAGCCCACCTGCTTACGGATTTGCTTATAATCTTTGATGATATCCATGCCATCAACAGTCGCTGAGCCCGAATCAGGAAGTAAGAGCGTGGTCAGGATTCGGAAAATGGTGGTCTTTCCAGCACCGTCAGGACCTATCAATCCAAAGAGTTCGCCTTCCTTGACCTCAAAGCTTACCGAGTTAACCGCCGTCAGTTCCCCTTTATTAAAGGTCTTATGTATCTTATCTAGAGTTACAGCAGACATGTTAATTCAACTTTATTTCACCATACATCCCGATCTTATAGCTACCATCGTTCTTCACCAGAACCTTCACAGCATAAACCTGATTAGCCCGTTCGTTCTTGCTTTGAATAGTCTTTGGCGTGAATTCCGCTTTGTCGTTTATCCATGTAATTGTACCTTTCGTTTCCTTGAAACCGCCATTGCCATCATCCGTAAATACTTTAACCTGCTGATTGAGTTTGATTAAAGGAAGTTGATCACCACTGATATAAACTCGTAGGATCAGGCTCGAGAGGTCTGCTATCTTGTATAGCGGTTTACCAATGCTTGCCATCTCATTTGCTTCGGCGTATTTCGTTAATACGGTACCAGCAATAGGATTAACAATCTTGCTTTTCTGAAGCTGATCCTCAATCTGAAGCATCTGAACTTCAATTGGCTGCACGTCTTTGTCTATACTAGAAACCGAGAGGTCCAATGTAGATCGCTGTGCTGCAATCTGCTTACTGATTAAATCAATCTGCGCATTGATGTCGTCTAATTGCTTTGCCGGAACAGCATCATCTTTTAATAGATTTTGAATCCTCACGCGCTCGCGTTGGGCAGTATGGAGTTGAGATTGTAGAGCAGCTAACTGTGTATTTACGCTGGGTTTCTTCCCCAATACTGCCTTAGCCTGACTTTCAAGCTGTCTTTTCTTTAGATACAATTGCACGCTGTCAATGTAGCCTACAAGTTGTCCGGCCGCCAATTGTTGGCCTTCTTGTATGTCAAATGTCTTCAGTGTTCCGTTAGCTTCTGCGGAAATAATTGTTTCGACAGCTTCGAATGTTCCGGTGGCATCAAATTCGGGCTCTTTCTTTTTACAAGATGGAAAGAGAAGGAAGCCGATTAGGCAGCTGATCATTAGTGGAGTATGTGTACTTTTCATAAGTTCTTTAATTGCCTGTGGTTATTTTTTGATTGTATTGCGATAGTTGGAGCTGTATCTGATGCAGTACCATGTTCTGACGCGCTTGGTCTTCTTCCGTCACTGCGGTCATGTAATCATAGGTACTTGCCACGCCATTCTTTAATTGTGCAGCAGTTGCTTTCTTTACCAGCTCGCGTAATTGGACAATCTCATTGTCCGTATCGATCAGCTTCCGATATTTATTCGTCTCTTCCTTTTGTTGCAAGAGCGTTATGTCGACGTTGAAGAGAAAGGTCTCTTTTTGTTTTTCCAACAACTGTCTGCTGATATCAATATTTTTTTTATCGTTCTTGTAGGTGTACAAGCTCGATAGGTTCCAGTTCAGGCGCAGCCCTGCAATGTAGTATCCCTGCATATCAGGATTAAGCATATTAAGTCCGGGTCTGCCTACGCCGCCCTGCACAAAAGCACTAAATCTCGGCAAACTCCTATTGTATAATAACTGATTTTGAATGGCAATAGCATCGTCCTGATCTTGAAACAATGATAATTCAGGGCGATTGATCGCGTTGTCATTTACAGTTCCTGAGCTAGCGATAAGTTCGACGTCTTCAGATAGCGGCTTTCCAATAAAGTAAGCCAACATCTGTAGATAAGCATTTTTAGCTGCTTGTTGTTCCGTTTCCCGTTGTTCGACCTTGAGGAGCTCAGCCTGTAACTTACTGAGGTTACTTCGGGTTGAAGTACCATTTCTTACCGCCGATTCAATCTGTTGTATACCATTTTCTATGTCAGACTTCATCAGGTTAGTTTGTTTTATTTGAGCATCAAGCAACAGAATACCAAAGAATAGCTGTGTTATTCGATCGCGGAGTTTGTATAGTTCCACTTCAATCTTCTGTGATTCGACCTTATTATTAGCTTCTATCAACTTATGCTGATCTTTGACAAGAAACATATCCGATAAAGCCTGATTCACTTCTGCGTAGGCTTTGTATTGATCCTTAGAAAGGCTTGGGATACTCATCGAAGGGATAGCAATAGGCACCTTAGTCACATCTGACTGATAAGTAGCTGAGCCATTGATGGAGACTTGCGGGAGGTATGCCTTGTTGGCATTATCTATCGAAAAATCTTTAGATTGCTGTAGTAGTCCCAATTGATTAATCAATGGAAAGTTTCGCTTGGCCATTTCAAAGCAGGAATCTATTTGTAAACGGCGTATTTCTTGAGCAAGGACTGTGGATGACACAAAACTCAGCAAGGCTGCGATGCTAAGTGATCTTAAGGCAATTATTCGATTCATTGTTTATAATTGTTTAATCATTTGATTAAATAAAGTGCAAAAGAAAAGACCTAGGGTCTAATCATATTTTTTACCCACTGCGGGATTAAAGCTTTCCTTTCATTCATCATGTCTTGGAATTGTTTCTCTTTAGTTCCTGTGACATTTTCGAAAATAGGCTTCGCGATGAAAGGGAAGATGATAAAACCCATGAGGTTCAATAATAACTGTAAAGGATTCACATCGCTAATCTCATTGCGCTCTTTTTTCTCTAGAAATTGCTTATAAAATACCGACTGCAAGACCATGTTCTTAATAGGGATTTTATTGGCAAAGCTCTCCGGATTGTTTCGTACAGCGGATATAATGAACAACGGAATATCAGGCTCATTGCTAAGGAAATCGATGTATCGACTTGCTAATGCCTCTATTTTCTCTTCGAAACTACTGCTCTCATCATGGAAAACAATCCCTAAGGTGTTCATAAAATTAAAGAGTGTTTCAAAGCTGATGATCTCAAACAATTTCTCTTTACTTTTGAAGTAGTAATTCAGCAGCGCTAAATTAAGTCCGGCTTCCTCCGCGATGTCGCGCGTTCTGGTCGCGGCATAGCCTTTCTGATGGAACATCTTACGAGCGGCTTCCTTAATAATACTTTCTGTCGAGCTATCTAATTCTTTCTTCGGTCTACCTTTTGCCATGCTGATTTCTCTAGTTGAATAGTAAAGGTAAGACAGCTGGTTTACATTTCAAAATTTAATTAATCATTTGATTAAATATATAAACTGAAAAAGGGAAAACACTATAGCGTTTTCCCTTTCTTCTTTATTGAAAACTTTACGCGGTTGGTTTGTCTATTTCCTTTCCGAAGTTATAGCTAGCAAATCGTCCGGAGTCTTTCGGATTCACAAGGTCAGTTTCCTTGTCACCCCAAGGCCATCCACCAAATTCAGTGACTTGGTACTCGCGGAATGCATCCTGCAATTCTTGCTGCGTATTCATTACGAAAGGACCATATGCTGCTACCGGCTCATTAATCGGCTCACCTTCTAAGATTAAGAATTGCGCTCTGCTATCGCCATTTTTAATGATGATTTCCTCGCCACCATCTAAATCTGCCAAGTGATTGCTCTGCATTTTATAGCTGTCCAGTTCGATGATGCCAGCGCCATCGTAGAATAATACAAACCTATTCATCGTGCTGGATACTGCCGGAAGTACAAACTCAGTATTCGGATCCATGTCCACTAATGCAACGCCTACATGGTTCTTAGGATCTGCCGCCCAAGAATGGGTCAACGCTCCACTATCTTTTGTTCCGGCATATTCTCCCAAAATAACCTTAACAGTTACTCTCTTTCCATCGCCTTGTTCAAGCACAGCGGTTGGAATCTTCTCAGCCCAAAGCATTTTATAATTCGGATCGGTCAATTTGTTTTTACCCGGTAGGTTCAACCAAATCTGAAATAAGCGCAAAGGGTTTGGTTTATCTTCATGAATCAATGGGAACATTTCTGCGTGAAGCACGCCCGAGCCTGCACTCATCAACTGCACGTCGCCTTGTCCATAGCGACCTTTAGATCCTTTGGAGTCAAAGTGGTCGGCATAACCTTCCGGAATAATGGTAATAATCTCAAATCCTCTGTGCGGATGGTGCGGGAACCCAGGGATAGTCTCCCCATGATACATGCGCCACTCGTTTTTATTATCAAAGTCACTTCCAATATTACGACCGGCTAAGGAAACCTTAGGTCCGAACTTTCCATTGCCCTCCGGGTATTTATCAAAGTGATAAGCACCCATAATATATGGATCGCGAATTGGTAATCTGCCTTCGATTTTGCTAATATTCTTTACTTTCATGATATTCTCCTTTTTTCTAATGTACTGTACAAATCTAACGCCATCGCAGGTCGAAATGGCATGGAGTTACCCTTCGGTAACTAGTTAACTGATGGTAACCACTGCCTTTGCGAGCTGTGGAAGGCACCTGTTCTAGTTAACTCATTGGCGGTTCGACAATGACTATTGCCATTATGACAGCTTCCTTTGTCCTACTTTATGAAAAAACTAAATACCGTCAGTTTTGTTTAATAAGAAACATAGATAATGAAGCGTGTATACTAGCCTTCCTTTTCGGGAAGTAGTGAAAGGAAAACAATTATGGAAGAGAACAAAGAATATAACGAAAACGAACCATTGCAGGAGCAGAAAGTGCCTGAGGTGGTAAAAGAGGAAAAAGATGATGCACCTGCCGGACGCAATATTTGGCGATCCATTATCATTGCTATTATCATTATGGCAATTGTATATTTTATCTATGTACAGATGCGCGATGGTGCCTGGTAGAATAAAATAAACAGAACTTTCATCGGGACGGCTTGATATTCAATACATTTGATTATATTTAATCAAGCCTATAATAACAATATGAACATAGTGCAGTGATAATAACCAAATCCTGCGCTTTTATGAACTTAAACCATTACCCGATGAAAGATAATTTTTCAAGAAGGCAATTTATTGCGGCTTCCAGTCTATTGCTAGGTGCTGCCGCACTTCCGGCATCCGCTGCAGCGAACACTCAGGATTTACTGAATACTTGGCATCCCAATTCTAGAGGCGCAAAGTTACGCGTCGCATTGATTGGCACTGGATCTAGAGGTGCAGGGATGTGGGGCCGAGACCTTCAACGGAATTATTCCAATGAACTCAATTTTGTAGGCTTATGTGATAAGAATAAAGGCCGCCTAGCCTTTGCCAAGCAGTATATTGGCACAGATTGCCCAACTTACACGGACTTTGAGAAAATGATGAAGGAAAGTAAGCCCGACTTACTTATTGTCTGTACCATGGATTCGACGCATCATAATTTTATCATTCGTGGGATGGAATTGGGCGCCAATGTTCTGACCGAAAAACCAATGACCACCGATGAGAAGAAGGTGCAAGCTATTATTGATGCCGAAAAACGAACCGGAAAGCAATGTCGCGTTACATTCAATTATCGCTACTCGCCGCATCGAGCAAAGATTTGGGAATTATTGCAGGCAGAGGAGATTGGCGAACTCACGTCCGTGGATTTTCATTGGTATCTCGATACCTCTCATGGCGCGGATTATTTCAGACGTTGGCATCGCAAAACCGAAAATAGCGGATCGCTGTGGGTACATAAGGCCACGCACCATTTTGACTTACTGAACTGGTGGATCGAGAGCGACCCGGAAACTGTATTCGCATCCGGATCTTTAGATTTCTACGGCAAGAACGGGAAATTCCGGGCAGATAACTGCCGCGAATGTCCCCATACCAGCAATTGCGACTTCTATTGGGATGTGACCAAAAATAAATATTACAAAGACCTTTATGTAGATAATGAGCAATACGACGGCTACAAGCGTGACGGATGTGTCTTCAAAGAAGATATCAATATCTATGATAAAATGGCTGCCACTATCAAATACAAAAATGGGGTCCAGGTATCTTATTCGCTCACCAGCTATTCCCCCTACGAAGGCTATCGGATCGCGTTCAACGGGACGAAAGGTCGTATAGATGCCTGGATCGAGGAGTCCAACAAATCCAATAATGCGGACTACGATGAAATAGTACTCTGTAAGAACTTTGGCAAGCGAGAATATATCCGTATTCCACATGGTACCTCAGGACATGGTGGCGGTGATAAACTGCTGCAAGATCAAGTCTTCCTTCCGAATGTTCCCGACCCATTGAAGCAATCGGCAGGGGCGAGGGATGGCGCATTATCTTGTCTGATCGGAATCGCCGCGAGAAAAAGCATCGAAACAAAGGGCGTAGTAGCAATCAGTGAACTCACCGATATTGTCTTACAAGCCAAAAAGCCCTATCAACGAATGGTTTAATTAGTATAGTTTATTAACTACAAAATAAACCAATCAATTCAAAAGTAATGCTTATCATTTTGTATTGCTTGAAATAACCTTACTATTGTTAATCCCTTTGAGGGAAATCGACAAGGTTATCTCAAGCAATTCTACTTATGAATAAGATTCTCGCCGCGTTTTTTATATTCAGTCTGCTATTTATTTCTTGTAAAAAAGAAGAGCCTATTATTCCTGTGAAGACTTCCAATATTACGGGTACTTGGAAGTTGAGCCATTCTCATTTGATCATCGATAAGGATACCCTTACACAAATTGACGAAGATGAAAATCGAATCACCTTTCGCGCAAGCGAATTGTATAGCTGGTCTGGCTATGAAGATGTGATCGTCGATGGGCAGGAAGTACGGAAAATGGTGACAAAAAAAGGTACCTACAAATTTTTAGAGGGTTTGTCATTATTCGAGCTCAAAGAATTTGACGGAACAACCTTCACCTTCTCCTGTGTAGAATCGACTGGAAGCTCATTCGTTATCAAACTTCAAGAGGAGGGAATGGCAGTTCAATTCCATTTCTTGAAAGAAAGCTAACAGCTTAGCTTTTTACAGCATACATTAAGATCCGTTTGAATGGGTATATCGCAGGGAATCGTTTGAAATGATCCTCAATACGTGCAAGGAACGTCTGTCTTAATAGCGCTTGTGCTTTATCGTCCAGTTTTTCCATATAAGGAATTAATGTCGATCCAGATATAAAATCATACAAATCTTTTGCGTTGTCTGCAATAATCGGGTAGGTGCGAACGCTAATATTGATATCGCTTAATCCATTCTCAAAGAGTATCTGCGCGTATTCATCTATGCTAAGAAGCGGCGATTCTCTTCTGAAACCGTCTAATTCTTTTTGGAAGGGTTCTTCCTGAACTAGTTTATTCAGTAATTTATTCAAGGTATTGTCTTTCTGCAAGGGCATCTGCACCGCCAACTGCCCGTCTTTATTCAGCTTAGAAATCAAGGCAGGAAACAACTTTTCATGATCGTCGACCCATTGTAATGCTGCATTACTAAAGATCAAATCCCAACGGCTTTCATCAGCGAGAAAGGATGCTATATCTTGTTGTTTAAAGCTTAATCTATCATTCGATAATTCCTTCGCTTCAGAAAGCATTTCCGAAGATGAATCAATCCCTAAAAAACTGGTCTGCTTAAACTTCTGAGATAGTAAAAAGGTTTGTTCGCCGGTCCCACAACCTAGATCTACCGCCTTTGACTGATGATCATCTATGAGCATGGCCGACAGATCATAAAACGGCTTATATCGAATTTCTTTATACTGATTGTAAACTTCCGGATTCCAAGGCATAATAAATTTTTGTTTAATTCGAACTAAAGACGTGCCATGATTTAAATAAAACACGCATATATCGTACTTTTAAGCTATGATCAACAAGGCAATCGCTGTAAAAGATAAAACGGACCCTGCAAAATTAATTAAAGTAGCGCTCTTCGATCAAAAGAAGCGTATTACGAAGCCACACAAGCATAATGGTTACCTGGAGTTCGTGCTATTGGAGCAGACGCAGGGAAAACACTATATCGACGGTCAGGAAATCCAAATTAAGGCGCCCTGTTTATTGATTATCCGTAAAGACAATGTACACCATTGGGAATTCGACGAACCGGTTCAAGGTTATGTTCTCTTGTTGAAGCGTGAATTTGTGGAGAATTCCTTGGATTTAGAAATCCGACGCCTCATCGATGAATTAGCGGGATTAAATACCATTAATTTTACAGACGTTTTTACGCTACATTCGCTGTTTTCCTTACTATCGGCAGAAGAGCATCGAACAGTACAGGAAGCATTGCTAAAGGCAATCCTGGCGAAATCTGTGCAGCAAGCAGGAGCAGGAAAAACTTTAAAAATTAAATCGAAAAACTTGTTTCTACAGTTGACGCAGGTGTTAAACAAAGAAAAGCAGATATTGAATAATGTTGCATATTATGCAAACCTGTTACATACCAGCCCGCAAAATCTGAATGCTGCTTGTCAGAGACATGCAGATAAATCCGCTTCAGAGGTTTTATCTGGTTATATCATTTCGGAAGCGAAGAGATTGCTTTTCTATACGAACAAAACCGTAGCTGAAGTAGCCTTTCAACTCGGCTTTGCCGATCAATCCAATTTCTCTAAATACTTCAAACGAGCCGTAGGACTCACCCCACAAAACTATCGCAAGTCGACAGCTTAAAATTCCTTTTCGCCGAATTCGCTTTTCGGTAGTTTAAGCACCTGATTCAGGCGTTGTAGATTAATGTTCAGGTTTAATAAGAACACATTCTTCTCGTAGATATAATTTGTTGTGGTATAAAAATCAGGTGCAGAGGTCGTAATTCGTTGCTCATTAACGCCCCAATTCCCCAATTCGATAAATTGCCATTGCAATTGTGCAGTCATCGCGCCTTTCCAGAAGGATTTACTCAGGTTAAAGTTGGGCGTAAGAAAGCGCGAGTCCATCCCTTGGACGGTAGGTCTTTCCGATAAATAATTCACTTGCAGCCCTGTACTCCAGCTTTTTGGAAGGCTAGCCTGCAATCCGGCGTTGATGCTATAAACCCAATCTTGATTGCTGCGAACATGATCGTAATCCAAAACCTTTCCTGAGATTTTATAATTATAGAGATTGATGCCTCCATTTATTTGCAGCCATTGGAATAGCTTGCCTTCGCCACCAAGCTCAACACCAATGCGGTTCGCATAATCTGCATTGGTGAATACGCGATGCAAGATGGTATCCGCATAGACCGAATTTACCCGTTGAATAGGGTTTTTACTATGTTGAAAGTAGGCATTCATAAACAAAGAACCTTTGTTCAGTTTTTTTACCAAGCCGGTCTCCGCTTGGCTAATGAATTCTGGCAGTAGCTCCGGATCGCCCTGTTCCAAAGTCTCCGAGTGTTCACGCTCGGGGATCGGGTTTAGCTCAAAGTTGTTATTTCTTTGTACACGACGCGACGCCGCCATCTTCCATGACCAACCTTTGCCCAAGTCACGCATCAAATTAATCGAAGGGTATAGCTGATGAATCGAGTAGGGGAAAGACTGCTGTGTATGTAGCAAGGTCAAATCTCTTTGATAGTACTCATAGCGCAAACCCAGGGAAAGGCTGAGCTTATCATACTTCTGATCATATTGTGAATAAACAGCATGAACCGTATTGGTCGCTTGCATCTTTCCGGAGAAGTCGGTTATCAAACTCAGTTCCTTCTCATTTCGTTCTGCAGCATAATATTCAAAATTCCCATCCTGCTCGTCTCTTCGCAATTGGTAACCACTATTAATCTTTGCATTGCCGACGTTCCATTGGTGATTGGCTGACAGGCGAAGACCTTTTAATGGGTTTGTGTACCTGTTGTAGGTACGCTGTATGGTATCGATTTGATTCTCTATATTGCTATTCTTGGTCGAACCATAGATGTCTGCATATTCATAAATTGCACCGAGTTGTAGGCTATGTGCCGTATTGATTTTCCAATTATATGCCAGATCTAGCAA
The DNA here is from genome assembly GCF_030503615.1 of Sphingobacterium sp. BN32. NCBI lineage: Bacteria > Pseudomonadati > Bacteroidota > Sphingobacteriia > Sphingobacteriales > Sphingobacteriaceae > Sphingobacterium > Sphingobacterium sp. BN32. The sequence goes on from NZ_CP129963.1 coordinate 1,266,180, forward strand.
ATAAAATTTACCCTGCTTATTTTGTAAGTTAGGGTTAAAGTAATCTAACGTCGATATGGTTTCGCCGGTCGAACGTCTAATGCTTCGATTATTATAATGAATATCGGCAACACGGTCTTGGAATCTACGCGACGCTAATGCGCCCAGGCTAAGCTGATGTTGCTCGTTCAGTTCATAGTTTGCATTCAGGCGCAATCCATAATTGTACTTGTCAAAGCTGCGCTCACCTTTGGATGGAAAAAAGGTCTGTTTATCAGCAATAATCGTATTGACATCGCCGTCTCTGAATCCGGCATTATCGTTTCGCAGATAATTCGCCGAAGCGCTAAGGTCTAATTTCTCTTTTCTATATTGAAACGCGATATCTGCACCATAACGTTGTTGCTTTTTAACATTATCGTAATCGTCGATACTCGGTAATCCTGCTTGTACATTCATTACCCAAGCAAAACCTGATGCAGCAGCTTTCTTCGTTTTTATATTGATAATACCGCCTTTACCATCTGGATCATATTGGGCCGAGGGACTACTTATATATTCCACTTCACTGACATCATTTGCCGCTATCTGTGTCAGGATGGTAGCCGGATCAACAAGCGAAGGCTTGCCATTCACTAAAATTAGCATACCGGAATTTCCACGAACAGAAATATTTCCCGCAGCATCGACTGTCGCAGCAGGAAGGTTTTTTACGATGTCTAGCGCTGTTCCACCTACCGCATTCTTGTATTGACTTGCTTGATAAACCTGTCGGTCTGCGCTATGTTTCTGTGCTGCCGTTTGCCCCTGTATATGCACAGTTTCCAGAGTTTCACTCTCAGCAGATAATAGAATAGGGTTAAGGTTTATCTGATTTTGAATGCTGAGATCAATCGCTAATTGCCTTTGCTTATAGCCCAATGATTTGATCTGCAGAAAATAATGCTGCGCCTTTAAATTGGAAAACACAAAGCTTCCGTTCGCATCTGATATTTGTCCTTCGACAATCTCATTCTTGCCATCTACCACAGCAATACTGACGTATGATAGTGGCTCTTTTGACAAAGAGTCTTGAATAATTCCGCTTAGCTTTTTATTTTGAGCATGGGCAATAGTCGAAAGCAAGAATAGGCTAAATAGCAGTAATGTTTTTTGCACAGGATTAAGTCTTTTCTACAAAAATAGAAAAGTATAGCTGCGCAGTATAGGGAATTTTAGAATGTACTATTTTATTTTCAAATAAACCGATATTTGTAGTAGTTAGTATTTAGTAGTTAGTATTTAGACCTAGGGCGGGAATAGATGATAGATATTAGATGTGAGATATAAGAGTATGGGCGCTTGTCTGAACCTGTAGTTTAAACAGAAAGGAAGTTGGTCTGAACCGGGAAAGGAAGGATAAAAGGATTGGCAAGATCGGCAGGATCGGGTCTAAATACTAAGTACTAACTACTTTATACTGTCTCTGAACCAGGAAAGAAAGGATAAAAGGATTGGCAAGATCGGCAGGATCGGGTCTAAATACTAAGTACTAACTACTAATTACTATTACATCTAACATCTAATCAATAACTCGCTCCCTTATTTGACTCCTTTTACAACCCAATCACACCCGTTCCAGAGCGGTTATGATTGGGTTATGAAAGGGCTTTGTATTGGGTTTACATTGGGTTTGAGCGGAACAAGGTATCAAGCATTTCCGATGATGGAATGACACAAAAAAAAGGCTACCCACAATCAGTGGATAGCCTTTTGTAAATGTTTATTTGTCTACTTCTTTAAATATTGATTGAAGTATTTAGCGATTTTATCGTACATATGGATTCTATCTTTTCCCATGACGTTGTGTTCGTGTGTAGGATAAAGGAAGTAATCCACTTGTTTTCCGGCTTCTATACATTTCTGTACGAACTCCATGCTATGTTGTTGTACAACTACAGGGTCCTGTGCACCATGGATAATCAGTAAGTGACCGTTTAACTTATCTGCTTTGTTTAGCATCGAAGTTTTTTCGTAGCCTTCAGGATTCTCTTGCGGAGTATCCATATAGCGTTCGCCATACATGATTTCGTAGTATTTCCAGTCCATTACTGGTCCGCCGGCTACCGCAGCTTTGAAGATATCGTTGTGTTTGGTCATCAGCGAGCTGGTCATGAAACCACCAAAGCTCCAGCCGAAGATTCCCATGTTTTCTGTATCGACGTATGGTAGCGATTTCAGGTAGTTGATACCTACCAATTGGTCTGCCATTTCGGCCTCGCCTAGGTTGCGGTGTGTAACTCTAGTAAAATCGCGTCCTCGTGCATCTGAACCTCTGTTATCTAAAGTAAAGACGATATAGCCGTTTTGTGCCATATACATATCAAAATAACCAAGTCCGCCTAACCAACGGTCGGTTACCAGTTGCGCATGTGATCCACCATATAGGTAGACCATCACCGGATATTTCTTATTTTGATCGAAATTCAATGGGTAAGTGATACGCGCGTTTAAAGGCGTCTTTCCATCGGGAGAAGTGAATGATTTGAATTCGATTTTTGGAAGGTCTACTTTTCCGGTAAAAGGATTGCTCGCTTGAAGAATCGAGCTGGCTTTATTTCCTTTTGTATTGATAACCTGAATCTTATTTGGAGTACTTAAATTACTGTACTGATCCAATACATACTGTCCGCTGCTGCTTACCGACGCATTATGTACGCCATTCGTTTCCGTTAATTGTATCGTTTTGCCAGATTTGATATCTACTTCAAACAAGTGGCGTTCCATACCATTGTTGGTTGCTGCAACGTAATAGGCTTTAATTCCCTTGCTGTCAAAGCCTTGGAAATTAGTTAATACGACATCTTTAAAACCAAGATTCCGCAGTAGCTTTCCTTCCGTATCGTATAGATATAGGGAATTGAACCCGTCTTTATCGGTTTGATATAAGAACTGTTTCGGATTGTTTGTTAGGAAGATTAATGGTTGTTGAGGTTCAACCCATGTTGTTGACGATTCTTCAAAAAGGGTTTTTACAAATGCACCAGTTTGTGCATTGTATTTATTCAGCTTTAAATGATCTTGACCACGGTTCAAGACGCCAACATACACAAACTCGTTGCTTGGATCCCAGGTCACGATCGTTAAGTACTGTTCCTTGGGTTCGCCCGTTTGCAATTGTATATTTTTTCCAGTTTCCGTGTTGAATATTTGTAAGGTTACTTCCTCACTCTTCATTCCTGCCATTGGGTAGCGGATATCTTTTACGGTCGCAACACGCGTATCCCATTGCGGTAAGGGGTATTTCGTTACCATGCTTTCATCCTTTCGGTAGTACAATAAAAGCTTATCATTTGGCGACCACCACATGCCTTTGTCGATACCGAACTCGTTACGGTGAACTTTGTCCGTTCCATTTACGATACCATCAACAGTGTCTTTCGTTACGATTACCTTTGTGCCATTTTGATCGATGATCTCAATATTATTGCCATTCAGGTAGGCGGTTTTCGATTGGGAATTGTTCGTTGTCGCTGATTCTAAATCGTTAGGAAAGCCTGCTGCCACTTTCGCTTGTTTTTTAGCAAGGTTGTATTGTATGTTGTAGGATTTTTTCTCTCCCGCGACATCGAAAGCAATCGTGCTTGCATCGACCCAGTTGTAAGAGGTTGGGAATCGGCGCAATTCAATCTTATCCGATGGAATGACAGCAGCGATCGCGTTTTGTAAATCGGCTTTGCTTATAATTTGTTTTGCTTGCCAGTTGCTTTTGGCCTCGCGAATTAATAGGTTTTGATAAGTACTATCTAAACTCGAAAATGCATCGGTGTTCTTGACCCATTTAGAACCGGTAATAGTCTTAGGAGCGAATTTACTAGGACCAAAGACGGTTTCGTCAATGGTTAGGCTTCGCTGTCCGTAGGCTACCGATGAGCTTAATAGAAATAGTATCAGTAGTTTTCTCATTTTAATTTTATTTATGCTGACGAAATTAGGGATAAGTTTTTGGAAATGGGAACGGAAAATTTAAATGGCGGGGGATGAGATGTATACTTTAACGATTAGATTATTGTTATGAAATTAACCGCCTGTAATTCTCTTTAATCCTTGTCATTTTCTTTTCTAAAATATCTATATTTAAAAAAATAAACTCGAGCTATTCGTCTAGTCTCGAGTTTATAGAATTTAGTCAACAACCTAAACACTTATAAACTCTAGAAAATGACATCCCATTTCTTTAAAATTCTTGTGCTATTTTTTTGTGTAGCGAGTTTTGTTTCTTGTCAACAAAAGCGTGCTGGAGATCCTAGGATCTTAGTCTTTACCAAATCGGATAAGGACAGCTTGCGGGCAAATTCCGATGCCGCTGCTACGATAATGAAACTAGGAGAGGAGCATAAATTTGATGTAGATACTACTTCAGATGCGGCTTGGTTTATCGAAGATTCGCTAAAAAACTATGCTGCGGTAGTCCTGCTAAACACATCGGGCAATATTTTGGATAAATATCAGGAAACTGCCTTTGAGCGCTATATTCAAGCAGGTGGCGGTGTGGTTGCCATCGAGTCAATAAAAAACACTGAGATTGACTGGGGTTGGTATCAGCGTTTATTTTCTTCAAAATATACGGATGCTTTATCACAACAGGAAGTAGACGGAGGTCGCGCTGTTTCTTTAGAAAAGAAGGACGCATACTCGAACTCTCTATTCTCCGATAAAAATTACAAAGGACAATTCATTAAAGGATTGGAGTATGCCATTGGTAAGAATTACGTTCTGGATTATAAAAAAGCAAAAGCGAAGCCCGTTCCTGCAGATGCGGATTTTACAAAGGTCACGATGGCGAAGGGCGATCTTTTTGAGCCTACGGAGATGGCAATTCTTCCTGACCTGTCTATTTTGATTGCACAGCGCCGTGGTGAACTGTTATTGCTCGATCAAAAGACAAGTAAAGTGGAGCAAGTTGGTTTTTTGGATGTCTATCACGAAACAGGAAACCCAAAAGTTAATGCAGAAGAGGGCTTTATGGGCTTGACCTTAGACCCCGATTTTAAAAAGAATAATTATATCTATGCTTTTTATAGTCCCAAAGATACGTCAGTGAACCGTCTTTCCAGATTCGTCTTTAAGAATAAGAAATTGGATATGAGTTCTGAAAAAGTTATTCTTCAGTTTTACTCCCAGCGTTATATTTGTTGCCATACAGGTGGGTCATTGGCCTTTGGCAAAGATCGATTACTGTACCTTTCTACGGGAGACAATTCAACTCCATTTAACGAAGAAGGACAGAAATATGTTAGTGATGGTTACTCTCCTAAAGATTCACGCGTAGGGCATGAGCAATATGATGTGCAGAGAACATCCGGCAACAGCAACGATCTCCGTGGTAAGATTCTTAGAATCCGAATGAATGAAGATGGTAGTTATTCAATCCCCGAAGGAAATTTATTCAAAAAGGATCAGGCGAATACACGACCTGAGATCTACGTGATGGGAAATCGAAATCCGTATCGTATTTCGGTGGATGCCAAGACGGGTTATCTCTATTGGGGGGAAGTGGGGCCGGATGCGAGCAAAGATTCTGTAGGTCGCGGGCCGCGGGGGTATGATGAAATCAACCAAGCGCGAACAGCAGGATTCTTCGGCTGGCCGTATTTCATTGGAAAAAACTATGCATATCATGCACATGACTATGAGACCGGGGCAAAGGGAGCTGCGTTTGATCCCAATAAGCCAATCAATGAGTCAAGAAATAATACCGGATTAAAAGAATTACCTGCAGCACAGCCAGCGTTCATTTGGTATCCATACGCTGATTCGCCGGAATTTCCACAACTCGGAAATGGTGGACGGAATGCGGAGGCGGGACCTGTTTATTACTCCGCAATGTTTCCGAAGGAAACGCGTTACCCTGATTATTACGATGGCAAGCTATTTATTTACGATTGGATCAGAGGTTGGGTGATGTTAGTTTCAATGCAGCCAAACGGTGATTTTGACAAGATGGAGCCTTTCATCACCAACATGAAATTAGCTTCCCCAATCGATATGGAGGTAGGACCTGATGGGAAGATCTATGTATTAGAGTATGGCAGTGGTTGGTTTAGCAAGAACCTGGACGCCGCCGTTGCACGATTTGACTATCAGGAAGGTTCATCCAAAGGTTCTCAAAATGGAACCTCGCCTGCTGGGGATGCTGCAAACCCTGTGGGGCATCAGCTAGCGAATATTCCTCGCGGACAGAGCTTAATTGAAGCTTCAGATTGTAAATCTTGTCACGCAATAGATAAGAAGTCTGTTGGACCATCTTATAAAGAGGTTGCAAAATTTTATAAAGAAAATAAGGACGCCGAATCTATCCTGATTAAAAAGATAAAGAATGGCGGAAGTGGGGTGTGGGGTAAGGTCGCCATGGCTGCGCATCCCAACCTTAAGGAAGAAGATGTTAAAGAGATGGTTGATTGGATCTTAAAGCAATAATTTCCGTCTATTAACTACTGGTCTTATCGGTACTGAAGATATTTTTTAGATGACTACACAAAACTTTCATCTCGCAATGCGAAGATGAAAGTTTTGTTTTCGTTCGTTGTTTTCCTAGTTTTGAAGAGAATCATTTAATCACACCAATTTTAATTGCGATAAGATTCCAATGAAGGAAAGTAAGATTCGGGAAGAGGATTTGGCTAATCTCGTGCGGGAGGGGAATGTTATGGCGTTTGAGATCGCCTTCAAGCAGTACAGAGAAATCTTATTTAAGCATGCTTTTTATGTAGTTAGGGACATGGATGAAGCGGAGGATGTGATTCAGGAGGTCTTTACCACACTTTGGGAAAAGCGAGCATCAATTCCTATAGACGCAAAGCTTTCTAGTTTTCTTTATCGGATGACTCGAAATAGGGTATTGAATAAGCTCAGTCATCAGAAGGTGATGGATAATTATATTCAGCACGTTCTTGTCGAGCAGTCTGAACAAACTAGCAATAGCGATTTAGATCTCATTGGGAAAGAGTTGGCCGCAATTATCGAATCCGAGATCAATAAACTTCCTACTCGCATGCGCGAGGTTTTTAATTTAAGTCGCAATGAGGGGCTCAGTCATAAGGAAATTGCGGAGTTGCTGCAAATTTCGGAAGGAACATCTAAACTTCAGGTTTCCAAAGCTTTAGCAATTCTTAGACAACGTGTTCTTAAAGCCGTTATTATCCTGTTAGCAGGTTAACATAATTTTTTTCATTTTCTTATATATCCTTCGGCTGGGTTAGCTGTCTTTATGATACTAGGCAATTAAAAAATAACCATGCTACCTGAAGAGATAAAAAATTTAATTGGCAAATATCAAGCGCGTACAATATCCGAGACTGAGCAAGAACGGCTTTTTCGCTGGTATAACGAGCAAGCTAGATCTGCGACTAGCATCGACAATGCCGAAATGCAGATTCGTCTGCAAAGGATCGCCGGGCAATTACCTGCGTTGAAATCGAAACCGGTTCGTCAAATTTCTTGGGTAAAATGGGCAGCTGCAGCGGTTATCACCCTGGCGGTAGGCCTGGCGATTTATACTTCTCAACAAAGGGACCATCCACTAGACATTGTTGTTCAGGCTGACTCAACGCAAGCAGCAGAGTTGGTATTGGCAAACGGGAAAGTTATTTCCCTTGATGAAGTCGGGCAAGGAGATACCCTTGATGCTGACGGCAGCAAGCTATATAAGACAAGTGACGGTTACATCGCTTATAGTTTTGATGGCGATTTAAATGAAGCGAGCCAAAATTACAGCTTCCGAACACCCGTGGGTACCGAGACCAAAATATTATTACCGGACGGTACGCGGGTTTGGTTAAATGCAGCATCGGAATTGAGCTTTCAAAAGCAATGGGCTGTTGAAAACCGCGAAGTGTATTTGAAGGGCGAGGCTTACTTTGAAGTTAGTAAACAAAGAAATCCGCAGGGTCGTTCTTATACGCCGTTTAAGGTGTATTCTGCCGGCCAGGCTGTCGAAGTGCTGGGTACGAAGTTCCGCATACAGAATTATCAAGAGGAACTTTGGAGCACAACAAGCTTGTTCGAAGGGTCGGTGAAGCTAGAGATATTAGCGTCCGACAATCAAGTTGATAAAGCGGTGATCTTAAAACCGGGCCAACAAAGTTTGTATAACCACAAAAGCAGACTATTAGATTTCAAAAATATCAGTCAGGATGTGCCGCAAAGTTGGCGGGATGGATACTTCAGTTTTCAAGGTGAGAACTTAAGGGAAGTCTGTGCGCAATTGGCGCGTTGGTATCCCTTTACTTTTGATATTGATGCTAATCTTCCTAAGGGCGAGTATCATGGAGATATTCCTAAAACGTATTCGCTCAATGAGGTGTTGGATATCCTCATTCATGATAACATGAATTATCAATTTTCTAATAAAGATAACCAAATAAAAGTACGCTTAAACCGAGTAAAGAAATAACCAATTTTTTATGAAGCATTTTACTAATTACAAAACCTGGGGAGGTTTAGACTATCTCTTTGTCAAAAAAGCAGCAATGGTATTGCTCATTGCAGGCTTGTTTCAAAGCAATTTAGCATTAGCATTTGGGCAGGATTTAAAGGTTCATGCCAAGCAAGAACGATTGAGCCAAATATTTGAAAAGCTCAAGAAGGAAAATGGATATCATTTTTTCTGGGAAGGGAAAGACTTCTCCAATATGCTAGTCAATGTTTCCGTTGTTGGCAATATCGAGGAAGTATTGGCTGCATTGTTTAAAGACTTGCCCGTTGAATACCGATTGCACAAGAAAACGGTGATAATTCGTGTCGACAATGCGAAGCTATCCCAAGCGGCAAGCGCTCAACAACAGCTGGTGAGAGGTCGTGTTATCGATGAAGAAGGCAATCCTATGGTAGGCGCCACAGTGCGCTATAGCCATTCGGGGACCTATCATACCCTCGCGACAGGTTCAAAAGGAGAATTCGAGTTTCCTTCAAGCTCGTTCCCTGTCCATATCATGATTACGAACTTGGGTTTTAGACCCCAAGAGTATAGTATAGCATCCGCTAACGATGCGAATCTGATACAGTTGCTTAGAAATAACGAAGTGATTGAGGATGTCGATATTGTATATACGGGTTATCAGGCTCTTAAAAAGGAAAGTTCCTCCGGCTCTAGCAGTGGGCTTTCAAAGGAATTCATTTTGGAACGGAATAACAACTCCTTAGATCGTATTCTAGAGAATGCAATTCCAGGTCTGAACACTTATACCACGCCCGATGGAAAGACGGATATGCGTGTACGTGGGGGTAGCTCATTGCGCGCGGGGACTAATCCATTGATCGTCGTGGATGGTTTTCCTAGCGAAATTATGCCTGATGTCAATGAAATTGAAAACATTACGGTGTTAAAGGATGCGGCTGCTGCCGCAATTTGGGGCTCGCAGGCTGCAAACGGTGTAATCGTTATTACAACGAGCAAGGGGAAAGCGGGAAAACCGGTAATCCAATATTCAGGAAATTTGCGTGTAGAATCAAGACCGGATTATACGGCATTGCAAAGAGCAAGTGCCGCGGATGTTATTGATTATGAGAAAGAGCAATATGATAAAGGGTATATCATGGCGCCTATTTTTGATAATTCTTCCACGGGATATTCTCAATCCATAGGAATTTTCAACGATTATGATCGGAAAGACATTGATTTAGCAGAACGCGATAAGCGATTGGGGCTATTAGCAGGCTTAGATAATCAGTCGCAAGTAAATGATCTATTGTTGCGTCAAGCAATCAATCAGAAGCACTTTCTATCCATCAGCGGCGGTTCCGACCGTTTCTCTTACTATTCGGGATTTAACTTCGCGCAGGATTTAGCGGGGACAAAAGGTACTCAAGCGAAGAGCACATTAGTGACTAACAGACTGTCATACCAGCTTGCCAATTTCCTTACGCTAAGAAGCAATATATCCATGGATTATAATTGGGGAAATCAGGGGATAAATAATCTTGCGGGCGAAATTCGGGCATTGCAACCTTATCAAATGTTACTGGATGAACATGGAAATCCCATCAACAATTACTTCGGATACAACAAGGTTGAAAACGACCGTTTATTAGGTTTAGGTTATTTGGATCATGGCGTCAATTTATTAACAGATAATGACTTGGCAAACAATAAATCTACCGGTTTTGGCATTCGTAGTATTTTCGGGATGGATTGGAAGCTGATGAAAGGCTTGCGACTGACGAATGATTTGGTTTATGAACGTTTGAACGGCAGACAGCGAAATCTTTACAATCAAGATTCTTATTTTACGAGAAGCTTAGTCAATAGATTTACTGCATATGATGACGCTGCAAAAGGCTATGTAAAACATATTCCATACGGTGATATCCTCGATTTAAACTATACTAACGCTAAGCGTATGGCGTCGCGTAATCAATTAAACTATGAAAATACTTTTGCGGAGCGTCATTATTTGAATGTAATTGCTGGGGCGGATATTAGTAAGCGAATTACCGATAATGGAAGCCAACGAATGTTGGGTTTCAATGATGAGTTATACAGTTCGCAGGATATTGATGCGAAAAAACTGGCATTGGGTGTTAAAGACTGGGAAGACCGAACACAGCGCTATGTTGCAGCAGACTATAACAAATTAGCTTATTTGGAAAACAGAGAGTATTCGTTCTATTCCTCTTTGGCCTATACCTATGATCATCGCTATACCTTTACGGGTAGTTATAGAAATGATTATTCGAATTTATTCGGTGCAGACCCTAAGCTAAGGAGAACCCCTTTATGGAGTATCGGTGGTAAATGGTTAGTACACAACGAAGCTTTCTTTAACAATGAATGGATTTCGGAATTGAGCCTTCGTTCGACTATCGGTGTTACGGGTAACTTCGACCGTAACAATTCCACAACGACATTTCTTACGGCTACACGCTTTTTCAATAATATTGCTAATGATTTTGTTGCGAGACTTCAAACTCCTCCAAATCCGAAGCTGCGCTGGGAGAGCTCGCGTACCTTTAATGCGGGCTTAGATCTAGGCCTCTTAGCGAATCGTTTTGTAATCAATTTAGATTATTACAATAAATTCAGCTACGATTTACTTGGCAGTCAGGAGTTAGATCCTACCGTTGGTTTAACGAATGCCTACGTGAATGCTGCAGAGCTATCGAATAAGGGTGTTGAGCTTGGTATTCAGGCTAATATTCTTCAAAACCGTCCGTTCGAATGGTCGAGCCAATTGAATTTTGCTTACAATAAAAGCAAAGTGATCTCTAATAAAATTACCGATACGAATCCTAGGCTAAATCGTCCGAAGGATGTAGTCCCATTCTTGGAGGGATATGAGCGGGAGTCGCTATGGAGTTACCGCTGGGCTGGATTGGACGAGAAGGGAAGACCACAGACTTATGGAGCTGACGGGGAGAAGGTACTTGTGCCAGTAGAAGAGTCTTTAGAGTTAAATGGTACAACAAGACCACGTTATAGCGGATCATTTAATAACACTTTGAGATATAAGGGATTTAACCTATCCATCTTTACTGTATTTAACTTCGGACAAGTTGCTCGCATGGAAATGCCAGACATGTATGGTTATGTTTGGGATAGCTCTTATAATAATAAAATTGCCAAACGTTGGAGACAACCGGGCGATGAGCACAAAACAGATATCCCGGCCATCCCTGTGATGGAAGATTTTTATGAACTTGCCGATGACTACACCCGATTGGCGACACTTTCCAGCAACTCGGTTTTCGATGCTTCTTTCTTAAGAGTAAGAGAAATTCAACTAGGTTATACTTTGAGCGATTCTCAATTCTTGAAAAGCCTTCCTTTCAAATCCGTTCGCGCAGTGTTGCAAGTGAATAATGTGTTTCTCTGGAAAGCTAATAAATCGGGTCTCGATCCGGAGGCTGTTGTTAATAGGATGTACTATTTACCAGAGCCCATGGTTTATACATTTGGACTTAACCTAACTCTTTAATTTAACTTAAGATGAAAAGAATATATTTAGCATTTGTACTTCTGGCGGCGTCTTTAAGTAGTTGCCAAAAATACCTGGATATCCGTCCTAAAGGAAAGTTTATTCCTCAGACTATCCAAGATTATGAGGAGTTGTCATCAAATCCATCCTATGCTGGAAATGGCAATGCCTATTTAGAGCGTCTTTCTGACGGTATCTATCTCCCGCAGGCTGTTGTCAATAGCGGCATGAATGGCGTAGGTTCTAAAACTTATATATGGGCGCCGGAATATTACTTAGAGACAGAGAGCGACCGTACATGGAATGATAATTATAACAATATTTTCAACGCCAATATCATCTTGCAAGATATTGATGGCGTTGAAGATGGTACGCAAGAGCGTAAGAACCTGGTGAAAGGGAATGCACTTTGCAATAGAGCGCAGGCCTACATGAATCTTATACTTTTTTATGCGCCTACTTACAATGAAAGTACAGCGGCTTCTGAGCTAGGAGTACCCTTAGTGAAGATTCCGGACCTGGAAGCCAAATCGAGCAGAGCTACAGTAAAAGAAGTATATGATCAAATTATTAGTGACCTAACGACCGCGTTGCCTCTTCTTCCAGACAAACCGAAGAATGTATATCGCCAAAGTAAAGGCGTTGCGAACGGACTTCTTGCTCGCCTGTATCTTAATATGGGACAGTATGAAAAGGCATTGTCTCATGCAAATGAAGCATTGAAAACAAACAATACCATTTTTGATTTCAATGAATACAGATTTATTAATCCAGATCGTCCGGCTTTAGGGATTGCTAATCGTGCGCTCGCTCAAGTGCATCCGGAGATGATATCTTATATGACCACTTCATTTGGTAGCATTTTGACGGGTAGTTTCATCGATCCCGATTTGTTAAATCAATTCGATCCGAAAGATCTTCGCCTTAAATTTGGTTGGTCAAAAACGGACCGCACCGGTGTTCCGGTTAAGGAGCCTTATCCACAATATATCAATACTGACCTGAACTATAATATCGCCGTTCCAGAGATGATGTTGATTGCTGCAGAGTGCCAAGCGCGATTGAATCAAAAGGATCAGGCACTAAAGCTGCTGAATACCTTAAGGGCAAAACGTTTTACGAAGGAGGATTTCAAAGCAGTTGAAGCAGCCACAGCAGAAGATGCATTAAAATTAGTGATTAGAGAGCGCAGAATAGAGTTGTTTGGTAAAGGTTTGCGTTGGTTCGACATGAAGCGATTGGACAAAGATACTCGTTTTGCAAAAACCTATAAGCGTGCTAATGCCGGACAAACTTATACCTTGGCTCCAGGATCCTCGCATTTCGTTGCTCAGATTCCAGGTTTGGTCATGAAATTAAATCCTAATATTGTTCCAAATCCTAGATAAGCTGATATGATAAAATCTAGGTTAGTTTTGTTTTGGATATGTATTTATTTGATTCCGCTCGCTGTAATCGCACAGGGAAATTATCAAATTAATGGACAGGTTATTAGTGATAAGAATATTACTCGAGCCTATCTATATACCTTCGATAAGGGTCGAAAATTATTGGACTCTGCCGAGGTTAAGAGCAATGCTTTTCAGTTTAGCGGACAAGTGGGTAAGCCCCTTGCGGCGAGTATTGGATTTAAAGGATCTAAGCGATCCGTTCATTTCATTTTAGAATCCGCACAAATGCAGGTGCGAGTACAAGAGGACTGGAATCAACCAAGCACCGTAATCGGGGGAACTCAGAATGCCATCAAGAAAGGTTATGAGCTCGACGTGGCGAGTTTTCAGGATAGTATGCGGTCGCTTGGTGCGGCCTATGAGCATGCAGACGAAGAGGGTAAAGTAAAGTTAGGGACACAAATGCAAGTTTGGAATCAGAAGGTCGATTCTGTACGTAAGGATTACTTAATTGCTCATCCGTCTTCCTTCGCGGTATTGGATATTTACAGACCTTATTTACCAACGCTAAATTATGTGGAGCTTCAGGAATTAGTTGATCGATTCGATAAGGGTTTGGCCTATTCGCTAGTCTATCAGGAATTATTAGGGATTTATGAGCGTAAAAAGGAGCGAAATCTAGTAGGTAAGCAAGCGCCTGCGATCCACAGTAAAACAATTGAGGGAAAGGTTTTCAATTTATCCTCGTTGAAAGGAAAGACGGTGCTGATTGATTTCTGGGCTTCATGGTGTGCGCCGTGTCGTATTGCAAATCGAAAACTTGTACCTACCTATGAGAAATATCGTTCAAAGGGTTTTGAGATCGTGTCGGTTTCGATGGATGACAAGTATCATTTGTGGAAGGCTGCAGTGGAAAAAGATGGTATTCCTTGGATACAGATAGCAGACTTAATTGATTTAAAATCGAATAAGGCGGCTGCAGCCTATCACGTTGAGCAATTGCCGACATTATTTTTGATGGATGAGAACGGCGTCGTGATTAAACAAAACATGAATCACGAAGAACTTTTAGAATTTTTAAAATTAAAATATGATGAATAAGCAATCTATAATATGCGGTATGTTGGGCTTAGCACTTTTTACCAGTGCGCATGGTCAGGAAAAATCGGTAGAAATTAGCGGACAAATTAAGGGGGTTGGGAATGCCGAGATTAGAGTCTTAGATCCCGTGAGAGGTGAGATCAAGCGTTTTAATGCTTCGCAAGATAATTTTAAAATCCATCTGCCTGTATATACAAACGACCAACGATTCTATACTTTACATTTACCTTCATTAGGGGATATGGGTCCATCGATGAAGACCCCAGCATTATTTTTTATGGTCGACAATGATCCCATCGATATACAGGCGCATATCGAAGACGGGAGTCTGAAGACGGATACGATCATAGGGGCGAATGATTTGAATGCATTTAATTCGACCTATAAGCAATTGAAGAGCACTGGAAAGCTTATGCAGGCTAGTGAGGAGTATAATAAAGCGTTCAATGCTTATAACAATGTGGCGCAAACAGAAGAGAATTTGCAAGCATTGAAGGCAGTGGGCGAGAAAATTGAAGCAATTTATACCGAGCAGGGGGAGGAAATCACTGAACTAATCGCATCGAATCCGAAGTCTTTAACGATTGCTACCTTAGCGAGTCAATATACGGCGCCGGATATGACAGTAGATGCGATTGCTGAATTTCTTTCTCAATTCGATCAGGGTGTCGTAGCGCAAAGCTTCTACTTGAAAGAGCTGCAAACCAAGTTAGCAAAAGTGAGTCAATTGGAAGTAGGGCAACAGGCGCCAGATTTTTCAATAAAGGGAATCGATCAGAAAACTATCAAATTGAGCGATTTCAAAGGTAAATATGTTTTGTTAGACTTTTGGGCTTCCTGGTGCGGTCCTTGTCGGCGTGAAATGCCTCATGTGAAAGCCGCTTATGAGCAGTTCAAAGGAAATAACTTTCAAGTGTTTGCAGTTTCGATTGATCGGGATGCTGCAGCTTGGAAAAAAGCGCTAGCAGAGGATAAAATGCCATTTGTTCATGCGCTGGATGCTAAAGGAAAAGAAAGCGTAAGTGATTTATATATGGTTAAAGCGATTCCGACAAACTTTTTGTTGGATGCAAAGGGTAAGATTATCGCAAAGAATTTGAGAGGGGAGGAGCTGAGCAAGTTTCTAGCGACACAGCTGTAAGGTTTTTTAAATGCAATTTTGTATTTGACTGAGAAAGGAAGGATGAGCGCATCCTTCCTTTCTTGGTTTGAATCTAATTGGTTGTTAGGGTGTATTTCTTTCCTCAATCAAAATGCATTGGTAAAGCCAAACTTGCTGTTATGGAAAGTAGCATTCAGTTAAATGTAAACTGTAAAAAGCAAAAGGGGTTACTGATCGATATTGGCTGACTTTTTGCTAAAATTACTCGTTCAGTGATTGATAATGCAAGTTTTTATATCTCGATGACATTGGATATCTTAAAGCTTATTATCTTCACTTATTTGATGGTTTCAAAATATATTGGATGTATAAAATGACAATGCGGGTGAATCGAAAGATTAATTATGATTATAAAAGCTGTATTTTAACAGGTGTCCTCTCCATGTTAATTTTAGGGGGCTACGCTCAGGAAGACAAAAAGCAACAGCATAAGAATGAGCAAGTAGGGGGGCAAGTGGACCGAACTCAACCTCGTGTGATGGATTCTATTGAAGTCGTACGGGAATATCGTCCAGTTCTTGCTGATGCGGTAAAGATTCGTAGAACGCCGGATATGAAGATCGATCGGGCAACGCTTGCGCAGGAATTGCGTGAGATTGCAGCGAGCATGTATTTTTCACGAAATAATTATAAACAGCCGTATCATAGTCCGCTTCCTCAGCGTTATCCCAATGCTTCGCGCGACAATATTGATAATAACCGGATTGGTATCATTGCATATTTAGCGGGTGAATATGAGAGAGCGGCGTCTATTTTGAAAAAAGTGGAACCAACAGACGCATTTTACCAGAGTTCATTAATAGGGCTAGGCAATATCGCGCTCAAAAGTGGTGATAAGCAAGCTGCTTTGGTAGCCTTTCAGAAAGCTGCCGAATTAAACTATGACCAAGAGGTAAAGGCTGACGGTCTATTCAATTATGGTAAAATTTTATATGAATTAGATTCTGTCCGCGACGCTTTACAGCCTTTGCAAGAATACATAGGATTAAATTTTAAAGATCAGGATACAGAACAAGGTAAAGAAACTACAGAGTCGAGAATTAGGGAGGTTTTAACAGGTACCAGCAATTTTCAGGCAGGGGTTTATTTGCTGGAATCCTTCAAGAATAGGGAAGAGAAGGCCGAAATGATCTATCAGAAGGTGACCTATTATCGAGGAATGGAGTTTTATAACGAGCGGGCTTTTGAAAACAGTATCTCTATGTTTATGCGTTCCGAGAAGGTTCCTTTCGATCCGGAGATGGCCGCATTAGCTACCTATTGGAAAGCAGAGGCGATGTATGAGGTTCGTAAATACGGCGAAGCAGTCGACAATTTCTCCAAGTTTCTTCAACTACCGGCCGCCCGAAATACGAGTGTTTACAATTATGCAAATTATGCCTTAGCGTATGCTGCCTTTCGTATCAATCGATATAGTGTTGCGGCGCAATATTTTGAACGTTTTTTGGCGTCGGAGGAAGGCTCTTTGGACAAGAAAATACGTCACGATGTGATAGCTCGTCTTGGTGACTCTTATCTGTCAACCCGAAATTATGGGCGTGCAAATGAGTTTTATAGTCAATTGATTAAAGAGAAAGCTCCAAATGAGGATTACGCCCTCTTTCAGCAGGGTATTATCAAAGGGCTTCAAGGTGACAATGAGGGTAAGCTCAATACGTTGCGTGCAGTGGTCGAGAAATTTCCGAATTCAAATTACGCCGATGATGTAGCTTTTGAGATCCCCTATTTGTCTTTTACAACCGGTGATTACGAGTCCGCCATCGCGGGGCTTCAGCAAATGATTAAACGTTATCCGCGAAGTAGTTATGTCCCTAGAGCATTGATGACAATCGGTCTTGTTCAATACAACAACAATGATAATGAGGCAGCTATGGCTACTTTCCAAAAAGTAGTAAAGGATTATTCAACGACGAGTGAGGCGGCGCAAGCGATGCTATCTATTGAAAATATCTATCTCGACCAAGGGGATGCAACAAGCTACATCCATTATGCTACGAGTAATAATATTGCAGATTTAAGTGTTTCGGAACAAGATAACTTAGCGTTTCAGGCCGGTCGTACTTTATTTTCTCGTGGGCAATATGGACCGGCTGTGGAAGCAATAAATGCTTATTTCGACAAGTTTCCTAAGCCGAGACAAGAGAAATATGCACGATACATTAGAGGGGTGAGCTTATATCACACAGGACATCCTCGTGAAGCTTTGCACGACTTGAATATTATTTTGAACGATTGGACGAGTGAGTATACCGAGCAAACCTTGATGACGGTCGCAGCATTGTATCTAAGTCTGAAAGAATATAACGAAGCGATTGTGCATCTTAAAAAGTTAGAACTTAATTCCGACTATAAGAAGAATTATGGCTACGCAGTGACGAATTTAATGATCTGTTATTACGAGATTGGTGATTTTGAGCAGATGGAGAATTATGTTGAACTGATCAAGAATTACGATAAAGCGTCGGATGCAGAGATCGCTGCAGCGCACCTTTATAGTGCGAAAGCCGCTATAGCGAAAAAAGACAAAGCTACTGCGCTAAAAGAGCTGAATGTAGCTGCATTGAAAAGCAAGTCAGCCGCAAGTGCCGAGGCAAGGTATAACGTAGCGATGATGCAGTACGAAAATAAGGAATACAGTAAGGCACAGAAGTCCGCATTTGATGTCATTGAGAATATGGATGAGCAGGATTATTGGGTTGCAAAGTGTTTTATTTTGCTAGCAGATACTTATGCTCGAAAAGGGGATGTTGTGCAGGCGAGAAGTACCTTAGAGAGTGTGATTGAGAATTATGAGGGTGACGATGATATATTACCAACTGCAAAAGCTCGTTTGCAAAAATTAAAGAAGTAGAAAGGATTCTTTAAATTCGCCGACAACGCAGGATCACGCTTGGCGAAGAGATGCTCGAAATGAGCTTAGTTTCAAGCTTAGTAGGTAGTGCTTTATTAATCCAATTTCAATCTACTCACGTTATTGCTCAGTAAGGTTGATTGTCCTTTTAAAGGAATGGAAGCTAGCCCAATAAAAAGTAGGGCTAGCTTCCATTGTTTTATTTTGATCTAGTTCATTCTAGATCCTCGCGTTAATTTTGATAAACGGCTATGTCGTCTATGGTTATCCTTTTTTCTGAGTTGTCTTTTCGTATTCTAAATCTTATGCCGCCTTTTAAATTTAGTTGCTGATCAAAAATATATTTATTATTAAGCTCGGAGATGACTAAATCGTCACCAATTTGAGTCCAAGTCTTTCCTGAATCTTGCGAATACTCTGCGTGTAGAACGATTGGGAATACATTATCAGTTGCTGTCGCTGCACCGTATATAAATGTTAGTCTAGATGCACCAAATGGCAAGTTGAAGTTCATTGTCACGGAGCTTTCTTTGGCTCCCTGACTCATCATTCCGTACGATCCGGAAATATTTAGGAAACCACTAGATGTTAGGCTTCGCGAGTTTTCCAAATACCACTCACCGCTTAAGTATTTCTCATATGCGGAAGTAAATGATGTTTTTCTAGTTCCCACCACTTTTTCCCATCCTTCAGGGAAGTTTGCATATAGCTCCTTTGGTCGATATGGTTCCAAATCTTGTGCCGCATAGTCGCTTTTGCTTCGAAGCATCAGGTATGGATTTTCTTGGTTATCGTTTAGAAGAATACCTGTGTAATCGGCATAGCTAGGGACGGTCAAAGAGGCGAAACTAGCTTCCGGACGTGTTATTAAGCGTAATTCATTCGACCAATCGCTGAGGTTCACTGTTCCGGAAAAACGTCCATCCGGGGCGATGGCACTCTTGACGGATACTAGGGTGCTTTCGAATTCTTCTTTATTGTTAAAGAGGTCTGAAAATGTAGTTGCAGAGAAGTTGATTTTCTGAGCATTTTCTGTCGACACTTTTGTAATATCGGAAGCTTTTAATCCTAGGATCTGCGTTAATCCATCCTTCTTGTCGAGTATTTTGCCACTCACATTGACGATAACTGAATCCCCCATTTGAAAGTTTTTACTGTCGGCACCCAATTCTAAAGCGATTCCTCTTAGGATTTTTCTCTTGAAACTTTGTAGGATCACTAAGCCATCCGGCTCATTCTTGTTCGCAGGGTCTGAAATAACCACGCCGGTAATCGATGTTGCCCCCTGCATATTGCTTTCGCTGAGCGTAATTGCGGATCCCTTGAAAAGAGCACGAAGGTCGTTTAGTGAAATAATAGGACTTGCAACCCCCGTAATTTTTATTTCTTTTTCACATGCTGTGAGTATCATGATCAGGCAAATCCCAACCAGTAGCGTCATTTTTTGAAAAATATATATTGGTTTCATAATTTCTTCGTTTAGGGTTTTTGCCACCACATTAATGTTTGTAAGTTGTCTTCTCCTTGTTTACTTAGCACATCATTATAGTTCTGCAAATTCGTTGCTTGAACGGTAAGAGGATAAAACAGGCGTGTCGGCATTATTCCATCATTTAGGAGTCCTTGCCCCTTGGTTAATTTGGGATATCCGGTTCTTCTGTACTCAATCCAAGACTGCATATCTGTCATGAAAAGCGCTAGATATTTTTGCCAAAAGATTTTTTCCATTTTTTGTTCGACGGTTTCATTTTCATTCCATGCGATTGCTGGACTTGTGAGGTAGGATCCTGTTGTTTTTCCCCAATAGGAGATCCTGCTATTGATTCCCTGTTCATAGTAGTGTGCAACGGTCTGTTTCGTTTCCCATCCTTTTAGTGCAATCTCCGCGAGGATGAATTGCAGTTCAGCATAATTCAAGATATTTCCCATCATCGGGCTGGAAACTAAGCTCCGTGGTAGGAGCGAGCGACCTTCAGGTGTGGCGCCAAAAATATAACCGCTTGGTATTCCTTCGTAGATGCCGTCAATTTTTGTTGCCCATTCGCCGATACATGGGTCGTTGGTCTTATCAAGCTTTTCAACGAAAAAGCTACACATTTTCGGATAGTTCCAAGATGGCTCGCGCAGGGTTACCCAAGGAGATACTCGCGGGCTGACGCCGGTCCATCTGAGGATAGCAGAATCATCATTGGACATCATAACCGGATAGCTGGCATTATTTGGAGTTGCTATCTCTTTAAGTTTTGGGATTACGACGTCTGCGACTTCTTCTTTATGGGCAATACGGAGCAACAGTCGTAAATAAAGTGAGTTTCCAAATTTTCTCCACTTCGCCACATCACCTGCGTATATCGGATCATGACCTACTGAAATATTTTTAGCACCGTTTAAAAGGGTATTGGCTTCCTCCAACATCTTGAACATTCCGAGGTATATCGTTTTTTGATCATCAAACGTTGGTGTATATACCCCTTCTTTACCTTTATTTGAGTCGGTAAATGGGGTGGATCCGTAAGTATCGGTCAGCATGGAATGAACCCATGCTTGTAATATTAATGAAACTCCCATGTATGCTTTGCTATTGGCATCCGCGGTGTTTTCTGCGGCCAAATTGTACATGTCTTTGATATTGGTAAGTTGTGTGTACCAGGTATTCCAAGGAGCATCGGATATATTACGACGGATATCATATCGGAATATCCGATCGACTTCGACCAGGGTGTTCACAGTGACTTGCATAAGTTCATTTGTGATCACTCGGCTTCGCTCCATGTTGTTGCTCACAGTTTCAATTAAAGCCCGTTCTAGTAGGTTTTGGGGTAATACTTTTGCTGATGTATTGGGATTTGTATTGAGCTCAGAGAATTCCTTCGTACATCCCGCAAAAGATACAGTAAGTAATATCGCTAATCCAATTTTTAATTTCTTTTTCATGTTTAGGAGTTTATATACCAACAGTTAAATTAATACCGAAGCTTCGAGTGGAAGGGAATTGACCTATTTCAAATCCTCGATTAATATCCGAACCACTCAGTGTTCCGAACTCGGGGTCGAAGCCCGGCCATTTCGAGATGATGAGCAGGTCACGGCCATATAGGCCGATGGTGGCACGTTGAAGCTTTAGCTTTTTAAGTGTTGCACGATTGAAACTGTAGTCAATTCTAGCTTCGCGAAGTTTGATAAAGTCAGTAGAAAAGACTGAGCCTTCTACATTGCTGACACCAAAGTGATTATCATAGTATGTCGATAAGTCTTCGGCAATTACGGTGTTTGGACTGTAGGAACCATCGCTATTAAGCATCACACCGTCTCCAATAATTCCATTGTAGCGTCCAGGTAGTGTTGAGCGAGTTTTGCCCTGCACAGCCATTTTTCCTTGCGTCAGTGAGTATGCTTTCGAGCCATATTGGGCGTCAAATAAAAAGCCCATAGAAAAGCCATTGTAGCGGAATTTATTGTTAATGCCGCCTTTCCATTGCGGCATCGTGTTGCCTAAATATTTGATATCCTCCGACAGCATCGGCATTCCATCCTGATAAACAATTTGTCCGTCCGGGGATCTTAAATAACCTCTCCCGTACAAGTCTCCCATACTACCTCCAACATACGCGATGATAAAGCCGTTGCTTCCAGGTCCATTTTGCAGCGTGAAATTGTCCAGGTCGTCGTCGAGTTCCATAACGATATTCTTATTAGCTGAAAAAGTAACACTAACATCCCATTGTAATCCTTTCTTTTGCTTTATCGGAGAACCTTCCAGTGCGAGTTCGATCCCTTTGTTCCTTACGCGTCCTGCATTGGCAACTACACGGCGATATCCTGTCGAGGCGTCAAGCAGTGAGGTGAGTATTTGGTCCTTGGTGTCAGATAAGTAAAATGTAAGATCTAATCCAATGCGACTTTTGAAGAACTTAGCTTCTAGCCCTGTTTCATAGCTACCGGTAAATAAAGGTTTAATAAACGGATTATTCAAGGTCGTTGGATTATACAGACCACCATTGTAATCGGGGTCAGCACTATATTCAATAGATGTCATATAAGGCGTATTTCCGCCGCTTCCCACACCTGCAAAGGATCCCCGCCATTTAAAATAGTTAATGTTCTTAGGGAAATCGAATATCTCCGATAATACTAAACTACTATTAATGGAAAAGTATGCTGGGATTTTGACACTCTTTTGTGTATAAGGAGATGCGAGCGTACTACTCCAATCTTTGCGGACCGTTAAATCGACGAAAGCAAAGTTTCTGTATCCGACAGTACCTAAGCCATATACGCTATTAATTGCATATTCTGATTTGTAAGGGCGGTTCCTCAGAGCTCCCGCACTGTTTGCGAACGTATATTCTCCTGGAAACAATAGGGAGTCCGCTCGCACCTCATTACTGGAATAGAAGTTCTTCAACATCGAGCCCCCCGCGGAAATGTCGACATCTAAATCTTTATTGATCTCTTTTTTGTATTTGATTAAAACGTCATTATTAATTTCTCTGGACACGACATCTTGATTTCTGTACATTCCTTTTGGAAACCTATTCGTATCAAACGGACGCTGTTGGGATCTCGAGTCGTTTGCCCAGTCAATTGCCGAACGAATAGTTACATTAAGGTCTTTTATAACTGTGTAAGTCGCATCCACACTACCAGTTAACGAGTTCCTGTTTTGTGTATTGAGCATTTCATATGCGATAAAATAAGGGTTGTCTGGTCCCGTCATCAAGGGCGTGCTTTGCTGGCCATTTTTCTTGCCACCTTCCCAATAGTTTTCCATCCAGGAGATTGGGGCATTTGGTTGCCAGAAAATATAACCATACATGATTGTTTGGTTATTGTATCCTCCCGTTGGCAAATTGTCGGACTTTTTACTCGTATAGTTTGCTTTCGATGAAATCTTTAATTTTTTGGCTGGATTGGAGGTTGCAGAAATGGCGACGGTATTCCTGTCGTATCCGGTATTTGGAACAATCCATTTATTGTTAGCATTCGTGTATGAAAATCTCGCGGTTGTTTTGTCGCTTCCTCCATCGATGGAAATACTGTTGGTATATGTTTGAGATGTTTCAAAGAATTTATCGTATCCTTCTCCTTCGTACGGTCTCCATAAGGTTCTTTCAGTTCCGGTTTTACCAGTTACAGGATCATACTGGAAGAAATATTGTCCATCAAACTTAGGTCCGAATGCTTTCGATGTTCGATTCGTTGCTTCACCATCTTCGGACGCACCATGCGAATAATAGTTTATACCGTCGTTTCCTTGTCCATATTCGTACTGTAAGTCTGGCATTCGGTTGATCATCCCAATAGACGTATTGCTATTTACCGTTACGCCCAATCCCTTTTCTCTTTTTTTGCCTGATTTTGTGGTGATCATGATCGCACCATTTGCTCCTCGAGAACCATAAAGTGCCGCCGCGCCAGGACCTTTTAGCACGCTGACATCTTCAATATCATCAGGATTGATGTCGTTTAAACTAGTACCGTAATCAATTACGGCTTCATCCAAATAAGCACCTGAATTTCCAACCATGCGACCACTGCCTCCATTAATAATCACACCATCAACGATAATTAATGCGTCGTTACTTCCGGTCAAATTGTTCTCTCCACGCAAAATAATCGAGCTGGATCCTGTGGGACCAGCGTTGGAACGAATTAGGTTTAGGCCAGGAACTTTACCGGACAGAGCATCGGTCCAGTTATTGGAAATTGCGTTAGTTAATTGTTCATTTGTAACCGTCGTTACACTATATCCAAGTGATTTTTTCTCTCTAGAAATGTTTAATGCGGTAACCACAACTTCTTCTAGCTGCGTGTCAGATTTCTCCATTTTGATTGTAAGATCTTTAGACACTTCAGTAATCTTTTTGCTCAGGGTCGTATAACCTAGAAGCTTTAGTGTCACATTCGAAGAGGCTTGTATTTGAATAAAAAAATAACCCCCTACATCTGTTACACCTAATACTTTTCTTTTTTCATCTTCTAGTTTGACACCCGCAAGCGGGGTTCCCTTCTCACTGTCAATGACGCGACCTTTGACGTTAATATTTGCTTCTTGCGATTTCGAAGAAATGGGAAAAAGGAACAATGCTAATAGTGGAATGATCAGGATTTTCGGGATCCTGAAACGGGACCAAATACTGCTGTTTAAAAAACCCAATTGCAGTTCAACTGAACGTTTGGAGTAAGGATAATTCATTGGCTAGTGATTTTAATTGATATAATTTAGTTTAAATAGATTAATATGTGGCGAAACTAATAAAGCGTTTTAAAGTTTATTTAAAAACTGTGTTAATAAATAATTAACATTTTAAAAGTTGCGATTTTTGTATAAATCCTTAAAAAAAAATAGTAATCGGCGATAATTGGTTTATAATTCATTAAACAAGAATGTCAACTTTCTTTTCGATATATTGAACATTACTGTAATAATAGACGAAAATAGAATTTTTTTATCAATAAAAAATAAGAAAAAATAAAAAAAAGAAATATTTAAAAATTTTTGCTAGTAGGTGAGGGGTTAACTTTCAGAAGAGTTAACTACTAAATCTTTGAGAGTGCTTTAAACTTATGATTATTGACAGCGAACAAGAATTGAATCAAATATTGACTAAACCCTTACTTTTCGTTTTTCTGAAAGATTTAACAAATTTCAAGTGTATACGAGTTTTAATGACAAAACGATGACAAAAACACAGTATTGCATCCTTCCATTAAAAGATTATAAACGTTATAATTGTTGTAACTAATTGAATACTAGACCGGGTACGTAAACAATTCCTAAACTAACCAAAATTATGATGAAGAGAACAAAATTTTTTCCTCCCATCTTTGCGTTTCTATTCTCCTTAGTCTTTCAGTTGAATGCTCAACAATTGAGTATCAGAGGAGTGATTCGGGACAGCGAAACGTCGGAGGCAATTGGAAATGTGACAATTATTTCGGGTAGAAATAGTTCGCAAAGTGATCAATCTGGAAGTTTTACAATCGATGCAGCAAAGGGATCGAAAATTAAATTTACCTCAGTGGGTTATCGATCGTCTGAGATTGTCGTCGATTCGTCCTTTTTAGAAGTGTTATTAACTAGGGACTTTGCGGACATCGACGAAGTTGTGGTTGTTGGATATGGAACGGTTAAAAGATCGGATTTAACGGGGTCTGTGACTCGAGTAAATAGCGAAACTTTTAAAAATCAACCGATGACTCAATTTACAGACATGCTATCGGGAACTGTCGCTGGATTTTCTTCTAAGCAATCAACCGGCGCGGCAGGGAAAGGTTCTATGCAAATAAGGGGACCCAACTCTATAAAAGCGGGGAGTTCACCTATGATCGTATTAGATGGTGTTATTTTTAATGGCTCTATCGAAGATATCAACCCCAACGATATCAAAACAATAGATATTTTGAAAGACGCGAGCTCAGCAGCAGTTTATGGTTCGCGCGCAGCCTCGGGAGTTGTGCTCATCACAACTGAAAAAGGCCATTCCGGCGAACCTTCGATTAATATTTCCTCTTCAGTCGGAGTATCACAACTATTAAATCCAGGATATTTTGCTAGAGATCCTCAAAACTATTTAAACATGCGTCGCGATTTCTTTCGCAGTCGTGAGTCTAACAAATTGCCGGACTATCACTGGCTTTCTCCTTCAGATTTTCCAGCCGGTGTCAGCATTGAGGATTGGCGTAAAACGGTAAACAACCCCGATCCGGATGATGAAAAGGAGTGGTTGCGACGATTGAGCTTTTTTCCGACGGAAATCGAGGGCTATAAAAATAATCAAACAGTTAATTGGGTTGACGAGGGTTTTAGAACGGGACTACGTCAGGATTATAACATAGGAATATCTGCAGGTTCTGAGAAATCAAAACAGTATTTTTCTTTAGGATATGTAAATAATCAAGGAATACTGCTCGGTGACAAGTACAAGGCCATTCGCGGTCGTGTAAATCTAGATTTTGATTTAAGCTCTTGGTTGAAAATCGGTACGAATCTACAGTTTTCTCGGCAGGACGAGAGTTCGGTTCCAGCCACTCTGGATAGAATTCAGATTATGAGTCCATATGCTAGTTTATATGATGATAAGGGTAAATTGAACTGGTATCCTCACGGCTATTTAGGAGGGCCGACCAATCCGCTTCTTGATCATTACGGACAGGAGAAGGAATACATAACCTACAATCTTTTCGGCTCAGTATTCGCCGAAATCGCTTTGCCATTTGGAATCCAATATAAAGCATCTTTCCAGCCGTTAATTGAGACCTATCGAGATTATAACTATTGGTCGCCGGAAACTCAGACTGGTGGACATACCTATTCGAACGGCTATGCAACAAGAGATGATTTCACGCTTTCTGAATGGATGATCGATAATTTATTGAAATGGAATAGGGAGATAGGAATTCACAACTTCGATGTTACTTTATTGTATTCTGCGGAAGAAAGGAACACGTGGCTTTCACAAGCAACGAATCAGAACTTTTTACCGAGCCCTATTCTAGGATTTGGCGGTATTCAGTTTGGGGATAAGCCAGGCATTTCTGCCAACGACGAAAAAAGAACAGGCGATGCATTTATGGCTCGCTTGAACTATAGCTTATTGAAGAAATATTTATTGACCCTATCTATACGTCGAGATGGATATTCTGCTTTTGGTCAAGAGAATCCCAAAGCGTCTTTTCCTGCCGCTGCATTTGCATGGCAGATCCATAATGAAGAATTCTTCAAAGTTAAGTCGGTCAACGAATTGAAGTTAAGACTTTCTTGGGGTGTCAATGGAAACCGAGACATCGGGGTTTACTCAGCTTTGGATAAAATTGGTTCAAACCCTTACTACAACGGCTCTGGAACCCAACAGGGGGTCGTAACATCAACCTTGCCTAATGCTGCGCTTCGGTGGGAAGAAACGGAAGCTTTAAATCTAGGCTTGGACTTATCCATGTTTGACTACCGCTTAAATCTTACAGCAGACGTTTACCAAATGAAAACATCCAATCTGCTTGTTAATCGATCATTGCCGACCATTACAGGTTTCGTGGATGTGATGACCAATATTGGACAACTCGACAATAAAGGTTTGGAACTTTCCGTCTCAACGAAGAATATCCGCAAGGAAAATTTTGATTGGACTTCCAGCCTAAACTTCTCGCTCAACCGAAATAAAATAAAAACCTTATTCGGTGATCAAGCGAAATATATTCTAGAGGGTAAGGAATATTATGGAGAACTTCCGGAATATGGAAATAAATGGTTTCCAGGTAAGTCTCTAGACGCTATTTGGGATTATAGTATTTTGGGTGTTTGGCAGAAAGATGAAGCCGCTGAAGCGTTGAAATATACATTGTATCCGGGCGATTACAAAGCAGAGGACTTGGACGGCAATGGAAAATACGAAGCCTTGCAGGACAAGAAGTTCATAGGCTACACGGAACCTCGGTTTAATATAGGACTTAGAAATGAGGTCAATTTTTTTAAAAATTTTTCTGCTTCAGTTTTTATCAGAGCAGATTTAGGTCATAAACGTCACTTCAACCCCTCATTAGTTGATGTTACTGCGCTTGATCGATTGAGTACTGCGAATTTCCCATACTGGTCACCCGATAATCCGACAAATGATTGGCCTCGATTAGGTTTCCGGAGAACGGCTTACGGAGGTGGTATCATGCCTTATAAATCAACCTCTTTTCTTCGTGTTCAAGATGTTTCTTTAGCATACAATGTGGGTAAAGAGTATCTGCAGGCTTTGAAATTTACGAGTCTTCGTGCATTCATTTCTGCTCGTAACCTATTCACTTTCGATAAATGGCCGGGCGCAGATCCCGAATCTGGCTTTGCTCCAATGCCGCGAACATTCTCGGTGGGTCTAAACATTGTTTTATAATCTAAAAACGGCGATAATCATGAGAATATATAGAGATTTAAAGCACCGTAACATCGTATTTTTTATGATGCTTGTTCAGTTATTATTGATAGGTTGCTCGGACGATTTTTTGAAACCTAAACCAAAGTCCTTCTTCACCGGGCAGAACGTCTTTGTAAATAAACAGGGCTATGACGCTGCGTTAATTACACTTCGCAAGAATTTAAGTATGGAGCAAACCGGGCAGAAGAACTTCTTAGCCCATCAATGGATGGCTTCGGAAGCCGGCTCTCCTTATTTGCCGGGAAGCACTGATTGGCGCTTGCTAACACCTACCGTAGAAGGACATCAAAAGTTTGTTTCTCAAATTAACGAGATGTTTATTATTGTCAAAAACGCTAATACCATTATCTCTCGGATAGACAATATTGAGTGGGAGAAGGAGTCGGACAGAAATCAGATTCTTGCTGAAGCGCTCTGGCACCGATCGTATTGGTATTATCGTTTAATCGGAAACTACGGCGACCTGCCGTTTGTAACCGAAGAAGCGAAAGGCGCCAAATTAGATTATAAGACCCACTCTCGTTGGGCCATATTAGAAAAAATCAAAAAGGATATGGAATGGGCGGTAATCAATATGAAGGAAACGGGTGCTGCGGGTGTGCCGACAAGAGGGGCCGGATATCATCTACTAACGAAAATCTATTTAGCCAACTTAGAATGGGATAAAGCAATTAGTGCCGCGACAAATGTAATCAACGGACCTTATAAATTGATGGCGGAACGTTTCGGGGCCGACGCTGCTGATCCGAAGAAGAATTATATCTGGGATTTACACCGTCCTCAGAATAAGAATATTGCTCAAAATAAGGAGACTATCCTCGCTTTCATCGACCGATACGAAGCTCCGGACGGTGCCAGATCGCCTGGCTTATTCACGGCGCGGGTTTACCATCCAACATGGTGGCATTCTGCAGAGAATGCTCGAGATAAAGATGGCGGCTTAGGATTTATTGATAAGGGGCCGCTTTATGATAGCTTGGGTCGAGGCAATCCAGACTGCTTGTTGAATGACTGGCATGCATACGATATTTGGAAGGATAAAGAGCAACATACCTGGAAGAACACACCAGACTTGAGAAGAGCAGATATTAACTGGTTTGATAGACATGAGTTTATTTACAATAATCCCGCTTCCTCACAGTACGGGAAACCTTTCGACCCACAGAATTTGCCGCATCCTGCAGAACACTTTATTAGAATATATCCCATCCCTTTCTATAAAACCTATGTTCCGAACCATCCGCAGCAGACTAGTCCGCCCATGGGCAGTAACGGTGACTGGTATATCTTTCGCTTAGCGGAAACCTTCCTATTAAGGGCAGAAGCTTATTTCTGGAAAGGCAATACCATGGCTGCTGCGGAGGACATCAATAAAGTCCGCGGAAGAGCAAAAGCGCCGTTAATTACAGCCTCTGATGTTAACATTGATTTTATTTTCGATGAGCGCGCGCGTGAGCTTTTTGGTGAAGAACCTAGACAAAACGAATTGAACCGGGTTTCCTACATTATGGCAAAGCTGGGGCTCAACGGCTATTCCCTAACAAATCTGCATGAGAAAAACTGGTTTTATGATCGCGTGTCGAAGCTGAACAATATTTATTACAACGCCAACTTGATTATTTCAAATACCTACCACATCGAACCCTACAACTTCCAATGGCCAATTGACGATAAAATTATCAATTCCAATACCATGGGAAGAATTAATCAAAATAAAGGATACGTAGGAGCAGAACGTAACGAAGAACCTTTAACGACTATCGATGAATAATATGATTAGAAATACGGTTTCCAGTCAGAAACTCGATTCATCCTAAGTGGATCGCTTGCCTTTCGTTTTACTGATTGTGTTAATCAAATTATATATAACCTAAGCTATAATCAAGATATGATGAAAAATACAACAACAATTCTCTTATGCCTTTGTTTTTGCATGGCTTCTTTGCTGGCCTATGGGCAGGAAGCTAGAAATTACAACGGCGTAGTACAAAATGCGGAAACGGGAGCTCCCTTATCTGGTGTTTCGATCAGCGTGAAGGAGGCGGCGGTGCAGACTGATGAACAAGGAAAGTTCACCATACAGGCAAATCCAGGCGAAAGCTTATCGGCCAGTTTATTAGGTTATGAAACCTTTCGCGTACAATTGGGTAATCAAACCACCTTGCAAATATCATTAAACGAAGTGTCCGCAGAATTAGAAGATGTCGTCGTTATCGGTTATGGTACTGCCAAGAAATCCGACCTGACTGGGGCTGTTGTCCGAGTTTCTATGGAGGACAAAGCGCTACAGGCAAATACCAATTTGCTGCAGTCATTAATCGGTGCTACCTCCGGTGTCAACTTAGAGTCCAGAGGGGGAGCAAGCAGCGAACCATCCTTGTCAATTCGCGGACAAACATCTTTATCGGCTTCCGATAGACCTTTGATCGTTCTTGATGGGGTTATTTACAATGGAAGCATCAATAATATCAACATGAATGATGTAGAAACTGTCGATATCTTGAAAGATGCCAGTGCTGCTGCCGTTTATGGTTCCCGAGCGGCAAATGGAGTGTTATTGATTACAACCAAAAAGGGAAAGACGGAAAAGCCAGTAATAGCTTTCAATACCTATGCAGGAGTCCAGGACATGACCAACAATCCGATGCGCGTGATGGACGGGGAGGAGTTTGCCGTGCGCTTGGTAGACTGGGATTGGCAGAGTAAGGTGTATAATTGGTATAAGACGAAACCAAAAGATGCGTCCACAAGACCGGTGCGTCCGGATGTGAGCGACAGGAATGTGGTGGCTAACTATTTGAGAACCTTGGAGGAAAAAGAAAACTATCTGGCCGGGAAATCAATTGACTGGGTGGACGAGGTTCTACAAACTGCTCCGATGCAATATTATAACTTAAGTTTGCAGGGAAGATCCGACCTCTCCAACTATTACATATCAGGTTCTTATTCGGATGTTGAAGGTATACAGTTGAATGACCGCATGAAGCGATTGACCCTCCGCAGTAATGTGGAATCAAGAATCAACGACTGGTTAAAGATCAATCTGAATACCTCCTTTAGTAATATTGACAATTCGGGCATTCCGGCAAGCTTAGCGACCGCTAGAAAGGCAAGCCCGTTGGTTAATAATTATGTCGGACAAGATAACTATGATATTTATTTGGGGGGCGAGCTATTCCAACCCTATCCTTTAGTCAATCTTTATATCGATAATTCGGACATCAGCAAAGAATTCTTTGGATTAGGCGCTGTCAGAATCGATGCGCCTTGGGTAAAAGGCTTAGCCTACGACTTCAACTATTCTTACGTTTACTCCAATCGAAATAACAACACGTTTAACTCGAGTAGAACCCCTGCTGGAGTAAGCAATCGTGGTGAGGCCGTAAAAGCACCGTCCGAGGGAAAAGATTGGGCTGTAAACAATATACTCAGCTATAGCAATACGTTTGGTAAGCATCAGATTAACTCGACGCTATTGCTGAGTACCGAGGGTCGAAGTGGAAATGGATCATCCTTAAATGCTTCAGGGTTTAATAATGAAGTACTCGGCTATAACAACGTTGGTTTAGGCGAAGTGGCGACTGTTGCTTCGAGTGCCTACAAGGAGAATAGTATATCCTATATGGCGCGTGCCAACTACAGCTTTATGTCGCGTTATCTATTCACAGCGACGATACGTCGAGATGGGTTTTCGGGTTTTGGAGCGAAGAATAAATGGGCAAATTTCCCGTCTGCATCGGTGGCTTGGGTCGTTTCAGAAGAGCCTTTCTTTAAAAGAGACGATATCTATTTGAAGATCAGAACATCCTATGGAAAGAACGGTAATCAGGGGATCGGACGATATTCGAGCCAATCGAGAATGGGAACACGTGACTATGTGTATGGACAAAATACCGCTATCGGTATTTACCCAAGCACCTTAGGCAATATTGAATTAGGTTGGGAAACAACTTCGGCAGTAAACGCAGGGTTTGATTTCGGATTTTTGAAAAATAGAATTACCGGTAGTCTGGATCTATATTCATCAAAGACGACCGATATACTTGTTAGAAGAAAATTACCTCGCATGGCTGGTTATGCCGACATATGGACCAATATTGGCGCAACAGCGAGTAAGGGGATTGAATTAGACCTTAAGTCCATCAATCTGAACGGTGCATTTCGTTGGGAATCCAACTTAACCTTTGCCTTAAATAGAGATAAGTTGACTAAGCTTTATGGAGATGGCAATGATAGGGATATTGGTAATGCCTGGTTTGTGGGCGAGCCATTAGGTGCAATCTACGACTATCAGATGGCAGGAGGCGTATGGACAGAAGAAGAGTTCTTTAGTGGGCAAGTGTTGGAAGGCTGGTATCCAGGTCAATTTAAATATGTAGATCAAGGTACGAAGGATGGGATAATTGATCCAACAAACGACAGAGCGATTATTGGCTTTACATCGCCAAGCTATCGATTCAGCATCAATAATACTTTCCTTTATAAGAATTTTAGTCTCTCCATTTTTATTAACTCTATTCAAGGAGGCAGCAACCGTTATTTGGCGAACAATGTAGAGAATGTAAATCCGCTCTATTATTTCCCAGATCGTCACAACAACTCAGCTGTAAATCCATATTGGAGTCCATTAGAACCAACGACGAACACGACTGGTATTTATAACGTTCCGCTTCGACAAAGTGGAATCTATCAAAGCCGAAGCTTTGTTCGCATTCAAGATGTTTCCTTGGGATACAGTTTGAAAAGTGAGCTGTTGCAAAAGTTGAAGATGCAATCCGCACAGGTGTATATTTCGAGCAAAAATCCTTACGTATGGACGAAGTGGCAGGGATGGGATCCAGAAAGTGGAGCAAGCGATGTCCCGGTCATGAGAAATGTCGTACTCGGCCTAAATGTATCTTTTTAACCTGTTGATTATTATGCAAAATTCTTAGTTATGAAAACGATCAAGAAAATATTTTACAACATACGCGTACTCAGCTTATCGATATTAACGCTGGCTTTCGTAGCTTGTGATAAAAGCTTGTTGGACGAAAAACCTTTAGACTTTTTGTCTCCAGATAATGCTTATTTAACCGAGGCAGGCGCATTGCAGGGTGTGACTGCAATTCACGACCGCGTGCGTTCTGCATATTATTCGTTTGGTGAATTTGGTGTCATGAATTGGGCCACACATGGTAGCGACTTAGGCTATAATGGTGAAACACCGGCAGCCGGGGGAGTTTACTTAAATTCCTATGAAGATATGACGCCGATTTGGCGTAATGTCGTAGATCCTTGGAATGTAGGATTCGAAGTCATTCAATGGGCAAACGTATTAATCGATAAGGTCGGTAAAGCTGATCCGAAAGATTTTACGAATGGAGAGAAGGGTAAAAATGTATATATCGCTGAGGCTCGATTTTTCCGAGCATTTATGTATAGGAATCTAGCCTCGACCTACGGTGATATTCCAGTGCTCACGGAACCTATTCAAACCGCAAAGGCCGACTTCGTGCGAGATCCCATTCAAAAAGTCTACGAACAAATGCTGGAGGATTTCAAATTCGCCGCGGAAAATCTACCTAGACCGACACAAGAAGCAGCGCCTGGAAGAATTACCCAAGGCCCAGCATTACACTTCCTTGCCGAAACTTACCTGGAGTTGAAAGAACCGGCCAAAGCGGTAGACGCATTAAACAAAGTCGTTAATGATTATCATTATAACTTAATGACCCGTCGTTTTGGTGGTCGCTTAGGTAATGATGTCTTCGGCTCTGGAGACCCATATTACGACTTGTTCGGCTATGGTAATCATAACCTCCCTGAAAATACAGAATCCATGTGGGTTATCCAGGTCGAGCCCTTTATTAAAGGAGGAGGTAGAATTGCAAGTGCCTATATCTTTGGACCGCGCTATTTCGACATAGGACTAACGCCCGATGGCAAGAAAGCCATCCTTGGCGAATTGTACAATGGAACTTACACGGGATACACCGATACGCTTGGACGTCCAACAGCCAATGCAAGGGGAACCAATTTAGTGTACTATTACATCTGGAAGGACAACTGGAACAATGATACGAGAAATGCAGAGCATAACTTGAAAAGAAACTTTTACTACGATAATCCTCAATCGGCTTATCATAAAAAGAAGATCGATTTTAGTCTATACAAGCCGGCGAGGACAGATCCTCGAGCAGATACGCTAAAAATCCTCTTTCCGATCCATACAAAATTTACGGACCCTTTGAATTATTTCTTAGAGCCAAATCGCTCGGGTGGAGGTATTACGCATAAAGACTGGTATGCTTTGCGCTTTGCCGAAACGTTGTTGTTGCGCGCAGAAGCTTATCTAGCGACAGGACAAAAAGATTTGGCAGCTGCAGATGTCAACAAGGTTCGACAAAGATCAAATGCGAAGCCTGTTTCTGCGGCAAATCTGGATATCGATTATATACTAGACGAACGCGCTAGAGAATTATATGGCGAAGAATGGCGCTTAATTACCTTGAGAAGGACTGGGAAGCTTATTGAAAGGGTACTGAAGTATAATGATAATCCGCTATGTCCTGGAGCATTTATTAAGCCTCATAATTTCCGATGGCCAATACCATTAGCAGATATTGATTTAAATATTGATGCTGATTTCCCGCAAAATCCGGGCTATGATCAATAAGGACAGGATAGTTAAAGAATTATTCATGTTCAAGGCGAATTTAAACTAATGAAAAAAATTATGGTACAGATGTTTTTTAAGTGTGATCCGATAGTGATTAAACGATTTGTGCGAATTATCTTCTTGCTAATGGTCATGATTGTGGAGGCAACGAGCGCCTCGGTGAAAGCGAATGCTAAGAGCAAAATACCGCACATCGTATTTTTGATAAGTGAAGATCCCGACAATTATGAAGCTCATCTTACTATTCCGGGCTTTGCAAAATCCCTATCTGAAAGCGGACGATATAAAACATCTGTACTTCAAGGCAGTTCGAAGCGTACCTCTTATCGTTTTCCAAATTTTGAAATCCTTAAAGAAGCGGATCTGGTCGTAGTTTTCGCACGAAGATTGGCTTTGCCTAAAGAACAAATGGATATTCTAAAGCAATACCTCAAAAATGGAAGAGGGCTTGTCGGTATAAGAACAGCAAATCATGCATTTACGCTATTGAAAGGAGACGTTGCTGAGACGGGTTTCGTACAATGGCCCGAATTCGTTTCTACGGTTCTAGGTTGTGAAAATAGAGGTTATGGACCGGCTACGGCCAAAACAGAAGTAAAGGTCAATGAAAGCTTCGAAAACGATGAAATTCTAAAAGACATAGGGGACAAAAGCTGGATTAGTGATGGTAATCTTTACCTCGTAGCGCCACTCCTTGACAGAAATGCGAAAGTGTTATTACATGGACTGAGTGACCAGAAATCACAGCCTATAGCATGGACGCGTCAATATGGCAAGAGTAGGGTTTTCTACACCTCTTTGGGCTATCCATCGGATTTTAAAAATCAGAACTTTATCAAACTGCTAGAAAATGTAATGGATTGGACATTGAATAGAAGCGATAAACATTGACGAAAAGGATGTAACCAAAATTTGAAAGCATGAATTTATACAGTCATAATACTACACCCCGCGCTTCCGTAAAACTTATACGGCCAATGCTCATTTTTATGCTGCTGCTTACTGTATTCGGATTCTCCAGCACATTTGCTGCGGAGCAGCTAAGGGTAGGAATTGCCAAAAGAAATATCACGCCAAGTTCTGATGTGAAAAATTGGGTAACAGGAAAGCCATACCGGGTTATTAAAGATTCAATCTTCGTCCGTTCGCTAGTGCTTAAGGATAGCTTAAATAACACATCGGTTATCATTTCTTGGGATTTGGTTGATGCGAGTGAATCAGCGACGGAGGAAATCAGAAAAAAGATTTCTGAATTTGCAAAAATCCCCATGAAAAATATTCTGGTCAATGCTACGCACAACCATTCTGCGCCCTGGTCGCCCGTTTACAATCAGGGATTTCGTGGACGAGAAAATGAAACTTGGTGGACAACCCGTCATATTGAAAACATCAATAGTGATCCACACTTTGCCGCGTGGAAAAAAGATTTGATTAATAAAACTTTAGAAGCAACAAAAGAAGCTATGAAATCCGTTCAACCGGCCTCAATTTGGGTCGGACGGGTCGATGCTTCGGAATTTATGAACAACCGAAGACCACGAGCGGCAAAATGGGGCATAGAAGAGAGTAACACGCCTGATGGTTACAATTACAAGCACAAAGATTGGAACCCGAAGGTACTCATGGGCGCTGCAACTTTCGGTCCCATGGATCGCGCAATGTCCTTAGTTTCTTTTCGCAGCAAAGACGGAAAGAACATCGCAACTATTTTCCATTTAGCAATTCATGCCGTGGCTATCTATCCGTATTCTGACGACATTTCAGGGGATTGGCCAAGCGCTGCAGCTGCCCAAATGAATAAGAAACTCGGTGGAGAATCCATCTTTCTACAAGGCGCTGCGGGAGACATTAACCCTTGGCGTCGCGGCCCCGATGCGGTCAAGGAAATGGCTGCCGGACTCGTTGTCTTGGCGGGATTAGCCTATCGTTATAGTGCGAAGATTTCTATTTCCCCGCTCCAAACATTTCAACGGAAAGTAAGTCTACCAACCTCAGACCGAGGAAAAGGTAGAACAGGCTTAGAAGCTATCGAAGCGGAAGTTCAGCTCATAACATTGGGGCCATTGGCTATTGTCGCCTTGCCTGGCGAACCTTTGACTTCTTTAGCGGACGAGATAAGAAAGAATTCACCCTTTCCGCAGACACTTGTCCTTGGTTATTCAAATGGCAATGGCGTCCATTACGTCTGTCTGCCGGATGAAAAGCCTCATGGGGGATACGAAGTAGAGGAGGGTACTTCCGGGGCTCCAATGGCGGGATTGGAACTGGTAGAGTTTGCCAATCAAATGTTAAAGGAGGCCAGAGCCGATATGAACATTAAAAACTAAGAAATAATGAACAGAACAATCATACATGCAATTAGCCTTTCCTTCATGATATTGAATATAGTTTTATACAGTGCCTATGCGCAGGATGTAAAAGGGAAAACCTGGATGGTGGGGCTGGCGACTGCGAATATCACACCCGAAAAGCCAATGTGGTTGGCAGGTTATGCCAGTCGCACAAAACCCTCTGAAGGGAGTATTCATCCATTGTCGGCAAAATGTATTCTCTTTGAAGACGCGCAAGGAAAAAGGTCTTTACTCTTAACTCTTGAAGTTGTTGGAATCGGCAGTAATTTTAGTGACGAAGTGCGCCAGGCCATTAGTAAAGAAACAGGTGCACCCCTCGAAAGCATCATCATTAACTGCTCCCATACGCACTCTGGCCCTGTGCTCGATCATGTTTTAACGGGCATTTATCCCTTGGATAGTTCCAATAAAAAGGTCATCGTTGAATATGGTAAATGGCTTAGAGCAACATTAATTCAATTAAGCAAACAAGCGCTTCAGAATTTGGAACCTGCCAAGCTGTATGCTAAGAATGGTGTTTCCAGGGTTCAAGTAAATCGGAGGTCAAATCAGGAGAAAGACATCGCTAGTTTGAAAGAACTAAAGGGACCTAATGATTTCTCTGTTCCCGTATTTAAGGTCGAGACAGCTTCTGGAAAATTGAAGGCTATTATATTTGGATATGCCTGCCACCCTACAGTGCTATCGGGATATCAGTGGTCTGGAGATTATGCTGGTTTCGCACAGGCGGAATTAGAAAAGCTATATCCAGGAGCAAAAGCGCTATTTTTTCAAGGTGCAGGAGGAGATCAAAACCCATTGCCTCGACGCACCCTGCAACTTGCCAAGCAATACGGTAAATCATTGGCGGCCTCGGTCGAACGCGTCATCGAAGAAGATATGAACGCATTGGCTCCGAATTTTAAATCAGTAGCTGCTGTTATAGATTTGCCCTTGACTACGCCGCCAACACTATCGGAATTAGAGACAATCAAGAAAGAAGCCGGTTCGGGCTATATTTATGAATGGAGTTCTAATTTGATTGACCAATATAAGTCAGGAAAACCAATTCTAAAAAGTTACCCGAATTATCCAATTCAGGTATGGGATTTCGACGGACAAAAGCTAATCAGCTTAGGAGGCGAAGTAACGATAGGTTATGCCGTCAAATTGAAAGAGAAATATGGAGAGGACATTTTCGTCATGGCCTACAGCAATGACGTGATGGGATATATCCCGACTGAGAAAGTGCTGGAAGAGGGGGGCTATGAGGGGGATACTTCGCAAAGAGCCTATGGCTTACCTAGTAAATGGGCAGCAGGAATCGAAGGTCGTATATTATCCACGATCGATGTCTTGATGAAGAAAATAAGATAATCATAGAATAAGCTAACGAATACATTAAATCTAATTTTTTGAAAAACAATGAAGAAAATCACTAGCAAGTTTCAGGTAGTTGGCTGTCATGCCTTCGTGGCAACAACCGTATTATTGGGGTTATGGTCCTGCAATCAACCTAAATATCCGGGGCCTAAGACTCCTGAGGAGTCGATAAAAGCAATGAAAGTTCATCCAGATTTTGAAGTACAAATATATGCAACAGAGCCATTTGTAAAGGATCCGATAGCGATGACCTTTGATGAGAAGGGGAATGCTTATGTGGTCGAGATGGCAGATTATCCTTTTTCCGACATGGAGCCCAATCCGCCGGGCAAGGGCAATGGCCGAATCGTTTATTTGAAAGATAATGATAAAGACGGGGTTGTTGATGAGTCTATCGTTTTTGTCGAGGGGATTTCTGAGATGACGAGCGTAATGGCATGGAAGAATGGTCTTTTAGTAACTGCAGCTCCTGATATTTTCTATCTGGAAGATACAGATGGTGACGGCAAATCCGATCATAAGGAGGTGCTCTATACCGGTTTCTTTACGAATAACTCTGAAGCACAAATTACCAATCTGACTTTCGCAATCGATAACTGGATATATGCATCGAATCACGGTCAAGCCGGGGAAATCACATCGACACGTGAAGCGGATGCACCTCCATTATCGGTTGGAGGTTCGGACTTCCGCTTCCGCTTGGATAAACAGCTTTTTGAAAGAGAGACCGCCCCGGCACAATTCGGACAAACATTGAACGATTGGGGACACCGCTTTATGACACAAAACACGTTACATATTCAGCAAGCGGTGATGCCAGGGCGATACATGCATAGACATGAATTCCTGCCTTCGCTGAAAGGCGTTGAAAATATTTCCGATCATGAATTGAGAATGTATCAGGTTACGCCGGCTCCGTATTGGCGAGCGGAACGTAGTCGCAGGCGTCAAGAAGCTTATGATCAACAAGGGAAGGGACAGGTGGAACATGCTGAAGGCCACTTTACTGGTGCTTCAGGAGGTACAGTCTATGGCGGAGATGCATTTCCAGATGGCTTTTATGGAAACATTTTTACTGGAGAAGTGGCTGGAAATTTAGTGCATCGGGATGTAATTACACCGCACAAAACGAGTCCAAAATACGTTGCCTCTCGCGCTGCTGAAGAAAAAGAGAGCGAATTTATCACTTCTACGGATTCTTGGTTCAGACCTACTAGTTTTGCTGTTTCGCCGGACGGGAATCTATATATGGTCGATATGTACCGTCAGCATATCGAGACGCCAATGTCTATACCTGAAGACTTGGTTGCCGAAATGGATTACAAGCAAGGGATGGATATGGGAAGAATCTATAGGATTGTACCTAAAAAGAAAAAGAATCTGGACCGCAGTTTAACGTCGAAAGAAAATAAATCATCGGCTGACTATGTGAAGTTATTAGCGCATGAAAGCCAATGGTGGAGATTGCAGGCACAACGTAAGTTGATCGAAAGCCAGGATAAAAGTGTGGTTCCTGCTGTTGTGGAGTTGTTCAATAGCAGCAATGATGCTCGCTACAGGCTGCATGCGCTCTATACCTTGGAGGGGCTTGGTGCATTGAATAGTGAATTGGTTAAAAAGGCATTGGCAGATAGGCATGCAGGTGTTCGAGAGCATGGTGCCATTTTATCGGAGCGCTATCCTGAAACTAAAGAGGTGCTAGCAGGTCTTTTAAATGATCAAGCACCGCGGGTTGCTTTTCAAGCTACCTTGAGTTTAGGACAGTTCAATGATGCGAGTACGATCAATCTTTTGACTAATATCCTTGAAAAAAACAGCGCTGATCCCTGGTTTAGAATGGCTGTGCTAAGTTCTAATGCTGGCTCATCTTATGAGCTATTCAAATCGCTGAATAAAACAGCTTTTTTTGATGCGTATAATGATGATAAGGCTCAACTTATTAAGGACTTGGCATTTATCTTAACAAAAAGAGACCAGTCTGTCGATAAATTCGCGAAGGACCTTGAAGCCATCTCGAAAGGGAAAAACGAAAATAAATGGTTGTTGGGAGCGATAGAAGGTATGGAAAAAGCAAGCAAAGATGGGCTGAAAAACCCAGCTTTTAAAGCGACCCTGCAGTCAATAATGGAATCTACCACAGATCAAGATGTTAAAACGAAATTATCTCAACTACTTAAATCATAACTATGAAGAATAACACGAAGATGGAGAGACGAGAGTTTATTAAAGGCACCGTTTCTTCTTCATTAGCTCTAATTTTGGGAACGGCATACCTGATCACGGGCTGTAATAATTCAGGGAAACAAACTGAAAAGACTGCTGATGGTAAATCTCAAGGGAATGCAGTGAGTTCATGCGATGATTACTCAGGCGTGGATGAGGTAAACTTGAGAAAAAGAGAGCAGCTGGGCTATGTTAAACAAACTCCTAATCCGGAACATCAATGTGATAATTGTAAGTTATATATTGCGCCAAAAGATGGGCAGCCATGTGGAGGATGTATGTTGTTTACAGGTCCCGTCTTTGCAGAAGGCTACTGCACTTACTGGGCACCACCTGATGAGGCATAAATAGAAAGGAAATGATTGGGAAGAATTGTTAAAATTAGTGT
Source organism: Sphingobacterium sp. BN32 (assembly GCF_030503615.1). Classification (NCBI taxonomy): domain Bacteria; kingdom Pseudomonadati; phylum Bacteroidota; class Sphingobacteriia; order Sphingobacteriales; family Sphingobacteriaceae; genus Sphingobacterium; species Sphingobacterium sp. BN32. Next base: position 1,307,523 of record NZ_CP129963.1, read on the forward strand.
CCTAATTTACCTGTAGTGAGCTATAACCTCAATTTTTGATGTTTTTAAAATTGATAATTGAGGTTATTGGGTTTATTAGATTTTATTTTCAATGGCGCGCTATTGATAGCTACATCTAGCATTTGCCGACAATTGTACGACTCAAATCCCTTATAAAGCCCTTTCAAACCCAATGCAAACCCCAATCAAAAGCCTTTCGAAAGGGGAGTGATATGGGTTTGATAGGGTTATGGATGGATTATCATCTATTTAAAGTAGGTAGGTGTTATATGCACTTACTGGGCACCAGCAGATGAGGCGTAAATAGGAAACGATAGCATTGGGAAGTGATACCAATCAAAGGAGTTCATGTTAATTGACATGGGCTCTTTTTTATTTTAGAATAACCTGAGGGAATTGCATAAAACTCAAATGTATGATCACGTCAATCGCTGCTATTTGATTTGCTAATAAGTGATCAAAAACCTTCAAATAATAGATTTTACCTAAAACTAAGACCCAATCGCCGCAAGACCAATATAGTTTAAGTAATGTATGATTATTCCTTTATGTATAATTATGATTCTCCAAATAGCTAGTAATCAGGTTTATATTTAAAATTATTACGCTGTGTTACTGTTTAAGAATATTATTTATCTAAAAAGATGTCCTTTAATCAAAGAATCGCAAACTTAAATTAGTGTTAGTAAAACCAATTGACAAGCAACTTTGCTCAATGACCGAATAAGCTTCAACACTAATTATTTTTTTAGGCTTCAAAAGAAAGGAGATTATGAAATAGAAAAATATGACGCTTCTATAACGACTTAACCTAGAGAAGAATTGAATTAAACTTTAAGAGAAATCAAACTTAAAACCTCAAGAATATTGTGGTTCCACACAGTGTATGGCGTCAATGATCGAGGAATGGCTTTAGTGTTTCGTTATAGTTGTTTTTTTTAACCAATTAATGAGTATTGTTTAAATCAGTCGTTCAAGCGTCGCAATATTGTGGTATTTGACGATAATCAACTAAGTCCTAAATTATGAAAAACAAATTCATGCTCCTCACATACATGCTGATGTATGGTGCCACCTGCAGCTATGCAGATGATGGCCACAGTCGGGTGCTAATAAAAACAAAAGATAGCGATAATGACATGGTTTTAATCGCTAGCCAACGGATTGTGACCGGAACTATTTTTGATGAATCCGGAAAACCTGTCGTGGGAGTTAGCATACGAGTTAAAGAGTCTACACGAGGGGCTGTTACTGATAAAGATGGAAATTTTGAAATCCAGATCAACGATGACTCCGAAGTACTTGTTATTTCCTCAGTTGGTTATGTGACTCAAGAAGTGGTTGTAGGAAAGGAGAGTGTGCTTCAAATCAAATTAATTGAAAATGCGCAGAATTCTTTAGAAGAAGTCGCAGTTGTAGCATTCGGAACTCAGAAAAAAGAAAGTGTCATCGGTTCCATTACGACCGTTAGTCCGAAGGATCTAAAGATTCCTTCCAGCAATCTAACACAATCGCTTGCTGGACGTGTTGCCGGGGTGATTGCATATCAGCGAAGTGGAGAACCTGGTGCTGATAATGCCGATTTCTTTGTACGCGGTATTACCACTTTTGGAAATAATACCAGACCATTGATTCTTATTGATGGTATCGAATTGACGGCTACAGATTTGGCAAGGCTACAGCCGGACGATATCGAATCCTTTTCGGTTATGAAAGACGCAACGGCGACAGCGCTTTACGGTGCTCGCGGAGCCAATGGCGTTATCCTTGTTATCACCAAGCAGGGAAAAGAGGGCAAGGCAAAAATATCCATCAGGGCAGAGAACTCGACATCAGCAGCGACGATGAATGTAGAACTGGCAGATCCAATTACTTATATGGAAATGGCCAACGAAGCCACGCTGACCCGAAACGCATTAGCGGCATTGCCATATCTGGAGGAAAAGATAGAGAACACACGCAACAACGTCAATCCTTTAGTCTATCCAGCAAACGACTGGAGAAAAATGCTTTTTAAAGATTATACAAATAACCAGCGTTATAACTTGAATGTCAGTGGAGGGGGGGGTGTCGCTCGCTACTATGTTGCTGGAGCTTTTACACAAGATAATGGAATGCTAAACGTTGATAAACGCAATAATTTCAACAGTAATATCGATTTAAAAAGTTACTCTCTTCGCGCAAATGTCAATATCAATCTTAGTAAAAGTACCGAATTGATTGTTCGGCTCAGCGGAAATTTCGACGATTACAAGGGGCCAATCGATGGAGGAGAAGACTTATACCGAAAGGTAATGCGTTCTAACCCCGTATTGTTTCCCGCATACTATCCATTGGATGAAGATCATCAACATGTTGGGCATATCATGTTCGGTAATTACGATTTGAACAACCGCTATGTTAATCCATATGCGGATTTAGTAAAAGGCTACAAAGACCAAAGTAGAGCACAGATGCTTGCACAGTTGGAATTAAAGCAAGACTTGAGCAGCATTACAGAAGGCCTTTCGATCAGAGGGTTATTGAACCTCACACGCCTCTCTAATTTTTACTACACGCGTGCCTACAATCCTTTTTATTATGAAGTAGGATCATATGATTTTATAGCAAATACTTATAAAATTAATCAAATGAACCTAAATGGAACCGAATATTTAGGGTTTAATGAGGGACCGAAGACCCTAAATTCAATGTTTTATTTTGAATCCGCTTTAAATTACAACCGCACCTTTCGCGAGAAACATAACATAGGGGCATTGCTGGTGGCAACAGCCAGAGAAAGTTTAAATGCTAACGCTGGAGATCTTCTTCAGTCGCTTCCGTCAAGGAACATGGGCGTGTCAGGAAGGGCTACCTACGCCTACGATCGTCGCTATTTTGCTGAATTCAACTTTGGATATAACGGCTCCGAGCGCTTTGACGTAAGAAATCGATTTGGATTTTTTCCTTCAGCGGGCTTGGCATGGAGCGTTTCGAATGAAAAGTTCTTTGAACCTTATCAAAATATCATTAGTAAACTCAGATTTAGATACACCTATGGACTAGTTGGAAATGATCAAATTGGAGATGTGAGCGATCGATTTTTTTATTTATCGAATGTCTCCATGAATGACGCTTCTCGTTCTGCAAGATTTGGACAAGATCTTTCTGAAACCAAAAATGGTGTGTTGGTCACTCGCTATGCCAATCCTAATATTACTTGGGAAAGAGCTACTAAACAGAACGCTGCGATGGAACTTAGTTTATTTAACAAGGCCAACCTAATCGTAGAGTATTTTACAGAGAAAAGAGATAATATATTGATGAACCGCGCGAGTATTCCAAATACGATGGGATTATCCAGTATCTCCAAGTCAAATGTTGGCAAGGCCAGTGGTAAGGGTATGGATATATCGTTTGACTATCAACAAGCTTGGTCAAAAGATCTATGGGCTTCGGTAAGAGCAAATTTCACCTACGCTACGAGCAAATATGAAGTTTATGAGGAACCCCTATATGCAGAGGCATGGCGATCGCGCGTTGGTACATCGTTGAACCAAACCTATGGCTACATCGCGGAACGCTTATTTATAGATGATGAAGAGGCTGCAAATGCACCTAGACAAGAGTTTGGAAACTATGGTGGTGGCGATATAAAGTATACTGACGTCAATCGAGATGGGAAAATTAATGAAGCAGACCGCGTTCCTATCGGAAACCCGACCGTGCCTGAGATTATATATGGATTTGGATTCTCCCTTAGTTATAAAAAAGTCGATTTATCTGCCTTTTTTCAAGGCTCAGCAAACGAGTCGTTTTGGATCGACCCGGCATCAACTTCCCCATTTGTAGCTTATCATTATAATACAACGGAAGCTAGCTCAGGCAGAATATTCATGAATCAACTTTTAAAGGCATACGCTGATAGCTATTGGTCGGAAGATAATCGAGATATTTATGCCACATTGCCTCGCCTGAGTAATACGCTTAATATCAACAATAGCCAAACAAGCACCTGGTATATGCGTAATGGAAATTTCATCAGACTTAAGCAAGTCGAGTTGGGCTATACCTTCCCTCAAAAATTCATCGACCGTATAAAAGCTTCTAATTTCCGCATGTATGTCAATGGATCTAACTTATTGCTATTTAGCAACTTCAAACTGTGGGATGTGGAAATGGCCGGAAATGGTCTAGGCTATCCACTGCAAAGAGTACTAAATGTTGGACTTAATTTAACCTTTTAAATCGAACGACCATGAAATTCTTTAATTTTTATAAAAAGTACCTGACCGTCATGTTGTTGGTTTTGACGCTGACATTCGGTGCTTGTAATCGTTATCTTGATATTATTCCTGATAACATACCAACCTTAGACCACGCCTTCGCAATGCGATCGGAAGCCGAAAAATACTTGTACACCTGTTATTCTTATATGCCCAAGGATGGAGGCATGGCAAGCGATCCAGCTATGTTAGCGGGCGATGAAATCTGGACGAACGACCTTTCAGGCAGCTATCGATTTAGCCATATCATGTTCAATATTGCCAATGGGCGCCAAACAACAATAAATCCGGCGGGAGAAGCGATATGGGTCGACTTGTATAAAGGTCTGCGCGATTGTAATATTTTTTTAGAAAATATCAAAAGAGTTAAAGATATGACCGAAGAAGAGCGCAAAGAATGGATTGCTGAGGTCAAATTTCTAAAAGCATATTACCATTTCTATTTAGTGCGTATGTACGGTCCAATACCACTCGTAAAAGAAAACTTACCGGTAGACATTAATGTCGCTGATGTTCAGATATCAAGAGCGCCAGTCGACAGTTGTTTTCAATATATTACTCAACTGTTGGATGAGGTGAAGGATGATTTGCAACCTACAATTACAGATCCGATAAGGATGATGGGGCGTATTACAAAACCCATTGTATATGCTTTAAAAGCAAAAGTCTTACTGACCGCTGCAAGTCCACTTTTTAATGGAAATAAAGATCAAGCAGCATTAAAAAATCGCGATGGTTTGCAGTTATTTAATCAAGTCTACGACGCACAGAAATGGAAACTTGCTGCCGATGCTTGTAAAGAGGCCATCGATCAATGTCATGATGCTGGAATTAAGCTATATGAATTTATACCAGGAGGAGTGACAACGAATATCTCTGAACAATTGAAACTACAATTGAAACTTCGCAATGCGTTCAATGAGCGTTGGAATTCGGAAATTATTTGGGCAAATACGCAGAGCATTGCAAGTAATATACAGCTCTGGGCAACTCCCCATTTGACGACTTATTTGGATAATCCAAACGTTACTTACGAACTGGCAGTGCCGTTAAAAATCGTTGATATGTTCTATACGAAAAATGGTGTGCCTATAAATGAAGACAAAACTTGGCAGACGAATATCACCACCCGAGTAGGGGGTATTGAAGATCAGCGACTAATTCGGTTGAACTATGAAACTGCAGAAAGCAACTTCGATCGTGAACCGCGTTTCTATGCCTCCTTGGGTTTTGATGGAGGAGTCTGGTACGGACATGGTTATTACAACGACGAAGTTCCTTCCGGGATCTACTTTGTAGAAGGAAAACTAGGGCAAAAGAATGGAAAAAAAGGAAGCTTTGGCTCAATTACAGGGTACTTTGTGAAAAAGTTTGTCCATTACCAAAGTACACAAGCCAATAATGGTGGATACTCGACAGTTAATTATCCGTGGCCATTAATTCGACTTCCGCATTTATATCTAATGTATGCTGAAGCTTTGAATGAAAATGCAGGGCCAACTGAAGAGGTTCATCAATATATCAATATCGTGCGAAAACGCGCCGGCTTACCTACCATTCGTGATGCATGGGACAATTTCGCAACAAACACCAAGTACAGCTCCCAGGCAGGTATGCGTGAAATCATACGTAGGGAAACATTGATTGAAACAGCTTTTGAAGGTGTGCGGTTTTGGGATATGAAGCGTTGGAAGACTGCTCCCGATGAATTATCGAGGCCTATAGAAGGATGGAATGTCTTTGGACAAACTACTGAGGCTTACTATAAGAAGCAATTGATTTATGCCCAAAAATTCTCTATGAAAGATTACTTCTTTCCAATCAGAGACGCCAACTTGTTAAGTAATAAAAACCTAGTACAAAACCTAGGTTGGTAATTAAATTCCATAATCGTTAAGTTATGAAAAATACTGTTAAATTATTTGTCCTATTGATTATCAATTTCGTTGTTCAGAGCTGTAAAGAAGAACCACGAATGGACTATATAGACAGCAATGGGGGAGCGCCTGCTCAAGTGTCCAATGTTGTTGTTGAAAATACTCCTGGTGGGGCAATTCTGAAATACAAGCTGAATAAAGACGTTAATTTATCCTACGTTAAAGCCGTTTATGAAGTTACCCCCGGTGTTCTCAAAGAAAGCAAATCGTCAATTTATTCAGATACATTAAGATTGGAAGGCTTCGGCACTACAGAAGAACAGGAAGTCAAGATTTTCAGTGTGGGGCGGAATGAAAAAGTTTCCGAGCCTGTCTTAGTGAAAGTTAAGCCCTTGAAACCACCAGTATCAATCGCCTATGATGATCTGAGCATTGAAACTGCATTTGGTGGGGTGCGTGTCAGAATTAAAAATGAATTGAAAGCATCCCTCGCAATCGTTATTGATGCTGATACGGCAGGGAATGGAGTATTAAGACCACTGCAAACATTCTACACCGCTGTCGACTCTGGAGTGTTCACTGTGCGCGGATTGTCGAGTAAAGCAATGAAATTTTCGGTTTACCTAAGAGATCGCTGGGGCAATAAATCACTCGCTGTCGTAAGGGACTTGACGCCGCTGTTCGAAAAATTCGTTCCAAAACCATTTGCTACATATGAATTGCCTACCGATCAACCTGCGCTATCCGGTAGCTACGCATTAAGCAATATGTGGGATGGAGTAGCAAGCGCAAGCATATACGCCTCCAGAAATAATACGCCGATGCCACAATGGTTTACGGTCGATTTAAAAGTTCCCGTCGTTTTGAGCCGGATGAAAGCACACCAACGGGTTCAGAATTTTACCTACAATTATTCCTGTGTGAAGGCCTTTGAATTATGGGGCAGCAATAATCCGTCGAGAGATGGAAGTTGGGAGGGATGGACAAAGATTGGCGCTTTCAATTCTTTCAAGCCTTCAGGAACTCCTGTTGGTACTTTGACGGCTGAAGATATTGCTTACGGATATACAAACGGCGAAGATTTTGAAATGCCTTTCACGCCACCCGCTTACCGATATATTCGTTTTAAAACAACGGAGACTTGGGCGGTAGGAGCTAATCAGGTCACCATTTCGGAATTATCATTTTGGGGAGAGTTTTAATGTTTTAAAACAAGAAAATATGAAGACTATTAAATATTTAATATTGGGATTCATTGGATTGTTGTCATTCACGGCATGCAAGAAAATGGATAGCACCTATAAGGAATACGTTGTTCCTAGCGGCATTATTTATCCAGGCAAGGTACTCGACGCAGAAGTTAAATCTGGCTTAAATGAAGCAAAATTAACATGGAAACGAGGCTCCGATCCAAAAGTAACAAAAGCGAGAGTTTACTGGAATTATTATACTGACTCGATGGATGTTGTTATGCCTGTAGATCAAACACAGGTCTCATGCCTCATCAAGAACTTGGAGGAGAATTTCTATACCTTCGTGATCAAGACTTATGATGAGGAGGGGCATGTTTCTGTGCCGGTTGAAGTATCAGGAACCATTCACGGGGAGCGTTATCAAGCATCGTTACTCAATAGGACAGCGAAAGCTCGTGTAAATGTGGATAATACGATTTATATCCTTTTCGATCCAGTAAATTCATCGAGTGACATCGTGAAGTCGGAAGTGACCTATACGACAAAATCAAATCAAGAGAAGACGGTTAGTGTAAATGCGAATGAGAACTCGGTGATCTTATCCGACTATAAGCTAGGAACTTCCTATAATATGCGAACTGTCTATCTGCCAGCAACAGCATATAAAACGATGGTGAGCGATGAGGAATTCTTTGAAGTCAATAAGTTAAATAAACAACAATGGAAAATTGTCGGTTATTCGAGCTATTATAATACGGATACACCTGCAAAAATGATTGACGGAAATCCGGCAACTCGATGGGGAACTCTTTCACCTCATACTTATCCTCATTTTTTTACTGTTGATTTCGGTGTTCCACGCATCCTCACTTCAGCAAGTCTTTGGCGACAAACTCCGACCAATGAAGAGGGGCCCGATGAAGTCCAGTTTCTTGGAAGCAATGACAATGTCAACTTTGTTGTCCTCGGCAACTATCCTTTCAACCGCTTAAGCAACGCTGAACAGGTTTATACCCTTACGGCAACAAATGCTTTTCGTTATTTCCAGGTGAAGCAAATTAGGGGACCGAAGAATTATGTTGTAATGGGTGAGTTCGATGTCACCGCTAAATTTTAGAAAAAGGATTTAGAAAAATTGTCGCTGAAAAGGCAGTGAATAGTTTTCAGCATTTTTCTTGAAATTAGAATGCCAACTTTTAAAATAAGAGTTGGCATTCTTGTTTATTGCTACCTGTGCGCAATATATAAATAGTCGCAGTTGGAATAACTTGCCAGGCGATCAATATTGAATTGTAAATTCCTGACTAGACAATCACTAAAATCTACTTTCTATCCTTTGTTGCAATAAGCTAGTACCGTTGATGATGGATTAATGGTTAGACAAAAAAAGGAGCAATCCAATGGATCGCTCCTAAATAATTATCACTATCAATTTTATTTTAATTCCTGAAGCCTAGTTAATGCCTCTAGATAATAATAATCTGCGTAGGAAAGTGGTACATCTACTTCTGAATTATGTGGCAAGCTTCCTACACTGTGCTTTAAAAGAAACCCACCGTTCGTTTTGTAATCAGCAAAATATTCAGGGCTAGATAAATTCTTTAGGCTTTGTTTTGCAAAATTTAAGAACAACGTTTTGTCGCTGCCTTTCGAAAAAGTAGAGAGTTCTATTAAAGCTGACGCGACTATTGCTGCAGCCGATGCATCCCTCGGTACAGGAGAGATATTTCTTCCTGTGAAGTCAACATCTGATTTAAACCCTGCTTGATGAGCATTAAAGTCCCAATTTGGAATTTTATCTGAAGGAAGGTTTGGATGATTTATGTAAAATTTCGCAGCATTTTGGGCAGTTTTTAAATATTCGGTTTTCTTTGTTTCCCTATACATCATTGTAAACCCATATATTGCCCATGCCTGTCCACGTGCCCAAGTCGAATTATCAGCATAGCCTTGATTTGTTTGACGGTGTAAAGCTTTTCCGTTCTTATCATAATCAACAACATGATAAGTGCTGTAATCTGGGCGGAAATGATATTTCATCGTTTGGTTGGCATGGCTGATCGCTACTTCCTTATATTTAGGGTCACCTGTTATATCTGAAGTATAGCACAACATCTCCAAATTCATCATGTTGTCGATAATAACGGGGTATTTCCATATGGTCTTATTGTCCCAGGCTTTCTTTTCATTCCATGACTTGATAACTCCAACCTTTTCATCAAATCTTTTCAATGCAGTGTTCGACGAATGGATAATAATATCTTTATATGCTTTTACCTTCGCTGGATCTTTTGAATATTTAATTGCATTACCATAGGAACAATACATGACAAAACCAATATCATGATGTTGGTCTAAATCTTTGGCTTTTTCTAATTTTTCTGTCCATTTAATTGCTTCAGCTTTTGTATTTTCATTTGCCGTTTGATGGTATAAATACCATAATGAACCTGGGAAAAATCCTCCAGTCCAATCCCACTCGTCTGTACCTACAAGTTTTCCCTCTTTAGTCGTTCGCGGGAATTTGTTCAACGCATCGGCTTCTTTGGTTAAGTAATTATATTGTCTGTCGGCTTTCTTGAAAATTTCAGGAATGAAACCCTCTTGATGCGGTTTCATACTGAACAACAATACTGAGACCGAAGCAGCTATTAACGAAGTGATTTTGATTCTCATATCTGATGGTTCTAATAAGTTACGTAATAATCTTTTAGAAATTATGCCATTAAATATTACTGAGGAGTTTCCCAACCCGATAAATTCGGCCGAAATATCATGGTTATACTACATTAACAATTAGGATTAAATAATGTTATAAATCACATCTACCAATTTTAATAATGAAATATTTTTTTGACTATTCTTAAAATACTGTTTCTTGGATTAACAATTTTAAATGCTCAAAATCCAACGTTGGGGAAAAACTATATTATTAGTAAGCAACCATTAAGGCCTTATAAGTCATTTGTTGAAATAACTGGTAAGCCAGCAGATTCAGTTCGCACACAAATTATATATTTTGATGGTTTGGGTCGCCCTGCACAAATAGTTGGTTGGCAGGCAAGCCCATTAAAAAAAGATTTAATTCAATATTTTGAATATGACAGCATTGGAATGGAACGGTTTGAATATCTGCCCTATGCAGATCAAAGCGGAAATACTGGGAGTTTCAAAAGTAACGCAAAGTTAAATCAATCTGCATATTATAGTTCTGGAAGCTGGGATGTTTCTGTGACGAAAACATCAAAGCCCTATGCTGAAACAATTTATGAGAACAACACACTTAAAAGGATAAAACAACAGGGGTTTCCTGGAGAGGCATGGCAACCTTCAAATACGAGAGGTGCGACTGGTCGGACTTTGGTCTATGAATATTCAACAAATTTAGACGATGGGATTGAAGGGGTAAAACTGTGGAAAATCAAGTCTGGAAACTCGGGTGCTGAATCAATAAAAAATTATCCCGCTGGATCGTTATATAAGACAACCTATAAAGATGAAAACTGGATGTCAGGTAAATCCGGGATAAGAGAAAAATTTATTGATTTCAAAGGTCAATTGGTATTAAATCGTGTATGGAAAAATGACACAAAAAAAATAGACACATATTATGTCTATGATGATTTCGGAAATTTACGATATGTAATCCCTCCAATTTTTCCAGGCAATATTTATTCGGAATCAGACTTGGTCTTTAAAGAACAGATTTACGCCTATAAGTATGACAGCCGTCAAAGGTTAGTAGAAAAGAAAATTCCTGGAAAAGGTTGGGAATTTATCGTATACAACAAAAATGATCAGATAGTATTGACTCAGGACTCGATGTAAAGGAGTAATAACAAATGGATGTTTTTTAGAACTGATGCTCTTTTAAGAACAACCTCCATTGGCATCTACTCAAACCCATTAATAACTAGCAGAATTGCTATGCAACAATATGTGAATAGTCATGCTGGTTTATTATATGAAAACAGAAACGGAGATTCTTCTTATTCAACTACAACTTTTCCAACGATTGAGCAAGGAACAACTATTTCCTACTTGGTCATAAATTACTATGATGATTACAACTTTAAACCTAACGGTCTATTAGAAACCTCGGTTCAATCTGACACGTCAAGCAATGTAAAGACATTACTTACTGGACGGAAAACATTCAAATATGACGGTTCGTCTCCTTTGCTTTCAGTATTTTATTATGATGATTTTGGAAGATTAATTCAATTAGCGGAACAGAATCATTTAAGCACTACAGGTACAGACTACGTCACAAATACTTACAATTTCATTGGAGAACTAGTTAATAGCAAAAGAGAACACACTCCATCTTCAACTACTAACCCTACTAATATTATAGTTTCCTATAAATATGATCATGTTGGCAGAATTAAAGATGTTTTGCATCAAATGAATTCAGATCCAAAAATAATTTTATCCCGAAATGAATATAATGAAATAGGACAGCTAAAATCTAAAAAACTACATAGTGTAGATAATGGTACAACCTTTTTAAGTAATATAAATTATTCCTTTAATGAAAGAGGATGGATAACAGGCTCCTCATCACCACAATTTTCATTTCAACTCAATTATAATTCTGGTATTAACCCACAGTACAATGGTAATATTGCTCAACAGCTTTGGGGGCATGGTGCTAGTACACCTAATACATTTAATTACACTTATGATTCCCTAAACCAACTTACAAAAGCATCCAGTACTGGTGTGCAAATGTATGAAAGGCTTGAGTATGATGATATGGGGAATATAAAGAAATTGGTTAGGAATAATCAAATGGTTTCCGATACCGCATCAATCAATTAGAATTACACAGTCAACTCATTATTAACAAATAGATTACAGACACTAACTGGAGGTATTTCGGCCAGTTATGTTTATGATGGAAATGGGAATGCAATCAAAGACAGAACTGGAATGGATGTAGGTTATAATTCTAAATCTTCCAAAATCTGCGAGTAAGACAGGGGTAAGTGTAGGGTACACATATAATGGATTAGGACAAAAGCTGAGAAAAAATTCTTCAATTGCTGGAATAAATACTCAGTATGATCACATAAAAGGACTGGAGTATATTCAGGTTGGTGTAAACTCACCTTCGCTAACAAGAATTGCTTCACCAGAAGGATATATTATACCAAACGGAAATTCTTTCATTTACTACTATGTTCTGAAAGACCATTTGGGAAATACTAGATCAGTAATTAAAAAAGGAAGGTCTTCAAATACAGTAGACATTGTTCAACAAAATGACTATTACGCTTTTGGGAAAAGACATGCTAACAGTAATTATATATTTAATGACAATCGCTATTTTTACAACGAGAAAGAAAGACAGAATGAACTCTCAGGCGGTTCACATTCTTTTGGAAGTTCTTATACACTTGAAGGTTTATACGATTATGGTGCAAGATTTTATGATACTGAAATCGGGCGTTGGAACGTAATAGATCCACTTGCCGAAAATCATTTTGATCGCAGTGGTTATCAATACGTTCTGAATAATCCTCTTAGTTACTTAGGCCCTTTAGGAATGGATACCCTCTCTTCAACTGAGGATTTCATGAAAAGATATAAAGAAGGGGATGTTGTTAATATAGAGGAGATATTAGTTATCGGCAAAATTGATGCCCCTTGGTATCAAAAAATTAATAATAGTCTGAGAGATGCCTTCACTTTGGATGGATCAAGTTTACCTGGTTATTTTTATGGATCATCGAGTGGGATATACCGACCCTATAAATTTACTAATGAAGATTATAGGGTTATTGGAGATGTTTTAACTTATATCCCACCGACGGCGTTATTAGGAGTTACCTTTCAATTAATTGGCTCAGAATCCGCTGGAGAGGGCGTATTTGCTTTAGCCTCAAGTCTACCCATAGCTAAACTTGCTAAAGGAGCAAAGCTAGCTGCAAAGTTAACTGGAGAAATTGCCGAAACTGGAGTGGAAGTTGCTGCTAAGACGAGTACAACGGTTTTTCAGAAGCATCATATAATTCCAAATCAAGTATATAAAACATTTCAGACGGATTTAAAAGCAATTGGTTGGAAACAAAATGACATGTTTAATCTTAAAAAGTTACCGACACCATTTCATGGCAATCATCCTTCTTACAATAATTTTATTATGAATGAAATGAATATGCTAAAGCAGTCTGGAAATTTAAATTTGAATTCAATGCAAAACTTACAACACAAAATGAGGTTGATGATTGGTGATGCATATCGTTCAGGGGGTACGTTAAATCAATATTTCAAATTCTAAATATGTACTACAATTTAAGATTAGATTGGGATCCAAAAGTTATTGGAGTTAAAAATGGAATTTACCAGGTAGAGCTTGATAAAAAGTCATATGATAAGATGGTCTACAAAAAATTAGACAATCTTTTTATAAGCAGCGAGTTCACGGCTAAACAGGAATATCCAGAATTAGATTTCAGGTTTTGTTTTAAAAAACTTAAATCAGCCAAGAAAACAAGTTTCATGAGTTTTTCGCCATACCTTAAACATGGACACTTTTTAGTAGAGAAAAAAACACTTGAATTATTAGAACATTTTAATATTCAGAAGCATAAAAATTATGAAACTGAAATCTTCGATTCTAATTATGAGAGTTATGATGATAACTATAAGTTATTTTACTGTGTTTTACAAGATTGGGATGTAATTGATTTCGAAAAATCAATTTTCAAATCGGGAGGTTTTGGTAACGAACCTGAAATTGAATTTAAATTTAAAGATGAAAATGAATTGAGAAATTTCAAGGGGATAGCTAAAGTAAAAACTTTGGCACTAACAAATCGATTTGATAAATCGCTTGATTTTTTTCATACCCGTTTGGGAGGTTTGTTTGTATCAGAAAAATTAAAACTTGAATTTGAAAGAAACAATACAACAGGCATTAAATTTACGGATGAAGTGAAAGTTCTAACTTAACTTGAATAACTGAAACTGGAAAATGAAGCTATTTGTTTTTAAAATATTGTTTTTTGTACTCGGAATATTTGTAACTATTGTTTATTTCGGAATTAACGGGCCACTTGTAATCGGTAAATCAGAATGCAGCATAATTGGCAATAATAAATACATAGTTCATCTTTTGGGACATGATGTCCCAAAAGAAAAAATAAGCTTTGTCTTAGCAAATAGACAAAGTTACTATGAACTATTATTTAAATAACGTGAGTTCGGTTTAAGCAGCAAGGAATAATTGATTTTCTTGCTGTTCAAATTGAATATTTAAAGAAGGCTTTTTCGGGAAGAAAGCATATGCTGCTAATGCTCCCAAAATATTCAACAGGAAGTTACTTACCGATCTATGTCTGGTATGCTGCAGCTTACAAATGTTTTTAAGTTCATCGTTGACACATTCAATAATTGCTCGTTTCCTGAGCATTATTTTATCAGTTTGACTCAGGTTCATTCCTTTCATGTTTTTTCTTGGTTTGGTTGTATCCGTCCGACCAAGTACATGTTTTATAAAGGGTATCAAGTTTCGATCTTTGTTGCATGAGCATACAAGAAAAAAGAGAAAATATGCTATCGATGATAGCAGACTGGCAGCAGAGCGGAAAAAGGAAGAAGGCATATTGTGCTGAAAACGGGATCAATGAGGCCAAGTTTTATTTATTTAAAAACTATTTGCCAGAATCGTCCCCCAAATCCGAACCAATAAAAAAAGAGAAATCAAAAAACAATGACTGTCATGTCTCTCAAAATAAAGGAGCGGAAGGGATTACAATTACATTTACAAGGCCTGAACCCATAGGCGAGGATGAAAAAGTAATAATAGGGACATCAATTCAAACAGATGGAAAGGAAAGCTTTTTCCTTACAAATCTCCTAAAATCAAAACATGAATTACTAAAAGCTAAAGGAGACTTATTTATTCGCTTTGATAACAATGAATCCAGTATACTAAAACCAATCGCAAATGAGGTGGTAAACCAAAATGGACAAACAGCAAACATGGTATTATATCTTCTAACCAAAGATGATATAAAAAAAGTTAAAACACTTAAACTTATATCGTTTGGTACTAAAAGATCTGATGAATTGATGCATCTAATTAATATTTCCAATAAAGACTCAGGGTTGTTACAACATCATCTTAAATGCATTGAAAACACCCTTAAATAAACCGAAAATGAAAGTTATATTTAATATTTTTAAAATTTTACTAGGAATAATACTTTTTATTTCTTCTATCATGTCCTTAATGGAAGAACTTAATAACACGACGCCAGCTGGTTTCTTTGGTGCATTAATAGCCTGCGTAATTTTTCTTGTTATTTCTTATTTGTTGGTTAATAGTGGTTTGAAAAGTTTTACTAAAGAAAACCAAGGGAAAATCAAATCATAACGAAATATAGATGGAACTACTTAAACTTCTAATATTTTGGATTTGTATAATTATCCTCTATTATCAACACACTGAAGCTAAAGAGGGCAAGAAAATAGGTTGTCTTTCCACCGTCATTATAGTTATAGCTATATTGACAGTATTAATGCTATTGGGAGATTTCCTTGGTAGAGGTTATGACCCTGATTCTATTGAAAACATGCCTATAAGACGATGAATAAATAAATTTAATAATATGAACTTATCAGAAATATCCATATCATTTAAACCTAAAATAATGGCAAATGATAGAACAATAGTTAAAAGCTCTGTAGATGCATACAGAGCTTTTTTATTTAAATGGGATGACGGACTAATCAATTATCAAGAGGAGTTTAAATTACTCCTGTTAAATAGTTCAAATCAAATCTTGGGAATTGTAAATCTCTCAAAAGGAGGAATGGATTGTGTACAAGTTGATTTTAAAATCATGTATAGTATAGCTCTAAAATCAGGAGCTAGAAAACTGATACTTGCCCATAACCATACTTCAGGAAAACTAATTCCAAGTGAAGCAGATAGAGCATTAACATCTAAAGCAAAGGAGGCTGGTAGACTTTTAGATATTGAAGTTTGCGACCATCTAATTCTAACAGATGAAAACTATTATAGCTTTGCTGACAATGGAGATTTATAAACCATAGAAAGGTGGTGATTTCTCTTCTTTATAAGGGGATGATTCAATTAAAAGTGAGTACAAAAATGAGTACAAGCCCTTCTAATTAGCGTTAAATCAATTAGATTTTTAAAATCAGCCACATACAGTATTATACTATTAAAATTAAGAAAAAACCCCTAATCAGTTGATGATTAAGGGTTTTTAAGTGCGCCCACCTGGGCTCGAACCAGGGACCAAAAGATTATGAGACTTTCGGTCTGTACCTTTTTACACGGTGCAAAATCGTCGTTTCCGACTTGCAGAAGCAATATATGAACATTTTTTTGAATTGTGAAATTTTGCTCCGTAACACATTTGTAACGGTCTTGATTAACGAATGTCATTTCAGTAATTAGGACAGATCGATAATACCTCAAAGTTCACGTCGTTAGATCAATAAAATAATGCCAAAGTGAAATACTGTCTTTAAGTGTTTTTCTTGTATGGCTTGAAGTATATTTTTCTACAGAAGAAAATGAAGCATATTGGGATAGTTGTTCAGTCTCCAACCAATCTATTGAACTATCGGTATTCGTATTGAATTGATTAGTTAGCCAACCATTTACTTTACTAAACCATTCTTCAATAGTACGACTTTGAACATAAGCAAACATTCCACACACCTTTAGGTGTGAAGAATGATGACCTCTTTTGAAACGTTCAATTCCGCCACGATCTCCATATACATATTGCTCGTTACTGGAACTTTCCGAAAAACGCTTCGCTTCAAATTCAATAAGGGGTGATGGTTTTCTTCCCCTTGTCAATACAAAAACACCAATATCTGTTTCTTTTCCTGAACTTGCTTGGGTTGGATTTTTTCTAAAATCGTATGGAAAATAATCCTGATCATTTTCAGTTTTACAAAGTTGAAAATGATTTACCAAGAAATCACTAATCCTATTTTCTCGATCTGAATCTTTAATGGTTTCATAATAAGCAGGAAACTCAGGTACATAATTATCTACAAATAACAAGATCTGTTCTACCTCATGATTATTGGGTACAGATAAATCATTCGGTTTAGGTAATTGATATGGAGGCAGACTATCTCTAAGCATCTTGATAACGGGCTTTTACATAGTCAGCAAACACTTCATCAGCATCTCGTAGGGCAATAGAGGGCAACCAATAGCGTAATTGCTTTGGTTTTACCAAAATAATACTATCCCTACCATACACTTTCATTATTTTCTGAATATGCACGTGTTGTTGGTTAGTATCTCTTTGAGGAATAGCTTCTTTTATATATTGCTCTAAATCTGATATTTGCTCTTCTAAAGGAGTAATAGTTTCTTCGCTATATTCAAAATGTATTGCATAGTAATTTTCTGTATGTAAAATTTTGTATAATTGAAAGTGGTTATTACTGATACGATAGATGCTATTTAAAGTTGTACAAAAGATATCTGAAAAGTTATCCAATTCTGTTTTTGATACATTGATATGTAATCCAAATTCATTATTGGTTATCAATGAGAGTAAATCATCAATAACGATATTTTCTGTTTCTGATAATTTATCTCCCTTTAAATAGGGAAGGTTCATTATATCTTTTTGTAAAAGAGTATAGTTCGATCTACTAATTCCAGAACGAGAACTTGTCAACATAAGATAGGCTCTAAAAACTTGATTGTTTTTTAAAGTAGCTTCAAGCTCTTTTAATTCATCAATATCTTCTATTGGAGCATGAATTCCTATTACTTCATTCCTATATGAAAGCGGTTCATGAACTAAAACTACAGGAATACTTTCTTTTCCTATATTTTTCTTAATTAAAAGAGTAGGAGCTTGAAATAAACTTTCCTGTCTTGGCCATTGGAAATATTTGTCTGTTAGTATAAATGTTCTTTTTATTCCTTCTTCATCAAAGTCCTCGGGATTAAAGCATTTTGACCCTGTAAGGTATTCAGCTGTTGAATACCCACCCTTTTTCTTTTCAAAATCAGAAGCAACTAACTCATCATCAGGTTTACCCTTAATAAACCCATCACCAAATACCCATTTATTTACTTGTCTTTTATTTTTTAAGAAATCTCCTAACGTAGGTAATGCACTTAACCTGTTAATCAATTCTACAAGTCTTCCACCTCCAGATAAATTTGCTTTCCATATAAATGGATTATAAATAAGATCTGACTTATTTAAAAAGTGAAAATCGTAATAATCAAACTCTAAAAACAATCTGTTTGTATTGGAAAAGGTTCGATTTGCTATTAAGTGTAAAACAAACTCTGAGTCTGGTTTGGTGTTTTGTAAAAATATAGCAGCAGTTGCAACATTCTTTCTCCCCCAGAGCTTATCAGCTAGTTTAGTAAAATCAATTACCTGCAGAAGGTTATAAGAAGAAAAAATGTCTTTTTTGAACTTTATATCTTTTTGATATAGCAAAGGACCAGAAGGTTGAATCATAGACAATAGACCTCCTTCTTTTAGTATCTTCATAGATTGTACTAAAAAATGAAGAGCAAGGTTCTCATCAGGAATTTTTATTTCACTTTTGTATTCATACTTTTCTTTTACAGACTTAATATACTCTCCATTGTTCGTTTGCTTTTTCTCATCTCCTATTTGTGGAGGATTAAATGGAGGATTCCCGATGACCAATGAAAAATCATTAGGTGGATTATCCGTTATAAATTCAAAGAAGTCTTTAGTGATAATATTATCACTCATATCGGGGAACTTCAATTTTCCCCATGTAGGTGGATCTAAGTTAACTTCATCCAAAATGGCTAAAGCCAAACTAAAAACAGATAGTCGTATAGCATCTTGTTGAATGTCTATACCATGAATGCTTTTTAGTAATAAATCTTTTAGAACAGCAAGGGACGGTTTTTCTAACTTCCCTGTTTTTTGCCATTGTTCATAACGCCACCATTGGACAATTCGTTTGTATGCTTTGACTAAAAAAATACCCGAACCGCAACTTACATCAATCAGCTTAAAGTCTTTTTGAGGAACTTTAAGTGGCATACACTCATCTACTAGAGTAGAGACGATCATCTCAGGGGTATAGACAATATCTTTGCTGTCAGTTAGCAATTCTTCATATACAGAACTGATAACCTCTACAGGTAAATGCGAAAACGAATATAGTCTCCAAATAACAAGCTGACCATTATCATTATTTCCGTCCAAATAATCAGCTAACCTTTGTACTTCACCCTTTTGAATAGCTTCTCTCGCATCAGCTTCATCCTCTTTATCCCATTCAAATATTTTTCCGTTAAAATCTTCTGCTAATTTGTCTAACAAAAGAAGTAATTTCCCTTTGCGGATAACATCACAGAAATCAGTACATTGAAAATTATTCTTAAAGTATGTTCCTGCAAAATAGCCACTTTTAGAATCTTCATCACGCTCCTCCAAATATTTAATCAAAAGGCTCTGTACTAAAAGTTTTAAAGCGACATGTTTATTAAGTTTGGATTCTTTTTGAAATCCCTCATACACATTTTTAAGCCCTCGTATCAAATCTCGGGTAGCTGATTGCTCAAACTGGAAACGTTTTTTATTATTCTCCTCTTCCCAAAATAATCCATCATCAAAACTATGAGCATTGAATGATTTTATCGCATCACCTGTTTTTCTGATGATTTCCTCTGCATAGTGTTCTTTATCTTCTTTAGGCTTTTCCCTTGCGTCAAAAACACTAACAATCGATTTTTCAATAATAATGTACGCAGGAACCTGATAACCATTCCAGATATTTCTGTGAATACGGTTTCGGTCTTCTGTACTTAAAGACTTTTGTGTATAATCAAAAATATATAACTGCGGAACAGCAGCCCTCCCATCTTGGAAGTAACGAAAATAAACAGCATCCGCTTCAAACTTACATGCTGTTTCTAATGCAAATAGAATATCCGGACTGGCGATTGCCTCGTTAAGTTTTTCGTAGTTCGCAGTTAACAACACACCACTTGTCCCTCTATCAGAAATAAAGGAAAAGTTAAGCTCCTGAATATGTTTTTCAAAAACCGCTGTTGGCATATTGTAATATAAAAACGTTATTTGTTTACAGGGTAAAGATACAATTTATAAAAGTTCTATTTAAGCCACAATGAAATAATATCTACCTTTTTTATCAAATCAAATTTGATCCATCTGAAGATCTTTCGCCCTCTTGATTTATAGCTTGACCACGTCTAATTTGTTGAATTGTATCTTCCTTTTCTTGTACCTTATTTTCTAAATCCTTTATCTTGTTTTGTAATTGTTCAAAAGTTTTGGCTCCATCTTTCCTAAAAGAAGGTGTTTTCAGTTTTTTCACAACTGCAATAGCTTTTATCAATTCTGCTTCAAACGTTGGCTTATTTAAGTCGTGGTGACTAAACGGATTCATTACAGTCCCACGACAAGTCTCTACCTCGTTTATAAGGAGTTCATCTATAGTTGTCTGTAGTTTAATTGCATTCCAAAAATCATCACTTTTAAGCTCTTTAGATTTAATCTTATACTTGACAAATAAATTATTCTTGTCACAAAAATTATTAACTAGCTTTTCAAATTCGCTACGAACATATACTGCAGAAGCTTTATAATCCTTCTCATCTAAATAAAATTGAGCTTTCTCTATATAATCCGTATTCTGTTTAATAATAGGCATCTCAAAGTCGTCATCTGCTAATTTCTTCGAATATATGTCTATGTAATTCCATTTAGTTATACCAAAATAATTGTTAACTAACTCAAACCATATTTTATCATATGTAGTCATTATGATTTGATAATCGTCTTGAAAAAATTCTTTTAAAATATCCAATAATGGCAGACGGTTACTCATATCTAAACCAATGAGCAAATCATCTAATACCAAAATTTTCAAAACTCCTTCTGATGGGTTTGATTTAATAGTTGCCAAATACAAGCTAATAGCTAATGCCGATAATTTAGCTTCATTGAGAAAATGTTGATGTTTAGGGATAGGTTTTGAGAAAAAATCTATTTTAATGCCTACATTTTGATTATGAATATCTCTTCGTCCATAATATTCAACTCCATCAAAAGAAAGTTTGATCTTAATGCTATATCCAAATCTTTGGATAAAAGTATTAGTATCATCCTCGATTGACTGTATTTTTTCTTTAAGTCCCTTATTAAAATTTTCTATTTTCTCTTTTATAGATTTCACAACCCATTGACCTTGTTTCAATTCATGACTTTCATAAATGATTTCTTGCCATTCGTTACCTAAAGTTTTATTTGTAAACCGATTTTCTTGCTCAGATAGAATTTCTTCAATAAGTAACCGAAAGATATTTACGTCATCCGTATCAACTAAATGAGTTCTAAGCAGGCTTTTATAATCAAAAAATCCTTTTATTTTATTAGCATCGGCTATTAAAAGCTTGTCATTACCTGTAATGGTATTATTTACAACATCAACCTTAATTACCGTTTCAGAGGATGAACGTTCGTTTTGTTTGATTTTAAACTGAAGATATGCAGTGTCTTTTTGACTTTCAGGAATAAAAATATTCTCAAACCCTCGTATATCGACATTACGCATTGATGCTTCAAAAAAGGTTTTCAAAGCTAAGAAAAAGGAACTTTTACCACTGCCATTTTCCCCATATACCATAAGGTTTTTTCCGTCTTTACCTAAACTTATCGTATGCTTGCCATAGAAAGCTCTGAAATTATTAATTTCAATTTCTGTAATACGCATATACTATTGATTTATTCCCTCTATAAGGGCAATTTCTTTTATATTTTTCATAAAGAATAAATTATTCCGAACAGGATGCGTTTTATCGTTGAGGCGATTAAATACTGTCTCAACAACGTTCATTTTTTCTGATTCTTCTTTTAAATGAGTTAATGAAGGAAGTTCTCCAGCATGTTCAACAATTGTCCGTTGATGCTGTTGTAATAGCTCTGGAAAATAAAGTTCATAAACAATCCCATCTATAACTTGTTCAAAATAAGATATTTTTAGACTATGACCTAAATCTTCTTTTTCTAAAGAATTTAAAAACAATAAATATTCTACAATTTTTTGAATCAAACTTTGTGTGGCAAAATCGGACAAGGGAATAGGGATTTGTTTTACAGAGCGAGCTTGTATTTCAGAGAAAACTTTCTTTGTCGATTTATACCGAAGATTATAGTAATAATTAGCTAACTTAGAATTTAATATTCCGAGCAAATATTTAAGGTTAGTCTCCTTACTTTTGGCATTTAGCACTACTATAGTATTTAGGGCGAAATATTGTTGATTGTCGTATGTGAAAATCAATTTAGAAGATACACGTCGAAACATTAGTTTCTCATCACTTTCAAAAATATCTTTTGTTTTACAAGAATGTATTCGATCTAAATCATAATCCAAATAAACCCCATCCCAATCAATTCTATATTTCTTTATATTTCTACCATCTAATAACTTATAATAATTGCCCTCTGGATTAGAATCCTTAAGCGAAAGAGATTTATCTCCCTTTAAGGCTATTGCTTGGTTAACCAAGCAATAATCATCTATCTTTTGAAGGTGGCTATTCTCGATAATCTCAATAATATCGTTACTATTGAAATTAAATGAGTAATTTTTATTTTGCAGAAAATCTAAACTATTTTTTTTTGCAACTATCCTACGATCTTTCAGATCATCTTCAAATGAAACTATATCATAAGATTTTGCCTCGTTACTATTCTCAATTAGAAGGGTTACGTTTTCTACTACAGCATTCGCAAATGGCATATTAACGTAGTTGACAACCTGTTTGAGCGTATGTTTTTTTAAGATATGCTCACGTGTGTAAGAATAATAATCTTGAGTTAGAATTGTATTAGGAATTATATATGTCAATATCGCTTCTGAATTTAGAAGTGACAAACCTTTGTGAATAAAAAAGATAAATGTGTTAAGACGTCCACCCGAAGTTTTATACTCATTTTTCAGGTAATCTTTATACTCCTTTGTAATGTTTTCAGCTTTTGATAATTGTATATACGGAGGGTTTCCTATTATGACATCAAATTTTTCGACACCAAACATCCATTTAGGATCAAACCAATCCGATTTATCGTTATTGAATGGATTCCAGTTGCTAATCTTGTGATAGCGATTATTCTCTATTTCTCCAAATAGCCCTTGTTGGTCAAATAGTTGTTTTTGTGTGTCCTGAAATTTTTGTTTTAGTATTTTTTTATCTTCACCAAAACTCTGAATATATTCCTGTCGCAATTCATTCAACTCATGTTCTAATTCAGCAGATGATTTCTTGCCTCTTTTATTAAGTTCAGATTGTCCTTGTGTTTCAGGCAACCTCATTAAAGTATCGGCAGTAACAAATTTGAATTCCAAATTAGGTAAAGCCTCTATTCCACGATTTGGTTTATCTTCATCAATATTTTCATCTACTACAAGCGATAGAAAACACCGTAATTTGGATATCTCAGCAGCGATAGGTTGAATATCGACACCATACAATGATTTCTGAATAATTCCAAATTTTCTCGCGTATTCGGGGCTATCTGATAGTTTACTCCTTACAGCCTGTCTCGCACTTGGGTGTGTATTATAATTAACTTGCCTATTTATCCACCATATTGCTTCTGGATCTAATTTCTGTAATGCCTGCACTATTTTTTGTAATACCCCCATAGGGAATGCTCCCGAACCACAAGCAGGATCTAATATTTTGATTTTGTCAAGTGCATCTAAAATGTTGTCTTTTTCAGTTTCTGTAAATTCAGGGTCGGCAGTTTCCAACATTTTAAAAATCGAACGGAGTTTCTCTTGTTCAATGCCTGTTTGGTTATGTAGATATTGTACTAAACTTTCGGTAGCCATATAATCCACAATCTCCCGTGGCGTGTAAAAACTACCTGTTGCCTTTCGTGCCGTTTCTCCGCTGTTAGGGTCAATTTCTGCCAAGAGGTTTTCAAAAATACGCCCTAACATTTCGGGATCGACACTTACCTCGATTTCGGTAACCGAATTTTCGTCAATGGTAAAGTTGTACTTCTCCAATTCTCCAAAGAATCTCAAAAACCAATCGTTACTTATACCAAAATGGTTTTGATTGTTCCCTTGGCTATCTGGTTTATAATAATCTTCTATATTAGGTTCAAACAAACCACCGTTCAGAAAAGGAATTGTATCTGCACCTTCTGGTAAGTTGCTTAAGCGTTCGCCCATTGGCGTATTCAGCGTTTGGAAAAACAAGCGTTCTAAAATAGTGTGGTAATAATTGTTGTAGTGTTTTACGGCATCTGATGAAAGCAAATTTTCGGGTAACAATGCAATTTCATCATCCGATTTCTTCATTTTCAAAAACCAACAAAATACCGTTCTACCGATTAAACGAACAGCAAATTCCTGTCGAACATTACGGTCAGTATGGGGCAATTGTAAAATGCCATTCCCATATTCTGTAATTTTTTTGCCTTTGCCTATTTTTCCTCCGACCAGTTCATAGAAAAACGACTGAACAATCTTATAAAACTCTTCGTTCAGAGCCTCGACGCTAAAGGCGTTCAGCATATCTTGTAAGGATATGGTTTTACCTGTCAGCTTACTTAAGCGATCAGATGGCGTTCTTACTTTTTCGTCTTTACCTAATAGATAGGTATATCTCTTTGGTTCTGTAGCCTGTTTGATAATTTCACCCTCGTCGTTGAGTACTTTTATCTCCGAAATAAATGATAACCTCCACTTTTCATCCTGAACAAAAACAACGATAGCACCGTCTACATCATAATTGTAAACGTTCCTAAGCAATTCACGAAGACTAACTTTATTTCGTTCTAACCATACATCAGATTTAACGTTGATACGATATAAACCGATAATCCGATCGTCAGAAGTAGTAAAACTTCCCAATTCAAAAGCTTCTGTTGCACGCTCATTATTGGGTAGTAGAATAGGTTTGGGTTGTGCATACAATTGTCTTGCGCCAAAAACAGATTGTAGCACTTCTATCCAATTTTGGTGATTATATGCTTTTTCAAAAAGCTTATGTAAGGTTGCTCTATCCATTAGTCAATAAATGTTTCAGTGATTACTATTTCAGGAGTGATGTTCAAATCTATATCGTTGGTGGAAGATTGATCGTCTTCACCATCATTAAACACATCATATTTTTTTGCAAGGGCAATAATCAAATTATCGGCTTGTCCGTAAGATGTTTCCTTCTTATCTAATCTTCGTTTCAATTTTCTTATTTCATTAGGCAAGGGGGTAAATGTCCCTTTATCTATTAGATCAGCCAGTACTTCACAAGCTCTTTTAGTATCAGCTTTTCTTGTAATTGATTTAAAATCACGCAAAAATTTCTTTGCCTGTGCTGAAATAGCATCGGCTTTATCCGTTGTGGTAACTGTATCTGTTGTGGCTCCTAAGAAATCCTTATCAAATTCTTCTAATGCTGCCTGTACATTATCATAGTGACTTGCAGGAACACTGTAACCTTGTTCGTTTACTTTTGCCTCGAACCTTTCGGCAGCTTCCAAAAAGGTCAAAGGCGTTACCTCATTGTCTTTAGTAACCGCATAAAACTCCATTTTATAGGGCGATTTCAGGAAAATAAGGGTAGCATCTTTTGTTTCTTCTGCTATGGTACTTTCGTGTTTTCGGGCAGTACGTGCTTTTAGCGGAAAGTTTTTTATACGCTTAAATTCTCGTGGATTAGCGTCTTTAAACTCCCTGATAAATCTTAAATAAAGTAATCGTTTATCCTCTTCGTCCGGCATCCCTTCTTTGAAAAGTTCAAATTGTTCGACCAATTCTTCATGTGTAAACACCTGTGCATCCTCACCAAAAGCTGAATGAAATCCTTGTAACTTTAATAATGCATTTTTATACAACTTAATCTCCTCATCTCCTTGCTGTGACGGATAAAATATATAGTTATATACCACGCCAGCAACACTTCCAATTCGGTTAATCCTTCCGATTCGTTGCATCAATCTTGTTGCATTCCAAGGGGTGTCATAATTAACTAAAACATTCGCTCGATGTAAATTTACACCTTCTGCTAACACATCGGTTGTTATCAGAATCTGATATTCATCCTTTCTTTTGCCTATATAATTAGCGTCAAAATTCTCCTGAATGGTTTCAAATATTTTATTTCTGTTAGCCGAAGAAACCTTTAATACGCCTTTCCCGATACGCTTTTCTAATTTTTTCGCCAGATAATCTGCCGTGTCATTACTTTCTGTAAATAAAATAAGTTGTCTTGTCGGATTTCTATCTTTGTTTAATAACTCATTTTCAAGTGCTTGGAATAGTTCTTCAATCTTGGGATCTTCTTCTACTTTAGCCCATTCATTACTAAGCTCTTGTAATAAGATTTCGTCTTTTCTTAAGCCAGCTAATAATTCAGGTTCGAAATCTTCTGCTTTGAAAATGTTGTTTTTAGGTTTTTCTATACTCAATTCTACAATAAGACTTTCTATATCTTCCATAGAAAACCCTTTCTCAATCAATTCATTGATATTAAGATCGGGAGCAATCAAGACCTTATCGCTCTCAAACATTTTAATCATTCTTTGAGTAGATACTAAAAGATTGTTGAGCGTGATTTGGAATGCATGGAAACTACTTTCCAATCGCTTAACCATTAATGTTTTCATAATTCCAGCCAAGGATTTAGAAATCAAAACAGCTTGATCATAATAAGCATCCTGTAAATCTTCTCTCAAAAAACGAATAGCCTGATAGCGATAATAATTAATCTTATCATCATCAGTCAAATAGAATATCGTGTGATAAAAAAGTTTACTCAACTTAGCATTTAGGCTATAGCCCACAGTACGCAAAGGTGCTATTTCAGGAAAAACAATACCTTGTTCTTTTAAATCGTCAAGATATTTTGGGTAATTTGCTAAATCTCTTCTTGTTCTTCTAACCGTAATTTGAGAAATGACTTTTTCGCGAATTGTATTGTACAGCTCACGAATTTTTTCCACATTGGGCTCGTCCTCTCGCATCACGTCTTTATACTCCCGAATGATAGGACCAAAGAACGATTGGAGATTAGTAACGGGAAGCGTACTTCTTCTCGCATCTTGGAACAACAATAATTGGTAATAGAGATCCTGAGGTCTGTTGTTAAGCGGAGTAGCAGAAATTAATATAACCTTTTTATTCTTTCCTGTCACTAATCCTTCGCCATTTCGTGGAGCTTTGCAAATACGTTGCAAGAGTCCGAAAGCTTGCGAAGTATGATTTCTATATTTATGTGCCTCATCAACCAATATCAAATCATAGTCTTCTTTAGCCCAATAATTCATATCCTCTCCATTGACTATTTTCTCCAAACGTCCATTAGTAACGAATTTGGTATGTCTGTCAATTCCAAACATTCTAAATGTGGACTTCCAGTTTTTTTCTAATGCAGGAGGATAAACTACCAATATTTTGGTGTTTAAAGAACCGTTGGCAACCAGAAACCGCTTAGCAATCATAGAAGCAATTATGGTCTTTCCGAGACCAACAACATCAGCTAAAAAGAAACCATTATGATCCATTAACATCTGGAATCCCTGATTAACGGCATCTACCTGATAACTTAATTTTTTATAGCTCTTGGGCAAATCTCCTACAGTATCTGGATCATAAACAATGTTGTTCCCAAAATATTCGATTAATAATTTAAGATAAATTTCAAATGGAGTAAAGACTTGTCCGATATGGGTTTTCTTCTTATACTCCAAAATATCAGCTGGCAAAATAGTTGTTGATTGTTGCCAAAGTTTTTGAAACTCTATTTTGGTAAATTCAACATCATCAAAATCCTTTAGTGCGATATTCAATTCGTAATTCGGAGACTTTTTAATACCTAAACCTGCTTCTGTAAGATTAGAAGATCCCATAATCACCCAACCGTCTGAATGTTGGGAATGCAGTTCGGGTAAAAAAAGGTAAAATTTGGCATGAATTGCCTTTGAGTTGTGTGCTCGTACTTCTATTCTACCATCAATAATATCTTGGATAAACTGTAAAATACCTTCTTCTACTTCTTTGGAATATTTAGCTTCCTTCAAATCCTGTATAAACCAGTTTAAAAATTCTTCTTTCGTCTTTTGTTCATCTCCAAAGTATAACAGACCTTTTTTCTGAGCATCTGCAAACATTTGATCTACATTTATACCAACCAGTATTTTTATATCCTTGATATTATTTAAATAAGGCTGTAATGCAAAATACCCTGAAGAACGAAAATAACCTACCACAGCATGAAAGGCAAAGACATCTTTCATATTTTCAAGTATGCCTTTGAATTTATGGAAAACTGTATTTTCTTCTGTATTTGTGAAAAACTTTGTGCTCATCAATTA
This sequence comes from Sphingobacterium sp. BN32, assembly GCF_030503615.1. Classification (NCBI taxonomy): domain Bacteria; kingdom Pseudomonadati; phylum Bacteroidota; class Sphingobacteriia; order Sphingobacteriales; family Sphingobacteriaceae; genus Sphingobacterium; species Sphingobacterium sp. BN32. Next base: position 1,336,235 of record NZ_CP129963.1, read on the forward strand.
ATTATTTTCGTCTTTAATTTCAATCAACAATTCTTTTACTGGGACATCCAATATTTTTGCAATGTCATATAGTACTTCTAAACGAGGTTGCTGTCTATTCTGTACATAGCCGTTAACAATGTTATAACTCTTTCCGAGTTGCTCTGCAAGCCACGTTTGTTTAATGCCCTTTTGTTCCAATATCTCTTTGATTCTATTCATACTTAAGTCATTATAAATAGTTTACATCTTTTTAGAATAAAAGTTGTAAAGGTTGCAATATACTGTATTTCGGTGTAATAAAGCACTGTTTTTTGTGCAAATTAACGCAAGTGATTTTACACAAAAAATTAACCATCCTAATTAACAACAAAACCCCTGACCCAATTAAGGATCAGGGGTGCGGGGGGCTGGTTCAGATTAGCCCGTTTGTAAAGGAATGGTAGAACGTTTCAAATGGTGCTTTGGGTTTATGGGTTCTGATACCTGCACGTATGCCGGACAATCTTTCAAAACGGTTTAATGAAAAACTACCGACCGGAATACGGTATCTCTTTTTGTTGCAATAAAATTCGCCATGTTCATCAACAAGACTAAACCTTGCACTCTTACCGATCTGCCACGTAGCCACTTTACAATCGGCTACACGGCCACTTATTCCCCCGTCAAATACCGTGTGTATTTTGGCATTGGTGAAAAGGGATTTTAGCCAAGTAAACTGCTCTTTGGTCGGCAACAACCCCAATGAAGCAAATGCACTCGGACGGTGTGGAATAATCCAATTGGGGTAATAATGGCAGAAGCACATTATATCACCAGCCGAATGACCGATAAAAAGGTCGGTGACCGATAAAGGCAAGGTGTCCGTCGCCAGCCAAGCACCTTTGCTTACCGGAATACGAACGCCGTTTTCGTTCCAACTTTCATGATCTACGATCTGATTTCCGAATTTATAAGGAAACATAATTTTATCTTCGACCATATCCATATAGGGAGCAAAGAAGTTCCGCACTTCGGCTTTTAATTGAAGAAATATCATTACCTCGCAACGGTACGGGTATAGCCCCTGTTCTCTTGCTTATCCTGAAGATTTTGCGCAAGGTCTTGAACGGTTTTCTCGTTCCCTTTTTCCCGTAGCTTTTTGTCGGCCATCATCAAGTCGGCCAACGCACGGTTATACCCCTCGCTGTATCCCTCATTTTGTGGTTCCAGCCTACCTCTTAGGTTATTGATACCACGGAATACCAAGTATGAGATACCGCCGTCCAATAGCACGGATAGGATAAGCCGTTTACTGTCTGAACGAATCCCCTTATTGTCCGTTGCCGAGTGCTGTATTTTCGTTCCGTCTTTGAGTTCCACCACTTCACCGTTACGGAAAGCCTCTTGTTGATTTTCGGAAAGTTCTTCACCATTTACTCTTATGGGGGGCTGCACTTCTTCGGGTTCATACGCCACAAACTCCCTTGTCAGGTCGTCGTATTCAATGATGACTTTTTTCTTTTTGTTTCCACCGATCTCCTGTTCTTTACTCACTACGTGTCTTTCTCCGGCAATCAATGCTTTTTCCTCGTCATCGCTCAATAGCGGGTGCCATTGCGGTTCACGATAAATCGGATGTATGTTAAGCTGGACGGTACCGTCCTCACCTCGGCTAAGGGATAGCTTTGCATCCAGTTGACGGATGGCAAATCCATCGATATTCAGATTGGCCATGCTCAACATATCGGTTCTTCTCCCTGCAAGCAGGGCATCGATATTCTCCGGGCTTATGCTAAATCCACCGTCTTTGTAAAGCCCTAATTTTTCAAGTTCGTTTAGGGGCATTTCATGTTCGTTGATAGGGTATTTCATGATGTAATTTTTTTTTGGGGTTTTAATAATTTTATCTTTTGATACCGTAGGCGGCGACAACTTCCATTTCCGTATGCGCCGGGCGGCTTAGGTCTTCACCCACCTTGACAGCTTTTGGATGCTGTTTGGCTTGGAGCAGGGAATTATATAGCCGGTCTGTCTTGGAGAGTGAAAATACATATCCGGTTGTCAGGTCTTCCACACGCATACGTCCACGTTTCAGATGGCCTTGCACTTTGTACACCGTATTGTTATAGGCGATTTCATCACCCATAGAAAGGGCAGCTTCTTTCGCCTTTTGTGGTTGTGTTACGGTGTGTTCTTCGACCGCCACATCGGCGGCGGCCTTGATTTCCCTTTTTTGTTCAAAAGCCAACAGGTAATTGAATATTTTTTCGGCATCAGCGGCGGCGGCGTGTATTTCAAAAGGTGTATCGCGCAATAGCTGAATCCAATTGTCCACGTAGGCAACGTGTTGGCCGGGATCGTGGCCAATGTGGAGTTCTTGACCTATGAGCATGGATGCAATTTCGGCGCGGAGTTCCTCGCGGGCATACCCCTCTGTTCCAAACTTGTTTATAAGGCTTCTGTCCAGACGGTTTTCGTGTCCTGTCCAATGGCCGAGCTCATGGAGCACGGTGGCATAGTATTTATCCGGTGCATCGAATTGTTCACGGAACGGCATGGTAATACTGTCACGGAGTGGGCTATAAAATGCTTTGTCGCCCGCTCTGTGGGTTATGCTAGCTCCCGAAGCCTGAATGAGATTTTCTGCCCTTTCGATAGGATTCCATTGGAATTGTTTTACATCGGGTTTAACCAAAGGTTCGATACCGTTGATCTGCTCCGCATTGAACACCCAAGCGGTCGTAATGATCGGTCTGTCCAACCTTACCTGAACTTTAACAGGTTTTCCTTTTTCGTCCAAAATCGGTTTGCCCTGCTCGTCTTTCTTGGGCACCAATTGGTGTAGTTTGACATACTGGATAAGGGAAGCCTTTTCACCTTTCCGCACTTGTAAGCCTTTTTCCGATGCTTGCTTAAAGGTCATCCATCGGGGATCGTCACGATCAGCCATCAAGAGGGAAAAAATATTTATCCCTTTATAGCGGTTTCCCGTTGTGGCATTGTATGGGATTTCAAAAGCCGGGCCGTTGTCATTCCACGGTTTTTGCCACGGTGCCGTACCCTCTTCGAGTTTCTTGATGATATTTGCGGCTACTATTTCATGCAGGGATTTTGAATTTTTACTGCTCATATTCATCCACCTCCGGGGATTCGTCATCCGGCCATTCGTCGGCGTATTCCACGCCATAAATGGCGGCTTCCTGTGGGGTTAGGCCAATATCCTCACCACTGGCCAGAATACTTAGTTTTTGTTGTAGTGATCTTAAATGATAGTCCATATTATTCGATGTTTAAAGGATTATTCGATTGTTCTCTAAGGCTGTGCAGGAATTTCAAAGGGTCAAGGTATTTCCCTTTGAATTTCACAGAGAAGTGCAAATGCTCGCCCGTCACCTTGCCCGTTGCTCCTGTAATGCCAATGGGTTGCCCCACCGTTACCGTATCACCGGGCGAAACGAGTATTCGGGAAAGATGTCCGTAAATGGTTTCCACGTCTCCGTGAAGTACCCGTACATATTTGCCAAGTGCTTTATGCTTTCCGGTTGCTTTGACCCGACCGTCAAGCACATTGAATACAGGGTCGGAACGGGCGGCAAAATCGGCACCGTTATGGTGCGATGCCTTACCTTTGATCGGGTGGATACGGTAGCCGAACGGTGATGTAACCTTTAGCTTGTCCAATGGCGGACTGTAATCGATGCCCTGCCCATAAAGCATAAAGGGTACAAGTAGCAACCACCCGAAAACAAGGCTGGGGATAGTTAATATGTTCCGCTGATAGGCAGAACGTTCTGTGTTGTTCATGATGTTTTGGTTTCGGTTGGAGTGGGAATTTAAGGTGTGTCCTGTGTCGGCATTAACTGCTCGACCATCTCCTGTACTTCGCTGTTGATACGGAAAAAATTATCCAATAGGATTTCTTCTTTTCGATCTCCGAAGTCGTAATAGGTCGGCAGTTCCCGGTAATTCGCTTCTTCCTTTTTTATGGCTTCCATGTCCAGATTGACACGGCAGTTAACCGCCGTAGTCTCGTATTTTCCCGTATAGGTTTCCATCGTATCACGGGCAACGATACCCACGATTTCACCCGCTTTTAACGATGCTATCTTTCCGGCAGGAATCAGCGGTTCGAGTTTTTCGTTCAAGGAAAGCGAGGTTCTTGTACGGTCGATGCTTAGGCTTTCACCCGTTTGCTTGACCTTACCAAATAGGCGTTCCAGCCACTCCAACGTTTCTTTGCTCCTGACGGCACCGGATAGTACATTACCCATAATGGACGTGATGGTTTCCGCTGTTTCCTTACCGTACTGTTGGCGTAACATAGGCAACTCCTGAAGCCCCAAAACCACGGCCGATAAATTGGATCTGGCCTGTGCCACCAATACGTCCACTCGATGAATATATAAGCTGGGGGCCTCATCCACTACTAAACCTATGGGTAGGTTAGCCTTAGTGTTAATGAGTTTCGTAACCCGATTAAGCACCACCGATAAACACGTGGAATTAATACTTTGCGTGCTTGGGTCGTTGGCGAGCACCAAAATACCGGGGTGCTTGGGGTTACTGATCTGGAGTTCGAAATCATCGGCACCGAAAACCCAAAACGTTTCTTTAGTGGCCATTCGGCTAATAAAGATTTTGAGGGTACCAACTTGCCCCTCCAATTGGTCAAATGCCTTTGCCTTGTAGGCAGACATGAACGGCGACAAAAGGGAAACAAGCTCCCTGTTACTGAACAGCACCGTAAAAATCTGTTCATACGAAAGATTTAGAAAGGCAAGTACGTGGGGCAGGCTGGAATAACGCCCATCTTCGTACCTACTGAAAAAGAAGATACAGGCAGCGAGGAAATTGACGGCGGACTGCGTAAAGAATTGGTCACTACCACTGGATTTATCACCTTTTTTCAAAGCTTCGACAAGTGCTTCGGCCGTTTCCGAAGCATCGGCAAGCGTACCCAGATACTCCCGTTTTAAAGGGTTGATCCGTCTGCTTCGCGCAGGGTCGTTGAGATTGATGACATGGAAACGGTAGTCTTTGCACCGACCGTCCTGTTTAGCCAGTAGGTAGTGATAATAGGCGACCTTGCCAAGATCGGGGTATTTCAAATCGTACAGGCACATGGTAAACGAATTGGCAATCATTTGGCGTATGATCGGCATAATGACCCCAAATGATTTCCCACTTCCGGGTACCCCGCAAATAAGACACCCCCTAAATAAATTTTCCAACGGTATAAATCCCTTGCGGACTTTACGCCTGTAATAAAATAATGTAGGGATATTCACCGAGTATGGGGTTATTACGGATTTGGTCGGCTGCATAAAGGATTCTTCTTCGATGTTCCAACGATCCTTTCCCAAATTGGAGCTGATGATCTTGGACACGTTGTCCATTGCAACGTGTATCAAAACTGCTCCCGCAAACGCACTCGTGACATAGGCCAGGTCATACCAATTCACTTGCCCCCATATCGGAACCGCTCCACGTCCTTGCAACCACAAGCCCGAAAAAAGAATGAGCACCCCCAATGCCAAAGGGTAACCGATCTGGGTCTTGGGATTGAGGTCTTTTTTCTTTCGGCTTAACGTTCCGATGGAGACCAGACAGATCAGTACGAGCGTAAGGAGTTTGCTGTTTATCAATTCGGCATAGAACGGCACCCTCGAAAGTCTCTCCGCAAAGAGTAGCAAACTGTTATTTGCTACCCCTGTCAAGAGGAATCTATCTACATAGAAAAACAAAAAGACTTCGAGGACAACGGATAAGTATATGCCAAATTGCAGGGAGCGGTAAAGCCCCTGTTGCTCTTTGGTTTCTTCCATAAATGTTTGTCTTTGTAAGGTTGGAAGTCTTCCGCCAATTGGCGGAGGTCTTCCATGATAATTGATTTTCAAAGGTTGGGTAAAGCCGATTTAAAAGGTGTCGGCTTTCAGAATATCTCCGTACTTTATCTTTAGGTTGACCGTACGGCCGGAAATCTGCTTTTCGGTGAGCGTTACCCGAAGTACCTTGCTGCCGGGAAAGGTAGCCTTTTTCAGTACGAACACATTGCGGTGTCTTTTCTTAAATTCCGTCAATGGTTGGTATTGCCACAGGGGTTTGATTTCCACGGTCTGCACGTTCGTTGCTTTGGTGATCTTTTTGTCCTCAATGAAAAACCGGAGTTCATCTACATTGTAGGAAAGGTTTGATGTGTTGGTAAACGACACATCAAGGAAAATATAATCACCTATCGTACTGATGCCATTCAATGCGATACCCACACCGTAATCCCTCGTATTTCGTACCGCACGGTAAACACTTTTTGTAAGCAGGCCAAGTGCAAGGTTTTTCATCTGGCTTCGGCTCAATCCGATTTCCGATATTTCCAACGGCCGGGTGTGTTCCGGTTTGATCTCCAGCATGGCCGGAATACTCGTATCGTTCATCCACAATGGAGCCGTCAGGCGGTATTGTGCCACGAAGTTATCACCAACAATGGTAACTGTTCCAAGTTCATAGTCGAGGTGTTCTATCTGCGTGGTATCTTCATTTAATTTGATACGCAATACGTTTTCAAGGGGCAGGTCACCCGATACATGGTGCGAAGCGATGTCAACGTACCTAATGGGTTCGGGTGAAAGGATATGCATCGTATGGCCACGGTGCAGGCTTAATTCGGGAAGTGTTCCCAACCGGGTTTCCGTAGCCTGTTGGCTGTGGGCGGAATAACCTACAAAACATAAAAGGAAAAGGATTAGAAAATGATGTTTCTTTTTCATGGTGAAATCTTAAAATGGTTTTACTGTTTGTAATTCTGTTGGCTTTGGCGGAGTGTCTGGGGATCGATGAGGTACACCATCGTGTTATATTTCAGTTTGGCCCTGTTCTTCCGTATATGCTTTGATACGGCGGTCGTTGTGGATTGGAACATCCGCTGAATGGCGCTCATGACCAACTGGCTATTGTTTTCCGCTTGTTGTTGCATGGTAATTCCCTGCGTGGTGTTACCGCCGAGCTCTCGGCTAAACTCCCTGAATGCCGAAGCGGGCACGTACAGTCCGGGGGAACCGTCATTGTCGTACACTTCCAACCGGACGGGCAGTATGTTGTTTCCGTGCATGATGGAAGTGACGGTAAGCAGCACACGCTGTCCCGAAAAACCGGAAATTTTTGCGAATACGTGGGTACCTTTCTTGACTATATTGTTGCCAACCAATAGGTCATCCATGAGCCGAATACGTAAACGTGAATCGGCATATCCTGTCATGTTTTCGTCGATAATAGCCTGTATGAACGTGTTGTCACTCTCGGCACGAATGGTGTTGAACGCTCCTTGATTTGTAGCGTATTTGGAAACGGATAAGAGGGGTTGGTTCTCGAGTTCCCATTTCGCTTCTTCGATACGTTTACGTTCCCTGCGGGCTGCCTGTTCGTCTGGATCGTTAGCCCTTGCCATACTGTCCGCATAGGCCATCTGCATACGGAAAAGTTCCATTGGGTCGATTTTCCCCGGTTCTTCCCTTATCGGTTCGGGTCTTCGCTGTAATGAGGAAAGGGCCTGTTGCAAGGCTTTGTCCGCGTCGTCATTTTCCGAATCTCCATTGTTGGAAAACGACCTTTGGTTTTTGAGCGCCCGCTCGATGGAATCAAGTCTGCGTTTTTCTTCTTCGTTGTACATTTCATCGAAACGGAATTGTTCGGCCCGTTCCTCCTGTAACTGGCCTATTGCCGTATAACCGTCTCCACGGCGGTACTGCTCACGGTAGGCGGCAAGTTTATCGGAAAGCGCACGGTTCTTCACGTCCTCCGATACATCGGCAATCTGCCCCTGCAAGGGATCGCCCTCTGGCCTAGGTGCTTCTTCCTTAGCAAAACCCATCTGGTACACATAAAAGAAAAGGCATAGAAAGGGCAACACTATTAGGGGCAGCACATAGCGTGGTTGTCTGAAATTGATTTTCATATTGTTGAATTGTATTAGGGTGAATTGTGGGGTTTGTTGGCTTCGGACAATCGCTTTTCGAGTATCTGAATCCTGTCGATGGCGTTCTCCATCAGTAGGCTATCGGAGCTGTCCAAACTGTCTTTTTCTATTAGGCCATCAAGAACGGTGCGAATTTCCAACAACTCCTTTAAGGTCGAAACGGTAGTGACGATACCGCCCATTCCATCCATTAAGGGTTGTTGTACGAAAAGATTTGGACTGTCTTTCTTGGATTTTTCCTTTGGGAGAAAAAGAAAACATCCAATGGAAACGAGGATGCTTAGTACCATTACGATAAATACCGTACGTGGCCGGGTTTCAAGGAACCGTTTGGTACCTGTGATACTCCCATCGATGTACTTGCCAAACTCCTTGTAAAAAGCTGCCCATACCGTAGTGTCGGGTGGTCGGTTAGAAGTGATTTTTTTGAACATAGGATATATCTTTGTTTTCGAGTGTTTTCCATCGCGTAATCAGTACACCGTGGCCATTGTTCTCCGTGCGCATTTCAAGGTCGCGGAGATACCCCTCCGTGACCAATGTGCGTACGACTGTCGAGCTGCGCCGATCTATGGTCTGTTTGCCGTAGTAGCGGAAATATTTGTTCACCGCATCGAGATGGATTGAATCCGTCTGGATGGTGAGCACGGAGCTGGACGATAGTACGGAGTTGAAAAACCCTTTTTCCCGTAGGTTATTGTACTGCAATGCACCGGATTCATCGATCAGGTACATGGCTTTTTTCATTTGGTATTCGATAAATTTATCGTCGGGTGCAAGGGTGAAAAACAGCGAATGGAATAGGTTGATATGTGTACGGTACTCGACTGGTCTGTTCACCTCCACGTCTGTCTGTCGTGCAGACATCGGTACATTGTTGGCATCGAGTATATATACCGATTTACGTGCATTGCCGACCTGTTTGTAGGCAAAAAAAGATACCGCCACTACTATGAGCAGGGCGGCGGTCAGGCTTGCCCCCGCAATAAAGGTGGCAAGCCTGATCTTGGTCTCGATATTTTTTATTATCATGAAAACAGATGCTTAAAAGGTTCTAAAATTTGGCGATCATCCTCCTTGCCATGCGGGTCGCATTGGTTGCGCCACGCCCCATTGTGCTTGCGGCCGAGGTGATACCGCTTGTCGATACGATCCATGTGCTTATGCTCGGTACGGTCAACATGGTCAGCCCTCCGATCAGGAACGTCACGATGACGATGCCGAAACTCAAAAGTCCGTTACCAGCAAATACAGCCATCTTCTCCATTGTGTCGCCCGTGCTATCAACGAGTTGCTGATACCTTGTGATCTCGGCCTCCATTGCATATTGTTGGAACAGGCTGGCTATGTGCATGACCAGATAGGCAATTCCCGAATACAGGTTTACGCTGACAAACCGGGCTATCCATGTACCAAAGGAATCCCTAAAGGCAGGTAGAATTGATACGGCGACACTAAACGGACCTAATATGATAAGGATGGTCGAATAGATGATCTGGATAATGAATATGATATAAACGCAGATGCGCAATACCCAGACGGCCAATGTTTCGAGTGTATAGGTCGCCAATAGCTGTAACCCGACTTGCATTCTGTTTTTAAGTTCAACTATCGGATTCCATACGGCGGTAAATCCCTCTTTTACGGTTGAGGTGACCGCATCCCACGCTCGACCGTACCATGTATCCGCTTCTTTTTCGGCGATCTCGGTTTCGGCCTGTATAGTGGTGAGCTGATCGGCAACGTCCACCATGAGTTTTGCCCGTTGCAATCGTAGGTTGTTTACCTCGATCTGTCCGCTGTCAAACAGGCTTTCCGTCTTGGCGGCTACGATGTCCGTGGGATATGCAAGTACGCGGGTAAACGTACCCCACCAGATAATTACCATTACCAGCCCGAACGGTCGTAACAAAGGCATAATTTCCATCTTCTTGTCGCCCGCCATCATTTCGTATGATTTGATGGCAAAGAATATGAGCATGAAGATGGCAGCGAGAGCCTGCGCATCGGTTATGAATGTGTCGAAGTGTGTCCATACCGTGTTTTTCATTCCTTTGAGAAAGTGCATGACACCCTCTTCATAGACACCGTTCCCCTGCAAAAAGTTGAACGTTTCCTTAAAGGAATCGGGCACGTTTACAGGGTTTCCCTGCAATAAAAAACGGGGCATTAACCCCGTCATGTTGATAAAGTCCATAAAGTAATCTGATTTTGGTTATTGCGTTCTTTTTAGGATGTCCTCCGCAATCTGTACGTCGGAGCGATTGCCCGAAAACTCCGGATGGTCTGGATTGTCACTACGTAGGCGGTCACGGTTCCCCGCCAATAAAAGGAATTTGGCGGCATAGTTCTTTTTGGCTTCCCATGCGGAGAGTAGTTTCCTGTGTTCTCCAAGTAAACGGTGATAGGCCATGATACGGCTGCCACGGTCAAGCGTGGTCGTTCGGGCCGCTTCCAACCGTTCACCCAGTTCTGCACGTTCTTCGCTGTACCATTCCAATAGACCTTTGCTCCTCAAATAATCCCCGACGTCCGGTGAAAGTCCGGCAAGTGGGTCGGTGTCCGTGTCGCCTGTCAGACTTCCAAATTCATTGCGGTAATACAGAAGCCACAAGGGGTCGGCATCCGTGACCAGACCGGAATAATTGAGGCCTTCCGTGACCGCTACCTTTCGGATGGTGTCCGTATGCTTTTTATAGGCTTCGTCCGTTTGTTGCATGGCCAGTACCATACCCATGCGCAAGGTTTGCGGGCCTGTACCGCTCAACGGTCGGCGGTCGGTCTTGGGGTAATTGGGGTGCCACGCCCAAGTGAGCCAATATTGATAGTTGAGACCGAGAAAGCCACTTGTCGGGGTAAACTTCTTGCGATCCCATTGCTTGTGAACCATACGTTCCTGTTGATGCACGATGTGTTTATCGGTCTGTCGCTTCACGTTCTGCGCCAGTGTTCCCGTGATGGAAAACAGGCACAACAGTAGTGCTGTGATGTATTTTGTTTTCATGTTCAGTCTTTAAGTAGATAATAGTTTCGTATGATCTCGTCCGCTTTGCGCTTGTCCATATTGATAAAGTTTCGGTATGGGTTCGCCGTTTTCAGTACGCCGTTGATCTTCGCCCAATACATAGACCTTTCCATGCTGAACACCAATGCCCGTATCACTTTCAGTTCAAGAATGATCTTGCGCATGAGGTGGTTTCTTTTTTCGTAATCCATGAGTACGTTTTTCCCTTCTTGGAGAACAAACTCTGAGACTTCGGCAGCAAGGTTTATTCCCCTGTCTTTGAGCTGACGGGCAACGTCCTCGGCAAAGAGCAGTAACCACGGTTCACCTTTGGCGGTTTCGAGCATTTTTGTGCTGTGGTTGGCTATGTCCTGAACAAGCCTTGAAATATGGAGTGCAGAACGGCCGGACTTCAATGCCCGATCCACTTCGGTCAGTGATCGGTGTATCATATTCTGCACCAGTACCACGGAAGAAAGGTTGACGTTAATATCGTCGATCCGTCCACGGATGTTACCAAGCATATTGTTGTGAGCTTGTTCGGAAACCAACCTGACCGCACCATTCTCGTTTACGATGGCAAGATGCTTGGCATCGTAGATAATCGTCACATAGCTTTGTCCGAAAACCCATGTTGAAAGACACATAAACAGTAGGGTTATGAGTTGTGTTTTCATGGTTTAAATTCCTCCAATTGCCTTAAAATATTATCGACTATGCGCTTGTCCTCGTTGATGTAGGCCGAAAACGGATTGAGGGAATCGAGCAGTTTTTTCCGTGTCGAATAGTACATGGTAACTGCAAGCCCCCTTGATGATCCGGCGATTGCCCGAAGCTCCTGCAGGACGTGTCCGTACAGTATTCTCCTGTCGCTCGCTTTCATCTGGTTGAGGTCGCCGATACTGATAAAAAGTCCGGTCAGGTAACGGGCCAACTGCACGGCTTTTTCTGCCATATCTTTTTCTGCATCGATAGCAAGCAACAGAAATTCGGGATGTGTGGAAACAATGCCTATAATCCTTTTCTGTTGGTTTATGATCTCGGTTACGATTGGCGCGGATTCCAACCCCATACTAAGCCCCTGCAAAGCCGTTCCCAAAACCTGAAAACGGCTATGCAGTTCTCGGTAACGGGTTTTGAGTTTTGAGGTTTCCTCTCGGTTCACTTCCTCGTTGGCCGAGGTAATGGTCTGTCTGTTTCTTGCGGTGATCTGGCGGTCGTATTCATCTTTGCTGTGTTCGACCAATTGGTGGAGCAGTTCCACATTGAGCTGTGCATTTGCTCTGGTCAAGGCGATGACCAAAAGCAATAGGGTTAGGATTACGTATCTCATCGTTTGAGCAATCTTGAATTACGGATAATGTCATCGGCAATCTGTTTGTCGATATTGATAAAACCAGCGTATGGGTTGAGGGAGTTAAGAATACCGCGTTGCTTTGCCCAGTACATACTTCGGTGCATCCCAAAGGCCACACCTCGCAAAATGGTCAACTCCGTTCTTATACGGCCCAGCAGTTTTGCCCGCTCTCCCGAATCCATTAGGTTGTCCTTTCCACCTTTTAGCACAAAAGCGCTAACCTCGGCAGACAGGTTGGTCGCCCGTGTCTTAAATTCCATTGCGCCCGCTTCGGCGAACAGTAGGAGTGCCGGATTTCCCTTTGCGATGTTCATTGCCTTTTCCACGTCGTTAACGATGTCAAGGGAAATATTGGCAATGTCCTTTACGGTGAGCAGGGAGCGAACAACGCCGGAAACTTCACTTAATCCTTTGTAAATTTTATCCTGCAAATCGTTCACGATAAGGAGCTGGCCGGTGACAGCAAGCTGTCCACGTTGGATTAGTGTTAGATTGTCGTTTACGTTGTTGAGCTGGCTGTTCATTACTCCGGCATGGACACCCGTTGCGGCCGCCACAGCGGGGTCGATATAGATCTGGCCTCTCGCATAAAATACGGCAAAGGACAGGATCGCTATTGCAATAAATCGTTTCATGTAAAATCTGGTTTAAAGTATTCTCTTGCTATTTCAATCGGTGCATTTGTCTGGTTTACCCGCCGAACAAAAGTGTCCAACGCAAGCCCACTTTTCCCCAAATCGGAAACAAATGCTTCCAATCCCGATTGGTAATTCCCAAAGTGTTTTGCATAGGTTTCCACGGCACTCTTTTCGGGCTTTTCGGTGGTAAATGCGAGATATTGGAAAATGCTTACTTCCACGCCGAACACTTCCCCGGTCGAGCCACGTCGGATATAAACCTCTTTGAACCGGGAACGGTCAGCGGTATTGTCCAATTTGCCGATTGTGAAGATTTTCTTCCGTTCCGTTTCGGTTATAGCAAGAAGTTTGGCGATTTCGGTATAGTTCTCCATAAACTTGCTCTGGTCAAGGAGACACACGGTATCGGAATTATTTAGGATACTGTCCTTGACCACGGCATTGCCGATGATGTCGCCTAGTTCCTGCGTGACCACGATGGCCTCACCCCAAAACTTCCGTACCGTTTTATAGAGATACAGGATATAGGAACCCATTAAAGGAGAAGCTATAGCTTTCCATGCTTCCTCGATAATCAACGCTTTCCTCTGATCTTTCCTGTGGCGCATCTTTTGGATGAAAACATCCATAATCACCAGTGTCACAATGGGGAATAATATTCGATTTTCCTTGACCGCATCGATTTCAAACACAATGAACCGTTCTGAAAAGAGTGACGAATCGGCGGCTTCGTTCAATATGGCATCAAACTCTCCACCGCGGTAGAATTTTTTCAGCACATAGCGGAACTCGTCGAGGTCGAACGGTATCCTTTCCTCACTTTTTATCTGCGGTATCTTGTGCAGGGCAAATTCATAGAACGAATTGAAATCCAGTTTATCGATATTGTTTGTTTTCTCGCCAAAACAGTCAGCATAATAGGCTGAAATAACATTGGAGATCACGTCACGTTCTACGGGTGAGACCGTTCCGTCCGCACCTTTCCAGAGCAGGCACACCAACGTGACCAAAAAATCCTTTTTCTCGATATTGTATTCGTCTTCTCCAATGGCAAAAGGGTTCATGGTGATCGGTTTTGTGTCCGACCAAGTAATGTACCTGCCCCCAAAGTAGGCACATAAGCCTGAATAGGAATGCCCCGTATCAACGATGACCACATCCATGTTGTACAGCATGTATTGCTGTACGAGGGCATTCATAAAAAAACTCTTGCCCGAACCGGATGGGCCCAATACAAACTTGTTCCGGTTATTGATACGGTTGGTACGCATCGGCAGGTCGGCAGGATCAATGCCTACGGGTATGCCCTGCCTGTCCGTGAACCGGATCAGAAAATCCGATTTTTCGTCACTTGGCAGTGTTTCCCTAAAAAAGAAACAAAGAGCGGCATCGGCGGTGGTCAGGAACCAATCGTATTTTTTCAGTTCCACGCCATTGCCCGGCAAAGCGCATCGGAACAGTTCCAATTGGTTGTAGGCATTGCGTGAGGGAATAATTCCCTGCTGGAAAAGTGCGGCTTCGATAAAATTGGCCGTTTTGTCGATCTTGTCCATATCGGCACATACGATCATGGAATAATGGGCATTTACCAATAGCTGGTTGTCACGGGCCACGTCCACCAATAAACGGTCGATGTCCTCCACGCACATGAGGTTTGCCGGATCGGGTACGCTCGAATGCCTTTTGCGCTTAACTTCAAGTTTTCCCAATGTGATCTGTTGGTTTGGAATTTCCAATAGCTGGTTATAGATAATGGTCTTATAACCGGGAACTTGGTGCAGGAAAAATAGGTTGTCCACCGGGAAATCCCGCATCCCACTCGTTTCTGTCCGGGAAGTAAATGCCCCGACCTTTTCTGGCAGGTCAACCGAATCGGTGTTGATGATACTGATACACCGGATTGCCCTTTCACCTATCAGCAACTCACGTTCTCCGCAGCGAAGATTGTCCAATGCGATATTAGGGTTCTCAAACTCCATTCCGAGCACCCTGTTTACAAAGCGGTTTATTTCGGCTTCCGTAAGGTATGAGGGCGAAAGTCCTGCACCCGTGAGCAGGTCGAACACTTTGGCCATGTTCTGTCCGAAATTCACAAGTACTCGTCTGTCGTATGTATAGAAAGCACCCTTTTTGATTTGGCGGGTGATGGTCAGGTAGGTTCTGATCTCGGTGTACTCCCGTCCGTCAAAGTGTTCCTGGTATTTCTGTTGCAGAAATTCGGATGCGGGTTCGGCCCTGTACTTTCGCCTGATAAATACATCCTGTTTTTGGATGATATGCCCCTCGCCAAGTATTTTGACGGCACCGAGCAATACCTGCTGGAAAACGGTGTAGGCTTCGGGATCGGCATCATACTGTAAGACGGGATTGGTCAGCCGCATAACGACTGAAAAATCACCACGGTCACCGTACAGTATGGGCACCCCCTGATAATGGTCTATGCCCACATAGGGCATTTCAAAGGCTGTCTTTCTCTCTGTTTTCATAGCTGATCGATAAATGGATAGGATGTATGAACACGCCACGGTGGCGGGTTTTGTCATGGAGACCGTTACCTTGTTTCATGAATGTGTAGGCAAGTCCTGCACCCATCAGGGCAAGGGTTGCGAAACCGCCCAGGAACAGGTTGGACAATGCACCGATAAGTCCACCGATGGCCAGACCACCGATAAGGGAGCCTATGCCCCAATAGATAAACTTGCCTTTGAAACCACGGTAGATAAGGGGCTTTTGCAGCCCCTTATAGATCGGATAACGCTCTTGTGTCATACGCCGAAAAAGGCTTTTATGACCACACTTACCAAGACAAGGAACAGGCAGGAACCTCCCCACGACATCAACTCCTTGTTGATGTCCTGATCTCCGCTGTTCCACTTGATGTACACCCGTATTCCCCCGATCAGCCCGACGACCGCGCCGATAGCCAGAATGAGCGTCGAAATGGGGTCTACGTAGCTGGTTAGTGAAGATGTGGCGGCATCGATACCTACGGTACCGCCCTGTGCGAATGTTGATTTGGCTCCGGAAAGGCAAAGCGCAGCCATTGCAAACAGTTTTTTAGTGTTTACTGTCATAGAGAAAATGGATAAAAAGTGAATGAAAAATGATTGGGTTGTTAGTGTACCCCGAAAAGCGCCTTTAGTGCGGCACCGACAAGCGACAGGAACAGGCAGGAAAAGAACCAACCCATGACCTGCGCATCAATATGGTGTTTGCCAGACTGCCAATTGCTGTACACCCGCAATCCACCGAGCAGCCCGCATACGGCACCGATGACAAGTGCAAGGTCGGAGAAACTGAAATAAAAGCGGTTGACTTCTCCACTGACCTTATAAAACTCGTCAAGGCCGGGCTGGGCGGTGGCGCAAAGGGCAAAAAAAATGACAGCAAAGAATACTGTCACAAAACGGATTGATCTCATGATGGATTTAGTAAGGAATGGCTTTGCTGTACTCGACCACGTCGTTTTGCATGAGCGATACGAGTTGCTTTAGGTTTATGCCTCCCGTGGATTGCAGTGGACCGGACGAGATAACGGCCTTTCCCTCTTTTGCCGTGGGTTCATGTTCTTTTTGGGTTGGCTTGGGAATGACCCTTTCGGGCGGCGAATCTTCATCAAATGTCAATTCGTTTCCTCCATCGGCTGCCTGTGGGGCGCGGCTGTGGATAAACAGGTCATACAGTACGTTTAGGGCATAATAAATGCCATAGATGGCGGCAACGCCGAGCAGGAATTGTGTCCAGTTCATAGATCAAGGGTTTTAATGTGTTCTTTGATGTATCGGGTAAGTTCGGGATGGCTTTTTAGGAACAGGTGCAGACTGTAAGATATGATCTTGTTCATGTCGATACCTTTGGCAACTTTTAGTTGTTTCAGCAGGAAAAGAGTCTTGTCGTCCAAACGGATCAGCAACTTTTCACGTCCGGTCAGTTCATGGTTTAGTACATTTTCAAACAGGCGTTCCAGCGTTTCCGTTTTTTTCTTTGGTGTGTCCTTTGTTTGCTCTGCAGGGGGAATTTCTTTTGCCTGTGGTGGTTTCCCTTTCCGCATGGAATCCCGAAGCTCGTCGGCAAGGCTTTTTATTCCGCTCATGATGGTTCCTCCTTAGCAATATATTGTTCATAGATCAGGTCTAAGAGTGGCAGGATAACGGGATATAATATGATCGGTGTCTGGAACGTATTTACCCGTTGGAAGTCGATGCGATCCGGTAGACCGGGTGCGACCGTACCGAAACCGCGAAGTACCCTTTCGACTTCTGTTCGGGTTTCGTACTTGACGGTATTCTTGATACGGTTCGGCACGAAAATCAGGGGCGCCCGCTTGTTGATCCTGCCGATGACCATTGCAAACAGCAATGTGGAATCCACGGAAAATTCGTCAAAGGCAAACGGACAGATTACCGTATCGGCAGCGGCAAATATGGGAATCAGCCCGTCGTCGTCCATCTTGCCGGGCAGGTCTATCAGTACGATTTCATTCCGTGATTTCCCTAACTTCCGTTGCATTGCCGGAAAATGGCTGAGGTCGGCAGGTACGATTTCGTAAAGCGGTTCATTTTCCAGAATCTTTCCTTTCTCCGCTTTGGCGGAAAGTGATTGCTGATAGTCCATATCGAGTACCGTAACCCGCCGTTCTTGTTGCTGGGTCAGGTAGTTGGCGAGCAGCAGGGTGAGTGTGCTTTTCCCTGCTCCGCCCTTTTGGTTTCCTATTAATATGAGCATAGTGCATTGGGTTTAATGGTGTTGTTGATAAAGGGGTGTCAACGGGTATTCGTCCGTGCCTTGCGCTTACGTCTCCGGTTACGCCCGTGGATGGCCTCGTCGTCGATGTCATCGGCAATGTCGATCTGGATATTTGGCATCCATTGCTCCGATGTTCCCTGTAGATGATCGGTATAGGTGGCGGTTTCTTCGTATAGCGGTTTCCGTTCTTTTTCGGTCGGTTCAGTTCTGTCCGCTTTGGCTGATATTTCGGGTGTGTCTTGCGATGGTGCGATAAATTCCACCAATGGCATGAGGTCTTTGCCTTTATAGACCATTTTCCTCGAATGGTCAATGAGCGTATAACCGTATGGCGGTTTTCCATCCTTGCCGTGGAATATGATCTGTACCCCGAATTTCTCCGAAAGCATCTGTGCCATTGACGACGTATAGCCGGATGGTGCGGACGGCCTACTACCGGGAAGTGGGGCAGGAACATGGATGACCGCCGGATCGTACTGGTTACGGTACTTGACAAAAACTGCCCGGAGCTGTGCTAACCGATCGATGTCTTTGTCAAAAGTGCCGATTTTGGCGTCCACCTGTTCCAAAGAGACCGTGCCTCGTCTTTTGCCATAACGGCTGATCTGATATACCCCATCGGACAGTTTAAGGGAATATCCTCGTGCTTCAAGGAGCATCATAAATTGGGCGCGTGTGGAGAAACCATATCTCAATGCTTTTTCGATATTCTTGTCGATTTCTTGTTTTTCGTCCACGCCGACGATACGGTTCACTACTTCATAGGCACGGATTTTCTCGAAGCTGTCGTTTATCTTTTTGCCGTCTCGGTCGACCCGTGTAGAAACGATATGGATATGGTTGTTCGCTGTGTCCTTATGGAATACCAAGAGGTAAGGTTGCTGACCGTAACCCATACCGTTCAACCATTGTTCGGCAATGGCTGTAAGTTCCTGCTTGCTATGGGAGCGCCCTTTGCAGGAAATGACCGCATGGAGCTGCGGGTACTTCGTCCTGCTGCTGGCTGCGGATTGGGCTTCGAGATAATTGACGTAATCCTTTGGGCGGAGATTTTGCAGGGCCTGCAAGGCACCGAAATTTGCCACTTTCATCAGTTCGCCCTTGTCTTTGTCCACTTTGTTCGTATTGTAACGCACCCCCTTGAACGTGGCGGACGGTTTCAGTATCTTGACGATCATGTCTGCCCCCTTATAAGTCTGATGAGCTGCCGGATAGACTGTTCCAACTTCCGTTGCAATCCGATGTATTCGGTAAGCAATGGGGTAAGGTCACGGATCAGGTTGGAGTGTAGCATTCCCTGTTGTTGCAAGGTATTGGCGTGCTTCGCCAATTGGTTGATATTGTTGCCCGACCGGCCGATCTCCGCACCGATACTGTCCAACAGTTTCATGATTTCGGTGGTATTGACCAGCATCTTTTTGGAATGTTGGAGCACACGGACACGCACGATGTCCGCACGGCTCAGGCCAAGTGCGTTTTCAAGATCAAGAAACTGCGCACGTTCCGCTTCGCTCAACCGGAGTTCAAAGCGTCGGGTACGCTGTTCATGAGCGACGGTTTTTAGATTTCCTTTTCTATTCTTCATGGTGCTTTATGGTTCAAGGTGACAGATTGTATTGCCCTAAAAATTTCAAGGGCAACCTGCGGAACGATGGCGTTGCCGTAGGCTTTTATGCTTTCGGCTCGCCACGTCGGAAAGGTAACTCCGTCCAGTCTTTCGGAAAGCCCATCATCTCTGCTACAAAACGGGGGTTCACTTGGCCATCCCGCCCATAGGGGAATATCGTTCCATCGATCTGCTCCGCTGTCGGCAGCACTTTCAGCAAACGTTTCTGTATTTCGTTGGGCATCCGCTCGGCTATTTCCTCGGTCGGTGTCCAGAGGGAGATCAGTGTATGGTACACCAGAAAATCCGTTAGGGAGACTTGGCCGCCGTTGCCCCGCTCGTTCTTCCTGTCCTTTAGGCGTCGCCTGTCCTGTGCCTGTTCCATCGTTGTTTTTATGTTGCTTATCTCGGTGGCGGTCGGTGTGGGCAACAAACCAAACCCGATCCCGTTGGTGTGGAGCGCCAACGGCAGCAGCCGGAATACACAGAATGACTGGTGTGCCGTCTTCGAGTTTCGGAAGTACATATCCTGCTGACCCAATTTCTGAAATGATGTTTCCGATGACCCGTCGCTGGAGTCGGATAATGGTACTTGTTGCAGGTTGTTCACCGTCCTGACAAAAAAGCTCAATCGCTTTGATTTCCATTTCAGAAAGACTATCGGGTTCGAGAATGGTGAACAGTCCAGTAACGTTTTCAAGAACGATCCACTCAGGCCGTGCTTCCTTAATAATTCGGATAGTCTCCGGGAAGAGGTAACGGTCATCTTTCGCCCCCTTTCTCCGTCCGGATTGGCTGAACGGCTGGCAGGGGAACCCGCCGCTGATGATGTCGATGTGTCCTCGAAAGTGAGTTGCCTGAAAGTTGTAGATGTCTTCATAGTGTGTTGTATTTGGCCAGTAATGTTTGAGGACGGTTCGGCAGAACGGGTCTTTCTTGCAGGAGAAAACGTTTTGCCATCCCATCCATGAGGCGGCGATGTCAAACCCGCCGATGCCACTGAATAGGCTACCGTGTCTTAACATGGTGATGTTTTTTAAGGGTTCATGGATGTTCCGCCTCTTCGTGGCGGCTATGGTTCGCTTTGCAGGAGAAAAAGGGAGTTGCGACCTTTTTCCTACCTGGATGCTTCCCGTTCCCGCAGGGATTGGGTGGCTTCCGGGCAAGTTCGGTTTTTGTGGGTACGGGGTCGAGGTACGAGAGCCGTACGTACAAAAACACAACTTGCACAATACAAAACAAAAAACAGGGGTTATACCGCAAGGGGCAAAAAAGTGGGTTTTGGGGATGTTTTTCACATATAGATTTGGGGATGGCCGATTGATAAACATCGTTTAGATCGGTCATATATCCATATATACAGCTATCGGGATAGCTATATATTTGGATAGCTGTATATCGGCATGTGCAGTTATCTGAATTCTATATATATGGATATGTGGATATACATATATCCATATCGCTACCTATCAGGATATACCTATATCGCGATATATGTATATCTATATGTATTGCTATCTGCATAGCTGTCTGTCGAAATATCGGGATATATGAATATCTGTATATCGGTATGGCTATATAGATAGCTATCGGTATATACCAATATCCAGTTATCTATATAGCTGAATAACCGATTTCGACCCCCTCAAAAAATTAACGCTTGGGGCCCGCCCGTTGGTCCTGTAATTCCTGCTCATTTAGGGCTGCCCTTAGCATATCGTTGTAATCCTTGTATCCCTGATAAACACCCGAACGGTCTTTGGCCTGTGGTACGGCTTCGATCAGTCTTTGGGTACAGCTGCGGCCGGGATCGTCATTGTCGAAATACACGTCCACAACGGGAATGCCCTTGACCCGTTCGATGGCATTCTTCAATTGGACAATGGAATTTAGGACAATGGCGGTAGGAGTAGGATCTGGACGGTTCACGTTAAGCCAGCTTAGGTAGTCCATATAACCCTCAAAGAGAACGGCCCGGTCTGGATTGCCAGGGATCACGGATATACCTTTCTTGCCGATACTGCTCTTGAAACCTTTGGCATTGGTAAACTCCCAATTGTCCTGATCGTTCTTCCAGCCAATGGCGTAGAAAATGCTTTTATTTTCGTTGTCAAGACGGTTTCTGTAATAGATTTCGTGCAGGTGTCCATGTGCAACGTCCAATATCCCACGTTCTTCAAGATATTTGGTCAGGACAAAATTTCTGCCGACTGGCTGTGTACGCACGAGTTCAAAGGTGTATCCTTTCTGCTCTTGTTCCGTTGGTGGTTTGACAGGTTTATAAGCGGGTATCGTGGAGACCTGCATATCGCAGGTCTCCTTTATCTTGTTCAGTACCTCGACAAAGGAAAATTGGGGCCAATATGCAAGGCCGAGCTGGACGATACTACCGCCCTGTATGCCCGTCGAGTTCGGGCCACCCCGGTCGATCCATTTTCCTCCCTCATCCCATACCGTGAGGGATGGCGTATCTTGCTTGGTTTCCCGTAGCATACTGTGGTAAAAGAGTTCCTTGCCGGATTTCCGCACCGGATGGTGGCCGAGCCGGGCCAGGAAGTCCGAGATCGGGATTTCCCGCAGATCGTCCACGTTTACATATTTTGACATAAGCAGGGGTTGGAAACTAAAGGGGTATAACTTCTGTGTTTGGTAGTTTTTGGGTGAATGCTTCCGTCGCCAATTGGTACCCGTCTCTCGTTTCATCGATATAGAGCAGTACCTTTTCAAAATGGCTGGCACGTTTCAGCGCGGCGGACACAAATTCGGGATGGTTCATTATCAGTACCGATGCGTAGTGCAGGTGTTGGTCGTTCCGTCTTTTCAGATAGTCCACATATTCGGGGAATATGGTAAGCGCGGTTTCACTTGCCGAAATAAAGGTCATTCCCTTTGTACCGATACAGCCCGTATAATTTTGGGCGCGTACTTCCCAACCGCCATTTTCGTTCATCCAACCTGCGGCACAAAAATCTTTGCGGTTGCCCTTTTGGTCGGTTACATAATAATAGACTTCTCGGATGTTCAGATCGGCAAGTTCCCAAAGGCCGCTTTCCATCAGAAAATCGGTAATCTCATTATTGTAGCCCAATGGGCCGGTACGGTCGACCTGATAATGGGGTATCTTGGTCGCTTTGCGCTTCCGCAGGGGTCTATCTTTTTTAGCTGATTGGTGTTGCATGCGCCGAAGTTTTTCTTCGATCTGTTCGGCGGATAGATCGGGCCAATAGGTACGGGCAAAGTCCATAAGGTTACCACCTTTGCCAAGTAGTCCAAGTGAGCTGTCAAACCAAGTATTCAATTGGTTATTGACCGTCAGGACTATTTTGTTGTTGGTTCTGTTTCCGAATACGCTTGCGCACTGAAATTCATCGTCACCCGTTGATACGGGTTCATGCCCTAATGCTTTGAGCAGGGTGACGATGGTCAACGGCTCATCGTGCGGTGTGTTGCTTTTGTAAGATGTCATGAGAAAAATGTTTTTGATGTGGTGGATAGGTTTTTACAGGTAGCGCATGGCTTCACGGGATTTGCTCACGGCTTCGATCTCCATGCGGTCGATGCGCCAAGCGGCGGAATAGTCGCCGTCCTTGCGCGGGGAAATCAGCCCCAGACCGATCCAATGCTCAACGTTCTTTCGTCCGTACCGCTTGAATGCTTCTGATTTTTTGAGGTATGGCCGGATGTGTCCGGTTTTGGACAGGGCCAGTTTTGCGCCCATTTCGGCGGCATAAGAAAGCAATGTCTGCAATTGCAGCGGTGTCAATAGTATGTGCATAGCTTCTTGGGGTTTGATGGTTTACTGATAAAGGGAGTTTGGAGTTACTCCATTGGAACCGACAACAGGTAACGAGCCTGTAATGATCCGCTCTTGTCGGCTGGTCGGTCTATCTGTCCGTTACGGGCAGGTAGGTAATTCGGTTGCTTGAACCCGAAACGGTTTCAAGTTCCGATCTGTCAAGGAAAGTCTGGGAGCTGTCATCTGTATGAGTGGAGATCAGCCCCTCCCGTAACCATCTGTCAACATTGCTTCGACCGTAAAGACGGTAAGCTGTGGCTTTGGTCAGTTTATCGGGGATAGGTTGTTCTTTTTTTATGGCATTATCAGCCCCCTCTTGGACTGCATTTTTTAACAGTGTCGCCAGTTCCTTGCTCGAAAGGTTGTTTGTCCGTGTTGGCATAATTTTATGGTACTGGTTTCTGAATGGTCGTTTGTAAAATAAGAGGGGACATTTTGCCCCCTCCGTATATTATATTTCTTGGTCAATGAATGTCTTTCATTTTGCTGTAAAGTCAATAACGTATCACTACGCGAGCGGACACTCGATATATTACTGCTGTTCGGGAATACTCACGTGGGTACCTACATACCCGCCGAAACCGGCTGCCTATGGTTCATCGGAGCGGTACTCCCTGCATACACGTATGCGGCGATAATACTGCCCGACTGCACAATAATTTCCGGTTCTTCACCGGAAATGCTTCTTCCCCCAATGTCAAAGAACTTGTCCTTACTGGGGTCAAAATTGGCGAGTGGGCAGACGGAGCTTTCCCAATATGGGCGCATTGGTATCGATTTTTTTCGGTGGGATTTTTTACGTTTTGTAAGGGGGATTTTAGGTAGGTAATTGGGGTTAGGACGGGGGATTATCTGTGGATTGGGGTATAAATAGCGTATTTTGTCCGCTATATGGATTTTATGGGGTTTTCGGGATGGCATGGGTCAAACCCTTTAACAAGATGGGTATATTGGTAAAGATTATTTTTTTCTTTGGATATAATGGATATTCGGTTGATCGCTCAATTTTTTGGGCGTCTTTTTTGGGGTTTGTATTTCAAGGATTCTTCGATATGTCTATGAATGGCACCGCGCATCTCATCGAGATATTTGGTGTGACTAATGGTCTTGCGGCGGGTTATATCGACAAACATACGGTAAGCCTGTGCCAAATCTTCGTTAAAACTTTCTTCCAACCATGCGATTATATCCGAAATATCGGCCTTTCCTCCATTGACACGTCGCGTAAAATAGATACCATAGGCAAATTCCACCAGCTCCATTTTGGTACCCGACCACCATCGTTTTCGGTCTTGCATTATTTCTCTCATGAATACATTATCGGGTTCTTGGTATAATAGCCGGATTCGCCCTATTAAAAAGTCTCGGAGCATCTCATATGCTCGGAACACGCCGAAAAGATGATCGAGATCGGTGGAAAATTCGGGGTTGTCGGGCAGGAGCTCCCGCCCTGGGGGAAATAACGATCTGTTACGGCGAAGAAAAAATTGTTTGTCTTTGCTGTGTTCGTCCGTAACATAGTATTGATAATGAAAAGCATGCAAACGAAAGAAGCGGTTCACTACGCCGATTTCCTCCATATAATAATCCCTTACCATCTGGTCGGTACCGACGGGAACCGAGCACAGGATCTTGTGCAACTCCACGACATAGGTTTGCCACGCGGAGAAACGGGGCTTGGTATATTTGAAAAAGTTGATTTCGTCCGTTTCATCCTCGAATGGGTGGCGCCTTATACGCTCCCTTAATTCGTTGATCGTGTCGGCGATACAGGAAAGTGATTCATTGAGGTTCTGTACGGATTCCCTGATCGATCCATTGATATATCCCAATTGCTCCAACATACCGGAATAAAGATTTTCGATTGACGCCTCTTTCATAACCACAAAGTCTATAATTCCACATAGTGCTATCCATCTAAAAATTTGTATAGTAGTACGAAAGTCGGGTGAAACAAAGGCTGTTACAAGGACGGATTATCCGTTCCTTTCCGTTCCCGTGGCTGTTTGGCTATTTTTAATCCGAATTTGGAGCAGGGATTAAGGCTTGGGTTGTTTAGGCTAATATTCTCTGATCCTCTGTATGATCCGTTCCAACGTTTCGATGGCGATCTGTCTGTCTCTTTCTTCGGGGTTATATGACTTGCTTCTCATTGCTTCATGAGAAATATCCTCTTTATAGGGGGTGGATAGATGTGGTGCTATGGTTCTGAAAACCTCGGTAAGTGATTTAGCGTGGATAATCCTTAGGTCATCCGTTGCTCGTAGTATCAACGCCATTTGATCGGTCGAAAGTACACAAAGGACTTTTTGTATTGGTGTCGTTCTGTTATTCGATGTCATGTGTGTATTACCCTGCAATGGTATCACGGTCAATCTCAACTTCTTTTCCAGATAAACTATCTCCTGCGAAAACCAGTTGTTGATTACCGTGTCCAAATCCCGATATTTAGGATTTAGTTTCGTGTCCGGTTTGCGGTGCAATTGGTTATAAGCCTTATAAAAGTACAATAGTTTATCCATTCTTTCTACAGGCTGTTCATAGCGATTGACTTCTTTTGCAAGACGGTCGGTAAGTATGTTCATGAATTTTTTGCTGTTGAAATTCATGTATATCAGTAATTGTTCCAATTGGGAAAAATCCTCTCTGTCATTGCGTATCCAGTCGATTTCTTCCAGTCCGTTTATTAGTTCACGCAAATACAATACAACTCTAAAAGTCAATTCATAAGGGTATGTGGATGCCGTTACAAAATGTGTCAACCTTTTGAGCAATAGTTTCGCAACCTGATTATCTTCTGCGTACTTCCACAACCTATCCACTTTAATTTTCAGCTCGTGCTTGGTTACGTCAAAATACGTAGCAGGCACCCGCTCGTCGAGACTGATATATTTTGAAAAACGTGTTTCCAAAAAGGAGAAAAGCTCGTCCAGATTTGCAAGGATTGCTTTGTTTAAATTCTGAATTAATTTTTTTTTATGTGCTGTTAGTCGCTGGTTCTTGATAGTCTGGTCAAGTAAAGCGATTAGAGAAGCATGGTATTGTTTTATGAGCAGGTCTATTTCGTTTTCTTTATTAATGGAAAACACTTGACCTTTTATAAGCGACTGCAAACGCAAGATTTCTTCCTTCAAATGGCTTTCGATATGCTCTGCCTGTTCTTGGGTTATGACAGAAACATCCGTATTTGACGGATTGAGGGTAACTGTTATTAATAAATCTAACCATTCTAATGGGTATTTGTTATATTCCATATAGATGCCCGTATTGAGAGGTGTATTTAATAAGAATTTCACCTCTTTTGTATTATCTAAATATTATAATAAGCCTAACGTGATGCAGTGGTAGCAAATCGTTAATGTATTGTGTATCGTTTTAACTTATACTTGCCATTAACCAATGAAAAAGTCAACAAGATTTGTTAACCTATCTCTAACTTTTGTAATCGTCGTGGCATTAGCTTAAAAATTAGTCGACAGGTTATTTTTTAAAAGGATACCCCTTGATTGACATTAAATATCGAACGCATCTTTTGTTCTGTTTCTTTGTTATCCTGTGATAGTAAAAATTTATTCCTTAAATCAAGGGGTAACACCAATGTCCATATTTGCCAAAAGTCCAGTCCGA
The DNA here is from genome assembly GCF_030503615.1 of Sphingobacterium sp. BN32. Classification (NCBI taxonomy): domain Bacteria; kingdom Pseudomonadati; phylum Bacteroidota; class Sphingobacteriia; order Sphingobacteriales; family Sphingobacteriaceae; genus Sphingobacterium; species Sphingobacterium sp. BN32. Next base: position 1,362,939 of record NZ_CP129963.1, read on the forward strand.
TATAGGTCATCATATTTTTGTCCGTTTCGTAATACTTGGATGAAATGTTAGCAAAAAGTATATCTTCTTTTTTTTGTATTTTCTTGTTAAAGTCTTTGAACTGCTTCGTCACTCTGACACTTCGCTTAAAATATGATTCCAGCACCTTATTTTTCAATATAAAATCCTTTCGACGATGAACCATTGTAATAAAAAGCTCTGCAAAACCTAAATTATTGGGCAAACTGTTCAAAATCTCTGTTTTCATCTGAAGGAAAAGATGTTCGATTACAATATCCAATATGCCTAATCTGTTCCCGAAATAATTATAGATATGACTTTTGGAATAACCCGTAACGTAGCTTACATTACTTAGTTTTAAATATTCCAGTCCATTGCTCTCTACAATCCGAATAGATGTTTCAATTATCTTTGCAATAAAATCTGATTTATCTGACGTTAGACTTTCCTTTGTTTTCATTTGCATATCTGGATGGTAAGCCTTCCAAGGGGAAATCCCATTTCCTTATTTCCGACCAATTTTTCCAATTCCTCAATATCTTTAAGAATAATTACGTCTTTTCCCTCGTTTTCTATCAGGATTGCCAATTGGTTTATTCTCTCCAAATCATTATCAACCAAGATAAACTTTGAATAATGCCATAATTTTATGTCATTGAATAGTCTTTCAGGTTTGTCATCCGACTGATTAACCAACATCAATACTGGTGTGTTAGATTGACTTTCCATTTTTAATTATTTGTATGTTTACAATGTTGCATGAGAATGACCAGCCATTACCTTTTGGATAAGGCTGGTCAATCAAAATAATTCTTACTGCCAGCCGCCGCCAACGGCACGGTACAATGCGGTAATCGCATTCAGCCGAAGTGTTTTGACGGTAGCCAAATCCAGTTCTGCCTGTAATTTGTTCGACTGCGCCAAAATAACATCGAGATAGGTCGCTTCGCCGAATTGATATAGTTTCAATGAATTAGTTACGACGACATCGGCCTTTTCTACCAATCCGATTGCTATTGTTTCTTGTTCTTCCAACTTATCAATTTGAACCAATGCATCCGAAACTTCGCCAAAAGCCAGCAATACAGATTGTTTGAAATTAAGCTCTGCTTGTTCCGATGCAATTTTTGCCTGTTCGTACCTTGTTTTTAACTGGCGACTTTGCAAGATTGGTTGAGCTATTGTTCCAGTAGCAAGGCCGAAAAGAGATCCCGGTACATTGAACCAATTTGTCGCTTTTAGAGCGTTCAAACCACCCTGTGCCGTTATGTTTAAAGCAGGGTACATACTGACTTTTGCTACGTGAATGCTTGCTATACTTTTCCGCAAGGCTAATTCCTGTTTTTTTACATCAGGTCGATAACTTAATATTTCGGCAGGTATTCCTGTTGAAATATTTTCAGGGGTAGATACATTATCCAAATTTGCTTGTCTTACAATTTTATCAGGAAGTGAACCGGCAAGAATGCTTAGTGCATTTTCCTGTACAGTGATAGACGCTTCAATCGGCGGAATATTCTTTAATATTTGCTCCCTTGCAATTTGTTGCTGTTCGACCGCAAGCGAGTTAATTATACCGAGTTCAAACTGTTTATTCAAAATAGTTAATGTACTATCAGCAAAAGCCAAGTTGCTTTTACTAATCGCTAACTGCTTATCAAGCATCAAAAGGTTATAGTAGCCTTGCACTACTTCGGCAATTAACCTTGTCTGAACGGCTTTAGCAGCTTCCTGTGTTTGCAGATAGTCAGCTAATGCTTCTTCTTTTGCACCTTTTATCTTGCCCCAAATATCTGCTTCCCAAGAAAGATTGATAGCGGTAGTATAATCCGTCAGATAATTCTGTCCAAGAAAATAACCCAATGACTGTCCGTTCATACTATTTTGAGACGGACGGTTGATATTGGCGCTTGCAGCCTGTGCATCAACCACTGGTGCATATCCCCATTTAGATTGTTTGTACCCTAATGATGCAAACTCTATCTGTTTCAAAGCCACCTGTAAATCATTGTTCTGTTCTAAGGATTTATCAATAAGATTTACCAATATCGGGTCTTTAAAGAAATCCCTGTAACCAATATGTGCAATGTTCAAAGTATCATCGGAAAGCTCTAATTCCGTCCTGTAAGTGTCAGGAAGCCTAAGCTCCGGTTGCTGGTACTTCTGCACAGAACAGGAAGTCACAGACACTGCAATAAACAGAGAACCGCCTAATAAATATGTTATGTTTTTTACTGAACCCATTTTAAAAAATTTTAAGATTAATATTCCCAATCTGCGTCTGTTACGGTTTTACCGCTTATTTTCTCGTGGAGATATTGGAAGACAACAAATAGAACAGGTGTGATAAACAGTCCTAAAATGGTTCCGAAAAGCATCCCTGAAATAGCAGCCCAGCCAATAGAGTGGTTACCCATTGCTGACGGACCGACAACGAACAGCAAAGGGATCAATCCCGTGATAAATGCCAGTGAAGTCATCAGGATAGGGCGCAGACGGGCCTTGGCACCTTCAATGGCAGATGCAAGCAGGCTTTTACCTGCCCGTCTGCGTTGAATGGCAAATTCCACGATCAGGATACCGTTCTTCGCCAACAGACCGATCAGCATCACCAGCGCAATCTGTACATAGATATTGTTGGATATACCGGCAAAGGTGATTCCGATAAATACCCCGCTTAGACCTATCGGAATAGCTAACAGCACCGATAAGGGCAGTACATAACTTTCGTATTGTGCTGCAAGCAGGAAGTAAACAAAGATGATACACAAGGCAAAAATCAAGGTCGATTGCGCACCTGACTTGCTTTCCTCGCGGCTCATTCCTTTATAGTCATAGGTATATCCCGGAGGCAATACCTGCTTGCTCACTTCTTCGATAGCCGTCATAGCCTGTCCCGTACTATATCCCCAGCCGGGCATCACCGTTAGGTTGGAAGAGTTGAAAAGATTGAACCTGTCCACGACTTCGGCGCCCGTTGTTCTTTTTAACGTAACCAACGTGTTTATAGGTACCATTTCTCCACTGCTATTTTTTACAAAAACACCGTTCAATGAGGCTTCGTCCTTACGTGTTTCGGGAGTTGCTTGTACCAATACTCTGTAATATTTACCAAAGCGGTTAAAGTCTGAAGATTGGATACTACCGTAATATCCCTGCATGACGCCCATAACTTCAGCAACAGTTACACCCAATTGGGCAGCTTTAGATTCATCCACGACCACTTCATATTGCGGATAGGAAACATCAAAAGTGGTATAGGCAACCATAATTTCCGGTCTTTGCATCAAAGCTCCCATCATTGCATAGGAAGCATTCCCAAGGTTGTGCAGCTCACCATTGGTCCTGTCCTGCAAGACCAATTCTATACCACTCGTGTTACCAAAACCATCCACCGTAGGCGTGTTCACAACAAGGAAGTTTGCCCTCTTATCCTGCGATAGGATGCCCGTCAATTGTCCGATTACTTCATCTATGTTATGTACATCCCCGCGTTCTTTAGGTTTTTTCAGCTTCACAAAGAAGGTCGCTGCATTAGAGGCATTGGCACCGCTGAATAGACCCAATCCCGTTACGGACATCACATTATCGGTCGCCGGATGGTGGACAAGAACATCTTCCGCTTTATTGACAACATCTGCTGTACGGTCAATGGAAGCTCCCGGAGGAAGATTTACCGTTGCAATAATAAAATTCTGATCTTCATCAGGAATAAATCCTGTTGGCGTTACCATCGACATCCACGCAAACAATCCACCAAATACTGCCATGATAGAAAATGCTACCCATTTTCTCTTGATAAGGAACAGGATTGATTTTCCATATCTGTTGGTCATTTTATTGAATGAGGCATTGAAACCTGCAAAGAAACGATCTTTAAAACCGAGCTTTTTATGTTCACCATCTTCCGTATGATGTTGCTTTAAAAACAACGCGCACAATGCAGGGCTTAATGTCAAGGCATTAATAGCCGAAATGACAATCGCTATGGCCAAGGTTAGGGCAAACTGCTGATAGAACAGCCCGGTCGAACCCTCCATAAAGGACACCGGAATAAACACGGCAGACATCACCAGTGTAATGGAAACAATCGCTCCCGATATTTCACTCATCGCAGAGACTGTAGCAGCCCTTGCATTGAGTTTTTTCTTCTCCATCTTGGCGTGTACGGCTTCGACCACCACAATCGCATCATCCACGACTATACCGATCGCCAGCACGAGTGCAAACAAAGTGAGTATATTTATCGAAAAGCCAAAGAGGTTCATAAAGAAAAAGGTACCTACAATGGAAACCGGCACTGCAATAGCAGGTATCAACGTAGAACGGAAATCCTGAAGGAAGATAAATACCACTAAAAATACCAGAACAAAAGCCTCAATCAAAGTCATTATAACCTGATCGATGGATTGGTCAAGCGAATCTTTGGTAGCAAAAGGTATCTGATAGATCATTTTATCTGGAAATGATCTGGACAGCTCTTTCATTTTTTCCATCACCTCTATCTGCACCTCGTTGGCATTGGAACCGGCCATCTGGAAAACAGCCATAGAAACGGACTGTTTCTTATCCGATTTGGAAGATATGGCATAATTATATGCCGCAAATTCTACGGTTGCCACATCTTTCAGCCGTAATACGGAACCATCGTTTAAAGCCCGTACTACAATATTTTCATATTGTTCGGGTTCTGTAAATTTACCTCTGTATCGCATGACATACTCCATCGCTTCATCCGTGCGCTCACCGAAACGACCGGGGGCGGCTTCGAGGTTTTGGGATTGGATAGCATTGGAAACCTCAAATGGCGTTAGATTATAAGCATTCAGCTTGGCGGGGTCTAACCACACACGCATAGAATAATCCTTGTTGCCCCATGCCATTGCATCACCCACACCCTTGATCCTTTTCAGCTCGGGTAGGATATTGATCTTGGCATAGTTCTCTATAAAAAGATCGTCCAACGAACCGTCTTCACTGGTCAAACTTATAATCGCTATCTGGCTGTTCTGTCTTTTTATCGTAGTAATACCGGTCTGTACGACTTCTACAGGCAATTGATTCGTGACCTGTGCCACACGGTTCTGTACATTGATAGCCGCTTGATCGGGGTCAGTTCCCAATTTGAAAATAACGGTAATCTGTAATGTTCCGTCATTACTGGCAACCGAACTGATATAATCCATATTTTCCACACCGTTGATTGCATTCTCCAATGGAGGTGCTACAGAACGGGAAATTGCTTCGGCATTGGCTCCGGGATAGGTTGCGATGACCATTACCGTAGGCGGGGCAATGTCAGGGAACTTGGTAATAGGAAGGCTGACCATCCCTACGATCCCCAATATCACCAATAGAACAGAAATAACTGTCGCCAATACGGGTTTTTTTATAATACTTTTTAGCATAATATCTCTGAAATGTATTTAATTAGTTATGGGAATTTTTATGTTCTTCAGGAACTGATTTTTGTTCTACCACTGCATCGCCGGACTGTAACCTTTCAAAGCCTGAAACAATGTATTTATCGCCGGGTTTGATTCCGTCCGTTACGATGAAATTTTGTCCTGATTTTCCTGAAACCTGAATGGGAAGTTGGACTACCTTGCTTTCTTGATCAACGGAATAAGCAAATATCCTGTCCTGAATGCTCATTGTGGAAGAAATCGGGAACAGTATAGCATTGTCATGGTTTTGCCCCAGTACAATTCTTCCTGTATTACCACTTCTGAGTAACAGTTTCGGATTGCTGAATTTTGCCCGCATCGTAATGGAACCTGTGGTTCTGCTGAATTGACCATCAATGGCATCTATTTTTCCCTGTAGCTCATATTTACTCCCGTTTGAAATCAACAGGTCAACGGCAGGTGCATTATTCAGTTTGCCGTCATATCTTTGCTGGAAATCCACGAAATCATTTTCGCTCATACTGAAATAGACATACACTTCCCGTATATCCGAAAGTACCGTGATCGATTCTACGTTTGTAGGAGAAAGCAAACTTCCCAGACGGTAATTCAATCTTCCGATATATCCGCTTACCGGTGCTTTAATAGTGCTGAAATTAACGTTAATCCGTGACGATTCTATTGCCGATTCGGCTTGTGCAACAGCTCCCTGCGCTCCATCATATGTTGCTTGCGCTTCCTGTATCTGAATATCGGTAACAACTTTACTGCTGACCAATTCCTTTTTTCTGTCCAAATTGATTTTTGCAGTTAAAAGGTTGGCTTTAGCAGTGGTAAGAGCCGCCTGTGCAGTCCGTAACTGTTCCTGATAGACACGGTCATCTATCTTAAATAACGGCTGACCTGCTTTGACGTACTCACCCTCATCTACATAGACTTTACTTAGATAGCCGGATACCTGAGGACGGATCTCCACATTAGCAATACCTTCTATACTTGCTGAATATTCTTTTTCAATGGCAACGTTTTGCTGTTGCACCACAGCGAATGGAAGTTCGGGAGCTCCCTGATTCCATCCACCTTCCTGATTATTCTGCCCGCAACCTGTCATTAAAAATATAGACAAGAGCAAGCCCGGCGAACCCATCTGAAAAAATCTGTTTTTAAGTGGTTTAACAGGATTGACAGGATCGTTTAATAAAATTGAACGAATTGATTTTGACATGATTATGATATATATATATTAGAAAACAATGCAAGTTGAAAAGGCCGGATACAGGAATTGTACCGACTAATGACATTTGATTTGACGGGACTATTTTAATAAAGTACGAACCAGAAGGCAACCAATGCGGCGACCTGCGGCAATGTTGGGGTTAAATTCATGATGTGCATCCGAAAAGTTCAGGTAGAAAGGTACTATCCGAAGAAGAAAGAGAATAGCAGTGAATAATGCTTACAGCAGACACCCGTAACGCTTTAAAACGTACGTTAATATCCCAATTATTGTTTACAGCATCTAAATTGTTATCCATATTATCCTTGTTCAGAAGTCGTTTTTTTGTCTAAACGACATGCAAATGTAGAATTTTTTTTGAAACAAACCAATCGTTCGGTATCTTTGAAAAAAATTTTTTTATGAGAGAGAGCAATCAATATACAAGAAAGAAAGAACCGGAATTGAACAGGCAATCAATTATAGATGCTGCTACAGATATTGGCTCTGAAACCGACTGGAGCCAAGTTACTTTTCAAGCCATTGCTGATCGTATTGGATTGAGTAAAGGGGGAATCATTCATCATTTCTGGAATAAGGAAGAGCTTTTGGACGAGTTGATGAGTGAAAGTTTAGCGGAACTGACAAACTGGATAGAGCGATATAAGAAAGAGCATCCTGATAAGGAAGGGGCAACGGCATATTTGGATTTTGTATTGAACGAAAGAAAAGATGAAAGTTATAAAAAAACAATGCGAATAGTTCTACAGGCTATTTTGGTAAATCCTAAATACAGAACAGAATGGAACAAATGGTACAATAAACATATTATACCTCCCGAAGGTGAAATGAGCGCCAAAAGTTTGGCTATTTATCTAATTGCAGATGGTATTTGGTATGGCGAAAATATGAATTCACATACCTATTCTGAAAAAGATAAAAAACGGATTATGAACTATGTCAAAACCCTATAAGTAATGAAATATTTGTATTTAGCATTAGCTATAATTTTTGAAGTTGTCGGTTCATCTTTTATAAAAGCGTCAGATGGATTTTCTAAATGGCTCCCTACTACCATTGTTGCCATAGCTTATATGATTTGTTTCTATTTTTTGGCACAAGCTTTAAGGTACATTCCATTGGGAGTTGCTTATGCTATTTGGGGCGGATTGGGAATTGTCCTAACAGCGACAATTTCAGTGTTGGTATTCAAGCAAAAGTTAGATATACCTGCCATCATAGGGATTGTGCTTATCGTATCAGGCGTATTTGTAATGAATTTTTTCTCGAAAAGTTTAAGTCACTAATATCAATTGAAACTAAAAAACAAATGGAAGAAACAGTTGTTCACACCAACAAAACATTTTCAGGTATTGATTATTCAGAAAAAAAATTAAGAAACAGAGAGTTCGTACAATGTGAATTTGTAAGTTGTGATTTTACCAAGAGCGATTTAAAGGGAAATGATTTTGAGGATTGCACATTTAGACAATGTAATTTTTCAATGGTTGACGTGGATGAAACCGGATTTAGAAATGCAAAGTTCATTGGCTGTAAAATGCTTGGTGTGGATTTTACAAGGTGTAGCAAGTTCGCATTTTCCTTTTCGTTTACCGACTGCCATTTAGATTACAGTAATTTCTTTGGAACAAAGTTGAAAAAGACCATCTTTAAAAATTGTACATTGAAAGACGTGGAGTTTACCGAAGCCGACCTGACTGCTTCAGAATTTTTGGCTTGCGATCTTACTTCTGCGAGGTTTTCCAATACCAATCTTGAAAAAGCAGATTTTAGAACAGCCATAAATTTTGCTATAGATCCTGATGATAACAAGCTTAAAAAGGCAAAATTCTCCGCATTAAATTTGGATGGTTTATTATACAAACACAATCTGGACATTGATTATAACAACTAATATTCAATCCTTTAGAATTACAATGCAAAATAGTAAATAGTTTTTAGGGTGAGAGTGGTTTATTATTTTGATATAGAGTAGCAAGAATAATGTTTTATACCATTTTTCTTAGCGTTATAGTTTATCTCTTGATATGGAGGGAACAATATCAAAACAGTATCACATTTCGAATCAAAAGTTATTATCGATTTGAAAACTAAAACAGTTTTTAAAATGGCTTTGTACTTCGTATTAAAACATTTTTCGGTCAATCTTACAATCGATACTATAACCTGACGAAAGGCTTTCTATTTCAAATTACCCGTCTAAACAATATCTTATCGAATTGCTTTCGGTCGCCATTTTCTTTTCCTCCTATGGCGGTTTAACCACTGATGATATTACCTTTCACTAAAACAGAGTTAATTATTATCTTTGCGTAAAGATATTCTTGAAGCGTTTTGCTTTGAGTCCGGCACTGAAACTTAGGAACTTTCAAAACAGCAGGACAACAAGTGTAAAACGCTCATGCTATGGCGTGGGCGCACTTATTGTTGTTGGGTTTCCTAAGACCTCAGTGCTGTAAGTTGTTGCCTACGCTTTTTTTTAAAGACGGCAGCATGATGATTTGAAATCAATTCTTTACAAAATGGCAGCCTCGATATACTTTCCAAATTTTGAATATTCCGCATCGGAAGTTTTAAAGTATATGTATATTCTTAAAGATTTCACCTTAATGCTGAATGATGGGGATATTGTAAAATTTACTCCTGATGACGAGGATGCTTTTAAAAAATGGTTGGATGATAATGGAGTACAGAATATCAGAGAGGAAAGTAATTGGGTGGTGAAATAGTAAACCATATCACCACCTATATATTAGCGTCTCCGTCTTCTCGGTTTTGTCGTTGTCCATATAAAAATCGCCCAGACACCAAAAGCCACCGCGTAACCCGGCCACGGGTTTTGCATACTCAAAGCTGCGAAATATCCGAATGTTGCAATGATGCAGGTTATGAAAAATAAAATTATAGTCCTCATTGTATTTCAAATTTACGTTTTTAAATCAAAAAGAATTACACGGGGTTAATCCCCATGTAATTCGGTTATGTTCATTAGGCAGCGATGTGCTCCTTTTTTTCTCTTTTTGTATTTTCTTCATCACCTTGATTTCAACTTTTCTAAGCTGCGCAATGACTTTCCGCTGTACGTCGTCCACAATCTTCCAATCTTTGGCGATATAGATGTCCGTAGTACGATTGCCTTCGTCAACGTGATTGAGTGCAAGAGCTACGTCGTCTTTGCTCATACGACAATCATTCCTTGCTGTGTTCGCAAATGTGTGTCTTGCCCAATACAAAGTAAGTTCGGGTATGCCAGTCAACTTTCGTAGTTGCTCCATGCCTTTACATAATGCCCAATTAAGGGCGTTGACACTTGAATAGCGCTCACGTAATTTCCCTAAATATTTTTCCAACAAAGGCTTGGCTTCATCGACAATCTTAATACTGATAAAGGCATTGTCCTTACGTTTTCCCTGTGTCTTGGAACGGTTATAGTCTAAACGTCCGTTTCTAACATCACGTTCCGTTATTTGATACAGGTCTACGGCATTTATGCCACAGAGGTAGAACGAAAGCATATAAAGTTCCTTTGCCAATTCCGCACGGCTTCCAGGGGTGGTTACACAATCCCGAATAGTCAATACTTGTTCAAGTGTATTGTTCCTTTTCTTGGTGAGGGGTGGGGAACCAACCTTGTATTTCTTGAATGGATAATGCTTGATGCGGTATATTCCGATGTCTTCGTTGTTATAATGTTCCCTTGCGGCATTGAACAAAGTACGCAGGTCACGCATCTGGTTGTGCAGACCGCTATCGGATAATCCTTTTTCTTTCGTGGTGACCTCATTTCCTAATTGATTTATCCGGGTCATTGTCCTTTCTGATCGCATGTAACGTTCGTATGTCATCAGCATATTGGAATTAATTTCCTTGATGGATACGGCCGATCGGTTGAAATAATCGACCAAACTGTTGCGGATTTTCCGGTGGTTGTTTGCGGTTCCGGTTCGGCCCTCTTTTCTTGTACGTTCGATGTATTGGTCACAAAACTTAATGAAGTCAATGTCCTCATCCTTATCACGTAGGTAATCACGTAGGGATTCAGCAGTAAAATAATCCAGTCGGTCGTCGAGTTCGCTGATCATCTTTCGATAATCCCTTAGCTGCTTCTCGATCTTTTCAGCGATAAACGGATCTTTGACTTTAAAGTCTTTGCTTAATTGTTTCCTGACAACGAAATGAGTCGTGTCAAGATACTTTCTCAATCTTTTGTGTTGCACACAAATTTTCACATTGTAGGTGCCATCGGCTTTTTTGTGATGCTCGAACACCTTTGCACTAACGGTTGCCATAGTTCTTTCGAAATTGGCACGTAAAAGGGCTGTAACACATTTGTAACACTTTTACGTGAAGTTCAACAAAAATCTATGCAAGTCACGCCGTTTCGGGGTATCCGATTCGGCGTAGGACAGATGTCCCTAAAGTGCCCTAAGAAACGAAAAAAGCCGTTTTCCGTGAAGGAAAACGACTTTTTCGATTTGTGCGCCCACCTGGGCTCGAACCAGGGACCAAAAGATTATGAGTCTTCTACTCTAACCGACTGAGCTATAGGCGCAGTTTTTGTTATCAAAAAAGAGAACGATAATTCCGGTTTTGACGATGCAATTATCGATATTTGAGACGAGAAAACAAAATTTTTGTATGCAAAATATTAAAAATGTTATCCTGGATTATGGGAATGTCATCTTCATGATTGACTTCAAAAAAGTAAGCGAATCCTTTAGTGCGCTGGGTATCACCAATGTGAACGACTTTTTCGGACATCGCGGACAAGACAGTCTATTCGACGAATTCGATAAAGGAGAAATCTCCGCTGCTAAGTTTAGGGAAGGGGTGAGGGAAAAAGCCAATCGCCCGGATTTAACAGATCAACAGATAGACGAGGCGTGGAATTCTTTATTGATTGGCGTTCCGGAGGGAAAACATGAGTTATTGACGGAGTTGAAGAAGAACAACCGCATGTTCCTTTTGAGTAATAATAACGAATTACACTATGCATACTGTATGCAGCATATTAAAGATCGCTACGGAGTAGACAGCAACGATCAGTTTTTTGAGAAAACCTACTATTCGCACTTAGCAGGGCTTAGAAAACCAGATATTGCCATCTTTGAACTCGTATTGAAAGAAAACAATCTAGACCCTGCAGAGACATTGTTCATCGACGATAGCCCACAACACTTAGAGGCTGCAAAATCTTTAGGTATTCAGACAGCTTTATGCACTGCTGAGCATCCATTAGAAGCAATTGTCGAGGAATACAAGCTGCTCGAAAATTAATTTGCGAAACCGACTTGTTTTGTTTACTTTTGCACACCAAGAATTTTACGACGAAAGGAGGTATATAAAAGCTATGATTATTGTAAATGTTAAAGAAGGTGAATCTTTAGATAGAGCATTAAAACGTTTCAAGAAGAAATTCGAGAAGACTGGTGTTTTAAGAGAACTTCGTTCTCGTCAGGCTTATGAGAAGAAATCTGTAGCTCGTCGTATCCAAGTTAAGAAAGCTATCTACAAGCAATCTTTAAACCAAGACAACGCGTAATTGAACGGCGCCTAAGAACGCCTTCTACAAGATATCAGCCCCATCACAGCATTGTGATGGGGCTTTTCTTTTATACCAAGTGATGAATGTCATAAAAAAACTGCCCAAACTTCTGTAATTTGCTATTGAAAAGAGTTAATTACTCCAATTCAAGGTTCCTAGCGGATTCAAATCAACAAGTTTTCGTAACTTATCAACTAATAAAATGAAAAAGGCAAGAAGACCTACGAAATCATCTTGTTAGCATACCTAATCTATCTGAAAAACTACATCAATGACCAATTATAATATACCGAAGCATCTTAAAGGGCTCTCGGAAGCAGAAGTAAATTCGTCGCGCGAAAAGTATGGCATTAATAAAATAGAACCGGAACGTAGCGGCGCTTGGGCGATACTATGGGAAATTCTCGAAGAGCCTATGCTGTTCTTGCTATTCGCTATTTCTATCATCTATGTTATCGTTGGAGACTACGGCGAGGCTTTATTTATGTTCGTTGCTATCGTCGCAGTGTCGGGAATATCCTTCTATCAAGATAATCGGAGCAAGAAAGCTTTAGAGGAACTTGAAAAACTGAATGAACCCTTGAGCACTGTTATCAGGAATTCGAAAGTCGAGAAGATTACAAGTCATGAAATCGTTGTTGGTGATTTGTGCATCACAGAGGAGGGGAAGATGATCAATGCCGATGGTCGTATTGTCCATAGCAATGATTACTCAGTCAACGAATCCTCTTTAACGGGCGAAAGCTTCTCGGTGTTCAAGAGTGCTGATTCGGAAGATAAGTATATCTATAGCGGAACAATTTCCGTATCCGGATTGGCGGTTTTTGAAGTCGAAGCGATCGGGAAAAATACAAAGATCGGTAAGATTGGGGAGTCCATTGCAAGCATTCAACAAGAAAGTTCACCATTGCAGATACAAATTCGTCAGTTCGTTAAATGGATGGCAATCGCTGGTATTTTTATTTTTTTACTAGTCTGGGCATACAGTTACCTACAATCTAAGAGTTTCGTTGATAGTTTATTAAATGGACTTACGATGGCGATGTCTGTCCTGCCGGAAGAGATTCCCGTGGCCTTCACGACCTTTATGGCTTTGGGAGCTTGGAAATTGATGCGAGAAGGTGTGATCATCAAAAGGAGCAGTGTCGTTGAAACCTTAGGGAGTACTACCGTAATCTGCACGGATAAGACCGGTACCATAACAGAGAACAGTATGCATCTTAGCAAGTTGTATGATTATCGATCGGACAAAATCTACGATGATACTGACTTCGAAGATCCTAAGCTTACAAAATTGATCGATTACGCGATGTGGAGCAGCGAGCCAGTGCCATTTGATCCCATGGAAAAGACATTGCACCAGATCTACGAAAAGACGACCAGAGACGATCAACGAAAGCAATACGAACTCTTCCATGAATACCCATTGGAAGGCAAGCCGCCTATGATGACGCATCTTTTTCGCAATGATGCGGGCAATCGTATCATAGCGGCAAAAGGAGCTCCAGAAGCGATCCTCGCAGTGTCCTCGCTCGATGAGGCCGAAAAAGAAAAGCTACGAGCATTATACAAGGCTTTCGGAAAAGAAGGCTTTCGAGTATTGGGCGTTGCAAAATCTGTTTTCCCGACGAATGACTTCCCTGAAAAACAACAGGACTTTGAATTTGATTTCCTAGGCTTTGTGGTGTTTTATGACCCGCCAAAGAAAGGCATCGAAAATGTGTTCAAGAAGATATACGACGCAGGCATCCAAGTCAAGGTGATTACGGGCGACAATGCAGACACTACCGCTAGTATTGCTGCCCAAGCAGGGATCGTCAATACAAGTGAGGGGTTGAATGGAAGCGACCTGGCCACCTATTCGGAAGATCAATTAATGTCGGTTGCAGAACGGACGGTGTTGTTTACCCGCATGTTTCCAGAAGCGAAACTCGCCGTCATCAATGCCCTCAAGAAAAAAGGGGAGGTGGTGGCTATGCTGGGCGACGGTGTCAACGATGGGCCGGCCCTAAAAGCCGCCCATATTGGTGTCGCCATGGGAAACAAAGGGACGGAGATTGCGAAGGCTGCAGCGGCTTTAGTGATTACCAATGATGATTTGGATAAGCTTGTGCTCGGAATTGCCGCAGGACGCCGCATTTATGCTAATATCAAGAAAGCAATACAATATATTATATCGATTCACATTCCCATCATATTGACCGTATCATTGCCCTTGTTTCTGGGCTGGCTCTATCCGCAAATCTTCAGTCCGGTGCATGTAATCTTTATGGAGTTGGTTATGGGGCCAACATGCTCTATTGTTTATGAGAGCGAACCTATGGAAAAGAATACCATGCAGAAGCCGCCAAGGTCTTTAGGGGATACATTTTTAAATATAAAAGAGCTTGCGATCAGTATTATACAAGGACTGGCAATTACCGCTGGCGTCTTATTCGCTTATCAATGGGCTGTTCAAAATGGAGGTTCCGAAGAGAATACTAGAACAATGGTCTTCACGACGCTTATTTTTGCTAATATCTTGTTAAGTTTGGTCAACCGCTCTTTCTATTACAGTGTAATCGAAAGCTTTAAATACAAGAATATATTATTCCCGATTGTAATTGGAGTGACGTTAATTCTACTCTTTTCTATTTTATATGTCCAACCCTTCGCCCGTTTCTTTGACGTTACGGCATTGGATGCTTCCGAATTAGGAATGTCTATCGCGATAGCTAGTGTTTCTGTACTGTGGTTTGAGTTGTATAAATTTGTTAAAAGAAAGACTTTAACGCGTAGAAAATAAAAAAGCTCATCGAAAGATGAGCTTTTTTCCAAGTACCTAGGGCGGGAATCGAACCCGCACTCCCTTAACGGGAACAGGATTTTAAGTCCTGCGTGTCTACCAGTTCCACCACCTAGGCAACTGAGCGAAAGACGAGATTCGAACTCGCGACCCCAACCTTGGCAAGGTTGTGCTCTACCAACTGAGCTACTTTCGCTTGACGTGCTGCAAATATAGAGAGAAAACAGAAACTGCAAAAATATTTCTTAGCCTTTTATCGCAACAGGCTTAAAATGTGCGTAATAATTTTATCACGAATAGGGAAATCGATGTTAAAACTCGTTTCTAGATGGAAAATTCGCTATTTTTGTCCATTATTATTGCCTTATGCGACTTAAAATAATTCCTATTCTTCTGTTCTGTTTGTTTGGATTGAACGCAAATGCAGAAACATATCCGGAGGTGGTGTTTGATAATAGCCTGGTAAAGGGCACATATGCCCGAAGCCTGGTAGATTATAGTGGGAAAAGCTGGGTTGAGAATGTAAATAAACATCTGCTCGTATCGGATACCCTTTTCTTTACACCTGGTAACGCACTATCATTACGCTATCTTTCCCATCCCCAAGGAGATTGGAATGTCACGATTCGCTACAGCCGTCAGAAATTCCATTATCGACTTTCGAACGACGATGTCCTTAGTTTCAAACTCTATGTAGGCTCTGCGAGTACCAAAGCTGAACATTTGCCGTCCATTTCCATCAAGCAGCGGAACAACCAATCGGTAAGTTTAGCAATTGGAAATTATATTCAGGGATTTAAAAAGGATGCCTGGCTGGATGTTCGCATACCTGTCAAAGAGTTTGCAGGATTAAACGTCGAGGAACATATCTCTGGGATTATCCTGAGACAGCTCAACGATTCTAAAAGCACGCATCAGCTCTTTCTCGATCAAATCGAATTCCTTCCGGCAAACTATTCTAAAGTTCCTTTGACATCTGCAGCGGTATTAGCGAAAGCTACAGCCTACGGCAACCATGTCGATTTGCAATGGCAAGTACCCTTGACACAGAGTATTCGCTATGTGAAGATCTACAGGTCGGAGAACAACAAAGATTTCGAACCGATTTCCATACGTCCTACCTACATGCAACGCTGCCTGGATTACGTTCCGGTATTGGATAAAAAGTATTACTACAAAATCGCTTGGCTCGACTTCAATTACAAAGAATCTCCATTATCCGCAGTGCAGGAAGTGTTGCCAAAAAATATTAGCGATGATGAACTATTTTCCCTTATTCAGATTGCCCATATCAATTACTTCGTGGAGAACTATGACATCAACACAGGCATGCACATGCCATTTAGAATGAAAGAAAAAGCGATCGTATCGGTAAAGGAAACAGGAGGGGCAATCCTTAGTTTAATGGTAGGGGTAGAAAAGAATTTCATTTCTCGCCCACTATTTATCAGCCGCGTTAAGCGTATCGTGAAGTTCTTAGCGACGGCGCAGAATAAACATGGTTTCTTTTCATCTTATTATGACGGACGCAAAGGCATACCCGAATATTTCGATCGTCGACCACAATATGATGTGGAATCATCTGCTGCCATCATGGAAGCATTGCTCGTTGTTCGACAATACCTGAAAGGTGATGATGAAGCGGAGAAAGAGATTAGAAGAGGGATCAGCGATATTTGGGAACGCATGGATTGGAAAGCCGTGACCATGCCATATGATCCGCAAACGTTACGCTCCAACTTAGATATGTTGGATGAATATCACGTTTCAGAGCCTATCGTCGGTATCAACCAAGGGCTTAATGCCTATATGTTAGCGATGGCATCCACACGCTCCAACATTCCTATCGCCTCCTTTGCCAATGCAATAGAAAGCAAATATGTTTCCCGAGCGGAAGTATCTTCAAGTTTACTTCCAGATACGACTTTTAGCGATTCAGTGCGACAAAATTATTTGTTTCCTGATGGTGTAGATCGCAGAGAGCAGGATTCATTATATCATATTTCGGCTTTGCAAGATACGACTATGTATGGCGTACAATTACCTTTCGGAGCACCAGAGGGCAACTTACTAGAGATGTATAGACCTTTCGTCACAATTAATCCCAAATTAGCGAAATTAAAGGATTATAATCTCGCAGAGGTTGTAGGTAGTTATGCACGAGTTGTAAAACGTAGAGATAACGAAATAGGAGTAGGGACGAGCAACTCCGATATCTGGGGCTTTCAACAGCGCAACGATAGCATCGGAACATTCCGAATAAATCCTGCAATTTCTGTCGCGAGTATCTTCTTAGACAATCAACGATCAATCAAATCATTAAATGCACTGTATCACGAGTTCGGAGCATTCCTGTTTTCCGAATACGGGTTCCGCTCCTGGGTTGACTTACGTAGCAATGATGTCTCCGACGAGTATGTTGCTAGCAATCAAGCCAACGTCGCCCTGCTATTAGAGAACGCAAAGACTGGATTTATCTGGAAACTGTATCAGCAGATTCCTGAGATTCAAGCGGTTGAACAAAGGCTTTTTAAGAAGTAAGATTATTAGGGATAAAATATTATATTTACAACAACAACAAAGCAACGATACACATGAAACGCATCAATTTAGTAGCACTAATTTTAATTTCAAGCATAACATTTTTTTCTTGTAAGCAGCAATCTATGGTTGTAAATCCTGGCGCGGTTGTTAGCAAGGACGGAACCGACGATGGTCTGAAAAATGTAAAACGCGAGTTTAGGGATGTAAAACAAACTGACGAAGGAATATTAGTATCCATTTCCTCAGACTTATTATTCCCAACGAATTCCTCTTACCTGTCAGACAACGCAAAACAAGAGCTAAGCAAATTGGTGAAAGTCTTAAAAGACCAAAAAGCAAAAGTACGCGTAGATGGACATACCGATGCGACCGGAACAGCAGAATATAACCAATGGTTATCCGATAAACGCGCAGCATCAGTGAAGAAATTCTTAGTGGATGCCGGAATCGCTGACGCAAGAATCTCAACAAAAGGCCTAGGTCAATCAAAACCGATAGCAGACAATAAAACGCCGGAAGGCCGCCAAAAAAATAGACGAGTAGAGGTGGTAATCCTCAAATAACTGGTCGTTTAAATAAAAAGAGCTGTCTTGAAAAAGACAGCTCTTTTTATTTAAACGACAGTATTTAGTATTTAGTAGTTAGTATTAAGACCTAGGGCTGTCTAGACATTAGATATTAGACATAAGACATCAGACCCGATCCTACTAACCCTAAAATCCTTTTTTTCAGACTAGATATTAGACAGTAGATTTTGTCTTGAACCAGGAAAGGAAGGATGCAGGGATTAACAGGATCCTGTCAATCTTCTCATCGTTCCTTTCCTGGTTCAAGACAAAACATCATATTATACTAGATGTAAGACAGTAGACATAAGACATCAGACCCGATCCTGCCCATCCTCTCATCCTTTTTTTCCTGGTTCAAAGACAATCGTCTTCCTTGCACCCTTCCTTTCTACTCCGAACGCCATACTCTAATATCTCACGTCTAATATCTTATATCTAACTTCTAATATCTTACATCTAACTTCTAATATCAAAAATCTAGACAGCCCTAGGTCTAAATACTAACTACTACCTACTAAATACTATCCAAACCCAATGTATAACCCTTTCATACCCCTTTCCAAACGGGTTTGAAAGGGCTTTGAAAGGGTTATGAAAGGGCTTTGAAAGGGTTGTGACTTATCGAAGTGTCCTGCTTGCTTCCTAATTCCTTAGTATTTATTGCGTTAACAATAATGATATTGATGTTACCTAGGCTATGGAGTATTATTGATTTTATTGAGTATTTTTGTTAGTTCAAGAGGGGATAAACTATGTATATAATTTTCGATACAGAAACGACGGGATTGCCGAAGAGATGGGATGCGCCGATAACAGATACGGATAACTGGCCGAGGTGTATTCAGATTGCTTGGCAGCTCCACGATGAGATGGGAAGGATGATCGAACATCAGGATTATCTAATCAAACCTGATGGGTTTAACATTCCTTATGATTCCGAAAAGATACACGGTATTTCAACAGCCTTAGCCGAAGAGCAAGGTATTCCATTGACCGATGTTTTAGTAAAATTTAATGAGGCATTAGCGAAAGCTAAGTTCGTTGTTGGGCAGAACATCGGCTTTGATATCAACGTGATGGGTTGTGAGTTCCATCGCTATTCGGTGGATAGTCCGATGGCGTCCATGCCGATATTGGATACCTGTACGGAGGTGACTGCAGAGCTGTTGAAACTTCCTGGCGGTCGTGGGGGAAGATTCAAACTCCCTAACCTGACCGAATTACATAGCTATTTATTCGGAGTACCCTTTGCGGAGGCGCACAATGCGACTGCCGACGTTGAAGCAACCACACGCTGTTTCTTCGAGCTTGTTCGAAGAAATGTGTTTAAAGCTGAAGAGCTACAAGTCGATACAGGCTATTTCGTAGAATTCAAACAACAGCACCCAACGCTAGTTGAATCTGTAGGATTAAAGCACGTCAATTTAAAAGCTGCCTCAGACGCTATTCGTGAGAAAACAGAGCCGGCACCGACAGTAGTAAAAATCGATGCGGATACGTTGGAAGCGCTGGCTAATGCCAATTTTGCGCATTTACATAATCATACGCAGTTTTCGGTATTGCAGTCTACAATCTCGATTGATAGTTTGGTGCAGGCCGCTGCCAAGCAGAAAATGCCAGCTGTCGCGATGACCGATCATGGTAACATGATGGGGGCATTCCACTTTGTGAATAAAGTATTGAGCTATAACAAAGATTTAGAAGCAAAGCAGAAGGAGGCTGAAGAGAAAGGCGAAGCCTTTGATGGCGTTCCAATCAAGCCTATTGTAGGTTGCGAATTCTATATCTGTGAAAATAGAAAAGACAAATCTAGAAAGGACAACGGTTATCAAGTTGTTTTTCTGGCAAAAAATAAAAACGGTTATCATAACCTCGCGAAGATGGCATCTGCCGCTTATACCGAGGGATTCTATTATGTACCCCGTATCGATAGAGAAATCGTTGAAAAGTATAAAGAGGATCTGATTGTCCTTTCCGGAAACCTACAGGGTGAGGTGCCGAGTAAATTACTGAACATTGGTGAGGTGCAGGCTGAAGAAGCGCTGTTATGGTGGAAGGAACGCTTTGGCGAAGACTTCTATATTGAAGTTATGCGCCATGGACAAGAAGATGAAGATCGGGTTAATGAAGCGATCATTCAATTAGCGCGCAAGCATGAAGTCAAACTCATTGCCACGAACAATACATACTACGTCAATAAAGTGGATGCCCATGCACACGATATTTTACTTTGTGTAAAGGATGGCGAGAAGCTATCGACGCCGAAAGGAAGAGGTAGGGGGTTCCGCTTCGGGTTGCCAAATCAGGAATACTATTTCAAGTCTGCTGAAGAGATGAAGAAAGTATTCGAAGATTTACCGGAAGCCATCATCAATATTGACGAAATCTTAAATAAGGTAGAAACTTACGTTCTTGCGCGTGAGGTCCTGCTTCCGAAGTTCGAGATTCCTGAAGAGTTTCAACACGAAGAAGATGAAGTCGATGGTGGCAAGCGAGGCGAGAATGCTTATCTGAAGGATCTAACTTACAAAGGAGCGGCGAAGCGATATCCTGAGATTACCGACGATATCCGCGAGCGCTTAGACTTTGAATTGGCAACGATCGAAAAAACCGGTTACCCAGGTTATTTCTTAATTGTACAAGACTTTATCGCTGAGGCAAGGAATATGGGGGTTTCGGTAGGTCCCGGGCGTGGTTCGGCAGCAGGTTCAGCCGTTGCCTATTGCCTTGGAATTACAAATATCGACCCCATCAAATACGACTTACTATTCGAGCGTTTCTTAAATCCCGACCGTGTATCCATGCCCGACATCGATATCGACTTTGATGACGAAGGGCGTGGACGCGTAATGCAATATGTAATTGATAAGTATGGTTCTTCTCAAGTTGCTCAAATTATCACCTATGGTACGATGGCTGCAAAGTCCTCCATCAAGGATACCGCACGTGTGCTGGATCTTCCTTTGGCGGATGCCAACGAGATTGCCAAGTTGATTCCAAACTTAAAACTGAGCAAGATCTTCAATATGGAAGATAAAGCACTAAAAGAAGTGCTTCGAAGTGAAGAATTAGAGGCGGTCAACCGATTGAAAGGCTTAGCGGATGGGGCAGGATTAGAGGCCGAAACCATTAAGCAGGCTAGAGTCCTGGAAGGCTCCATGCGGAATACAGGTATTCACGCCTGTGGGGTTATTATTACGCCGGATGATATTACCAACTTCGTTCCAGTTTCATTGGCGAAAGATTCCGATCTCTACGTCACCCAGTATGATAACTCGGTGGTAGAGAGTGCAGGTCTGTTAAAGATGGACTTCTTAGGCTTAAAGACCCTGACCTTGATCAAAGATACCGTGCAGAATGTCAAGTTGCGCCATGGTATCGATCTGGATCCGGAAGCTTTTGATATTGAAGACACGTTGACCTATGAGCTTTTCCAACGTGGTGAAACCATTGGTATCTTCCAATACGAGTCGCCGGGTATGCAGAAATACATGAAGGAACTGAAGCCCACCGTCTTTGCCGATTTAATCGCCATGAACGCATTATATCGTCCGGGACCGATGGAATATATTCCTTCCTTTATTAAGCGTAAGCATGGTATAGAGCCGATCACTTACGATGTGGATGCCTGCGAGGAATACTTAGCGGAAACCTATGGTATTACCGTATATCAAGAGCAGGTAATGCTTCTGTCGCAGAAATTAGCCGGTTTCTCGAAAGGTGATGCCGACGTTTTGCGTAAGGCGATGGGTAAGAAACAAAAGGCTGTCTTGGACAAGATGAAGCCTAAGTTCATCGATCAGGCAGCAGAAAAAGGACATAACCCGAAAGTGCTGGAGAAGATATGGACCGACTGGGAAGCCTTCGCCTCCTACGCCTTCAATAAATCGCACTCAACTTGTTATGCATGGATCGCCTATCAAACGGCCTTTTTAAAAGCGCATTATCCGGCTGAATATATGGCTGCAGTATTATCGAACAACATGAACGATATTAAGCAGGTCACTTTCTTTATGGAAGAATGTAGAAGAATGGGCTTAACGGTTTTAGGACCAGATGTCAATGAGTCGCACTATAAGTTTACAGTAAACGAAGAGGGAGCTATTCGCTTCGGGATGGGCGCAGTAAAAGGTGTTGGTGCAGGCGCCGTAGAGACGATTGTGCAGAGCAGACAGGGCGAGCCTTATAAGTCGATCTTTGATTTGGCGAAGCGTGTCGATTTGCGAATGATCAATAAGAAGGCCTTCGAAAGTCTGGCATACGGAGGAGGGTTTGACTCGTTCTCCGATACCCATCGTGCACAATACTTTTACTCCGACTCGGACAACCCTAGCGGTATAGAGAAGGCATTGAAATTTGCCCATAAATTCAGGGAGAATGAGAATTCGGCACAAGTAAGCCTGTTTGGAGCAGGAGGAGCGGTCGAATTACCGGAGCCTAGTCTAACGCCCTGTCCGCAATGGGGTTTGATTGAGAAATTGAAATACGAAAAGGATGTGATCGGTATTTATCTGACCAGTCATCCTTTAGATAATTATAAGTTTGAACTGAAGCATTTTTGTCCAAACAATGTGACCGACTTGCAGTTAATAAATAAGGTGAAAGCTTCCGAAGTGGATCAGGAGGTCCTGTTAGATTTCAACAGAATCAAGAATAAAGAGGTCGTTTTAGGAGGAATCATCGCGTTGGCAAATCATCGGGTTGCGAAATCCGGGAAGCCTTTCGGCTCGTTTATCATCGAGGACTACTGGGATTCCTATGAGATTATGGTTTTCGGTGAAGATTATGTGAAGTTCAAAGGCTATCTTCAGGAAGGATATTTCGTACAGATCCGTGGGCTTGTTCAAGAACGCTTTAAGCAAGTGGGTAACTGGGGCTTTGAGCTGAAGAATATTCAGCTACTGTCGGATCTTCGCGAAAAGATGGCGAAGAGCTTTACGATTCAATTTCCGCTTCATGTTTTGGACACGGAGTTTATGAGCACCTTAAATCAATTAATTTCCTGCACGCAGGTAGAAGGACAGGAGGCTAATTGTCAGTTAAAGTTCAAAATCATGGACGAACAGGATAAACTTTCAATTGAAATGCCGGTGAAAAAGCGTAAAATCTTTATCACAAATGAGTTTTTAGATGGCATTGAAGCGCTGGAAGGCGTGAATTATAGATTAAATTGATAGGCGATAGAAAAAATGTTAACACAGAACAAATAGCAATACAAGGGTATTCATTATCTTTGTTTATATTTAGAACTATAAAACATAAATTAATTAAATAAATATGGCATTAGAAATTACAGACAGCAACTTCGAAGAGGTTGTGTTAAAATCAGATAAACCAGTGCTTATCGATTTTTGGGCTGAATGGTGTGGTCCATGTCGTATGGTTGGTCCATTAGTGGACGAGATTGCTACTGAATACGAAGGAAAAGCAGTAGTAGGTAAAGTAAATGTGGATAATAACCCGGATATTTCCGTACGTTACGGAATCCGTAATATCCCTGCATTATTGTTCTTCAAGAACGGTGAGATTGTTGACAAACAAATCGGTGCAGTACCTAAATCAGTTCTAGCAGAGAAATTAGACAAACAATTATAATCATTATCATTGTTTTGATGCATAGAAAAGGGGATCCAAACGATCCCCTTTTTTATTACAGTTCCTAACGCTGAACCCATTGATATCTTAGTCCCAAATTGGCCCATCTCGTAGGCATAGGTACAGCCCCCACTTCAATGTACTTTTCATCAAAGATATTCTGTATATCTGCAAAAATTGAAATATTCTTCTTGGCGTATGCTAATCTCAAATCCGAAACAAAGTAGGAGTTTGACGAGCTGCGTTCAAGCCATCGATTTGCCGACGTAATAGACCAACCTCTGAAGGCGTAACTCAGCGTTGCCTGCACTTGATGCTTCAAGCTCTCAATTCCATATTTTATTATGGTATTCTTATAATCGTTGATGATGGATGGGTTTAAATAGGTGTATGCTAGGTTAAACATCATATGCTGATCTGTTGCAATTGCTGTTTTATAGCCTAGGTTGGAATAAATACCATGTGTTTTATTATTGCCTAAGTTCTGCGCTTGATAGGGTACATCGATACTCGCTCTTTGCCAGTCGATAAATCGGCTGATATCTCGATAGAAGTATCCTGTTTGAAATGTGAACTTATTGCGGCTGTATTGCAGACCAATCTCATTCTGCCAAGCGGACTCGCTTTTCAGATCAGCGTTTCCGATGTTTCCGGGACGCTGATTGAGATATAAATCCGTAAAGGTTGGAATTCGCTGGCTGGTTCCGCTGTTCACAGTTAGGCGCAGATTCTCCGTTGCTTGGAAGCCGATGTCAATACCCGGGAATACTTCCCAATTATAATCGCTATTGTAGTTTAAATAGGCGCCGACATTGATATCAAACCTATCGAATTTCGTTGTTCTAAATTCCGTAAAGAATCCATAATTCTCCCTGCTGTGCTTGCCGATATTGGAACTGCTGATATCTTCAAATCGCGCCTCAGCTCCGATTCCTAAATCGCCTAAAGATGTTTGGTAGCGCGCGTGCAATTCCGTACTTAAGGTCTGGGTATAATGCTTGCTGCGGCCTTTGCTCAGATCGTTGCGAAAATATCGGTAATCGTCTTCATTATAACGATGGCTGATCCGAGGACTTAGATACCATTTATTTAATTGATGATGTGATGAAATACTTGAGATCACAGTCTCTACCAGTTCCTCAGACTCCTTATCGCCGGGTGCTGCATAATATCCACTAGCACCAAATTCGTTATTGATATATCCGGCCATCATCTGAATCCGATGATCGGGGGCAATGTTGATCTGATTTTGATAGTACAGTTTTTCATTGTCGGCAGCACTGTTATAACGCTGCCCGTTGCTATGCTCTTTCCCAAAATAGAGTTGATGTTGATGTGCCTTTCTGACAATAGATCCGCCAACTTGGATGCCATTCGCGTAGTAGATACCATCTTTTCCAGCTTCCTCTTCAACTTTCTTGAAGGAACTGCCGCCATTGACCTGCACGAACACACTGTTGGCTTCGGCTTGTTTCGTTACGATATTAACTGCGCCTGTTAGTCCATTGATTCCGTAAATACGCGATACGGGGCCTCTCAATACTTCAATTCGCTGAATTTCGGATAGTGGAACCGGCAAGTTGAGCATATGGTGTCCGGTCTGTGGATCCGACAGTTTAACGCCATTAATTAATATTAGAGTTTGATCGAAGCTGCCTCCGTCGATTCCGATATCGGCCTGCGTGCCGAAGGGGCCCCGCTGGCGAATATCAACGCCCGCTGCATAGCGCAATACTTCGTTGATGCTTGTGCTAGGCAAGGCCTGGATTTCCTCCAGACTGATGATTTGGATATTTCTATTGCGTTGATCAAAAGGAATTAATAGTCTGTTCTCTTGAATAATGACTTCTTTTAATTGGGTTGTGTCATTCTGTTGGGCTAATAAGAAGTTTGGTGCAATACTAAAGAATAGTAAAAGTCTCTTCGATAACATAGAAAAAAAATTTCTCAAAGGTAAATAAAAACTGGGTATCGCAAAGCGTTAATGCCACTCTTCTCGGCCTTTCGGCATAAGTCGCTGATACGGAATGGGATCCTTGTTCTCTGGAACAAAGGCTTCCAGTTTGCTCAAGTTAGGCTGTCCCGCGTCAATCCATGCCGAATACCAGAGCGACGCGGTCGCATGTATCGCCTTACGTATTCTCCGCTCGACCATACCATTCATGGCTCGATGATACCGTTCGCAAAACTCATCACTATAGTTCAACATTAACCGATTATTCCTTAAGACATAGCTTGTCCGGTGCTGTAGAGGAATACTATTGCTCACTTTCCGCTCTAATTCAAAAACGGAATCTAACAGCGCATGACTTTCATGTACGGCATTCCAAGCGAATTCGACCACATTATCAATATAGATGGGTTTTCCAACATAAAGCTGATAGGAGTCCATAAAATGTTCTGGCAAACGTGTCTCCCAAAGGGCGTGTATTCCAACTTGCCCACTTAGTTGTCCATTATAATTGCTTGTGGTATGCAGCGGGACGTGTGCATCGGAGGCATAATGCCCCAAATCCGCCGCATGTCGAATAATAGCATGCGTATTTTTCTGATGGAAAGCTTTTAGAAGCTTTCTGTAAGTCAAATCGATTTGCCAGGGGATAATCCCTCGCTTTAGTAGATCGTGCTGTTGAAGCCGTTTATTTAGTTTGAACCAGGGTAACTCTAATGAGTCAGACAAATCTTCATACCGATCCAAGTCAATAAAGTGTCGGGTCGATTCTGCACTGTCTATATATACCCGCTTGTCGGCGTTGATGGATTTTTCAGTGATGGCATAGCGGTGTTTTTTGAAGAATGGCGCCAGGTCTGCGGGCAGAGAATACGTAGCATGCTTATTTATAGTACGATGCGCAAAAAAGCCCCAGGATTGCAAGGACGTCGCGAAAAGAATTAATAGAACTGCTGGAAATAGCATTTTCATTGTTCGAACATCTAGCTATCGAAATATAACGATGTTTAATAAAAGAATAATGAATTTAATGATAAGTTATTAATCGTTTTTCGTTACTTTGAGGTTCAATCAAGCTGTAGATGAAAATTTTGTATGCTGTACAGGGTACAGGAAATGGACATTTAACAAGGGCAATTGACGTTATTCCCTGCCTGCAAGCCCACGGACAAGTGGATGTCTTGGTAAGTGGTATCCAAGCGGATATTCAACTACCTTTCGAAGTCAAATATCGATACCATGGTTTAAGCTTTATCTTCGGTAAATCCGGGGGAGTCGATTTATGGAAGACTTTTATGGCGTCGACGGTTCGTAAATTTGTCAAAGAGGTCAATTCAGTTCCGGTTGAGGACTATGACTTGGTGATTAATGATTTCGAGCCGATTTCAGCTTGGAGCTGTTATTTCAAGGAAAAGCCCTGCATTGGACTTAGCCATCAAATTGGCGCATTCGATCCGGCAAGCCCGAAGCCCGAAGAAACCGATATGTTAGGAAAGTTCATTATGAAAAATTATGCGCCTTCTAGCCATTCCTACGGCTTTCATTTCAAATCCTATGCTAGCCATATCTTTACGCCGGTGATCCGACAATCGGTACGGCAATTGGATCCGGTCGATAATGGACATTATACCGTCTATTTGCCTTCTTACGATGATGCTCATTTGATCAAACAATTGACACGTTTTCCTGATATTAAGTGGGAAGTGTATTCTAAGCATAATAAAAGACCTTTCAAGCAAAAAAATGTTTCTATAAACCCCATCAATAGCGATGCTTTTGTGCAAAGTATGGCGAGTGCATCGGGTATTTTATGTGGTGCAGGCTTTGAAACCCCGGCCGAAGCCTTATATTTGGGTAAGAAATTATTGGTTATACCTATGAAGAACCAATATGAGCAGCATTTGAATGCCGCCTCATTAGAGGAAATCGGCGTTCCGGTCATCAAGTCTTTAAAGAAGAAATACGAGTATGATATGGAGGCATGGCTAAATGCCAAGTCTAGAGTTACTGTCGATTACCCAGACTGTACTGCTGATATTGTGGAGAAGATCATAAAAAAACACAGCTAAGAATGAGATTAATACTTGGATTTTTATCCATCTGTTTCGCACTAAACAGTTCCGCACAATCTTTAAAAACTGCAAATGATTCATTGAGCTATGCTTTGGGCTTGGATGTCGGCAGGAATTTAAAACAACTGGATTTCAATATCAATCAAGACGTGTTGGCAAAAGCGATAAAGCAAGCACTAGAAAAAAAGGATCAACGATTTACGGAGTCTCAAACAAATGATATTATACGATCTGGTCTTAATCGAATTGCTGAGGAAAAGATTGCTAAAACCAAAGCGGCTTCACAAGCATATTTAGATCAGAACAAAAAGAAGCCCGGCGTCATTACGACCGAGGAGGGCTTGCAATATCAGGTCATTCAAGAAGGAACCGGCTTACATCCCAAACCAAATGATATGGTTGTTGTTCATTATAAAGGGACACTTGTGGATGGTACTGTTTTCGATAATAGCTATGAACGCAAGGAACCCTTGGATATTGAGATTGGCAGAACGATACCCGGTTGGATTATCGGAATTCCAACGATGAAAGTAGGAGGGAAGACTCGTTTCGTCATTCCTTATGATTTGGGTTATGGTGAACGCAGTAGCGGACCTATTCCTGCTTACAGCACTTTAATATTCGAAGTTGAATTATTAAAAATTATAAGCGAGGAACCTCATGAATCAATCTAATCTTAGGCATACCGACATACAAATTCCGGAACTATCCTTAGGTGCTATGTCTTTGGATTTCAAAGACAAGAAATTGGCCAGTACTATATTGGATCAGGCACTCGAGCTTGGCATCAACTATATAGATACGGCGGACATGTATGACAAGGGCGAGAATGAGAAGTTGATTGGAGAGATTACCAAGAAGAACCGTTCCGCTTGGACTATTGCGTCGAAGGTCGGCAATAAATGGCGCGCGGATGGATCAGGTTGGGATTGGGCTCCTTCGAAATCGTATATATTGGGTGCTGTTGAAGTGAGCCTTCGCAATCTGCAGACAGATTACATTGATAACTACCAATTACATGGCGGGACCATTGACGATCCTTTTGACGAAATTGTTGAAGCTTTTGAGCTCTTGAAAGAACAAGGGAAGATTAAAGCCTACGGCATATCTTCCATACGCCCCAATGTATTTTTAAAATATGCGGAGGATACAAACATATCCTCGAACTTGATGCAGTATTCTTTGTTGGATAGACGTCCTGAGGAGTATTTAAATCGCTTAAATGAAGCGCAAGTTGCAGTTTTTGTGCGTGGTGCTTTGGCGCAAGGCCTGTTGATCGACAAACCAGTTAAGAAATATTTGGAGTTTACTGCAGCGGAGGTGAAAGCAGCACAAGATGGGGTAAATGCATTAGCAAAGGAATTAGCCGTGCCGGCATTAGCTATTGCACTTAAGTATCCATTGTTGCAAGAGGCGGTGAAGAGTGTCGTGGTAGGGATTCGTACCGAGGCACAGTTCTCAGAATTGAAAGAAGCAATACCTGCTATGGATAAGCTTACCCTTTCAAACTATGAGCGTCTTTTGAATTTATTGCCTACCATCCGATATACAGATCATAGGCAATAAGCTCTACACATTAAAATATTTTCTTTTTATAGCTTCTAAATCTTCCGGGGTATCAATCGCATCATTGACGTGGTGAGATATTGCCGTTTGGATTTTATATCCATTGTCTATCCAGCGGAGTTGTTCTAGTGATTCAATACGCTCAAGGTTTGATACTGGAAGCTTCGTAAGTTCTTTTAAAACATTTGCGCGATAGCCATAGATACCAATATGGTTGAAATATTCCGCGTCGCTCAGCCAGTTCTTTATCTCTTTCCCACGGAAATAGGGAATAGGCTGTCTGGAAAAGTAAATTGCTTCGTTTTTCTTGTTCAAAACAACCTTGGGTTTATTGACGTTTTCCAAATCAGCAAATTCTGTTATTTTTCGAATTAATGTGGCAATCTGAACATCCTGATCTGCAAAGCATGACACCAATAAGTCGATTTGCTGCGGGTCGATGAATGGCTCATCACCCTGAATGTTGATTACTGTGTCGAAACCTGAGATGTTTTGTATCACTTCGGCACAGCGGTCAGTTCCGGACTGATGATCCCTACTCGTCATGACGACATTACCTGCGAAGCTTTTCACATGGTCATATATACGCTGGTCATCTGTTGCGACCACCACTTCACTTAGACTGCCTGCATGATTAACTTGATTATAAACTCGTTCAATCATGGTCATTCCAGCAATATCCACTAATGGTTTCCCCGGGAATCGGGTGGAATCGTAGCGTGCTGGTATTACTCCAATAACTTTCATACCCAAAAATAGATATTAGATATTGTATTTTTAAAAACATACCCGGTTTTCTTTTTCAGAAAAAAAGCCAGAACGATGGTTCTGGCTTTTATGTTTATTTCTTAAGATGTAGTTAGGCGTTTTTGTTAAAACAGTCCAAACAATTCCGCTTCGATTTTTTGGATTATTTTACCTAGATCTTCCTGGTTATTGGCGAAGTCTAAGTTGTCTTTATCCAACACCAAAAGTTTTCCTTCTTTGTAGTTTCCGATCCACTTTTCGTATTTATCGTTCAGTTTCGATAGATAGTCAAGGCGGATGCCCGATTCGTAGTCTCTACCGCGTTTTTGGATATTGTTTACTAGGGTAGGGACAGAAGCTTTCAAATAAACCAACAAATCCGGTGGTTTGATGTAATGGATGATGGATTGGAAAATGTCGCTATAGTTTTCAAAGTCTCTAGCACTCATCAATCCCATATCGTATAAGTTCTCTGCGAAGATATACGCATCTTCATATATCGTTCTATCCTGGATCATGTTGATCTGGCGATTTTGAAGATCCACGATATGACGGAATCTGCTATTTAAGAAGAAGATCTGTAGGTTGAAGGCCCAGCGTTTCATGTCGCTGTAAAAGTCTTCCAGATAAGGGTTATTTTCTACCGCTTCGTATTGAGGTTCGAAGTTTAAGTGTTTGGCAAGTTTTTCTGTTAAAGTAGTTTTACCGGCACCAATATTTCCAACAATTGCTATATGCATAATTTCTATTAAAACAGTTTTTTAAGACCTATGATTTCACGAACTTCTTTGATGGTTTTTTGCGCACTTGCAGCTGCTTTTTCAGCACCTAGCTTAACCACTTTTTTAATGTACTCATCGTCCTGACCAATGCTTTCGATTCTTGAACGGACGTCTGCCGTTGCCAACACCATGTCTTCGGCTAATTGCTTTTTGAAGTCGCCGTAACGGATTTCGCATTTGTTGTACAATTCATCGAAATGCTCTACCGTGTCAGCTGTGGATACAACTTTCATTAGATCAAAGAGGTTTTGAACCGCTTCTGGTTTTGTTTGGTTCAACTCGGTAGGACCATTGTCCGTCACTGCGCGCATAATCTTTTTACGGATTGCTTGTTCCGTATCGGATAAATAGATACAGTCTGCATCGCCGTTTGATTTACCCATTTTCCCTTGACCCGATAAGCCCGGTACTTTGACCAACTTGTCGGTATAAGCAAAAGCAAAGGCTTCTTGGAAATAATCAACATTGTAAAGTCTGTTGAAACGATTACCAAAAGTTCTCGTCATTTCCAAGTGCTGCTCCTGGTCTTTTCCAACCGGAACTTTAACACCATGATGGATTAATATATCACAAGCCATCAACACTGGATAGGTCAATAAGCCAGCATTTACGTTATTTGGATTTGCGCGAACCTTGTCTTTGAAAGATGTCGCTCTTTCTAGCTCACCAAGGTAAGCGTTCATATTCATGTATAAATAAAGCTCTGCTACTTCAGGTACGTCTGATTGTACATAAATGGTAGATTTTTCAGGGTCTAACCCTGCAGCTAAATATTCAACCACTACGTTGCGGACCATGCTATTTAAGTCTTGTGGCGTAGGGTGAGTCGTCAAAGAGTGTAAGTCGGCAATAAAAAAGAAACAGTTATATTCATCCTGCATCTTCACAAAATTGCTCAGCGCTCCATAGTAATTTCCTAAGTGTAATTTTCCGGTACTTCTAATACCACTAACAACAGTTTCCATATGGGTGCAAAGTTACGGAAAAAAATGCTAGTTTTTCTTAGGCGTTATCGCAGAAAAAGCAGTGATATCAACTTTTATGTTCAGTTTTTCGCTATGGATTTAGCGCATTGATTAGTAGATGTGTGGGTTTTCCAGGAGATCACAAACATAACCTAGAACCTCCGCTTCCGAGGCCCCGTCTTCAAGCATCGAGAAGGTGAGGTAGGCGGCGTATATCTCCGGACTAAATACAATATGTTTGTCGGAGATAATAGTGTCAATAATCCCTTCGCGTACATCAATCCCTAGATGATCTAGTTCGTTGTGTAAGTTGGTGGAAATAGACTCGTGATCTTCACCCGATGCAAACCCTACGATGATGTGTAGAACGAGTTTGTCGAAGAGTTCGGGCTGCATATTTTTAAACTTATTCGCATAGAGCTCCGCGTCGAAACGACTTTTTGCACTTGAGACAATTTTGTCCCAAATTAGATATTCTGTTTTCGTTTGCATGGTTTGAAGTTTATAAATTGTTAAGGTAAATCTAATTAATATTCTGTTAATTTCCAACCATTAACGGTTGTATTTCTTACTAAATAATATAAAACAATACATGGTATTTGGGGGTTCTATTCTTAGTATTCAATGAAAAAACAAAACATGATGGAAGAGAAAAAGAATAAAAAGAATGTTGAAGGGGAGAACGCAGATTTCGAACCAAGGGATTTGGCGTATAACGAAGAAGATGCGAGCTATGAATTGGATGTAAACGACAAGGACCCGGATTGGGATCATCCGGCAAATTACGATACGCTAAGCGAGGGTGCTGAGAATGATGATTCGACTTACGATTCGTCCAACCCTTATGTTGGAGATGAATATGCAGATTTAGACGAGCTTCGGGAGGATAATCTGGAAGATAATAATATGCGGATCACGGATGCTTCGAATTTGCGGGTATCGAAAAAGGATGAGGAATTGGCGAGAGATGAAGAGGATAACCGAGATGATCTGGACGCCGAGGGATATCCGAAGAACGATATGGAATAATCTAATTTTCGTACTTCTTTATTGCAGGATTGGCTTTTTAAAGGCTATATTTATTGCAAAGAAGATTAATCAGGATGCATATAGATTTAAAAGGTAAGACGGCTTTGGTTGGCGGCGCTTCAGCTGGTATTGGAAAAGCCATTGCGCAGGAACTCGCGAAATGCGGAGCTACTGTTTTTATTATGGCTAGGAATGAAGAAAAGCTTAAGCGGGTCGTTGCTGAGCTGGATAAAAAGGAAGGACAAGCGCATGGCTATGTAGTTTCGGATTTTATGAACTACGAGCAGCATAAAATAACCATTGCTGGCTTTTTTAAATCACATCAGATTGATATTCTGGTTAATAATACAAACGGTCCGGCGGCAGGCACTGTACTGTCTAAAGAGGAGGAAGATTATCAGAGCGCTTTCGAGCTCTTGTTTCAAACCGCGGTTTATACCAGTAATCTTGCTTTACAGCACATGAAGCAGCAGGGATATGGAAGGATTATTAATGTTTCTTCCATGACGGTGAAAGAGCCACAAGATAGCTTGGTGCTGTCTAATACGATGCGCACAGCCTTGGTCAGTTGGAGCAAGTCTTTAGCGAATGCGGTAGGGAAGGATGGTATTACAGTGAATTCGGTATTGACGGGTTATTTTGCGACCGATAGGCTTTATAGCTTGATGGAAAAACAGGCCGAGCAAGAAGGGCTTGATATTGCGGTTATCGAGAAGCGCAGAAGGGATAGCATTCCTGTGAAGCGATTAGGGAAGCCCGAGGAGTATGGGTATTTGGTTGCATTCTTAGCTTCGCCCTATGCTTCTTTCCTAACGGGTGCTTCCATTCCACTAGATGGAGGTATTTCTAACTTAGTATTCTAAAACACAATTGGAAGCTTATTCGGCTTCCAATTGTTCTTTATATTTTCTTTTATGTTCTTCGACTTCAGGTTCCATCTCCGGATATTGTATATCCTGATAGGTCGATAAGACTTCATAAATAATCTGCGCGACAAGAAACCGGCTCACAGGTTTGCTGTCTGACGGGATGATATACCATGGCGCATCTTTTTTACTGGTGTTTCTGATCGCGTCTTCATAACATTCCATGTATTTGTCCCATAATTTTCTTTCCTCTAAGTCGCCGGGAGAAAACTTCCAATTCTTTTCTTCTTCTTCCAATCGGCTTAAGAGCCTGTCTTTCTGCTCATCCTTGCTCAGGTTGAGGAAGAACTTAAATACGATGGTCCCATTTTCTACAATGCGTTTCTCGAAGTTGTTGATCTGTTCGAATCGCATTTTCCAGAAGTCCTTTGGAAGATCTTTCGGATTGTTGATGTGGGGGATTCGTTCGTTTAATAGATATTCGGGATGCACTCTGGTGACCAGTACATTTTCATAGTGCGTTCTGTTGAACACCACGAATTTCCCTTTCTCCGGAAGCTTGATCTCGTGACGCCATAAATAGTCGTGTTCCAATTCTTGTGAATTCGGCGTCTTGAAACTCTCCACGACAACCCCACGAACGTTAAAGTCTTTAAAAACCTCCCTAATCAGCGAGTCTTTTCCTGAGGTATCCATTCCCTGCAAGCAAATCAGCACGCTGTATTTATCGTGGGCATACATTTTATCCTGTAACTCGGCTATTTTCTTGCGAAGTTTTTTTAGTTCCGCTTTAGCATCGTCAGGATTGATTTCATCACGAATATCGGTGGGGTGTTCTTTTATTTTGAAGCTGCTTTTCGCAGTCAATAGCTTCGAATAGTTCGTCATAGTTTATAGTTTAATCTTAGCAATTTACTAAATATTATGTTTCATTTACTTGCAGAGATAACGATTGTTAAGGAGGTTTTGTTTTGTATTTGACTCAATTTAGTCAAATATCAAATTATGACTTATTTTAATCATATTTTGAATTATGACTTATTTTAATCATATTTGAGATTATGACTTATATGAGTCATAATTTGATATTTGATTAAATTTGGTCATATGATGGATTTGCTTATCTTTAGGCAATTAAAGCCTTGATAGCATCTACCAGCGATAAACGAAATAATTATGAAATTTCATTTAGTAATTACTGGCGACATTATTCATTCTCGCAAATATGATAGTAGCGAATGGCTTCCGCAATTGGAAAAAGCCCTCAAACGCTATAGTACAGATTTTGATGTGTTCCGAGGCGACAGCTTCCAGGCGGAGCTTCCTCTGTCCAATCTGTTTTCGAGCATATTTTACCTAAAGTCTGTTATTCGACAGAAAGAGGGAATGGATGTTCGTATGGGAATCGGCGTAGGAGAGATCAGCTACCGTGATTCAAGCATCAAAAAGACTAGCGGCGAGGCTTTTGTGAATTCGGGCAAAGCGTTGGACTCATTGAACAAAGAAAGCCTAGCTTTTATCTCGCCATGGGATGATTTGAACGAACAAATGAATTTGATCTTAACCTTAAGTACGCGATTGGTAGATCAGTGGACTGCAAACATGGCGGAAGCCGTGCAGATGGTAATGGATCATCCTGATAAAAGTCAGTTGGAAATTACGCAGTTGCTGAAGCGAACGCATCAGAGCCAAGTGAGCCGAGAGCTCAATAAAGCAAATTACACAAAACTGGATCAAGTGATCCAATACTGCACCAAACAACTCGCAAGCTATGTTGACAAGTCTGCTTAAGATGTTTATTGCCCATCTGATTGGGGATTTTGTTTTGCAACCTAAGTCCTGGGTACAGAAGCGGAACGCGCATATACAATACTTATTTTATCATGTTGCGGTGCATGGCGCCCTGTTATTGCTGTTTTTTCTCAACGATTTAGCTAACAATTGGCAGAACATCGTGTTCCTATTAGCATCACATCTAGCGATTGACAGCATTAAAATTGGGATAGAAAACCGTTGGAAAGTAAATCCAATTCGACTGTTTGTCATCGATCAAATCCTCCATATCGCAAGTATTGTCGCTATCTACTTCTATTGGACGCCTTCTGCCTGGACAGAGCTAATGGAACAGATAAATTGGAATAAGTTGTGGCTATTGCTGATTGCCCTAATCCTAATTGTATTTGCTATTCCCATCGTTATCCGGGTGTTCTTTAGCAAATGGCAAAAGGAAGCTGATTTTAATAGTAAGCGCAGCGAGACCTTATTCGATGCCGGCACGGTTATCGGTGTCATGGAGCGATTAATGATCCTGGGCTTTGTATTGTTAGGATTGAATGAAGGTATTGGATTTCTACTGGCTGCAAAATCAATCTTCCGTTTTGGAGATCTAACGAACGCACGCGACACCAAGTTTACAGAATACGTGATGATCGGTACACTGCTTAGTTTCGGACTGGGAATGCTGGTTGCATTCGGGCTGAAGTACTGCCTCACACTCGTATAAATATAACCATACATGAAGAACATCTATCAAATTACAAAGAAAGTTGCCTTTGCCTGCGTAGGCTTAATTATCAGTAGCCAAGTCTTCGCACAATCTGCGGGCTTCGAACAAAAATTAAAAGACGTAGCGAATAAATATGAAGCCGTTGGATTAGCGGTCGTGGTCGTGAAAGACGGCAAATCGGTATACAACCATGCGCTGGGCTATAAGAATCTGGAGAATAAAGAGGCTTTGACGACAGACAACCTATTCCGTATCGCTTCTATCTCCAAGTCTTTCAGCGCCACAGCGATTATGCAATTAGTAGAACAAGGGCGTATCTCCTTGTCCGATGATTTTAGTGATTTGGTGGGCTTCAAAGTTAGAAATCCAAAATATCCAGACACAAAGATTACGTTGGAAATGGTCTTGTCGCACCGCTCCAGTATTAATGATAGCAACGGATATTTCGAACTCGATGTCATTAATCCGGATAAGAATCCCAACTGGGCGAAGTCTTACAATGATTATAAACCGGGAACAGATTACGAATACTGTAACTTGAATTTTAATATGGTAGGAGCGGTTCTCGAACGCCTGAGCAATGTTCGCTTTGATAATTACATCAAGCAACAGATCTTAAGTCCTTTGGGTTTGAATGCGGGCTATTGTATAGATTCATTGGATCGCTCAAGATTTGCGACACTATATGTTAAAGAGGATGGAGCTTTTAAAGCTCAGCCTTCTGCTTATAATCCAAGGTCCGAAGAGGTTCGGAATTACAGCATGGGAGTTTCTACGCCTGTATTTTCGCCAACCGGAGGGATGAAAATTTCTGCAAATGATCTAGCCAAGTATATGACGATGCATATGAATTACGGCCAAGCTGGCGGGGTAAAAATTATCAGCAAGAAAAGCTCGAAGCGTATGCAGAAGGGCTTATCTGCAAAAGAACATTATGGTCTGGCGCTTTTAGAAACCGATAAACTTATTCCAGGCGAACATATGATTGGGCATACAGGTTCTGCATATGGCTTATACAGCAATATGTTTTTTGAACCAAAGAAGAAATTTGGGTTTATTGTGATAACGAATGGCTGCATCCCTACGCAGGATAGAGATGAGGATATTATGTTGTCTAAAGACGTTATCCGTTTGTTATACAGTGAATTCGTGAAAAAATAAGTAAACTTGAAGCAGGTTTTCGCAACTAATCGCAAGGATATCCCTTTAACGATGTGCTTTAAAAAAGAAAGTAGAGGGATGTTTCCTTGAAAATTTAACTACTTTTGTAACTAATTATTCAACTTTGAAAGATTAAATAAAGATGATTATTCAACCAAGAACAAGAGGATTTATTTGTTTGACAGCGCATCCTGAAGGTGCTGCACAACATATTAAAAATCAAATCGAGTATGTAAAATCTAAAGGCAAGATTGCTGATGGTCCTAAAAAGGTATTAGTAATCGGTGCTTCTACGGGATTTGGTATTGCCTCTCGTATATCTGCTGCCTTTGGCTCTGATGCTGCAACCATTGGTGTATTTTTTGAAAAACCAGCATCTGAGGGTAAACTAGGTACTGCAGGTTGGTATAACTCCGCTGCTTTTGAAAAAGAAGCACATGCTGCCGGATTATACGCAAAGAGTATCAATGGTGATGCTTTCTCGGACGAGATCAAACAGCAAACTATTGAGTTAATTAAAAAGGATTTAGGACAAGTTGATCTTGTCGTTTACTCATTGGCATCTCCACGTCGTACGCATCCTAAAACAGGTGTGGCACATGCATCAGTATTGAAACCTATCGATCAGCCATTTACAGATAAAACAGTTGACTTCCATACGGGCGTCGTTTCTGATATTACGATCAATCCGGTTGAGAATCCAGAAGATATCGACAATACAGTCGCTGTGATGGGTGGTGAAGACTGGAAGTTCTGGATTGAAGAATTAAAGGCTGCAGGCGTTTTAGCAGAAGGCGTGAAGACTGTAGCATACTCGTACATCGGCCCTGAGATTACTTATCCGATTTATCGTAATGGTACAATCGGCCGCGCTAAAGATAATTTGGAAGCTACGGTTCCTGTTTTGAACGAGATTTTGAAAGACCTACATGGTGTTTCTTATGTTTCAGTAAACAAGGCCTTGGTAACTCAGTCAAGCTCTGCAATTCCTGTCGTTCCTTTGTATATTTCGTTATTATACAAAGTAATGAAGGAAAAAGGAATTCACGAAGGGACGATAGAACAAATGCAACGTTTGTTTGCGGAGCGTTTGTACAACGGTTCAGATTTGCAATTAGATGATAAAGGAAGAATTCGTGTAGACGATTTAGAGATGCGTGAAGATGTTCAAAAAGAGGTTGCGGCCTTATGGGGACAGGCGACTACAGAGAACTTAGAAGAGATTTCTGATATTGCTGGATACCGCAATGACTTCTTCCAATTATTTGGATTCAATTTCGATGAAATTGATTACGAAAAAGACACAAACGAAGTAGTTAATATTCCGAGCATCGGATAGGCTAGACTTTTTCACAAAATATAACAAAGCGTCAGTTTACATTTTAACTGACGCTTTGTTTTTTCTGAAACGTCTGGTATCAAACCATAGCGAACTCTCATCCCTGTTAATGATGATATAGAAGCGTGAAAGTTTTTACTTTTGCTCCAAGAAAACTCATTATCTTTACGACATTAAAATTAACTAACTAACCAATACACATGCTTAATTCTTCCTCTACTGATCAGCAGAAGCAGCTGGTTTCTGATGGTATCCAGAGCTTTGGGTATCTAATCGTCACAGATTTAGATTTGAATATCATTGCAGGTAGCGAGAATTGTTCTGATTGGTTGCGAAGAGATGTGGACACGCTCTTTGATCGTCCTTTTTCATTCTTGATCGATCATTATTTCTATGACTACCAGATTGATATTCAAGAAGCCGTTCGACAGATTATTGCCGAGGAGAATGACCGAAATCTATTGGAGATTAGACTGCTGGAGAGGGGCTGTTATTTAAGTGTTTATCGAAATGAACACTCCGTTTATTTTGAGTTTGAAATTAAAGTTGCGGATTTACAAGTCTACTTTCCAAAATTCGAATCCTTTGCTCAGATATTAATGGAAAACACCAAAGGTATTTGGCAGCACCTGAGCGATTATATGGGTAAAGTCTTGGGATATGACCGCATAACGGTGTATCAATTCATTGAGGGTGGTTATGGGAAGATCATAGCGGAAACAAGGAATAACGACAACTTAGAAAGCATTATCGGGCTATATCAATCGGACTTTGCAGTCTTGTCGCAGGCAAGAAAGGTTCACCTTAAGAATCTATGCCGGTTAACCCACGATATCTATGAAGAGCCCATCCGAATTGTTAGTAAAGATGGTCATCCTATTGATTTGCTGAACACTAACATTCGCACCTTAGCCAAGGTTCATAGCGATCATTTGAAGAAAGTTGGGATTGGTTGTAATCTAAGTTTTTCGATCCTGATCGATAATCAGATATGGGGCCTGATTTTCTGCCAAAATGTTCGCCCGACAAGGATTAACCTGATAAAACGCGAAGCTTTCGTCTACATGATTCAATGGGCATCGACACGCTTTGCAGATGAGCAATTTGTTCAAGAGAGAGAGTTCAACGAGCGTATTCGGAATTTTGAATTGCTACTGAAGGAAAAGTTGCTATTGAAAAAGGATATGCTCGATGTATTAGGGTCGATGAGCAAGCTTTTATGCCAGTTCGCCAATGCGGATGCGATGGTTATCGCTTATGGAGATCAGATATTTGCTCAGCAAATCCGTATAGGGCGTAAAAAATTGAAGCGGTTAAAGACGTTGATTCTCCGTGAGACGGATCAATACATTTACACAGATGAGGAATTCACGTGGAAGTTTGGCGAAGAATTAGATATCGAAATGAGTCGTTTTGCGGGAATTGCGAAAGTCGATATAGAATCGAATAGGGAATTCACGCTTTACTTTTTCAGAAAGGAGTCGATCGTCGAGCGAACCTATATGGATACCCCGACTCATCATTTGATGAACCCAAAGCCTAATGAGACATTTACAACCGCGCCACACAAACACTTCGACGTTTGGCATCATAAAATAGTAGGGACGTCAGCGCGCTGGACAGAACGCGATCTGTACTATTTCTCCAGATTAAGAAAACTGATTAAAACGAGTATGAATCAGATGGCATTGGAGCTAAGTACGTTGAACGCAGAGGTAGTGAGTCTGAATAGGGCATTAGATTCCTATGCTTATACCGTCAGCCATGACGTAAAGAATCCATTGTCCGCAATCAACTTGTCTGTTCAAATGTTGCTTCAGCGCCCGGACATGCCGATGGAACTTAGAGATCGAATGCTTCATAATATGAAGAGTGCTGTTGATATCATAGGGGAATTGCTTGTTGCGATACATTTATTTTCAAAAATCAAGTCTTTTAATTATCAAACCGAGCTGGTTGATGTCAACCATTCCATCGGCCAGATTACGACTTTTTGTAAAATGCGATATGATGCGGAGTCTACAGAAGTTAAAATAGGGGAGTTGCTACCGGTTTATGGACATAAGACGCTGGTGTACCAGCTGTTTCAGAATTTGATTGGGAATGCGATCAAGTATTCCGCTCGTGCCGACTGTCCTTTTGTTGAGGTCTACTCCGAGCAAAACAGCGAGTTCATCCGTTACGTCATCCGTGACAATGGGATTGGTATTGCTGATGAAGACTTGAAATCTATTTATGACACATTCAAGCGCCTTGATAATGCTGTTGATTTTGAAGGTACGGGCTTAGGTCTTACTATCGTAAAATCCATCGCCGACAAGTTGGATCTGCAAATTAAAGTAGATAGCAAGATTGGAATGGGAACGGAATTTCAAGTGCTATTTCCAATAGAGCAATAAGTTTTATTGGTGATATATCACTTTT
This sequence comes from Sphingobacterium sp. BN32, assembly GCF_030503615.1. Lineage (NCBI taxonomy): Bacteria > Pseudomonadati > Bacteroidota > Sphingobacteriia > Sphingobacteriales > Sphingobacteriaceae > Sphingobacterium > Sphingobacterium sp. BN32. Next base: position 1,404,030 of record NZ_CP129963.1, read on the forward strand.
CTAGCTGACAAGCATCAGCCCGAGGTGATTTCTTAGGATTTATCTTTGTTAAAGAGCGTAGCAGGCTGGAATTTTGCGCGCTCGGATTGAATGAAAGATAATGGAGAAATTGTTCAAAGTTTCCTATAAGCAATGGTTCTACGTTGCACTCATTAATTTCCTTATTGTAGGTCTCTATGGAGCCCTTATGCGCTATAAATTCCTATTCCCGCTATCGGGCTTAGACCAGAAGAATTTACTGCATGCGCATTCCCATTTCGCATTTACGGCATGGGTGTCCATGGCCCTGATGCTCTTTATGCCTATGTTTCTGCGGGGTCACAAGGCGCATGATCGAGTCGAGAAGCCTTATGCTGTACTGCTGTATTTCAATTTGATTACATCGGTCTGTATGCTGATTGCATTTACTGCCCAAGGATACGCGCTGTTGTCCATAATCTTCTCCACCTTATCTTTATTCGTCTCATTCGCGTTCATCGGGAAGTTCTGGCGGGACTTAAATTCAGCGAATCTAGCGAGTTCCATCAAGCATTGGTATTACGTTGCGATTAGCAGTAATGCTGTTTCAGCCTTAGGAACGTTTTATCTTATTTACCTCAAAGCAAGCCATCAGGAAAATCCTTTTGAACAGCAAGCATCGATTTATTTCTATCTGCATTTTCAATATAATGGATGGTTCTTTTTCGGATGCTTAGCCCTATTTTATCACTGGTTGATTCGTGAATCTGGAGCAATATTTTTTCCGAAGCATATGCAATATTTATTTTCGCTAAGCGTAATCCCGACTTATTTCCTTACCATCTTGTGGTGGAAAGGGATTCCAGCATATGTAGGCTATGTGGTGTTTGCGACGGTGTTGTTACAAGGGTTGTGTTGGCTATGGTTTCTGAGCGGCAGTCTAAAAACAATGAAGTTGATCGAAACCAAGTCAAATAGCATGTCATTGCTATGGATTATCGTGGCGCTTGGCGTTTCTGCAAAGCTGATTCTTCAGGGTTTCTCCATCATACCTTCCATGAGCGTATTGGTCTATGGTTTCAGACCGATTGCGATTGCCTACTTGCACCTAGTATTACTCGTTAATATATCCATGTTCCTTATTGGATTGGCGTTCAGTCAAGCGATGTTGAAGGCTTCCAGGTTTACTTTTTTCACAATTGTTTTCCTGATCGTTGGCATACTGTTTAACGAAATAGCGCTAGCTTTGCAAGGACTCGGCGGGATCTATCATTGGAATTTCACCTTTACGCATACCTCCTTGCTGTGGGCATCGATCATCATCGTCATGAGCCTTCTGTTGTTGCTTATCGCACAGCGTTTCAAAGATGTGCCTAACAATTAACTCGCTAGTTAGAATAATCGCCTAACTTTTAGGAGAAAACCTCGCTTAAAAAAATTATATTTGCGAATTAATTTGAAGGCATAATAACCTATATGAAGCATATACGCAATTTTTGTATTATCGCGCACATTGACCATGGCAAAAGTACCTTGGCAGACAGATTGTTAGAGTTTACCAATACCATTAGCCAACGCGAAGCGCAAGCGCAGTTGTTGGATAACATGGATTTGGAAAGAGAAAGAGGTATTACCATAAAAAGTCACGCCATCCAAATGGAATATGTGAGAGATGGACAAACCTATGTGTTAAACTTAATCGATACTCCCGGACACGTGGATTTCTCGTACGAGGTTTCCCGTTCTATCGCAGCATGCGAAGGAGCATTATTGATTGTAGATGCTTCTCAAGGTATTCAAGCTCAAACTATTTCCAATCTTTATTTAGCGCTAAAGCACGATTTAGAAATCATCCCGATCTTAAACAAGATGGATCTTCCGGGCGCTATGCCTGAGGAGGTTAAAGACCAAATCGTAGAACTTATCGGCGGTAATCGCGAAGATATTATCCCAGCTTCTGGAAAAACAGGACTAGGTATCCCTAATATCTTAGATGCCATTATCGACCGTATTCCAGCGCCGGTTGGAGACCCTACAGCGCCATTGCAGGCTTTGATTTTCGACTCTGTATTTAATTCATTCCGTGGTATCATGGCATATTTTAAAGTAGAGAATGGCGAGATCAGAAAAGGCGATCGTGTTAAGTTCGTGGCAACAGGGAAAGAATACTTCGCTGACGAGGTGGGTACCTTGAAGTTAAATCAAGTACCGAAAGAGGTTATCAAGACCGGAGACGTAGGCTATATTATCTCGGGTATTAAAGAAGCTCGTGAGGTGAAGGTAGGAGATACCATCACACATCGCGATCGTCCATGTGAAACAGCAATTCAAGGTTTCGAAGAGGTGAAGCCAATGGTATTTGCTGGTATATATCCCGTAGATACAGAGGATTACGAAGAGCTGAGAGAATCCATGCACCGTTTGCAATTGAATGATGCTTCCTTGGTTTTTGAGCCGGAATCATCGGCTGCATTAGGCTTTGGTTTCCGTTGTGGATTCTTAGGAATGTTGCACATGGAGATTATTCAGGAGCGTCTGGAACGCGAGTTCGATATGACAGTAATCACTACTGTTCCCAACGTATCCTACCGTGCTTATTTGACTAAAGGAAACGAAGAAGTTGTTGTTCACAACCCTTCCGATCTTCCGGATCCTAGTAAGTTAGACTCCATTGAAGAACCATATATTAAAGCGAATATCATTACGAAGGCCGAATTCGTTGGTCCAGTAATGTCGCTTTGTATTCAAAAACGTGGTACCATCGTGAACCAGTCATATCTGACATCTGATCGTGTAGAATTGGTGTTTGAGATGCCAATGGGTGAGATTGTATTCGATTTCTACGATAAATTAAAAACCATTTCTAAGGGATATGCTTCATTTGATTATCATCAAATTGGCTACCGCACTTCGGATCTGGTAAAATTAGATATACGCTTGAATGATGAGCCTGTTGATGCTTTATCATCATTGATTCACCGTAGCAATGCTTACGATTTCGGTAAGAAGATCTGTGAGAAGTTGAAAGAGTTATTACCACGTCAGCAATTCGAAATCCGTATCCAAGCGTCGATTGGTGCTAAGATCATCGCCCGCGAGACGATCTCTGCATTACGTAAAGACGTAACAGCGAAGTGTTACGGTGGTGATATTTCTCGTAAGCGTAAGCTCCTGGAGAAACAGAAAAAAGGTAAAAAACGTATGCGCCAGGTAGGTAATGTGGAGATTCCACAGTCTGCATTTATGGCCGTATTGAAGTTAGATTAATATTTACATCAACCTATTTATAACATGAAGTTACTTGACGGAAAAGAAGTTTCTGCAAAACTGAAAGAAGATATCAAAAGAGAAGCCGCTGAACTGACAGCTACCCTGGGTCGTAAGCCTCATTTAGTTGCTATTTTAGTAGGTAATGACGGTGGAAGTGAAACCTATGTTGCCAGCAAGATGAGAAACTGCGAGCAAGTGGGGTTTGATTCTACCAATCTTCATTACGAAGAGGATATCACGGAAGAAGCTTTGCTTTTAAAGATTGCGGAGATTAATCAAGATGAAAACATCGATGGTTTAATTGTTCAATTGCCATTACCGAAACATATCGATCCCGAGAAAGTAACAGAAGCTATAGATTATAAAAAAGATGTGGATGGTTTTCATCCGATCAATCTAGGTCGTATGCAAAGAAATCTGCCATGTTTTATTCCTGCTACACCTTATGGTATCATGTTGATGCTAGATCATTATGGTATCGAAACTGCGGGTAAGAAAGCGGTTGTCGTTGGACGCAGTAATATTGTTGGCTCGCCAATGAGTATTTTATTAGCGCGCAATAGTCAACCTGGAAACTGTACAGTGACATTGACCCATAGCCGTACAAAGAATCTTCAAGAAGAAGTTCTTCAAGCTGATATCGTCGTTGCAGCAATCGGTAAAAAGAATTTCGTTACTGCTGACATGGTTAAAGAAGGCGCTATCGTCATCGACGTGGGTATCAACCGTGAGACTTCGACCGAAACAAAATCAGGCTTTAAGTTATATGGTGATGTTGATTTTGAAGCTGTTGCTCCTAAAGCGTCTTGGATTACACCAGTACCGGGAGGAGTAGGCTTAATGACCATCATCGGCTTATTGAAAAACACTTTAGAAGCAGCAAAAGGTACGGTATATTCAAAGTAATGTTTTTGGTACAAATATTGTAGATTAGCATCATTGTAAAAATGTTAACCATAAACAAAAATTAAAACATGAAAAAAATTGCATTATTGGCAGCAGTTGCATGCGCGATTACTTTCTCAGCATGTAACAATACTTCATCAGTAGATAAAAATCATGATGGTGATACGACAGTAGGAGAGCACTTAGATCATTCATTAGAGACTGCTGACGAGCATGCTGGTCACCTTCATGCAGAAGCTGATCAAGCCTTAGCAGATGCTGAAGCTAAAGCAAAACAAGCACAAGCTGATCTTGACGCGGCTGTAAAAAGCGGAGACAAAAAAGCGCAAGAAGCTGCTCAAAAAGCTCTAGACGATGCTAACGCTGCTTGGGAAAAAACTAAAGCTGCAGCTAAAGAAGCAGGTCATGCTGTAGAAACAGGTGTTAACAACGCTGTAGATGCTACGAAAGACGCTGCTCATAAAACTGGTGAAGCAATCGACAAAGCTGCTGAAAAAACAGCAGATAAAGTGGAAGCAACTGGTAAAGAGGCAGAAAGAAAGCTTAACAACGTAAAAGAAGCTTTAAAGAACTAAACTAATTTAATTAATTATAATTAATTGGTTATTAGGTTTTTAATTGAAGCGCCAAATTTATTTGGCGCTTTCTTTATTATAATAAAATTAGTATTCAATAAATATGATCGATAAGAAGGAAATCGTTGAACTATGTTTAGAAAAGACACAAAAACGTGTCAATGAAATTCAAGTTGCTATCGATGCTGCCAATGATGCTATAGTCAATGATACGAAGAGCAGCATGGGCGATAAGTATGAAACTTCGCGCGAAATGGCACAACAAGAGTTATCACGCCTGCAAAGCCAGCTCAACCAAGCCAATCGAGATTTGGACATACTGATCAATCTGCCTGATTCAACGATTGCAATTGTTGGGATGGGGAGCTTAGTGATCACTAACCAATTTAATTACTTGCTTGCTACGTCCATAGGCCCGCTCAAGGTAGGCAGCGAGACAGTGATGGTCGTTTCAAAACAATCGCCAATAGGAGAGGCGCTGTTTGGAAAGAAAGTCCTTGATGAAGTACAGTTCAACGGTAAAACGTTTCAAATTCAGGACCTAGGCTAGCTGGGCATACAGCGTTCATTCATACAAGCCTCTTTCCCGAAAGTGGTGGTTTTCAAAAGGCAACCAAGATCCGTTATCCCTGCTTTTGCTTCTAATGGAAACAGATTATATTTATTGCGTCTCAATAATTGTTGTTACAATACCGCTGACGATATCCTTTCCAAATTATTCTCAAATCAGATTTATTTTTTAAAACATTTTCGAGATGTTTTTTGTTTAGATTTAGGTAGTATTAATTAACGTAAATATCTTATTTATGAATCTTAAAAAAATCTTATCTGTATTGGTAGTTGCCGTTACATTGTTAACTGGCACTATTGCTTGTAAATCGAAAATTTCGGATGCCGATTTAAAAGCCAAAGTTGAAACTGCGATTCAATCGAATCCAAATGTTCAGGTAGAAGTTAAGGATGGTGTAGTTACCTTAAACGGTACAGCAGCGTCTGATGATGAAAAAGCACAGATTGAGTCGGCAGCGAAAGGTGCTGATGCAAAAGGTGTGAAATCTGTCGTTAACAACATCGTTGTTAATTCAATTCCTGCTGGAACTATCGAAGTAAACAGCAATGATGCTGATCTTCAGGCGAAGGTAGCTGAATTTACTAAAGACTTCCCATCGGTGAAAACAGCCGTTGTGGATGGAGTGATCACAGTAACTGGAGAGTTGGAACAAGCACGCGTACAAGCTTTAAAAATGGGATTAGATGCTTTAAATCCTAAGAAAGTTGACATGTCAGGTTTAATCGTAAAATAGCAAATTATGAGTTTAGAAAGTAAATATAAAGTATTGATCGATACAGCAAATGCTTCGGGTATCGAAGGTTTACAAATCGCTGAGATGGACGGCGTATTACAGATTCGTGGTACTGCTCCAAATGCTGACGTAAAAAACAAATTATGGGATGTCTACAATCAAATCGATCCTAATTTCTTATCTGGCGATGTGGTTATGAACGTGGATGTTTCTACAGCGGTTACAGGACAGCAAGTTCGCGTAATCACTGAAAGCAGCAATTTGAATATTCGTAAAGGGCCAGGAACAGATCAGCCAATCGTTGGTAAAGCAGCGAAAGACGAGGTAATTACCTTAATCAGTCGCGCTAATGACCAATGGTGGTTAGTTCGTACGAAGGATGGGGAAGAAGGCTATTGCTATGCGCAATATCTGGAACCTATCTCTTAAAATAATATAATCAGTAAAAAAGGAGCTCATCGAGCTCCTTTTTTTTATTAAATGTTCTTTTCGTTCATTAAATCTTGAATCGCAACGGAAGCTAACGCGCCTCCAAACGCAGCCGGCAGATAAGACATGGTGCCATAGGCAGATTTCTTAAAGTTACTACCGTCTGTATATAGCAAAGACTCTTTATCCGGCAATTCCGTAGAGAATACCACCTTTACACCCTTTCGGATACCATGTTTCTTTAATTTCTTACGAATATGCTGCGCGAGCTTACAATTGTACGTTGTTCCAATATCCGCTATCCTTATTTTCGTGGGGTCAAGCTTGCCTCCGGCTCCCATGGAGCTTACAAAAGGTACTTTCGCCTCCAGAGCCAATCGTATAAAAAATAACTTCGGTGTAATACTATCGATCGCCTCAACACAGTAGTCTGGTTTTAGATCAAGGAGACCGGGGATGCTTTGTGGAAGGATAAAGTCTTGAATCACGTTAAGTTCTAATTCCGGATTAATTGCCAACAAGCGTTCGCGCATAATTTCCGCCTTTGCCTCGCCATGATTTGTTGCCAACGCCGGCAATTGCCTGTTCCTGTTACTAGGGTCTACTGTATCCCCATCGATAATGGTCATCTTTCCAACACCCGACCGACAGATAAACTCGGCTGCAAACGACCCCACACCACCAAGGCCCAAAACCATCACATGCGAATTAGCTAACTTTTCTAGTGCCTCTCGTCCCACCAACGCCTCGGTGCGAGAAAGCCAAGATAAATCCTTCATTAATTTTAACTTGATTTAAATACCCTGTTATAGTTTGCCAAAATCTGATCTTCTACTTGTTTTATAGACAATTTTCTGGCTCGGCAAAAATAAGCATAAATATCTGAGATTTTCGTTGGTTTATCGTCAGTTTCTAAGAAAATCCTGTCCAATGGGATCTGCTGTATAACATCGTCTAGCTTGCCTTTTAGGATAGCAGCGCCGAGCGAAAGGTAGTAGTTTCTGTTCTTTAATAATTGTTCCGCCAATGGCCAATTTCGCTCATATCCATGAAAAATGACCGGTACAGAAACCTGTTTCCTTAGCAAAGAAGTAAAAACCTCATGATAGGCTCGAACACAATGTATTATCAAAGGCTTTTTAAGCTCATTAGCGAGCGCAATTTGTTTTTCGAATGTATGTAACTGTCGATTCCATTCCGTGCTGCAGAGCTTATCTAATCCGCATTCTCCTATGGCAATCACCTGGGGCTTTTCAGCATACTTTACTAATGCTTCCCATTGAGCTTCCTCATTGAGATCCACATACCAGGGATGGATGCCTGCGGAACAGGCTTGATCATAAAGATAGTCTTTCGAAACAATGCAATTGGGCAGTACAAACTCATCGGGAGTTGAGGTACTTATGCTATGGGCGTGGATATTGATTAACAATGTTCGGGGCGTTTAATTCGTCGAAAGATACGGAATTAATCTACTAAATAGCAGGTCGCAAATTCCAATATGACTATTCCCGAGGTGGTATCGATCTTAAAGCGTCTGCGCGACTGATCGTTATCAAAGCTCTTTTCGATCTCCGGGACGACTTCGCTGATCTCCAAAATAACCGGATAACCCTCTTTAGGGATTTCAGAACGCGAATAGAAAGTCACATGCTCAAAGCGCAATTTCTTCTGATGAGCATGGATTGGTTCCGTAGCGTCCAATAACAACGTTACGTCCAAAGTTTGTGTTCTCGAATCCTCTTCGGTTTTGATGATCTCCGCATCAAGCAATGAATCAATATCTATAGTCATACTCTTCTTATTTAGTACTCTATAGCTAATAACAGCATATATTTAATTTCGTTTTAAATATTAATTTTTGCTGTACTCGAAGCGATTAGCTTTTAAATGTTCGAGAATTTCCTGAAGCATCAACTTGGGCTTATCAAGTAAACCCGTCTTTTTGATGTTTTTGATAAAAGGATGATTTCGTCCAGCGAAATTAGCTGAACCCGACCCCTGACGTTTCTTGCTAAACATATTCTCTCCTTCCTTTCAATTTGTTTACAAATGGTTATATAGCAGCGGATTGTGGAAGCCGCGATGCTTATTGTATTAAATCTATTTAAAAAAAACGAGATTAAAAAATATACGATATAACAATCTCGTTGCGAATAAGTGTACTCAAAAGGAGAAAGAAGCGCTATCCGCTTTTTCCACAAGGGTTTTTTATTGATTTCTGATTGGTTATATTCGTGACAAATTTGCACAATTGTTAAAAATAGCCCATCATAGCGCCTATATTTATCCCTTGCCCGCGACACATCGCTTTCCGATGATGAAGTATGAACTTATTCCAGAGCAATTGATTTACGAAGGGCTAGTGAATCAAAACAACTTTTTTGAACCCGACTTAGTCGATCGCGACATCATCTATTTAGCTCACGATAAAGCTTATGTTGATGAGCTTCTGGGGCTGACGTTAGATCCTAAGATGGTTCGTCGTATTGGATTCCCGATGACACAGGCTTTAGTGGACCGCGAACGCTATCTAATAGATGGTACAATCAAGGCATGTTTTGCGGCAATGGAAGCTGGAGTTTCTTTTAACACTGCCGGTGGAACACACCATGCCGGAAGAGATTTTGGTGAAGGCTTCTGCTTACTCAATGATCAGGCGGTTGCTGCCGCATACTTATACCATCAAAAACTAGCTAAAAAGATCCTGATCATAGACCTTGACGTGCATCAGGGAAATGGAACTGCTCATATCTTTGAAGGTCATCCCGATATCATCACATTTTCCATACATGGGGAGAAGAACTTCCCATTTAAAAAGGAAAAATCGCATATTGACATCGGATTGTCAGATGGTATTGAAGATGAAGCCTATTTATCGCTCCTGGCATCAGAGCTTAAAGCGGTATTTAATCAGGTTAATCCCGACTTTGTCTTTTATCAGGCTGGAGTCGACGTGCTAGCGACCGACAAACTTGGCAAGTTTAAACTAACGCAGGAAGGCTGTAGAAAAAGAGATGAGCTGGTATTCAAGGCCTGCAAAAGCAGAAAAGTACCCGTGGAAGTCAGCATGGGCGGCGGATATTCCCTGCACATCAAAGACATCGTCAATGCGCATGTCAATACCTACCGTTCTGCAATACATATTTACGATTTATAAAAAACAAGCATGTTATTTCATCAAGACGCAAACTTCGAAAACCTTATTATCCATCATGTTGGCAACAAGAGCCAGGACGAGTATTTTACCTTGTCGGACGTAGAAGTGGATGTTGCTTCAGATGAAGTCCTGACCGGACTGCTGATGCAATATTTCATGAAGCCTTTCGCGAAGCAATCGGAAGTCTACAGATTCTACCATCCCAATGATGATTTGGAATTTAATGAGGTTTACAGTTATTCTAAGCGCTTCTTTGAAGGGCAGCTGAACTTTATCGATTTCTCCAAATCGATCACTAAATATCTGTTTGATGTATCGGAGCATCCAAAGATCAAATCGGGTGAAGTGTATGTCGTCGCACTGGATAATGTGCAGCTGGAAGGAGAGGAGCATAAGGCCATAGGGATCTTTAAATCAGAAAATAAAGAAGCTTATCTTAAAGTATATCCTCAAGCAGATGGTTTAGGTGTAAATTATGAAGAACAAGCCATAAATATCAATAAACTGGATAAGGGCGTCGTTATCATCAATACCGAATCGGAAGAAGGCTTCAAGGTATTATGCCTTGATCAAACGAATGGATCGGAAGCCGTTTACTGGAAAGATGATTTCTTAAAACTGCGCGTGCGAAACGATAATTTCCAACAAACGGGAAATATCATGAAGGTGTACAAGAATTTCGTCAATGAGAAGCTAGATGAAGTGTTTGAAATGGATAAAGCGGATAAGATCGACCTCTTGAACCGCTCGATGAACTACTTTAAGTCAAAAGAAGAATTTGATGAAGAAGAATTCAATACCGAAGTGATTGCCAATCCGGATGCTGTTTCTTTATTTAAGGATTATAAATCTGCTTTTGAAGAGGAATTTGATACCCCATTTCAATCTAATTTTGATATTGCCGGAAATGCCGTAAAGAAAATGGCGTCCAGTTATAAGTCAGTCATCAAGCTCGATAAGAATTTCCATATATACGTGCATGGAAAGCGCGAATACCTCGAAAAAGGATATGACGAGGATAAGGGGATGAATTACTACAAGCTATACTTCGAAAACGAATCCGACTAAGAAGATGAGGTTCAACAAATCAACGAAATCGCTTTATATCTGGTTAGCTGTTTGTATAAGCTTAATCTTGCTATTGAATTGGTTTGTAACAGACTCTGAAAGGGTAGAGGCAGTTTACAGTCGCGCTTTCTATCCTTTTTACCAATACCTCCCAAAACTGATATTCGGACTGCTCCCTTTCAGCGTGGGAGATCTGCTTTATCTTGCGATCGTCTTGGTCCTGCTTTATCTCGTCGTTAAAACAATAGTTCTACTGTTCAAAAAGCAGTTTCACAACGCTTGGCGAGGAGTATTAATGTTAGTTGGCACGGCGCTATCGCTGTATATCTTCTTTCATTTGGCTTGGGCAATCAATTATTATCGCGTCCCGGTCAGTAAGCAACTTAACTTGTCTGTAGATACCATACTTCTGGAGGATCATCTAGGTGTATTGGCTGAGCAGATACAGCTGGCGAATAGCTTGCGCGCAAAAATAAATCTTGAAGGCAAAGTCCGAACCAGCGTCAATATGCAAATAGAAGAGCTGATGCGGGATGATCAAGAGTTCCCAATGCTCAGCAAAACCCAGATCCATATTAAGAAGCCATTGAGTTCTGTGATGATATCCTCCTTTGGAACATCGGGTTATCTGAATCCTTTCAGTAATGAAGCGCATGCCAATGCCGATATGCCAATCACATCCTATCCTTTCACGGTAACTCATGAGCTGGCACATCAGATGGGCATTGGATTTGAAGATGAATGTAATTTTATCGCTTATGTTAAGCTTCGGAATCATCAGGATCCCTGGTTTCAATATGCAGCCTATTACGAAAGCATACAATACCTTTTAAGGTCACTTTATCTAGTCGATGAGTCCATGTTTCAACAATATAAAGCGAAGCTCTCAGAGGGCATTAAAAGCGATTTAAAAAAAGATCAATCCTACTGGGAAAATTATACGGGCTGGTTGACCAATGTATCTGGCTTGTTCTATGATCAATATCTTAAACATAACAATCAGAGAGAGGGAATGGCACGCTATGGCTTAGTAAGTAGGCTAATTATCGCGTATGAAATAAATATGAGGAAAAGCGGGAGAGAAGCTGCTCGCTAATGTTAATTAGGAAAACTCAGACAGTATAAAAAATAAAATAGCGGGCAATCTAATTTGCCCGCTTAATTATTTTACACCGAAAAACTTTCGCCACAGGCGCAAGTTCTCGACGCATTAGGATTGTGGAATTCAAATCCCTTTCCATTCAATCCGTCGGAATAATCTAATTCTGTTCCTGCCAGATATAAGTAAGACTTAATATCTAAACAGATTTTGACACCATTGTCTTCAAAAAACTGATCGCCTTTTTTCTCTTCGTTATCAAAATTAAGCTTATAGGATAGCCCAGAACAACCACCACTTTCCACAGCAACGCGTACGAAATAATTGCTATCGTAGTTTTCTTGTTGCATGATTGTGCTGATACGTTCTTTTGCTTTATCTGTAATGGTCACCATGTTCTTCTTCCTCCATTTATTGTACAAAGATAATCAAAACAAGTTCCAAATATTGGATAAATCATCTGAGTTCTGTCAAATTAGACCCTCTTTATACATTTGCCAAATAGGTGAGGCGGCTCTAATTTGCGCTACAGCGCGCTTTATTTGTTGTATGGCAACATCAATATCTTCTTTCGTCGTGTATTTGCTGAAGCTGAAACGGCTGCTGCCATAAACGTCCTCATCCTCCATGCCCATTGCCTTCAGTACATGCGAAGGATCGCGCGAGCCCGAAACACAGGCAGAGCCGGACGATAATGCCATTTCGGGCAACTTGGTCATGAGTTCGGTCGATCGCACATGTTTAATCAAGACATTGCTGGTGTTTGGAATACGTGCGGCATCGCTTGCATGAATCTTTACTTCCTCCAGCTGCGTTTGCAGCTCAGCCTCAAAATAATCCCTTATCGCTCCAATGTTGCTGCTGAACTCAAAACGTTTTACAGCCTCACCCATGCCCACAATCTGCGGAACCGCATAAGTGCCGCCGCGTAAGCCATGTTCCTGATTCCCCCCGGTAATAAGGCTAGGGATTTGGATGGGCTTGCTTTTTCGACGTATGAACAAAGCACCGATGCCTTTCGGTCCGTGAAATTTATGTGCACTTAAGCATAAGATATCAATTGCTACTTGCTGTAAATCAAGGGGTAATTTGCCAATGTGCTGCGTAGCATCACAGAAAAATAAGACATCCTTCTCTTGACAGATTTTAGCGATCTTATCGATGGGATGTAACACGCCTGTTTCATTATTGGCGGACATTAGCGCAACTAATACAGTATCCGGACGAATGGCTTTCGTTAAATCGTCCAAATTGATGTTTCCCTGCGTATCGACATCGAGATAAGTTATCTCGCAACCCTGTTTGGCTAAACTTTCACAAGTCGCCAGAACAGCCTTATGTTCTGTTTTGCAGGTGACGATATGTTTTCCTTTTCGCAGGTAACTTTGCGCTATCCCCTTTAAGACGGTGCTTATACTTTCTGTAGCGCCTGAGGTGAAGTAGATTTCTTTTAGCATGCAGCCCAATCGTTCGGCGAGCTGAATTCGTGCCTGCTCTATAGCCGCATTCGCTGCGCGACCGAGTTTATGCTGAACACTGGAGGCATTCCCATACGACTCTTGTAGATAAGGAAGCATAGCCTGTAGAACCTCATCATCCATTTTGCTCGTCGCATTATTATCAAAATATAGAAAGCTCATATGTTAAAGATATTTAAAATAAGTACCATTCTACCGGCTTGCAAACAGTATTTTGTTATTTTTGTAAAAATTACACTAAGATATGAATTGGTTTTCTGTAGAAAGAAGTTTAGAACGACTAGTAGATTCGGTAGTAGTCGCACTGCCTAAAATTGCGGTAGGATTTTTTATACTGATTGTTGGGCGTTATGTCATCAAATTTGCGCTTAAATTTATCGATAACAGATTTGAAAAGCGCAATGTAGACCGATCTATTCGTTCATTTCTAAAAAACATCATCAAATTTACCTTATACGGCTTATTGTTGCTGACGGTAGCCAGTACAATGGGTATACAGACCACTTCCTTTATCGCGGCCTTATCGGCCTTCGGTTTAGCTGTCGGTATGGCGCTTCAGGGTAGTTTATCAAACTTTGCCGGAGGTGTATTGATCCTTTTATTCCGTCCTTTCGATGTTGGCGACTATATTTCCAGCGCGGCAGGCGCAACGGGAACCGTAGAACGTATCGACTTGTTGTACACCACGATGATTGACGATGATGGGATCCGCGTTTTCACACCGAATGGTCCGCTCGCTAACTCAGTAATCAAGAATTTTACGAAGATTGCTTCTCGCCGTATGCAGTTTACTTTGAACGTATCTTACGACACAAATATCAAAGTCGCGCGCGAGGCGGTTCTGTCTGTGTTGAAAGCGGATAAGCGTATTTTGGATAAACCTGTTCCCGAGGTAATTGTAGGGGATTTAAAGGAAACCGGGATTACTTTAATTGTACGTGCTTGGGCGAATCGAGAAGTATTCTGGGCAACGAAAAACGAAATTAGCGAGCAAGTCAAGAATGTGCTCGACGGCAAAAACGTGGTCTTCCCGCAAAATGTTGTCAAAGTTATTGGCGATCAACCCGATGCGGAGGAAACTCCAGTTGCTTAATCCAGCGATTCTTTTAAAACATAATATCGGTAAGCTACAACGGCCTGTTGTAGCTTACTTAGTTTAGCGGGGTCCAGTTTCGTATAGCTGGGCAATACCGCCTTATTTATTCTGTTCAGTAGTTTAAAAAATCCTTTCTTCATGCCTTCCTAATATATGCAGCTATAAAGCGCTACTGCAAGTAATGCTCCAATAATTGGGCCTAAAAATGGAACCCAGGCATAAGCAGCATCAAATCCAGCTTTATTTTTAATCGGTAATATAGCATGCACGATGCGAGGACCTAAATCTCTGGCGGGGTTAATCGCATAGCCTGTTGTACCGCCTAAGGACAAACCAATCACCCATACCAGAAAAGCAACAGGGATTGCACCGATGGAACCTAAGCCAATAACAGAGTCATCAGCCATCTTGGCATCGGTAAAGTGAAGAATAGTGAAGATTAGCACAAACGTACCGACCACCTCAGAGATTAAGTTAATCGGAGGATTGCGTAGGGCAGGCGCCGTGCAGAAAACAGCTTGTTTTGCGCCGGGATCTTCTGTTTGATCAAAATGATCTTTATACATCAGCCAGACAACGAATGCACCCGTCATGGCACCTAAAAATTGTGCGCCTATATAGCTTAAGGTAGTTGCTAGGTCTAATTTACCCAATGCTAAATTGGCAATAGTCACGGCACAGTTCAAGTGCGCGCCACTATAGGGGCCAGCAATCGTGACGCCAACAAAAACGGCGAGCGCCCAAGCTGTTGTGATGACAATCCAACCGCCGTTATTTCCTTTCGTGCCTTTTAGCACCACATTGGCAACCACGCCACCCCCAAGGAGGATCATCACTGCCGTTCCTAAGTATTCTGCTACAAATGGACTCATATAATAGGTTTAGTTTTGATTTCTGTTATTCTGGGTTTTCTGACCAATATTTTACCGCCTTCACTGCCCGGCTCCATTCTTTCAAATTGTTCGCCAGCTTAGATGATTTCGTCGGCGCAATCAATTTGTCCTCTTTCCAAAGTGCTTCAATCTCCTTCACATCTTTCCAAAAACCAACAGCAAGACCAGCAAGGAATGCGGCACCCATGGCAGTCGTTTCGGTTATTTGTGGACGCACGACCTGCGTTTTTAAAATGTCGGCTTGAAACTGCATCAAGAAGTTGTTTTGTGTTGCTCCACCGTCCACCCGCAGTTCTTTGATCTTCGCACCGGCATCTGATTCCATAGCTTTCAGAATGTCGTAGGTTTGATATGCAATACTCTCTAAAGCAGCGCGTGCGATATGCGCATCTGAAGTTCCTCTTGATATGCCAAACAAGGTTCCGCGTGCATTCGCATCCCAATGTGGTGCACCCAATCCAGCAAAAGCTGGAACCAGATAAACCCCCTCGGTGCTGTCTACGCTGGTCGCTAAAGCTTCCACATCGCTGGATTTCTTAATTATCTTCAACTCATCGCGTAGCCATTGAACAACAGCCCCTCCGATAAATACAGAGCCTTCCAAAGCATACACGACCTCGTTACCAATCTTCCATCCAATCGTCGTCACCAACTTATTCTTCGATTTAACAGGTTTATTCCCCACGTTCATCAGTAAGAAACAACCCGTTCCATAGGTATTCTTGGCCATCCCTTTCTTTAAACACATCTGTCCGAACAAAGCGGCTTGCTGATCGCCTGCGATTCCTGCAATAGGGATCTGCCGACTACCTAGTTCGCCCGAAGTTTCGCCATAGATTTCCGACGAGCTCTTAACTTCCGGAAGCATGCTCGCGGGGATGTCAAAAAGCTTCAATAGATCCTTGTCCCAGGACAAGCTGTTGATATTGTATAACATGCTGCGTGAAGCATTCGTCACGTCGGTGACATGTGTTTTGCCATTTGTAAGATTCCAGATTAGCCAGGCGTCAACTGTACCGAAGGCTAGTTCGCCTTTCTCGGCCAGTTTGCGTGCTCCTTTCACATGGTCCAAGATCCACTTAATCTTAGTTGCCGAAAAGTACGAATCAATCAATAGGCCCGTTTTTTCCTGCACTTCATCCAAATGCCCCTCTTTGATCAGTTGAGCACAATATTCCGCTGTTCTTCGGTCTTGCCATACTATGGCATTATAGATCGGCGCACCGGTACGCCGATTCCATACAATGGTAGTCTCGCGTTGATTAGTGATGCCTATCCCTTTGATGGAATCTAGTTTAGTCTTTGATTTTGCTAATACCTCCGTGAATACAGCAAGTTGGCTCGACCATATCTCCTGCGGATCATGCTCAACCCAGCCTGACTTCGGATAGATTTGTTGGAATTCCTTCTGTGAGATATTGACGATTTCGCCCTTTTTATTGAATAGTATTGCACGAGAACTGGTCGTGCCTTGGTCTAAAGCTATAATATATTCCTTCATCAATAATATATTTATAAGTGGTTGTTTTATAAAAGGTAATTGTTTGCTAGTTCATTGAAGAGTTTAATCTGATTGTCGCGCCAGTCTATTGATTTTCCCAATTCCTGAGCCATCAAGTCCGCCACGACAGGAGCCGCTCTTTTTGCAGCCTTCGCATCGAGTAGTAAGAGCCTACTACGACGTGCGAGAAAATCTTCGACTTGCCGAACCAGCTCATGACGACAGGCCCATACGACCTCCGCTTTCGTATAATCATATTCCGGAACTAGTAGCTCTTTTAAGCGCTCATCTTCTTGCATCAAAGCTTGAATATGATGATAGTCTATTCCATAATAGGTCCAATGTCCAGCTTGCACCTGATTAGTGGATCCATGAATAGGAAGGTTCATCGTTTTGCACGCAATATGCGGTAGTTCTCCAACTTTAATTGCAGCATCAACCGTATCCTGTGCCATCTTCCTGTAGGTGGTCCATTTCCCCCCGGTAATTGTAATGAGGTTCGACTCGCTAACCAATAGCTTGTGGTCGCGTGATATCTCTTTTGTACTGCCCGTATCGTTGTCCTTTGGCGCTGCTAATGGACGTAAACCCGCATAGATGCTTAAAATATCATTGCGCGTAGGGTAGGGATTCAAGTAAGACTTGGCGGTTGCCAGAATAAATTCGATCTCGTCCTCCATAGGTCGAGGCTCAATCTGATGTGTGTTGATAGGAATATCCGTAGTGCCTAAAAGCACCTTATCATGCCAAGGCACCCCAAAGAGCACCCGTCCATCACTTGTTTCCGGAATCATCAGCGCGTCATATCCATCTAGAAACTTCCTGTCAATCACAATATGCGAACCCTGACTAGGGCGAACCAAATTCTTATGCGTCGCGGTATCGAGTTTTAAAATATCGTCTACGAAAATTCCAGTGGCGTTGATAACTGTTTTAGAAACAACTTTATAGGTCGTTCCATCTTCTCTGTCGATAAAGGTAACGCCAGATACTTTACCATGTTGATCTTTATCGATTCCAACGGCGTCCATGTAGTTCAGCACCGTTGCACCATGGTTAATTGCGGTTTGCGCTAAATTGACTGCCAAACGCGCATCATCAAATTGACCATCGTAGTATAGAATTCCTCCTGTCAAACCATCTTGCTTGATATGAGGCAGTTTTTCGACAACTTCTTTTTTAGATAGCAAAACTGATTTGCCGATTCGTAAACTTCCCGCTAACCAATCGTATAGTTTCAAGCCAACCAGATATTTTAGTTTATCGAATGTGGAATAGAGTGGAATAACAAAGGATTGTGCCGAAGAAACATGGGGCGCATTCTTAAAAATAAGGCCTCTTTCTTTTAGGGCACCGATAACGAGTTTGATATCGCCGTTCGCCAGATAACGGACGCCACCGTGGACCAGCTTTGTACTCTTGCTGGAAGTCCCCTTAGCGAAGTCATATTTCTCGATTAGGAGAACCTTGAAGCCGCGACTTGCCGCATCAACTGCCGTACCAAGTCCGGTTGCTCCACCGCCAATGATGACGAGATCCCATAATGCTGTCTGTTTTATCTTTTCAAGTTGGTTCTTTCTTGCAGTTTCGAATTGCATGAGATTGATTTTTATCTAAATGTAAGCATTTTCAAAATGAAATACAGGACTCCTTACCAAATATGACCTACATAAATCCACTCATAACCCTTACTAACCCAAATCAAAGCCCTTTCATAACCCAATCAAACCCGCTCCAGAAGGGCTTTGATTTGGGAATGAATAGGGAATAGAAAAAGATCGATTTATCGAAGGTCTGAAGCTTAGGTTATCAAATGTTTAATGAATTGGTTTATTTATTCGTAATATTTTATTTACGCAACCGATTGTTTTATTAAATTTGTTTTCATCAACCTTAACGTGTCCTAAAATAATATTGTTTTGGCATGTTTGAATAAGTCAAAACTGAAAAGTTTTTATAATCTTGTAACTTAATCTATTTATAAAGTTTTTATGATTGGATGGCTATTAACCTAAATGATAAATCTACCTAATACACTTGTCTTTTTTAGGGAAATAGTGATTTAAGCTATGGAACCATAAACATTATGAAAGAAAACAATAATTCTTCTAGACGCGATTTTATCAAGAAATCGTTGATCGGGGCAGCTGCTTTCACCATCGTGCCGAGATTTGTACTTGGAAAAGGATATTTAGCCCCTAGTGACCATTTAACAAAGGGTGTTATTGGTGTTGGATCAATGGGGCGTGGACACTTCAATTATGCGGGTACTAAGACCGTTGCTATTTGTGATGTGGATACACGCCATTTAGCTATAGCGCAGAAGGCTCTTGGGGGCGGTGTGAAAGAGCACCATGATTTCAGAGATTTGATCAACAATCCGGAGGTGGATATTGTACATATTGCTACACCACCGCACTGGCATGGATTGATGGCTGTTGAAGCTGCGCGTTCTGGAAAGGATATCTGGTGTGAGAAGCCAATGACCAGAACAATCGGTGAAGGTAAAAAAGTAAAAGAGGCTGTTGCACAGCATGGTAATATTTTTAGGTTGAATACTTGGTTCCGTTTTGATGCGAACTTCTATGGAATGAATGTTCCGGTGAAGAAGATCAAAAAATTAGTGGATACAGGGATGTTGGGATGGCCGCTGAAAGTGACGATATCTAAGCATACGGGTTTTGATTGGAAGTTCTACTGGGTTGGCAAGGAGAACTTGCCTGTACAACAGGTGCCAAAAGAGTTAGACTACGAGATGTGGTTAGGTCCTGCACCGTATAAACCGTATAGTGCACACCGCACGCACTTGACTTTTAGGGGTTATTGGGATTATGATGGTGGTGGTCTTGGCGATATGGGGCAGCATTATCTAGATCCTGTACAATATTTCTTAGGCAAAGACCAGGAAAGTCCGGTTTCTATCGAGGTTGATGCTCCGCAACAGCATTCGGATGCTGTTGGTACTTGGCGTAAAATTACCTATACCTATGCGGACGGTTGCCAGATTATCTTAGATGGTGCCGGTACAGAGGTGGGTAAGGCTTATATCGAAGGACCGAACGGTAAGTTATTCCGTGGGTTTGTGTCGGATATTCCAGATTTGGAGCGCAAATTAGCGCAGTATCCTGAGCCTGCTCCACAGGTTACCGATTTTGTTGAAGCGGTTCGTACGCGTCAGAAATTTGCTTTGAACGAGCAAAATGGTTATTACTCATGTACGCTAGTGAACTTAGGTCTTGCGGCATTGCGTTTGAACAGAAACTTGAAATTCGATTCGGAAAAGCAAGAATTTGTGAACGACGATGCAGCAAACAGATTAATCAATCAACCAATGAGAGGTCCTTGGACATTTTAATTCCCTAGAAAAATCATGAAGAAAGTATTTAATACGATAACCGCTTTACTATTTATACAAGTTGCTGCTTATGCGCAACAACCTGCAAATAGAACATCAGCAACAAAGATTGCCGATGTTTTAGCCCAACAGCCTGCCGAGGAGCAGTCTAAGTTTATTTCAGCGATGAAAGAACTTGAGGGATTCACGGCTGAGGATGTTTCCAAATTATTATTAGGTTTAAAACCACAGGGTGGCAATAACGCTCCGATTGAATACGCGACCAATTCTTACGCATTCTATGTGATGCAGCCAGGATTTGAAAATCAACGTGCTACCTATGTACAGGGATTGTTATCGGCACTTGATAATCTGCAAGACGCCAATAACAAAGGCTATGTCTTAGAATTATTGAAGTTCTGTGCTAAGAATGACGCGATTGCTAAAGTAGCTCCCTATCTTTCTGACGAGTATTTGGCAGAGAAAGCGGCACGCGTTTTAAATGCGATCCGTACGCCAGAGGCTGCGGCAGCGTTGAATACAGCATTAGCATCATCTGCTACGGAAAAGACCGCTACAGCGATTATCGCTGCTTTAGGCGATCTAAAATCTAATGAAGCAGAAGCAAAGATCATCGAATTGATCGGTAAATATCCATCGGAGAATTTCCAATGGAACGGTTTAACGGCCTTGAGTAAAATCGGTGGTGCACAATCTTCAGCATTATTTTTGGATAAGGCAAAAGCATTGAACTACCAATACG
This sequence comes from Sphingobacterium sp. BN32, assembly GCF_030503615.1. Lineage (NCBI taxonomy): Bacteria > Pseudomonadati > Bacteroidota > Sphingobacteriia > Sphingobacteriales > Sphingobacteriaceae > Sphingobacterium > Sphingobacterium sp. BN32. The sequence continues at coordinate 1,424,864 of NZ_CP129963.1, forward strand.
ATAAAACGAATGCGTCGAGCTTAGCGATTGACTACGCGAAGCAATTGGCGAAGAAGGATGAGGCTGCAGCGAGCAAGTTCGCGACTACCTTGTTCAATAATGCGGCTAAAGCGAAGGGCTCAGCGGTTCAGGTTGGCGCGTTAGAAGTGTTGACCGATATCGACCCTCAAAAACAGAAAAAAGAATTATTGAAGCTTGCTTCCAGTGACGATAAAGTATTGCGCAATGTTGCCCTAGGTTTATTAGCCGATAATGCCTCTGCTTCTGACCTGTTAAAGTTGGCTAGTTCGATGCGTAAGCTAGATCGAGATGCACAGGAAAGTGTGTTGAACTTTTTAGCGACAAAGGATGCAGCGGGTTCTGTAGGTTTGATTGAAAAAGGCTTTCCGAAGCTGAAAGACGAGGAAGCAAAAATCGCAGCTTACCATGCGCTTTCTGTTTTATCAAAAGGTTCAAACGTTCCATTCCTAATCAAACAAATCCCGAGTGCGTCTAAGAATGAGTTGAAGACCATTAAAACGATGTTGTTGTCAGCAAAAGATGCAGGGACTATTGATTTAGTGAATGCTGCGCTTCCAAGTGCAGACGAGAAGACGCAATTGCTTCTATTGGAAGTTTTAGCACAACGCATGAATTTGAATTCGGCTTCTGTGGTATTGCCATTAACAAAGTCTAGCGATAAAGCAGTTCGCGCGGCAGCGTTCAAAGCATTGCCAAATGTGGTCAACAATTCGGATTTCGAATCGGTCATCGCTTTGGTAAACGATGCAGAAGGAGCGGACTTAGTGAGCGCACAGCAAGCGGCTATCTTGGCTTTGCAAGCAAGTGCGGATAAGGATGCAAAGATTCAACGTTTAGCGGCGAATATTTCTCGTTCTTCGGCGCCTTCGGCAGCGAAATACTTCCCGATTTTCGCGGGAGTGGGTGGTGCTGACGCTTTGAAAGCTGTAGAAAACTACGTGAATAATCCAGGCTTGAAAGCTGCATCGATTGATGCATTATCAAAATGGAATAATGAAGAGGCACTTCCGGCCTTGATCAAATTGGCGAGAACAGAAAAAGACCCTGCCTTATTCAATACGATTTTTACTGGATTGATCAAGCAATTGAATGCAAGCAAACAATCCGCTGAGCAAAAGACATTGACTTTACGTGATGCATTTGCATTAGCGCAAACTGCAAAACAAAAGCAGTCTGCTTTGAGCAGCATGCAAGCTACCAATACTTACCAAGCGATGATGTTTGCTAGTCGTTATATGAACGATCCTGAATTGAAAGGAACGGCTTCTAACGTGGCGATGAACATTGCGATGGATAATAAAGAATATGTTGGTTCTGACGTTCGTGGCATTTTACAACAAGCAGCAGATAATCTTTCGGGTAGCGAGAGTTCGTATTTAAGAGAAGCAATCGTTCGCCATCTATCCGAAATGCCAGCAGAGCAAGGCTATGTTTCGATCTTTAACGGTAAGGACCTTACAGGATGGAAAGGCTTAGTGGAAAACCCAATTAAACGCGCGGCAATGTCGAAAGCAGAGTTGGAGAAAAAGCAAGCTGTTGCTGATCAGAAGATGCGTGAAAACTGGAAAGCCATTGATGGTGATTTAGTGTTCAGCGGACATGGTGATAACATCGCGACTGTAAAACAATACGGTGATTTTGAGATGTTAGTAGACTGGAAATTAGACCCTCAGGGTAAAGAGCCTGATGCAGGTGTTTACTTGAGAGGAACTCCACAGGTTCAGATTTGGGATATCTCGCGTACAAACGTAGGTGCTCAAGTAGGTTCCGGCGGTTTATATAACAATACGAAGAATCCGAAGAACCCATTGAAAGTTGCGGACAGCGCGCTAGGCGAATGGAATACCTTCAAGATCAAAATGGTCGGAGAGAAAGTTTCTGTTTGGTTGAACGGCGAGTTGGTGGTGGATAACGTAACGTTAGAAAACTACTGGGATCGCAATCAATCAATTTTCCCAACCGAGCAAATTGAGTTGCAAGCGCATGGATCACGCGTATGGTATCGCGATATCTACGTGAAAGAGATTCCTCGTTTGGAAGTATATAAATTGAGCGATGCGGAAAAGAAGGAAGGTTTCGAAATGTTGTTCGACGGAACAAACATGGATAAATGGACAAGCTCTGCTGCGTACGAAATTACGAAAGAAGGATATATCCGATCGAATCCGGTTGCGAAGTTCGGCAAGAACATCTATACGAAAGATCAATATGGTGACTTTGTTTACCGCTTTGAGTTTAAATTAACACCTGGAGCTAATAACGGTATTGGTATCCGCACGCCGATCGATGGTGATGCTGCTTATGCCGGTATGGAAATCCAAGTGCTGGATGACGGCGCTGAGGTTTACAAAGACTTGAAAGAATACCAATATCATGGATCTGTTTACGGCATTATTGCTGCGAAACGTGGTGCTTTGAAACCTGTTGGCGAATGGAATACCGAAGAAATCCGTATTCAAGGCAACAAAATTAAGGTTACTGTGAATGGTAAAGTCATTGTTGATGGCGACCTGAAGGAGGCAACTAAAAATGGTACTGCCGATAAGAAGAGCCATCCAGGGTTGGAAAATAAATTAGGACACATCGGCTTCTTAGGCCATGGCACTGAGGTATTCTTCCGAAATATTAGAGTAAAGAGATTGTAAGTAAATTAGGCTTTATTTACGAGAGAGGCGGTTGAGAGACCGCCTCTTTGTTTTTGTATAGGGTATTGGTTATATTTAGTTCGTAAAACCAATTATTTGTTATGAGTTACAATAAGATACAACTGCTGCTGATCTCTGTCTTCGCACTGTTGACATCAATCTATTTTTTTCTCGGAAATGAGGTCATCCATAAGATCATCGGCGCAATCTGCCTATTAATTTTATTGGGATTGAATGGTTACTATTATTTTAACTCTACAGGATGGCTGAATAGGAAAAAGTGAAATTAGATATTAGAGGTGAGATATTAGACATTAGAGCGTGGCGGTAGTCTTTGAATACCATGAAAAGAAGTATTAAAGGATTGACAGCTTTTTTTGTCTTTGAACCAAGAAAGGAAGGATTTAGGGATTATCAAGATCGGGCGTGTTGTCTTGAACCAGGAAAGGAAGGATATTAAGATATGCAGGATCCTGTTCATCTTTATATCCTTCCTTTCCTGGTTCAAGACTATTTTTGCGTTTCTACATCGAAAGGCATGTTCTAATATTTTACATTGAAAGCCATGCTCTAATATCTCAAATCTTATATCTAAAATCTATATTAAGCTACATCCCTCAAATCCACCGCTACTACTCTTGATACACCTTGCTCAACCATGGTTACACCGTAGATGATATCGGTGCTTGCGATCGTGCGTTTGTTGTGAGATACCACAATAAACTGCGATTGGTTGGAGAATTCGCGGATGATATTATTGAATTTATCAATGTTAGTATCATCTAACGGAGCGTCTACCTCATCGAAGATACAGAACGGTGCTGGCTTCAAAAGGTAAAGCGAAAACAATAGGGCAGTGGAGGTCAGTGTTTTTTCACCACCGGAGAGCTGATTGATCGACAATGGGCGTTTTCCTTTCGGTCTTGCGATAATATCGATATCAGACTCTAATGGGTTGTTAGGATCGCTTAATACGATATCACAGGAGTCTTCCTCATTAAATAGCGAACGGAATACTTTCACGAAGTTTTCTCGTACGGTCGTGAATGCGTACATGAATTTATCGTTTGCAGATTGGTCGATCTCCGAGATCGTGCTCAGTAAGGATGCTTTAGCATCCATGAGGTCGGTTTTCTCTTTGTCGATAAAGCCATGTCGTTCGAACATCTCATCATAGGCTTCTTTTGCCATCGGGTTGATCGTACCGTAATCGTCCAGTTGCTTTTTCAGTTTATTACATTTAGTATGCAGCTCTTCAAATGGAAGACGATCTTCCGGAACTTCCTGTTCCAATAAATCTTGCAACTCAATATTGAACTCTACAGATAGACGCTCTTTAAGCGCATTTAGCTCGATTTGAAGTGACGTTTTCTTGTCTTTATACTCGTTGATGATGGTGTCGGAAATGTCTTTGTTGCGGCGCAGCTGTCCGATACTTTCCTCCAGATCATTGATCTCTTGGCGACTCGCATAGAAATCATCTTCAATTTCCTTCAGACCTTTTTCATACAGTTCCTTTTGCTCATACATCGCAGCCAGATCAATCTCATCCTTTGTGCCCGTGTTGACAGATTCTATAATCTCTTTCTTTACTTGATCGAACTCCTGACTGTTCTTTTCAATACGTTCAAGCAAGCTGTCCTTTTGATGCTCACGGTATTCTAAGTCTTTCAGTAGCGTAGAAACTTTACTTTGCTGCTGATGGAATTTGATATTCGCATTGTTAAAAATCGCTGATCTCTCCGTCAGGATTTCAGAAATGTCTTGATATTGCTGTTGTAGGAGTACTAATTCATCTTGATTAGTTGAAGCCTTTAATTTGAAATCCTGCAGTTCAGGTTCTGCTTTCTCAAGCTCGACAAGAATAGATGCGATCTTGGTTTCAATATCCTGTTTTCTATTCTGGCTGTTATTGATGAACGTTTGGTATTGTTCCTGTTTCGTTTTGACAGATACCAGCTCATTTGTCAGGCGGTTTAGTTGCACACGTTGTTCTTCGATAAAGACACGTTGAGAACCTCCTTTCAAGCGGATAAGTTTCTCGTTTTCTACACGCAGGTTTTCTTGTAGCTCCAGAATACGCTGATTTAGCGTTTGGATCTCCTTGGCAAGGATTTCTAAATTCTTCGCACGTCCGATACGCTTACCTTCGAATAATCCTACAGAACCTCCAGAAAGGCCTAGCTTGGTTTTGGAGAACTTACCATCTTTATGAAGAATGGTGATATTGTCTGTCGGTAAATCGGATTCCAGAATGATGTCATCTTCTGATTTAAGAAGATAAACGCCGTCGAGCAGGATAGTACATAGGGTCTTGAACTTATCATCTACCGATATGACATCCATTGCAGATATTAAGCGACTGTCATGATTGTTAACCTGTTCTGCCGCAGGAAGCTGTTTTACGGCTTCTAGGATAAAGAAATTAGCTCGTCCGCGTGATGAGTCACTTAGGAGGTTAATTGCTTTTACAGCATCCTCTTTCAGGTCCACGACATAGTGGTTCATGATTGGCTCAAGGAAGTTCTCGATAGCCACACGGTAATCTTCTTTACAGAAGAGGATATCCGAAAATAGGGGATATTGCTTTTTCCAGCCGGCATTCTTACGTAAGAAGCGAATGGACTCAGGAAACCCTTCGAGATTATCGACAAGGGATTTCGTTAGGTTGTATTCGTTTTGTTTGGCATCGACAACGCGAGACTCTCTATTGAGTTCGCTGGTAAATTGACGGATATTATCTTCCGTTTCTTCAATTTGTTGCTGCAATTGCTCTTCTGTATGAAGCGCTGCGTCAAACTGCTCTTGTTGGATATTGACACGTTCTTCCAATTCGGCAACTACAAGACTGAATTGATTGAGTTCCGCCTCTTTTGCGATTGCGTCATTAGCCGTACGTAGGGATTCTTGCTCTAAGGCATCTTTTTGGATACCTAAAACGGCAATATCTTTTTCTAAACGGTATATGTTGTTCTGAAGTTCGGCGTTGTCCTTCGTAAAACTGTCAAGTTTTCCTTTTGCAGATTGTTGTTGTCCACGCAGTTCTTCGACCTCTAGTTTATTGTTTTCCAGGTCTTGCTTGATGTCATCGAGCTTGTTCTGCTCTTCGAATAACTCCTCGTTCAAGCGTTTTACGCTATATTCTATTTGAGTTAGCTGTTGCTTATCAGTTGCAATATCATTATTTAAACGAGTTTCCTTTTCTTGCAGATGGATCATCTTGGCATTCTTCAGCTTTTCATCTGATTCTAATGCGCGGATCTTGTTGATATACTCGTGAGTAACCTTTTGCTGTGTTGCTAGATTTTTCTCTTTGGCAAGGATGTCGTTCTTCTGGGTCTGTAAAACCGTTTCTTTGGATGCAATCTGTGCGACAGTTTCCTGTAGCTGCTCCTTCTGTTGGTTTTCTTGCTCTTGGATGCGCTCTAGATCAGTGTGGAAGTTCTCCAAACGATAGTAGGCTAATCCGATACTCGCTTCGCGATATTCTTCCTTTAGTGTAAAGTACTTGTCGGCTTTCTTCGCTTGGTTTTCTAAAGACTTCAGGTTCTTATTGATCTCGAACATCAAGTCATCGACACGTGAGAGGTCAGCTTCTGTATCCTTAAGCTTGGCTAAGGTCTGTTTTTTACGGACTTTATATTTTGATATACCCGAAGCTTCTTCGAAAAGGTTTCGGCGGGAATTATCTTTATTAGCGATGATTTCATCAATCATCTTCAATTCGATAATCGAGTAGGTGTCAGCACCAACACCGGTATCGAGGAATAGATCGGTAATATCTTTCAAACGACATTTAACATCGTTTAAGCGATATTCACTTTCTCCGGTGCGGAAAAGTTTTCTTGTAATGGTTACCGTCGTAAATTCCGTCGGCAAAATACTTTTAGTATTGTCGAAGGTTAAAGATACTTCGGCAAGATTCGCAGCCTTACGGTTCTTGGTGCCATTGAAGATAATATTCTCCATCTTCTCGGAACGCAATGTACGCGTACTTTGTTCACCTAACACCCAACGTATGGCATCAACAACATTAGATTTGCCACATCCATTTGGCCCTACAATGGCCGTTACGCCTTCATTGAAGTTGATTACAACCTTGTCACCAAAACTCTTAAATCCTTTGATTTCTAACTTCGTTAACTGCATCTAAAGTGTTTTCCGTATAAAAAAATATCCTGCGAAAATAGTGAATTTCGCTCATTGTTGAAAGTATCGCATATTCCTGATTCCTAAGTGGTCAGGATTTTTTCAAAATAAACAAAATGTGGCGAGCCATCAATCTGTATCTTGAAAATACCTTTGCCTCCGCGAAGATAAGCGGCGATTGCGGTAACCGCCCAGGCATCGGCCTCGGATGCTGGCCATTGTGCTTGGGTCAGCATGCCATAATTGAAAAAGTCACCGTAGTTTTTAATAACCTCAAGTTCCTCTCTCTCGGAGGGTGCTATTTCCGGATTATCCCAACGCCAGGTCCATAACCCATTATCCTCATTCAAAGCGCCTACCGCTTGATATGCTACTTTCAAGACTTCTATGCGATCTTTGATGAAACTAATGTTGGATTTGTCAGCGTCTAAACTGTATTGATCGTAAGCACCGAAGGAAAAGTCCTCCGTTAGGATCTCATGCTGATCGGTGACAAATTCATGTGCTTTTTTATGCAACACGCGGAAGGACTCGTCGACTTGTGGTTTAGATAGGTTCATGTTTTTTGTTTACAATAGCGTAAAAATAAGAAAAGCCCATAAAATATGGGCCTTCCAAATTATGGATGTATTGTAAAGCTGCCTTATTCTGCCGGTAAATACCCTATATAAAGTGGTTTTTCCGAGTCTCCTTTTGTTCCCATCAGGGCAAAGGTATAATATAAACCTTTTTTGAAAACGATGTCTTCTCGCTCTGCAACGATGTTTCCTTGCTCGTCTTTTGCAGTAACTTTAAAAGTCCCTGTATTGATTGGGCGGAATATCTGTGCTTCTGACACCGTGTTTTTATTTTCCTGTACGCGATCTTTAAATGCTGCTACCTCTTGATCTCCAATTTGGAATGTAACTTTTGCTACGCCATTTCCAAGTTGAACAAAGCGTGCTGCTGCTTTTTCGCCTAAGTTTTCAACTGGCGAATCAGTTGTTCTGATGAACTTTGGTTTTCCTACCGCACCATATACAAAACCTGTATAGAAAGTAGAATCTGCGTAGTTCATTGTGGTATCAATCAACATCTTATTTTCCAAACGGCTCATCACTTCCAATCGCTTGCTTCCGGGGAAGGCGCGAAATGACGTATAAGTCTTATATGGAAAGCTCACATTATTGATTATACGACCGTCCATTTGGTAATAGACATCTGATGCGTCTGGGTATGAGTTCAATAAGGTTACTATTGCCTGTGGCGTTGGTTGTGCATCATCTTTCAAACAGCTGCTCATTGTAAAGATGGCTAACACTATCACGATTAAAAAATGCGTCTTTTTCATGTTTTTCATATTATTCTCCTGTCAATCATTTTTTGAACGTTCAACAACAATACGGAAGCGTCAATCATTACGCTACAATGAAATGAAAAAAAAATTAAATAGCTTTTCTATCAACTAGTTGATAATTAGTTTTGATGGCTTGTAAAAAACGGTCTAATCCCATCTTTTGAATACTTACAATCTCGGATTGATAGATCGGGATTAACTGAACCAACTGAATGCCTTTGGACTTTTTGCTGTCGTAGATCAGACTATTGGCGTCAAGAAACTGAACTTCTGCGACAATAAAGGCATTCATATCAGAATCTGGGCTTATTTGCTGTCCAATCTTAATTATTTCACCTTTTCTGAAAGGGCAATCCGTCCTTAGTTGATTTGCAAGATAACCAACAATATGAACCCAGTTCATTTCATTCGATACAACCTGTAAGCACAGTTCCACTTGCTGTAATCGCTCGGGATGGCTTGCGAAGGAGACGCCATAGGAAAATGCGGTTATCAATCGTTCTTCGGGCTGAGGAAAGGCGAAAGTGTAAACAAAAGGCAACTTTTTTTTTGCACTCTTTTCCCGGTAAATCTGAGCTTTCGACTGCATTCGTTCTTCGATGGATTGTCTATAGCGCTCAATAGGAGATTTTAAAAAGTCGGGTTTCTTTAAAAGCATGCTCTTCAGTCTTGTTTACAAGCAAATTTAGGGTTTTATGTAATAATTGCAGTTTTAGCTGTCAAAATGACTTAAAAAACACAATGGAATGCCTATTGATGTGTACTAAGGGAGAATATTTTTAATAAAAAACGATAAATCATATATAGCATATGCAAGAAGAAAAAGGTACAATTTCCATCCATACCGAGAATATTTTTCCGGTAATCAAGAAGTTTTTATACTCGGACAATGAGATCTTTTTACGTGAGTTAGTATCGAATGCAGTCGATGCATCTCAAAAAATTAAACGCTTAGGTTCCTTAGGTCAGTTTGCGGGCGAGGTAGGGGATTTAACAGTCGATGTGAAGTTTGACGAGGCAGCAAAAACGATTACGATCTCAGACCATGGTATCGGGATGACTGCCGAGGAGATTAAAAAGTATATTAACCAGATTGCTTTTTCGGGAGCAACGGAATTTATGGAGAAATTTAAAGAGGCGAATGATGCAAATGAGATCATTGGTCGCTTTGGATTAGGATTCTACTCTGCATTTATGGTTGCAGACCGCGTGGAGATCGAATCGTTGTCTTACCAGGAAGGTGCTGAACCGGCACACTGGACTTGTGATGGTAGTACAACATATGAGATTTCAACAGGAAGCAGAACTACCCGCGGAACGGATGTTATCCTTCATATCAACGAGGATTCTACCGAGTTCTTAAATAAATCAAGAATCCAAGAGATCTTAGATAAGTATGCCAAGTTTTTACCGATTCCAATTCGTTTCGGCACAAAGTCTACACAAGAACCTGACGGTGAAGACGAAGAAGGAAAACCAAAATACAAGACGGTTGAAGTCGATAATATTATCAATAATACCAATCCTGCTTGGACGAAATCGCCATCGGAGTTAACTGATCAGGACTATTTAGACTTCTATCGTGAGTTATATCCATATGCAATGGACGAGCCATTGTTCTGGATTCATTTAAACGTAGACTATCCGTTCAACTTGACCGGTATCTTATACTTCCCTAAGATTAAGAACGACTTAGAGATCCAACGCAATAAGATCAAGTTATACTCAAGACAGGTGTTTATTACCGACGAGGTAAAAGATATTGTTCCAGAGTTCTTAATGCTATTACACGGAGTGATTGACTCTCCGGATATTCCATTGAACGTATCGCGCTCCTTCCTACAGGCGGATAGCAATGTGAAAAAGATCAATAACTACATCACTAAGAAAGTTGCCGACAAGCTGCAAGAGATCTTTAAATCTGATCGCAAAGGCTTCGAAGAAAAATGGAACGACATCGGTCTGTTCATTAAATACGGTGTGTTGAGCGATGAGAAGTTCGCAGAGAAAGCTATTGATTTCTGTTTATTACAGGATACACAGGCTGCTTCTTACACGATTAAAGAATTCTATGAGAAAGTAAAGGATATCCAAGTTGACAAAAACGGAAATATCGTTTATCTCTATACCAATGATAAAGCACAGCAAGATGGTTTCATTGCTCCAGCCTTGGCAAAGGGATATGATGTATTAAATCTGGATGGACCATTAGATACACACTTTGCAGGATTTCTTGAGCAAAAAGGAGGGGAGAAGGTACAGCTAAAACGTGTGGATGCCGATATCATCGATAAGTTGATTGAAAAAGACGAGAAGATTGAGCTGAGTCTTTCGGAAGAGCAAAGTAAGAAGGTAAGTGAGACGTTTGAGAAAGCGATTTCTAGAGCTGATATGAAGGTAGAAGTGGATGCTTTAAATGAAAATGATCTTCCAGTGTCTGTGACATTAGACGAGTTTATGCGTCGAATGAAAGATATGGCAAAAACAGGCGGTGGTATGGGATTCTATGGTAATCTACCGGATAACTATAAAGTTACTGTTAATGGAAACCACCCACTCGTAAAACGTATCGTTGAATCCTCAGAAGAGGACGGCGAAAAGTTAGCGAAACAGGCTTTTGATTTAGCATTATTGTCAAGAGGTTTATTGACAGGAGCAGACTTAACCGCTTTCGTTAAACGCAGTGTTGAGATGATCTAATCGAAAGATTAAGTTTATATAGAATAGCCGCCTGTTTATCACGGGCGGCTATTTTTTTTGTTGAAGTGCAAGTTTTAAAAGCCGTTTAGAGGTAAAATCATTAGCGAGCTTATTTATTTTTTCGATTCTGGATATTTAAGTACCAGTTTTCACTGATTTTTCGAATTAAAAGTAACAATCGAAGTTTAGGTTCTATTGTTTTGTTTGTTAGAATGTCGGAAAATCTTATAGCGCGCCACGCTGGATTGTTTGGCGATACGTATTTTTCTGTAGTGAGGAACATTATTTTTCCCTGAAGCGTGTCGTACGCACTTTTAAAACCTTCCTTTTTGAAGTATTGAAGACGATTTTGTAGTGCTTCCAGGCTGTCTAAGAATGCTTTCTCTGACTTTGCCCCCGAAGTAATGCTAAAGTTTCTTTGTCGGTAGTAGTAAAGCTCCAGGTTAAGGAACTTAATGCTTTTGCACCTGTGCAAAACTTCATGGATGACAAATTCATCTTCATGTATTTTGCCGTTTGGAAAACGCAGGTTAGACCAAATATGGGCTTTGTAGAGCTTATTCCAAGAAACGATGCTATGGGGGTAATGAAATGTGTCTAATGTATTTAGCATTTCATTGTTAGAAAGATTCATTACATCATATCTGGGTAGGTCAGATTTTATGTTGATTGCTGTTCCATCCTCAAATTTCTCATATAAGCAGAAAATATAATCTGCATCAGATATATTAGAAATCAAATGCTCAAAGAATCTTGGATGAAGGACATCATCGCTATCGACGAAGGCAATCAGTTCTCCAGAAGCAACATCTAGTCCAGCGTTCCTAGCACTCGACAAACCTCCGTTTGGTTTGTCTACAATCTGAATCCGATCATCTTGCTCCTTATACCGCTTACAAATTTTGATGCAATTATCCGTTGACCCATCATTCACGAGAATAATTTCAAGTTCTTTATACGTTTGCGTTATTATAGAATCAAGACACTCTTCTAAATATGCTTCCACATTGTATATTGGCACAATAACGCTAATTTTACTCATACTCTTAATTAATTATTTATTTACGGAATTTATTTTTGCTTTTACTAGGTTGATAGCTTTATTACGAGTGGCTTTGTCGAAACGAAGGCCAATAGCGATAGCCAAAAGAATCATACCCAATAGAATTGTATTTAATAGGAAGCGAAGCCAGGAGTCTATTTCGAACAAATGTAACATCTTCCATCCATAGGAAACGGCAAGTAAAATCACAAAACATAGCAATCCAAACAGTAACTTTTTATAGAAAAAGCCGAGATCTAAGTTTAGGTACTTGGCTGCATAAATTGGGGTGAAAGTAAGATGGTTCAATAAGCCCACGATAAATCCGGCGGCCGGAATAGAATAGATGCCGAGATCTGTATTTTTATAGAGGACAATCACAGTAGTAAAATTCAAAATAGAAATAAAAATCCCCCAGATGGAAAGTAACTTAAGCTTGTTCGTTACAACGAATACATGATACACGGTTTCAATGCACCCGTGTACAATCATTGGCGTTAAGGTAAGAATGGAAATAATATACAGCGCTTTAAAGTCTTGATCGGGTAGCCAAAGTTGATAAAACTCTGTTCCATAAATATAAAATATGGCCATAGGGATCATCAGGATCAGAAAAATAAGCTTAAAAGAAAAGTTTAGGATGTCGAGCAATTTTTCCTTCTCATTCTTAGCGTACGCTTTAATCATTTCGGGCAGAAAGACCGGAACAATAATTCCCAATAGCAATTGTAACGCATTAGGAGCTAATTTAGTCAGCGATAATAAACCCATCGCCGAAGCATCGAAGAGTTTATTAGCAATTAACAAATCGATCTGTGAGTTGACAACGTTCGATAGTGCGCCAACCGAATTCCAAACGCCAGAAGATAACATGACTACTAAAGCCGCAGTAGAGAAATCCTTGAAATTTATTCGTACTTCCGGCATAATTTTCTTGGAAAAACGATAATTGGCAAATCCGAAATAAAAGGAAGTAAAGACAGTTACGACCCCTAAAAAATATATTTTTGGCACGAAAAAATAAAACAACGCGATGATTCCAACGAGCCGAATCATGTTGATAATGATGTTGTTAATTGCGAGTTTATCTAATCTGTTCACTGCAAATGCTAATGCAGAGAATGCGGTTGTCGAAATATTTGTTATCAAACCGATGAACATAAAGGCAAAAAGCAGTTTTACATCGGTTACTAGCGGAATAGGGATGTCAAGTATCCTATCCAGAAAGAGGCAACATAAACCGCCAACAATAAAGAAGAATATTGAAATCAAAAAGTTTCCAACCAAAACCGAGTTGAAATATACATTGACCTGTTTTAAGTCTTTTTGCTCAAGACTGATGGTAATGAATCTTGCCGACATGGAGTTTAATGCCGTAGTCAAGATTCCTGCATACATGATAAAGTTATTGGATAAAGAGAAAAAACCATATGACTCTTTTCCCAAGGCGGAGACAATATATGGAGTTAGGAAAAACGTTATTCCAACGCCCGAAAGCGCACTCAAGAAATTAGAAATTAGATTTATAAGGAAACGTTTTTTATCCATTCTAAAATTGAAATATTTTCTGCCAACATTTATTTTGTTGAATCCATTTTTTAACTACTTAATCGAGCTATATAAAAAGATAGACCAAAACTCGGGAATACCGTCTTAATTTTGTTGGGCAAAGATATCAGTTACTAAATTCCTTCTGATTGTACATTTATGCTAATGTAGTTAATCGGTGACAGTTATTTTAGAAGAATGAATATTTTACGTATTGCTTTTCTAATTTTTACCATGACAAATTCTTTTAAGGGATATTTTGTTCTTAACACTTTTTAACGACTTCGCCTTTAAACTCTAACACCCATTTTTTACTCTTATCCATACAAAGACAATAAAAAGTGTACCTGCAGGTAGCAGATTTATTTTAACAGCTTTTAACAATTGTCGATTAAACTATTGAGTATAAAGAATATCAAAAGAATATAAGTTGAACAATTAAAGTATCGTTCCTATGAAAAAGTTATTAAGCATGGCAGTATTTATGGCTGGATTAACAGGTCTTACTTACGCACAAAGTACAAATACAGAAGTTGAAAATAAAGATCCAAAAACGAAAGAAGTTCGTCAAGAACGCAACGGTCGTATGCATATGAAGCGCCACGGCGATATGATGAATAAAACGCCAGAGCAAATTGCGCAGGCGAAAACGGATCGCTTAGATAAGGAGTTGAAATTCTCTGATAAGCAAAAGAAAGATGTTTATGCTTACCATTTATCGCAAGCACAAGAGTGGAAAGCGAAAGCTGAAGCTCGCAAAGCAGAGCGTCAGGCTCGTATGAATGAAATGAAAGCCGATCGTCAAGCATTTGAAAATCTATTGACACCGGAGCAAAAAGAAATTTATAAAAATAAGTTGGCCGAAAGAAAGCAACGTTTTGACAAGGCGCCGCGTAAAGAACAGCGTAAAGGTGGAAAAGGCAACTTTAAACCTGTTGAAACTACTGATCAGTCAACAGATAAAGTATAGTTCATAATTAAAACAGTAAGTTTTAAAGGTTATATATTAGTTAGTGGTTATATGTTTAATTGATGAAGGTCCCGCAGTGATGCGGGGCCTTTCATATTTATTTAATTTTTAATTGCTCGAATGTGATACGCGACTTCCTTTTTCATGATCTTTTATAATCGTTATTGAGCTCGGAATTCGTTCTTTCAATTCCTCGACATGTGAAATGATGCCCACTACGCGGTTCTCCTGATGTAAATACTGTAAAGTATCAAATACCGTATTGATGCTGTCGGCATCTTGCGTGCCGAAACCTTCATCGATAAAGAAGAAGTTGCGATCCGCTTTATTCAGCGATTGAATATTCTCCGCTAGTGCCAATGCCAGGCATAAGGAAGCTTGGAAAGACTGACCACCAGAAAGTGTCTTTACCGAACGACGATGCCCGTCATTAAGGTAGTCTACGACTTCAAATTCATTATTTTCATTCACCGTCAAACTCAATTGATTTCTCGTCAAACGATGGAAACGATGGTTTGCCATTTCGCACATTTGACGCAAGTGAATGCTGGAAATATAATTCACGAAGCCATTTCCTTTAAAGAGATTCTCCAGCGTTTTTAAGTTGCTTCCTCTGTTTGACAATTTGTCAAACTCTTCAAGCAATTTTTCTTTTTTGCCAAATTCAACCGTAATAAAGGAAAGTTCCTTTTCTAGAGCACCTGTTAAAGCCAATTGCAATTCTAATTCCTCTTTCTTCAGCGCAAAGAGATCAGCAGTTGTCTCCAGTTCTTCTTCGGTAAATGCTTTGTTCGACAAAAACTCGTTCAACGAAGCAATTTGCGATTCTAAGACCTCCAAACGAATATAAAACTGCTGTATTTCTTGTCTGTACTGCTCGACAGGAATCGACCGCCGAATAATCTGCTGTACTTCGGTGATGTCGTTAAATTGGAATTCCTTCAACAGTTTTGCCAATTGTTCTTGACGCGCTTTAATCTGTTGATTATAGATGCTCAACTGTTCTTTCGAGCTATTATACTGCCCCACAATCTCCGCCAGTTTTGTTTTAAACGTGTTGATTTTTTGCGTCAGTTGAAGATATGTGCTCTCGATATTAATAATCCGGTTATCCAGATTGAGCTTGTCGTGCTTGATTTCATCAATAGCAGTATCCTTGAAATCTTCCCATTGTATTTGCTGCAATAAGCCTTTGCTATGAATGCTCAATCCCTGTACTACAGCGATCTCGTTACGGAAACTATCCAATCCTTTTTCAAATTTGCTGATATTTGACTGTGTTTCCTGTAACTCTTCACGCTTTTGTTTAATCTGAAGCTCAAGATTGGCAGATTGTTCCTCATTAACCTTCAGCTTCTGCTTTTGTGCTTCAAATGCACTGCTATCTTCCGTTGAGTAACCCGTCCATCCAAACGTTGATATGTGCGAGTCTAGCGCGCCCTGCAACAGCTCAAGTGAAGCCAACAATTGCTTTTCAGAACTTCTTTTACCAATTAATGCGACATTGCATTTCGTCAATCTATCTTTTACCTGCAAGAACTCACGTTTGCTCTGCTCTAGCTCATTCTTAACGCGTTCATTTGCTTCTAATTCGTCATGAACATGAGCGGAATGCATGGGCTGTGGATGATCTAAAGCGCCACAGAGCGGGCAGGGCTGACCATGTTGTAAATCACTCGCAAACCCGGCCAGACGAGCCTGTACCTTTAACTGAGTTTCTTGATCACGCTGCTTCAGCATTTGTTGTTCGATCAAATTAAGCTCATTATTTAGCATTTGCTCCCAATTGCTTTCGAGATATCCTGCGGAACTGATGATTGAAAGCTCGTCAGCAATTTCAACTTGAGTCGCCTGAAGCTGCTCTAGCATTTGCTTTTCCTGTTGCTGCAAGCTTTCCTTACGCTGATACCATTTTTCCATATCGATAAGCTGCGTCGTATCAATCTTCTCAGCCTTCAATACTTCCAACTGTTTCTCTAGCTCAGCGAGCTTATTGGTAATAATGTCTTCGGTCGCCTTCGCTTTGATAACAAGAGGCTCGCCCTTTGCTATGCGATGCTGCAGCTCCTGTTCTTTCTTATCGTTCTCCTTTATCTGTAAAAGATGTTTGTAGTCCTCTGCTTTTGCTCTAAGCGTATTAATGCCTAGGTAATCCTTCTGTATATCCTGAATTTCCTTCTCTAATACATCGATTTCATACGATTGACGCTCTTTGCTTGCTTGAAAGTTTTCAATCTTATGGATAAGGGATTCCCGATCAACATTGAGCGACTGTATTTGATTTAATGGCTCCCGAAAAGCATTGGAAGTCTTCTCGTAACGATTAAGTTCCTGCTCTTGTTGTTTAACCTTCTCTTTCTTACTCGATAACTCCTGATACTGATTAGTCTTCGATTGTAGCTCGTTCTGTTTGTCCTTATATTCTTGTAGCGACTGAACCTTCTGCAACAATTCTTGATATCCCTGTTTGGTGATTTCCAGGCTTTCTTTTGCTTCCTCGACTTCTTTCTTTTTTAAGGCCAATGCTTCTGCAGAAATGCTCTCGAAGCCAGACAGCGCACCGCGCATATTCTCAAGCTTACGATTATTTTGCGCCTGCAGCATACCCACTTTCGGACCCAAATCAAACTTGTTCAGGTAAAAGATCTCTTTCATCATTTCTGAACGGTCTTTACCTTTAAGCTCTAAGAATTCTTTGAATTGCCCTTGCGGAATAATAATGGTTCTCCGGAAATTAGCATAGGAGAGGTTGGTCACCTTCGCGCCGTCAGCAGATTCCAAGGGCGTCCAGTTATTATCCTTCCACTCATAGGCGGTTCTTTCAATAGTCGTCGTGTCTTCAAAATTCTTACGACGCTTCCATTGTGCAACGAAACGATACTTCTTGTTTTCAAAATTGAGAAACTCAAATACAATCAGTGTTTGATTGGACTTCAGGTTCATCATATTATAAGCCCGCTTATCGGTTTTGTTCAGCCTTTCAGTGTCGCCAAACAAAGCGAAGCTTATCGCCTCCAAAATGGAAGACTTTCCAGACCCTACGGTTCCGAATATGCCAAAAAGGCCCGATTCGGTCAGTTGAGTAAAATCTATTTCTTGCTTTTCTTGATAGGAGTATAACCCTTCAATACTGAGATATAGTGGCAGCATACTTAATCTTCTTTTTCTAAGGTGTTTGTACTGACTTCGTCAAATAAATCCAAAAGCTCGGAATTTGGTTCTTGCCCATATTTTGACTTGAAATAATCTTTGAACAGATCTTTGATATCCTGATCGAGATTAATGCTTTGACTGCAAGTTGCAGTGTCCGCCTGCTTGGATACAACAGGGATAATATGGATGATGCCATCGTGGCTCTCATGTATCAGCTTTAAATCAATCGCAGAAATATAGGTTTCGCTTTCCAAGGTCAGTTCAACCAATGCATTTTGGTTATCATGCAACCAAACAATTGCTTCATCAATATCATCGAATCGCTTACGGAATAAGGGCTTTCCTTTTTCCAACGCTACGTTTCGATATTGCGCATTTCCTTTCGGCTCGATATCAACAATAACCACTTGTTTTTGCTGACCTGCTTCGGAAAAGGAATAGCAAAGGGGACTGCTCGGATAAATTACCGGAGCTGTGTCTTGCCCGATTTCATGGAATCGATGTAAGTGTCCTAATGCTGTGTATTGGATTTGCTTAGGGATAGCATCTGAGTATACCAGATCAGCATATCCTAGACGCAGCGGTTTTTCGCCCTCTGGTTCTTCGAGAATCTCACCTCCGCGTTTTAGCATATATAGATGACTTGTCAATATATTAACGCCATAGTCGTCGCAATAGCGCATAGCGAGATCTGTCCAGCTTTGTTTTAAAGATTCGTGCAACTGCGCGGCCTTGTCTTCGAAACCCAAGAACTGCTTCAGCCTAATCTCATTGGCGAAGGCGGTGCTTAAAATACGTATTGGATAATAATATTTTGGCAGCTTTATCTCAACGAATCCTTTGTCAGAACGGATGATCTCAAACCCATTTTCTACAGACAGCGGACGAGTTTCCTGGTTTGGATAACCAAAGAATAAAATACCGCATTCCCGGGCTAAAGGATCCGGCGAATCGATGCGATCCGGCGAATCATGATTGCCCGCGATCGCAATAACAGGACGCTTGCCGTTCTTGGATAACTGCTTTAAAGTTTTGTATAATAATTCTGTTGCTTCTACAGGCGGGTTGAAGGTGTCGAAAAGATCACCTGCCACGATAACTAAATCAACTCCTTCCTTGTCGGCTATCGCGCAAATCTCCGCTAATACCTCGCGTTGCTCTTCCAATCGCGAATAGAAATCCAGTCGTTTGCCTAAATGCCAATCTGCAGTGTGTAATATGCGCATCTAAAAGTATTTTGTAAAGGTGATGGCTAAAATTAACGAATTTTTAGGATGCAGATGGTTAATAAATGTGAAAGTATAGGAGGGGAGGTAGCGAGGAAAGCCTATTTGGAGTCGGAATGGCCTAAGAACTTTTCAGGGTTTACCTTATTGCGAACCAATTGTTTAAGTTCTTTAATTTCGGGGAATCTGCCTTCGCGCTTTCGGTCAAAGATTAGCTCATCATCGACGTAAATTGTGTAACGGCCGCTTATTTCGCTTGGTTGAAGCGTGATGCCATAAACATCATCTGTAAATGTGGTTAGCAGCTCTTGAGCCATATAAGCAGCTCGGAGCATCCAACCACATTTAGGGCAATATTCTATGCGAATTGTTGGTTTCAATACGTTTTATTTTCCTTGAATAACGGTATATGCTTCGGTTTTACCATTATGGCAGGTATTACAAGAGATGTTAGGAATAACGCCATCGTATTCATGTTTAAACCACTTCTTGTTGATTTTGTTGGTCATTTTGATCATCTCCCTTGCAATATGTTTCTCTTGCTTCGCATCGGATGCAAAATCTAAACCCTTTTCGCCATTCGCTTTCGGAGCATGACAATGATTACATTTTACACCAAGTGCCATATTGAAGGATTTCATCGTTTTGTCTAATTCTTCGTGGGAAATATTCTTCGGAAGCACCTTCAAATTGGTAGGGCGTGGTTCTTCTTGCTGATAGTTAAAAGCACTTAATGCAGCAATCAACCCGAGAAGGGTGCATAGGGTGATAATTTTGTTCTTCATGATATGTCGTTTTAGTACATCTAATATAGCAATAAAAACGAGAATTGTAATAGAAATGTCATGTAAATTATAATTTACTGAAAATCAGTTTCTAACAAACGTTATGTTTTGAAGATAGGAGATAAAGTTTTACTTTCGAGGCTGTTTTTTATCGATTTCATTTTGAAGCTGATAGAATTTCATCTACCGAGAAACAACTATGGAAAATAAAAACATCGTAAAATCAATCTTGTTAGCCACTACATTTGTGTTTTGTCTATGTTACTCGTCCTTTGCTCAGTTAAAGGCCTATAACGAGAAATCCGGATACTCCTACTGGGTTAGGATGCCTAAAGAGGTAGCTAAGAAAGAAAAAGTTCCAGTTATTATTTTCTTACACGGACGTAGTTTATCTGGTCACGATTTATCCCGAGTTAAGCGTTATGGCGTATTGCGCGCCATCGAAAGAGGGAAGGACCTCGACGCGATTGTCGTTGCTCCACAAACGGCAAATGGCTGGGATCCGGATAAAGTAATGGAAGTATTAGATAAGGTAGAAAAGGATTACCCTGTTGATAAAGAGCGTATTTATGTTTGCGGAATGAGCATGGGCGGATATGGCACAATGGATGTTGCCGGCAAGTATCCCGACCGTATAGCAGCTGCTGTCGCAATCTGCGGCGGCGGAACATTAAGCTACGCATGCAACCTAACGCAGGTCCCACTCTGGATACAACACGGTAGTGCCGATCGCGCAGTCCCCGCATCAGAATCCAAAAAAATCTACAATGCAATCAAAAAATGTGATAAGGATGCTGACGCTACGCTAACCATCATCCCGGGTGGCACGCATGGAAGTGTAGAAAGCCTCTTCCATGGAGAAAAGATTTATGACTTCATGTTCAGACATTCCAAAGGTTCATAACCGACTAAACCCAATAAATACCCAATTCAAAGCCATATCAGAGCCACTCAGAAAGCGCTATGATATGGCTTTGAATAGTATTTAGTATGTAGTAGTTAGTATCTAGACCTAGGGCGGGTATAGAGATTATACATTAGCTAATAAGAGTATGGTTTCTAGTTTTGAAGAAATGAAATATGAAATGATGGGCAGGCATGAAGGGGTTTGTCTTGAACCAGGAAAGGAAGGATTTAAGGATTGACAGGATGCTTTGTCTTGAACTAGGAAAGAAAGGATTTAAGGATTGACAGGATGCTTTGTCTTTGAACCAGGAAAGGAAGGATTTAAGGATTGACAGGATGCTTTGTCTTGAACCAGAAAAGGAAGGATTTAAGGATTGACAGGATGCCTTGTCTTGAACCAGGAAAGGAAGGATGAAAGGATGATCAGGATGCTTTGCCTTGAACCAGGAAAAAAAGGATGAAAGGATGATTAGGATGCTTTGCCTTGAACCAGGAAAGGAAGGATTTAAGGATTGACAGGACGCTTTGTCTTGAACCAGAAAAGAAATGATGAAAAGATTGACAGGATACTGCTTATCTTTTAATCCTTCCTTTCCTGGTTCAAGACAAACGTCTAAAATCTAATGCCTAAAATTTACCGCCCTAGGTCTAAATACTAAGTACTAACTACTAAATACTGCAAAATATTAAAAAGAGAGCTGCCCATTTTGGGCAGCTCTCTTTTTAATATTTTGTTTACATGTTTATCAATGCTCCCGAAACAGCTGCAATAACAGCACCGATAATTAGTAGGATATAGAGTGCTAAAATCACGACTACGAAAATTCCGATGAACTTATAGTGCTTTTTAAGGAACTGAAAGGATGTTTCTAAGATTTGATTGTTTTTGAAGTTTATTGCTTCACCTAATCGGGTAGAAAATTGGTATAACCACCAAATCGGGAGGATGTAAATAAGCATAATGATTACTCCGGGAATAAACATTAGTCCGGTAACTCCAGCCATTCCTCTAGATGAACTAGTGCCGTCAATTGCTAAAGGTGCCGCACTGAGTGTTACACCAAGAAAAATATAAGCTAGAACAGACAAGCCAACTCCGACTAGTCCGAGTATACTTAAAAATCTCGCCCATTTGGCTACCTCCCGCAAGTATTCAATACTTAAAGGGGTTAATGCAAATGTTGGACTCGGGTTAGATTCAAAATGGCCGGAAGACTGTTCTGGGTTTTGTTCGAAATTTTCCATAATTAAGTTTTTGATAAGGATATGTATAAATGTTAGGGTTAAGTGTAAATATAATATTTTTCTTGATACATATTCTAATGTTGCCTCGAACTAATAGGCGGTATTTCTGGTAAAAAACCAATGAAAATGTTAAATAACGCATCGCAAATATTGTCTTGGCTTATTTTTTGTATTTTACTATCTAAATAAACTGGGAGAATTATGATTAAAGTTTGTATTATGGCATTTGTACTATTCGTGACGAAGAGTGCTTATGCTCAGAAACTAGATTTGAATGTTGTTAGAGCGGATTTTAATAAGGGAGTAAAGGATGAGGAACTTTGTAAACGGCATTTGGAAACTTTAGAGTCAGAAGCGAATACCCCGGTGGAGCGCGGATATGCGGCGGCTTTTCATATGTTTATGGCGAAGCATACTTCCAATCCATTCAAGAAGATGAATTACTTTAAATCGGGTAAGAACAAATTGGAGAAGGAGATAAAGTCCAGTCCAAATAATGTAGAGCTTCGGTTTATCCGATTATGTATACAATATTACATTCCGAAGTATTTGGGCTATCACGATCAAGTGGAGTCCGACAAAGATTATGTGATGAATAATCTTTATAAAATGAACGACAAAGCAACAAAAGATAAAATTTACAAATATTTAAAGGGGGCAAATATGTATAATGCCTCGGAACTTGCGTTATTAGCTAGATAGATTAATATTTTATATGAAGAAGACAGTAGTTTTATTTTTTATGGCAATCGGCTTTTTGACACAGGCCGCCAATGCACAGATTAAACAACAAATCAACGCGATCAGCACCTTAGAAGTGACGGATAGAATATGGGTAACAGTGGTTCCCAGTGACCGTAATGAGTTGGAAATAACGGGAGAATTGGCTGATAAAGTGGAGGCTGTATTTTCAAACAACGAACTTCGATTAAAGATGAAAGCCGGGTATTACTTAAAAGGAAACCAGGCATCAGTCATCATTCACACGCCTACGGTTTCCAAAATAATTGCTAGAAAAGGGGCGGAGGTTAATTTCGAGGAAGAAGTATTAAAGAATGCGCGATTGGATATTTTTGCAAACGAAGGAGCAAAGATTCGTGCAAAGATTGAAGCGCAGCAGGTAGAAGTAGAGTCGAATACAGGATCGGTAATTGATTTATTGGGAACTACGGATGAATTGACCGTGAATAATACGGCAGGTGGATCTTTCTTCGGCAAAGATTTGAAAGCACAGCGCGCCCTGGTGCGTACGAACGCCGGCGGCAAAATTGAAGTATTTGCTAGCCAGGCAGCTGATGTGCAAACGCGAGCAGGCGGGGTGATTGATGTATATGGCGATCCTCAGCAACGCACGCATAAGCGTATTGCAGGTGGCAAGATTAATTTCATTAAAGGGAATCAAACCTTGTAAAAAGGTTTTTCTATGATATAAAAGCGACGGGATCTCTCGTCGCTTTTTTTGTAATTGTCTTTCCTAAAGTCAGCATACAGCGCTTTAATCCCACTTCTTCTTTCTGGAAAGCGTTAAATTTCCCTACTTCTAGCTGCGTGTTTATTAGCTACTTGAATGTATCAGTTAGCTGTTATTCTGTTTTATCTGATTATGATGAAATTGTTAAATTTCCTCCTGTAAAATCAATATTGAAATTGTAACTTTGCGGCATGTCAGAAAAAATAATCATTCTCGATTTTGGATCGCAATATACCCAGCTAATCGCGCGTCGCGTAAGGGAACTAAATGTTTATTGTGAAATCCATCCATACAACAATCTACCTGCTTTTGATGACTCAGTAAAGGGTGTGATCTTCTCTGGTAGTCCATATTCGGTACGTCAAGAGGAAGCTCCTCAAATTGATTTCAAGGCTATCCAAGACAAATTCCCACTTTTAGGAGTATGTTATGGGGCGCAATATATCGCGCAAAAGTCAGGCGGCGAAGTATTGCCATCGACTATCCGTGAGTATGGCCGTGCGAACTTGCAGTTTGTAGATCATGAGAATGAATTATTAAAAGGTATCCCTGTGCAGTCTCAAGTATGGATGTCGCACGGTGATACGATCAAAGAAGTGCCTGCAAACTTCAAGATTATCTCTAGTACCGACAAAGTTCGCGTTGCTGCCTACCAAGTAGAAGGAACAAGAACATACGGTATTCAATTCCACCCAGAGGTGACTCACAGTACTGATGGCCAGGTTTTATTAAAAAACTTTGTTATCGATATCTGTGGTTGCCAACAAGATTGGACTCCTGATGCTTTCGTGGATACGACAGTTGCCGAGTTGAAAGAGCAGTTAGCCGATGATCATGTGATCATGGCATTGTCAGGCGGTGTTGACTCAACGGTTGCTGCTGTATTATTGCACCATGCGATCGGCGATAGACTTCACTGTTTCTTCGTAGACCACGGCTTATTGCGTAAGGATGAATACGAGCAGGTATTGGAGTCTTACAAGCATATGGGTTTGAATATTAAAGGTGTAAATGCGAAAGATTTATTCTACTCGCGTTTAGCCGGTGTTTCAGAACCTGAACAAAAAAGAAAGATCATTGGTGCTTCTTTCATCGATGTATTCGATGAAGCATCAAAGCAAATACAAAGCGAACTTCCTGCAGGTGTAGAAGCGAAATGGTTAGGACAAGGAACTATTTATCCAGATATTATTGAATCGATTTCGGTAAAGGGTCCTTCGGCTACCATTAAATCTCACCATAATGTCGGAGGTTTACCTGATTACATGAAACTCAAAGTGATAGAGCCGCTTAAGACTTTATTTAAAGACGAAGTACGCCGCGTAGGGAAGACTTTAGATGTAGATCCTGCTATCTTGGGTAGACATCCATTCCCGGGCCCTGGCTTAGCAATTCGTATTTTAGGGGATATCACGGAAGAAAAGGTACGGATTTTGCAAGAAGCAGATGACATATACGTCCGTAACTTGAAAGAGTCCGGATGGTATGATAAGGTTTGGCAAGCAGGAACGATTTTCTTGCCTGTACAATCGGTCGGTGTAATGGGTGATGAGCGTACTTATGAACACGTGGTTGCTCTACGTGCGGTAGGTTCCTTAGACGGGATGACGGCAGATTGGATTCACTTACCTTATGATCTACTTGCGAAAATTTCAAACGAAATTATTAATCATGTTAAAGGAATCAATAGAGTCGTGTATGATATCAGTTCAAAACCACCAGCAACCATTGAGTGGGAATAAACTAAAACAAAACATTTTAAGAAATACAGCATTCGCGGCAGCACTAGGGATAGTGCTGTCCGTGAGTTCTTGTACCCCAAAAGTCGGTGTGCTTCGCTCACCGGATGTTTATGGGGGTGCAGTTGGCAGCGAGAAGGGAAAAGAAGAAAAGAAAGAAGAGACGAAAACTGCCGAAGAAAAGAAGGCTGCTAAATCTAGCAATAGCATAGCTTTATTGTTGCCTTTCCAACTGGATCGCGTCGCGGTCAATTCGATGAGTGAAGAAGACGTAAAACGCTCGGCTTTAGCGTTGGACTTCTATCAAGGATTTCAGTTGGGGATGAATGAGGCTGCAAAGAAAAGCGGTGACTATGCGTTGAAGGTGATGGATACGCAGGATAGCGAGATGCGTAATGTTTCGCTAGCGGCTTCTAAAGATGTTCAGGACGCGATGCTTATCGTGGGGCCGGTATACCCGAAGGAGATACGCTCATTCGGAAAGAGCCATACCAATAAGAAAGTGCTACAGGTAAACCCCTTAGCTGCAGCAATGCCTACGGAATTCAATCAATCGAATCTTGTTTCCATAACGCCTCCAATACGTATTCATATGCGTGCGGTTGCCAATGAGGTTGCATCGAGGTATAGCACTGGTGATGTCGTGTTGGTATTTGACGCGCGCGATAATGACCATAGACAGTTTATCGCTGGAATCGACGAGGAAATGAAGAAGGTGAATCCTGCCATCGTAGTGAAGCATGTGACAACGGTATCTCAACTGACGGCTGCAATGCCTGATTTGGAGACTGCTTTTGTAATTACAGGAACAACCGAGAAGAATCAATTACGTTCTTTGCTATCTGGCTTAGACGCGAAAGTAAGAGAAGGGTTTTCGATTAAGTTGTTCGGACACCCACTTTGGGATCGCTTCGACTTCGGACCTTATTCTAATTTTTACAGAATGGATCCAACGATTACGGGCGAAAGTCACTTAAAAGTGTGGAGCTCGGAAGTTCAAAACTTCCAACGTAATTACAAAAACCAGTTTAAAGTAGATCCTTCAGACTTTGCCTATAAGGGTTACGACGCTGGAAAATACTTCACCAGCTTGTTGAACAAGTATGGTGCTGATTATGCAGATAAATTACAAAACGAAGGATTTAACGGTATTTTTAGCAACTATAAATTTAAATATAATCCGCAATGGGGTTATGTAAATGAAGGCGTGCAGCTAAAGACATACCGTAACGGTTCTTTCCAATAAATAGATCTTGGAATACAATAGTAAAAGAGTTCATCAACAAGTTCGTAATTTCGAACGCACATTAGATGGGTATCATTTCCAAGAACCTTTCTCACGATATTTAACACAGTTTTATAAAAATAATAAGCAGATGGGTTCATCCGATAGAAGGATGAACTCCAGATACTGTTATAATGTATTCCGTTTGGGACGCGCTTTTGAAGAGCTAGCTTTAACGGAACGCTTAGCTGTAGCTGAGTTCCTTTGTGAAGGCGAAAGTGCTGTAGTACATGAATTTAAACCTGAGTGGATCAATAAAAACTTTACTAATCTAGGGGATAAGATTGACTTTATTAAGTCGCTGTATGGCGACTTCTTAGACAAAGTATTTCCATTAGCAGATCATTTATCTCCCGGCATCGTTAAAGAAGAGTTTATCAGTTCTCACTTTGTGCAACCTGATCTTTTCATCCGCCTGAAGCGTGGCAGCGAAGCTACTGTAAAACTGGAGCTGGAGCAACAAGGAATCGCTTTTGTTGAGGCTGGTCCGCAGACTCTGGCTTTGAGCAACGGTATTAATTTGCAAGCGCTCAAGAAAATACAAGGTTTATTTGAGGTGCAGGATTATTCATCGCAACAGAGCTTGAATGCCATTCAAACTAAAGCCAATGAAACCTGGTGGGACGCATGTGCGGCCTCCGGCGGTAAATCCTTGTTATTGTTGGATAAGTTTCCACATATCAACCTTCTGGTTTCGGATGTTCGCTCGAGTATTCTCAGAAACCTAGATGAACGATTCGATATCGCCGGAATTAAGAAGCCTTATCGCAAAAAGATATTAGACTTATATAATCCGGTCGATCATATCATGGCCAATGAGCGATTCGACGGGCTTATTATTGATGCGCCTTGTTCGGGTTCAGGTACCTGGGGTAGAACACCGGAAATGCTTTCAAAATTCTGTATGGAAGAGCTCGAAAAGTTTGCAAACTTGCAGAAACGCATTGTGAAGCATGCTGTGCCATATTTAAAGTCGGGAAAGAGCTTGATTTATATCACCTGTTCGGTGTATAAAGAGGAGAATGAGGAGGTCGTTTCTTATATAGAAAATGAACTTAACCTTAAACTGGAAAGCATGACGTCCATATTAGGATATGATCGTAAGGCCGATTCCATGTTTACGGCTAAGTTCATTAAACCTTAATCGCAATTCAAAGGAATCACTAATACCGGACAAGTTGCTTTGCGGATAATTGCTTCTGATACCGATCCGGATAGAAAATGATCGAAGCCAGTCCGTCCATTTGTACCGACGATAATTAAATCTGCGGTCCATTCCTTAGCTACTTGTAAAACTTCGTCACGAACATCTCCGATACGATTAAATGTAAAAGTTTCCGATGCAGCAGTGAATTCTGTTGCCAGGCTGTCTAGAAAGTTTTGTGCAGATTGCTGCTGAATTTCAGATACCTCCGGAACAATGATCGGTTGCTGACCTAATAAAGGATCAACGCCATAACTTGTTGGGGATGTAGGAGGGACTACCGTTACTAAAGCCAATGATGGTTTTAGGTCGGCTACTATTCCTTTTGCATAATTGACGGCGCGCTCCGAACAGGGGCTCTCATCAACTGCTAATAATATTCTGTTAAATTTTGTTGCGCTCATAATCTTAAGTGTTTGTATACCTAATATATTAAAAACCTTGTAGGCTATAAATAGTTTTAGTCATTTTTTCTGAGGAAGTCTGTTTTTTAACAATAAGTTAGAACACAAACCTTTACGCTATGTTCTTTTAAACAAGGTTTCATGGTTCAACTTGGACAAAAAATGTTAAGTCGGGAATAGCCAGTGGCGTAATTACACGCTGAACCTTTGGAGTAGGAAAGGCTAAGGAAATAAAAAAGGGGGTAAATTACCCCCTTTCCCTTGATTCGTATTTCTTATACATTAAAACGGAAGTGCATAATATCACCGTCTTCAACGATATATGTTTTTCCTTCGACAGAAAGCTTTCCAGCTTCCTTCACCGCCGCTTCTGAACCGTATTTAATAAAGTCTTCGTATTTGATAACTTCGGCACGGATAAATCCTTTTTCGAAGTCTGTATGGATGACACCTGCTGCTTGTGGTGCCGTATAGCCTTTCTCAATTGTCCAAGCGCGAACTTCTTGTACTCCTGCCGTAAAATAAGTAGCAAGATCCAGAAGTGAGTATGCCGCACGAATTAATTTGTTTACACCAGACTCTTCTAAACCTAGATCGTCTAGAAACATCTTGCGTTCTTCGTAATCCTCGAGTTGTGCAATCTCGGATTCAATTTGCGCGGAGATGACTAATACCTCAGCATTCTCATCCTTAACTGCTTCTTTTACACGCTCAACATATGCATTACCGGTGTTTACTGAAGCTTCATCTACGTTACATACATAAAGAACAGGTTTTACAGTTAACAAGGTAAGGTCGGCTATGAATTCAGCATCTTCTTCTGAAATAGGCGCTGTTCTTGCCGATTTACCAGCTTCCAAATGCTCTTTTACAACAGAAAGAATTTCGAAGGTTTTCTTAGCGTCTTTGTCACCGCCGGTCTTCGCCATCTTCTCTACCTTTTGAATACGTTTTACAACGGTATCCAAGTCCTTCAATTGAAGCTCAGTATCAATAATTTCTTTGTCGCGAATAGGGTCAACAGAGCCATCGACGTGTACGACATTGCCATCATCAAAACATCTTAGTACGTGGATAATCGCATTCGTTGTACGAATATTACCAAGGAATTGGTTACCCAAGCCTTCACCTTTCGATGCGCCTTTGACAAGACCGGCAATATCTACGATTTCTATGTTATTTGGAACGATACGTTGTGGATTTACTAACTCAGCTAATTTATTCAAACGTTCGTCTGGAACAGTGATTACACCTACGTTAGGCTCGATAGTACAGAAAGGAAAGTTTGCTGCCTGCGCCTTTGCATTCGATAAACAGTTAAAAAGGGTTGATTTGCCTACGTTCGGAAGGCCAACGATACCACATTGTAATGCCATATTGATTTTCTTAAAAATTCACGCAAAGATAATAAAAGGAGAGCATATTCGGGAGTATCGTTCAGGATAAATTAGATCTGCTCAAAATGCTCGTAATTTTAAATTAGCGTGACTTTAATATGAACTTTAAATTACTTAAAATGAATAGAGTAGCTTGATATTTACAAATTTTAACATTTTTCAATTAATCTTTCGGCATGGTTTTGATGTCATACCAGCAAAATTACATTAAAAAACGAACCCTAAATAAGGAGGTTAATATGAAAAAGTTATTCTACGTTGTTGTCTTTCTAAGTGCTTTTGCTTTCGCAAAGCCAGCTAACGCTCAAGTAAATGTTAGTATTAATATTGGTTCTCAACCTCTTTGGGGTCCGGGAGGATATGATTACGCAAGGTATTATTACATGCCGGAAATGGACGTTTATTATAATGTTTCCAGCCGCCATTACACTTACTATGATGGCGGACGCTGGGTATCGCATCGCAGTTTACCAAGTCGTTATGGACGTTATGACTTGCATAGAACCTATAAAGTAGTCTTAAACGATTCTAACCCGTGGAGAAATCACCGTCGCCATCGCAGCAATTACCATGGCTATTCAAGAAACTATAGTCAAGTGTCGATCCGCGACTACGGTAGAGGACATAAGCACCACGGCAAGAGCTACAAGAAAGCGCACAAAGAATACCGTAAGGCAGAAAAAAGACATGCAAAATACCACAAACAAAGAGAGTCTAGAAGAGATAGAGATTATAGAAACGTAAGAGGTATGTGGTAGAAAAAATATAAAGAAAAAAGGGAGCTTAACAGAAAGCTCCCTTTTTTGTAACCCTTTATAAATAGTTAATTATTCGTTACTTTTGTAAAAATTTTAATTGCGCATCGCGAAGCCATGTTGAAAAAGAAATTGCTCATTACCTTTTCCATCTCCCTATTTCTTGGAGCTCTTTACTCATGTAATCAAATTGTAGGATCGACTACAACGGCGAACGCCGGGGAACATCCTGACCAAAAAACAGAAATGGAGGAAGCTGGTCAGCAGGACACGCTATACTTAATGGATAAACTGGATTCATTGAACCGCAATTTAATCTTGTTCCCGCCGGTGGATTCTTTAAATAAGATAGATCCCAAGCAGGCAAAGCGTAATCTTCGTGATTCTATTTATCGCGAACTTAACAAGAAGGATAAGCATATTTATCTTACGTTTGACGACGGCCCGTTGATCGGCTCTCGAGCGATTGATTCAATCGCGACAGCCAAACATACCAAGCTAAGCGCTTTCTTGGTGGCAAAGCATGCGAATATGAGCAAACGTTTGAAAAATGACTTCGAGCGCTATTCAAAAAACCCTTTGGTTGAATGCTATAACCACAGTTATACCCATGCTAATAATAGATTCCATGCCTTCTATAGCAATCCTGAACTCGCAGTTGCCGATTTCGAGCGTTGTGAGGAAGCATTAGGATTGACACATAAGATTGTTCGTATGCCAGGCCGTAATATCTGGTTATTCGACGATGTTCGTCGTGTAGACCTAACGAGTGGCAGCCAAACTGCTGATTTGCTCGGAGCAAACGGCTACCGCATTTATGGCTGGGACGTAGAATGGAAAATACATGGATTGTCAGGAAACCCTGTGCAATCGGTAAATGAGATCTACACACGTATCCGAACAATGTTGGGCAATAAGTCGACTTTAAAACCGAATAATATTGTCTTGTTGATGCACGATGATATGTTTCAGAACAAAAAGGGACAAGCTTTGCTCAGTGGTCTGATAGACAGTTTGAAAAAACATAAAGACTATCATTTCGAATTTATTTCCACTTACCCGCATAAGTACTAAACTTCAAATTTCTTGAGAATATTGGTAACTTGACTAAACTTTTCAATGAAAAAGAAGTTTAGTCCATATGACCATATCTCAGTTATTTAAGAAAATTACACCTTTTACCAAACCCTATAAAAATCTAATTTTTTATACGCTGGTTTTAACGGTTATCGGATCATTTGCCGCACAGGTAAATGCGTTCATACTAAAGTACACCGTTGACTCCATATCTGAACTGCTCGTAAATAAAACACCGTTGCGGATGGGATTACATTTGCTCGGCATTATCTCGGCAGTATTATTAGGTAAAGAAATTATCTACTCCATCGTTCAGTTCGGTCAGAAATTCTACGGAGAAAAACTACGGATCATGATCGCACGCGATTTCTCGCAGGCAATTGTCGATAAGATACTGACCTATAAGATGGCGTTCTACACCTCGAGCATCAATGAGTCCGGAAAGCTGCAGACTCGTATCGACGCCGGTATCAGCTCCCTGACGCGTTTAGTGCAGAACTTCTTTATCGATATCCTCCCGCTATTTGCCAATGCTATTATCGCTTTGGTCTGTATGTTTATTGCCAATTTCTATGTTGGTTTGGTTGGGTTGATCATCATCCCGATTTATTTCTACGTATCGCAAATGCAGGCTCAAAGACTATCGGGATTTCGTAGGAACATGCGTAAGTATAGAGAAAACAAGAATAACCAGATTATCAATTTAATCGATTCCATAACCGTCATCAAGTCATTCGTTCGGGAGGACCTGGAGGCCGCTCGACATAAAGATATTCAATATGAGATGACGGAGAATCAGATGGCGACGCGCAAGACCAGCTTCATCTTTGACAGCATCAAAAGTTTCATAGAACAGATCGGCGTTGTAATCGTGATTATCCTGACGGCCTATTTCGTATTGAACGAGCAAATGTCGATTGGGGCGATTATGTTCCATATCATGTTGTTCAACAATGTTTCGGCACCCATACGCCAATTACACCGCATTTACGATGAGGTCAATGATGCGTTGATCTATTCCGAGAGCTTCTTTGAGATCCTAGAAGACGAAGGGCAGAAGGAGCCAAGCGGAAACTACAAACCAAACGCTATCAAGGGCTTGATTGAAATTAAGAACATCAATTTCACTTATCCTAACGGTCATCAGGCGATTACGGATGTAAGTATGACCATCTGCCCAAATCAAAATACCGCCTTAGTCGGATTATCCGGTGCAGGTAAAAGTACGATCATCAACTTGTTGGATAAGTTTTACGAACCGGATAGCGGGCAAATCTTATTGGATGGCGTAGACTTAAGAGAATATGATACTGACTTTCTCCGCGAGAATGTAGGATTGGTATTGCAGCGGAACCACATTTTTAAAGGTAGCATCGCCGATAATATCCGTTACGGAAAGACTGAGGCAAGCTTGGAAGATGTGATCGAAGCGGCGAAGAAAGCTTATATACATGAGCAAATTATGGAGCTCGCGAATGGATATGAATCGGAAGCGCATCTGTTGTCCGGTGGTCAGCAACAACGTATTGCTATTGCCCGTATGTTTTTGAAGAATCCGCCAATTATCTTCTTAGACGAGCCAACTGCTAATTTGGATGCCATTGCTACCGAACAGATTAAAAACAGCTTAGACGCCATAAAAGTGGGCCGCACGGTCATCATCGTATCCCATAGTATTTCACAGATTATCGACTCGGAACATATCATCGTGATGGAGAAAGGCAGGGTCGTGGAAGATGGAACACATGAGGAGCTCTTCGACAAACACGGTACCTACCACAAGATTTTCAGCGCTATGGCGAATAGCTTGAACATCCACAAAATAACAGAATCATTGAAAGAAGATTGATAAAACCAATTTCAGGCAAGTTTTTTGTGTTAAATTTACCGATTAAGAAATTTAGCACAAGAAAGAATATATGTTTTACCCGCTTCTTAGATCCTTTGTGAAATTCGGATTAAATTGGTATGTAACAGATTGGCAGCTGAAGAATATGGCAATTGCTAGCCTTCAACATCCAACAATCGTTGTTTCCAATCATCCAAATTCCTTTTTCGACGCGTTAGTCTTAGCAGTAAACAGCCCTAAGGAAACGCGTTTTTTGGTGCGTGGAGATATCTTTAAGAAGGAGTGGGCAAACTGGACCTTGCGAACATTATTTATGATTCCCATCTACAAGAAATCGGACGATCCTGATTTTGAGGTGATGAATGCTTTTACCTATGATGAATGTGCTAAATGGTTAAAATCTGCCGAGAATATCGTCATCTTTCCCGAAGGTGTTTCTCGCAACTCGCATTTGTTGCGCCCCTTTATGCCTACTGGTTTTACCTCACTGATCAAGCGTGCGATAAGCATGGATATCCCTGTTCAGATCCAACCTTTTGTCGTTGGTTATAGCTCTTTTGATTATATTCCCAAGTCTGTATCCTTGGAAGCGATGAGACCTATCGACAGTACCGACTACATCAACGATGGAGAGGTAGATACCACACGTATTCTGCAGCTCATGCGCGAGGAGATGGAAAGTTCTATGCCATCAGGTCCTGTAGAACCGAGCATCGATTACCTGAAGTCGAAAGAATGGATGAAGTTTCCGGCAAAGGCCGGATACTATACGCATAACTGGTTATATAAATTGGTCAAGCAACAGATTGAAAAGAAAACATCCGGAACTATTTTCTACGACTCCTTGATGTTCGGCGTGCTGCTCTTCGGCTATCCAATCTTAGTGTTCCTCTTAAGCCTAATTATCGGAAATATCATCGGCTTTTGGACGGGTCTGCTGTTTTTTGTGTTGATGCCCTTCCTTTCCTACTGCTGGGTACAATATCAACCGGTTAAGATTAATGGAGAGAAGGAAAGTTTTAAGGTGAATAGGCTTAATTAGAGATTAGACGTTAGATATAAGATGTTCGACATTAGAACTGCAGAAATGCAGTTTTTTGTTTTGAACCAAGAAAGGAAGGATGCGAGGATATACAGGATCTGACGTCATAGGTCTAACTACTAAGTACTAACTACTAAATACTATTTCTTGAAACATTCCCTTTTACTTTGCTCCAAAGTTTCTTTCCGTATTTGATAATTAAATAGAAAAATACGACAACGAGAATAATCGCTAGAATCGGTAGAAAGACTGCCAGAATACTCATTATCGTCGATCCGACAGTTTCCACAGTTGATATTACAGGGTTTCCTATCCCTCCGGTCGTTCCGCTGGACGCAGCTCGGGTTCCTGCCAAGGCGGAGCTGATTGTTGCCGCTGTTCCACCGCCAGCAATTAATGCTAAAGACCATTGCGTCCAGTCGTTTACCTCCGTAAATTGCGAAGCAAACAATATCGAACCCGCAACGGTTGCCAGAGGTACCGATATGGTATCCAGAAGATTGTCGACAAAAGGAATATAATAAGCAAGAATTTCTATCAAAGTCGCTGTCCCGGCACCAATTACCGCGGGCAAGGTTCCAATCCATGCGAAGCTATCATTCGCCGGAATCCATCCCATATAGGTTCCTAAGCTCAAAAAGAAAATTGGGAGAAAAACACGAAATCCCGTTGCAGCCGCTAGGCCAACGCCAACAAATAAGGAGAGCAAATATTCCATGTTAGATTTTAGATAATAGACATAAGATTTTAGACATTTCTATTTCGCAAAAAAGGAACGTCTAATATTTCTACAGCAAAAATAAGTCCAACAGATAATAGTAGTTAGTATTTAGTAGTTAGTATTAAGACCTATGGCGTCAGATCCTGTCAATCCTTAAATCTTCCTTTCAGATTAGATGTTAGCCAGTAGATTTTAGACATTAGACCCGATCCTGTCAATTCTTACATCCTTCCTTTCAGATTAGATGCTAGACAGCAGATTTGAGACATTAGATCCGATCCTGTCAATCCTTACATCCTTCCTTTCAGATTAGATGTTAGACAGCAGATTTGAGACATTAGACCCGATCCTGTCAATCCTTAAATCCTTCCTTTCAGATTAGATGTTAGACAGCAGATTTAAGACATTAGACCCGATCCTGTCAATCCTTAAATCCTTTCTTTCCTGGTTCAAGACAAATTTTACAAGGTTACAACGACAATTCAACAAACCTTCATCCACTCAAAGCCCTTTCAAACGCGATACAAACCCAATATAAACCCCATACTAACCCCATTCAAATCCAAATCAAACCCAATCTATAAGCCTATCATAGCCGCCTGGAAAGGGGTATGATAGGGTTCTTAATAGCCTGTGATTACTTAATGACTGGTTGTGGTCTAGATGCTCTTCCGTTAATCAGCTCGCAAGATCCTGCAAATCCTTACATCCTTCCTTTCAGATTAGATGTTAGACAGTAGATTTGAGACATTAGAACCCGATCCTGCCAATCCTTACACCCTTCCTTTCAGATTAGATGTTAGACAGTAGATTTGAGACATTAGACCCGATCCTGCCAATCCTTACATCCTTCCTTTCTTGGTTCAAGACACCCTTTCTAAACCAACGCTTCACACAAACCTTCCTTACTAAATATTTCTTCAGGCACAAAAAAAGCCTGCATTGCTGCAGGCTCTTAAATCAAAAGTCTAATATCTTACATCTAACATCTGACATCTAACTTCTAATATCTAATTTTACCCTTCCAATTCCATTATCTCTTCGGCTAGTTTTTCCCAATCGTTTTGGAATTGGTCGTATCTTGCTTTTTCGGAGTTGTAGTTTCTGGTTGTTTCCTGTAGTTTGACTGCGTCAGAATAGATTTCTTCTTTAGCGAGTTCGGCTTCCAGATTTTTGACAGCAATTTCCTGGTCGGCAATCTTTTGTTCCAAAGCTGCAAGCTCTTTGTTTTTCTTTTGCAAGGTTTTCTGCAGATCGTCGGTAAGTACCGGTTTTACCTTTTTAGGCTCTTCTTTGACCTTTTTAGGTTGTTTCTCTTCTGGTTTTACGACGCGTTTAGCATTCCATATCTCATACTCCTGATAGGTGCCTGGATATTCTTTGATTTTTTTGTCTTCGATATACCAAATCTTGTTGGCGACATTATCCAGGAAATAACGGTCGTGAGATACGACGATAAATGTTCCCTCGTATTGCTGTAAAGCTTGGATCAGGATATTTACCGATGCCATATCCAAGTGGTTGGTAGGCTCATCGAGTACAAGGAAGTTAGCATCTGCTGTCAATGCTTTTGCTAATGCTACTCTGGACTTCTCGCCCCCGGATAATACCTTGATTTTCTTAAATACATCGTCGCCCGTAAAAAGGAAGCATCCAAGAATAGAGCGAAGCTCTGTTTCCGTATGTTTAGGGGCGAAGGCAACGAGTTCCTGCAGTATAGAATTTTCGAGGTGTAAGGCCTCCAGTTGGTGCTGCGCGAAGAATGTTTGCGAAACATTATGACCTTTTGTGCTCGTACCGGTATACTCATTGTCGGCATCAGCGACAATACGCAATAAGGTCGATTTACCTTTACCGTTTGCTCCGATTAAAGCTATTTTATCACCCTTCTCGATCAATCCGTCTGTCTTTTCTAAAATCTGAAGATTAGGATACGATTTCGAGATCTGTTCGATCGTAACGACATGACGGCCCGAAGGTTTAGAAAACTTAAAGCTGAAGTTTACTTCCGGGTTATCATCATCGATATCATCAACCTTTTCCATACGGTCTAAGGCTTTGATTCTTGATTGCACCATCTTGGCCTTACTGGCTTTCGCACGGAAGCGTTCTATTAGCTTTTCTTCCTGCTTAATCTTCGCTTGTTGGTTCTTGAATTGATTACCCTGTATTTCCTCACGTAGGGACTTCTCTTCTAAATAGAAGGAGTAATTTCCAGCATATAATGTTAGCTTTCCTTTACGAGATTCAACCGTTTTATTGATGATTCTATCGAGGAAATAACGGTCGTGCGATACAATGACTATAGCACCTTCGAAGGCCTGCAGATAGTTTTCCAACCATTTGATAGAGGGTAAGTCTAAGTGGTTGGTAGGCTCATCGAGCAAGAGGATATCTGGTGTTTGCAATAAGATTCGCGCCAGCATCACACGCATACGCCATCCTCCGGAGAATGTCGCTAGTGGGCGCTGTTGTTCTTCTTCAGAAAAACCTAGACCGGCTAGGATTTCATGTGCACGGAATTCGATGCTGTAGCCGTCAAGGGCTTCAAATTCCATCTGCTTATCGCTTAGTTTATTTAGGATCTCGTCGGAGTAGTCGGTCTCTAATTTCTTAAGTAGAACTTCGATTTCACTATGCAATTGGTTTTGGCGTTCGAAAGCCTCCATAGCCACGTGCAGGATGCTTTTATCCGAGTGGTAGGATAGGAGGTCCTGATTTAAATAGCCAATCTTCAGGTCCTTTGCCATCGAAATGCTGCCGCCTGTAGGGCTATATTCTCCCACGATGATTTTTAGCAAAGTGGATTTTCCTGTACCGTTTGCACCGATCAATCCGACCTTATCTCCCGGCTTGATATGCCAGTTCGCCTCATCGTACAATGCGCGAGCGCCAATTTCAAAAGTTAAATTATTTATTGATATCATTTCGACGCAAAAGTAATGATTATTTCTGCTTCTTTGGCTACCTTTGCGGTATGTACAAATTAGTTAAACCACTATTTTTTCAGATGAACCCTGAGCAAGCACACCATAACGTGACTTCAGGACTGAAATTTTTCACTAAAATCTGGGGATCTGACGCGCTTTTAAAATCGTTATATACGGTTGAAGACCCGAGATTACAAACGACAGTTTTTGGTTTAACGTTCAAGAATCCGGTGGGATTGGCAGCGGGATTTGACAAGAATGCGGATTATATTGAGCAGATGTCAAAGCTGGGGTTTGGATTTATTGAAATTGGAACCGTAACGCCGAAACCGCAACCTGGAAATGATAAGCCGCGGATGTTTCGCTTACTGAATGATGAGGCGTTGATCAACCGTATGGGCTTTAACAATCAAGGCGCCGATGTGGCGGCAGGACGTTTAAAGCACCTCAAGGAGAAAAACGGAGTAATCATTGGAGGAAACATCGGTAAGAATAAAGTAACGCCGAATGAGGAGGCCGTGAATGATTATATCTATTGCTTCAATTCCTTGTTTGATTATGTTGATTATTTTGTGGTGAATGTAAGTTCGCCAAATACGCCGGGCTTACGCGATTTACAGGAGAAAGAGCCGTTGAAGAAAATTTTAAATACGCTTCAGGAGTTAAATCATACGAAAGCGAGTCCTAAACCGATCTTATTAAAGATTGCTCCAGACTTGACAGATTCGCAATTAGGTGATATTGTTGAGATTGTTCAGGACACGAAGATCGCGGGAGTAATCGCTACAAATACGACGATTTCTCGTGAAGGACTACATAGTGATCCTAACTTGGTGAAAGAAGCGGGAGGGGTATCCGGGAAACCCTTGACAAAACGCTCTACAGAAGTCATCAAGTATTTGTCGGATAAATCAAATAAAGCATTCCCGATTATAGGGGTCGGAGGGATTCATTCGGCAGCAGATGCTATAGAAAAATTGAATGCAGGTGCTAGCTTAATTCAAATATATACGGGCTTTATCTATGAAGGTCCGGGGCTAGTTGCTGAGATTTGTAAAGGAATATTAAAGGGGAAATAAAATTTCCCCTTTTTTTATGCTGATTAAAGCTCTTTTTTCAAGATATAATGGTCTTTTAACGGGCCGTCAATTGGCTTTCCATCCTGATCTAAAGAGAAAAGCTGATTCTCTCCAACTTTCAGTTTCATGTTGACTTCCTTGCCCATCAAATGTACCACACTGCCGTTATCATGCCACATGAATTTACCAGCGTCTTCAATCTTCGTGTTGCTTTCTTGATAGAGGCCAGTGTATTTAAACGTTAAGTCATTATTCAACACAACTGTTGTTTCGATTCCTGGACAGTCGGCACAAGGGATGACGCCTTTATATGTACCGGCCCAATCGACGGAGTTTTGTGAATTATGCGCATTATCTACGGTTTCAGTACTTGTGTTTTCTGACATTGCAGTCGTATCGGCTCCGGCACCTTGCTTATTTGCATTCGATTCACATGCAGCGAAGCTTAGTGCGCCAATACATAAGGATAGTGATAATAATTTCTTCATATCTTAACGATTTTGTTGATTAAAGTTAACCAAAAACCAGACCAATGGAAATATATTATTTATTTAGTTAATCGAAAGGCGTAAAAAAGTAAGCCTACTTGCTGGAAAAGTAGGCTTACAAAAAGATAATGAAGAACTTTAGTATTGGTCGATGAAATAGTTGAGTAGGTCAGTTGTCGTGACTATACCTACTAGTTCTTCGTTTTCAACGACTGGAATTGAATGAAAGGAATGCTTGGATAGTATTTCTGCAGCTTCTTTAACCGTGCTGCTCGGCAATATGCTTACGGGCGTTTTCGCCATAAGTTGCGTAACGGTATACGTATCGTATACTACGGATTCGATATCGTCTTCTTCAGTAACATCCACGTAGCTTATCTTTAACAAGTCGGAGTAACTAACTACGCCTACTAATTTCTTGTTTTCTACTACTGGTAAGTGACGAATATTATGTTTTTTGAATAGATTTTCAGCGTCGTAAAGGCTGTCTTTTTGTGTTAGAGTAATCAACTCTTTACTCATGATTTGCGATACTGGAACTCTCTGTTTCATAAACTTTTTTATTTGTCTATCGCTGCATTAGCGAATAGTCAAATATCTAATGAATATGCATGAAATACCACGACCTTCATTACATTTTAAAATGATTGTAGTCTTGTGATTTTAATAAACTATTTCTTACCTTAGTAGCTTGCCTTTATCGAATCCCAATAACCTTCCTCAAATCAGATAGCCCTGCTTATTGCGTAACAACGATCTATTTGTGCCTTGCTGCGTCATCTCGTAAAAAAATGATTAAGCGGGCCGTTTCCTTTGCCCAGGGAAATGCCTTTTGCCGCTAATATGCTTTGATGTACATAGTCCAACGCTTTCTTGCAGGCAATAGGCAAGGGGTCGCCTAGTGCGAGGTAAGATGCGATAGCCGAGGATAGGGTACATCCTGTTCCGCGCGTATTTTTGCTAGTGATCCTTTCGGACTCAAATATTTCGGGCTTTTTCCCTCTTATCTTTAATACGCTGCTTAGTTTTTCGCTATCCAAATGTCCGCCCTTAAGTAGCACGGCCGGCATCCCCATATTGATAAGCTTATCGATAGCCTGGTTCATTTCCTCGACATTGGACACTTTGCATCCGATCAACATACTTGCTTCATCAAGGTTAGGCGTGAAGAGGGTAGCCATCGGATAGAGAAGTTCGGTAGACAGCGTTATGGTTTCCTGATCGACGAGACTATGCCCGGAGGTAGAAACCATGACTGGATCAATAACAATGTTTCCATTATAATCTTCTAAGACGCGAGCGACAATTTCGACCTGTTTCGGATTTGGCAGCATTCCGATTTTGACGCTATCGGGATAGATGTCGTCGAAAATACAGTTCAGCTGGTCTTCCACTGCTTGATCAGGAATAGGATAGACGGAGCGAACGCCTAACGTGTTCTGTATAGGCAAGGCTGTAATTACATTCATCGCATAGCAGCCTAGCGCCGAGATTGTCTTGCTGTCGGCCTGTAAGCCAGCCCCACCGATACTATCAAATCCGGCTATGCTTAGAACTGTTTTTACGGTATCGTGATTTCCTTTGTCTATCATTTCTTATTGCGTATTCACAAAGATAGGGATGTTGGAGAATATGACGATAATACTTCGGTCTTTACAAATTGTTAATAGCTTGTTCATGCAATAAGTGATGTATTAGACTTCGGATAGCCTATCTTTCTATCCTGATAATAGGAGTAAATTGGAACTAAGTCGCGAGTATTTTAGTAATTTTATGAATAACCATTCTTTTGCATTCAAGACAGCTCATAAATGTCTTTGTTTTGCCATAGTAAGAAGAATATATTATCGCTGCCTCGCTGGATACTATTTTGGGGATATTAAAGTTAGCGCAAAGAACTGTTTGCTGGTAGATGGTAATCACCGTTATATTGCGTACCTTTTAGCAGGCGTAGAATTCGGAGTCACCGCATGGACCTGTTCAGATAGTGATATTCCATTATCATTTAGTGCGTTGAAAATAGACTATGATGATGATTGGGATAGCTATTCATATAACAGGTTATTTATTACAGATGGAACTTGGCTTGAAAGTTATAGACGAAATGCATTATGATTGTTTTGCTAGACATTGACGGAGTAATGGTTCATGCAAATCCGCAGAGACCCATTGAACTTGATACCGACGGTTTTTATAAGTTCAACGCCGTTGCAGTGCAAATTCTTCAGTCGACAATCTATTTTACAAAAGATCAAATCGTACTTTCTAGTTCCCATCGATTTAAGTATAGTGTTGCAGAATGGAGAAAGATATTCGTTCGACGTGGCTTAAATTTCAGGTTTTTAAGTATCCTAGATTTCTCGAGACGTCAAGCAAAGGTGCAAGATGCCGTTGATTTACATGATCGAATAAGCAGAAGGACTGAGATTTTCGAATGGATAACGGCAAACAAAGTTTCGGAACAAGATGTGATTATTATTGATGATGATAAATCTCTAAATGATTTGCCAAAAAAACTTAAGGAAAGATTAGTTTTAACCAATCCTTATGTTGGCTTAACCGACCAATCCACTCTAAATGCTGTTCTGAATAGAAAAGTGAAAAGAAGATTGTAGGGAACTCTTTTTTTCTCCTCCATTGTATTTAATATAACTTCTTAAATGATCAGTTTATGAATTCTCAATATAGTATCCCTATCTTTTTGTTTCTCTGCTTCGGATATCTGCTCCCAGGGTACTAAGGAAGGATGCAGTTTAAGGTCATCATTTCTAGTTGTCCCGAAATCCCATCCGTGAAGATAACGGTGCGCCATCCAGCGTTTATGCTCAATAATAGCAAGGTATTCGACTTGTTCAGGCGTAAATTGCAAGTCCTTAGGATTCGTAGCATTCAAGGGTTTTCCCGTTAGCAAAAGTTTAAAGGGTATATGGTCGGCCTGTGTTCTATTTGCATCTTTTGCATCCTCAGAAAGCGTATGCCAATCGGAGGTGTATCGACTGCTCTCCGACGCTTCACCGGAGGTAAGTTTCTGATAGTCGTCGTGTATTGCCTGCGCTATTTTGTCTTGTTTCTCACCGGTGATAAACTCTATGCTACAGCTTTCCTCGATGCCACCAAAGAAGTGAATCCTCTGGTTCTCGTTGCTGCCTTCCATCAATGCTCTTAATCCTCTGCCTTCAGCGTTGAGCGTATAAATAGCAAAGTCAGATTGCCTGCTTTTTTGTAGCAGTTCTAACGCGTTATTTAAGTTTATTTCATCATGATCGAAAGCATTGATCACGATTGCGCGCTTATTTAATTCCACTAAGTTTTGTTCATCTAGAATAGCTGTGAAAGATCCTTCGAACTCATGGAAGCTAATTTTTCCAATTTTATGGGCCATGGGATATCTTTCCTGAAACTGGGTCTGTGCTCTGTTGGCAGCTTCCGTATATATGGCGATGATCGGTTCCTTATTCGGGTGTAGATGCATAATCCGAAGCGCCTGCAACAGTATAGCTTTCGCAAAATCTCCAAAACCAATGAAAACGATTTTCTCCAGATCTTTAGAGTCTGCGGCTTCCAAATCTTGGACAAGCTTCGTAAAGAACTGCCGAGCGACCATCTTATGGATGTTAAAGAAATGCAGGT
Organism: Sphingobacterium sp. BN32; assembly: GCF_030503615.1. Taxonomy (NCBI): domain Bacteria; kingdom Pseudomonadati; phylum Bacteroidota; class Sphingobacteriia; order Sphingobacteriales; family Sphingobacteriaceae; genus Sphingobacterium; species Sphingobacterium sp. BN32. The sequence goes on from NZ_CP129963.1 coordinate 1,467,661, forward strand.
CTACACTGTTATTCGCGAATTGTAGATCTGCGTTTTTCACTAAGTCGATTAGTCGGGGATTTTTTAAGTGCACATAACAGCGGAGGGCATTATCGCTATTGCATTTCTTGTAGATTTGCTGCACCGATTCTACAATTTCAATAACCGTTTGTTCATTATCTAAAAATACGACAAGGTCTGAAGCCCGTTTGATACCGGCTTCCAATAGAGTGTTTTCGTCCTCCGCATTACCGATGATGACTTTATGGCCCTGTTTTTTTACAGCAGAAATATTGGCATGTTCCGTTTCCTTCTCTATTGCAATTCCTTGCTGATTTTTATCCTCTTTAAGACTTTGGAGTAGCTGACGCCCCTTTTTTGAGATACCGATGCTAATGAGGTGGTTTTGTTTGAAAGAAGCCATCAGGAGCGTGTATTGCTCGCTAAAAATCTTTTGTATAATCTTAAAAGCACCAAATAGGAGGATGAAGATGGTGAATATTTTTGCGACTATCAATTCCCAAGGAGTGTTTGCTTCTTCCAATGAAGTTGCAGAAGGATCGCTTCCGAATACGATCTTGATAATTCGGTAGATTCGATCGGGGAGATATCGGAAGGTATTGCTTTCAGGGTAGAGCTTGGAGAGCCCTATCCAGGAGAGTATGATCAATGCTACGATAAATATGATTCCAAATATTCCTTTTTGCCTTCTGTTGAGCTTCATGCGTGTTATTGTTTAAGTTTCTGTGCTGCCGTCTGCAGTATCTGTTGTACCTCTTTTTTCAAATTCTCGTTCCTAATCTTTGGGAGCTGAATCGTGGTCAGTTCATACATTCGTTGCCCGATGTATTTGGTCTCAGGTTTCGCGCCGAAATAGTCTGCGAGGATGGCTCGCGATAGGGGATGCTGTGCATAATTAACAGCAAGGAACTGCAGGTCAGCATCAGTTTTTATCGGATAATGCTTCTTGATGATTTCAACGATTCCTTCTTTCGAGTTTGGTGAAAGGGTTCTGACGTCTGGGTCCTGAAAATACCAGGTGTTGTATGTCTTTTTGTTATCATTAAATGCTAATATAGCGCCCGTTTCTTCGTCGTATTTCTTTCCATAGAACTTCTCTAAATCCTCAGCAAGCTGATCTTTGGAAGTCTCCACATTTCCCGGGATCTCCCATATGCTTATTGCTTTGCCTTCCATCAGGCCTTCGACCGTAAGTATCTTTTTCTCGCCTGGAAGGATATGGATGTAATCAAATTTCTTGTTGATGAAAGGCATGGTCAATACATTGCCATTTGATGCATCCACAAGCTTCGCTACATAACCAAAGCCCTCGGCATCGTCCTGTACAAAGATCTTAGAATCATCCTCCGAGAATTGAAAGAACTTGGAGTACTTGCTGATAATGATATTTTGCCCGAAGGACTTTTTAGTGTCCAGACTCCACAGACGCATATGGTTGGCATCCTCCGAAACAGCGACTACATTGCCTTTGTTGTTGAAGACCAAGAAAGGAAACTCGATGGTCGGGATCTCGAACATCGTCTTATAATCCTTGGTATTCAAGACGCTCGCTTTCCCATCGTTTCGCACAACGACAAGTGCTGTACCTTGCTTATTGAAGGTGCCACTATTCAAAGTACCTTTCTCTTCTTTAAGGACTTTCTTCGTCTTCACATCGATAATCTTCCAGGAGTTCTTATCTACTGCTAAGATTGTTTTCAGGTCGGGACTTGCGGTGAATCCGCCAAGGGGACCTTTCGTTTCATAGCTGATGAGTTGTTTTCCTGTTCGCAGATCCCAAATGCCGAAACCGTTATTTCCGGTTCTGGCTAACACTTGCGTTTGTTCCGCATTGAAAACATAGGTTTTAACCTGACTATTAAAGGCTTTGCCAATTTCTTTTCCTGTATTGGCATCAAAGGCATGTGTCAACCCGTTTTTATCCTTAGCGATAAAGATATTGGAGACAGGAAGAAAATGGATGAAGTTAATTTGATCCTTGATAGAGAAATATCCTTTTTTCGTTTCGCCGGTCTGCGTATTTAATAAGTCGATGCTGTTACTGTTTCTATTCAAAACATATAGATCGTTTTCATTTTTACCTGGAATTCCCGCTAGGAAAATATCGTCTGCATAATATTGAGCTAGTTTTAATGGGGTGTTCCTTATATTCTTAATGAAACTCAGCGGATTAGCATTTACAATTTCCTGTGTCCAATCCGGCGAATGGTAATCCATATCATTTGGATCTTGCGCCAATATCTTGGTTAAATTAGTGCTGAAGAACAAGTTTTTGGAAAGCTTGGTATATTTAATCCTTTCTCCATTTTCATTAAACAGATCCAAAATATCGTCGTTTCCAGCACTAATTGTCCCGTTCTTATTAATGCCTACGAAAGAATAAGGAAGTCCGGGAGGTTTTATTTCAAATTGCTTCTTTTGTTCGTAATCGACATAGTGAAGTCCTTGCTGGTTTGCAAATGCAATCTGCTTGCCCGACTCACTGAACATGGGTCGCTTGATACTGGATTCCAATATTTTTGTAAACACAGGCTTAGGCTCAGCGCGATGAAGGTCGAATACACGTAGCTCGGTCATATCATCTTTTAGCATCGTAACGACTAATGTTTGGTCGGACTGATCAAAATAGGCGTCATTGGGATTAACGGTGGGTATAGACATTAAAGCTTTTTCCTCCTTCTTAGCTACATCAAATAAGACCAGTTGATTCGATTGCTGAAAGACGAGATACTTCCCGGAGGGCGCAACGGCACGAATAATCAGGAAAACACTATCCGGATTCTCTCTGATAACTTCGACTTTGTCGTCTGCGATATTATATCTGATAATTTTATACTCGTCGAAAGCGGTATAGACTCGGTTTTTATTGTCGAAATGTGGTCTGGAAGCTTGGCGTGTGCTAATATCCGCCCGCTGTTTTACCATCTTTCTGTCTATCGCATTCCACACCTGGAGCACGCTATTATTCGCGCCTACATTGGCGAACGTCGCTATCCATTGGCCGTCTGGTGAATAGCTGGCATTTGAAGACATACTGTTTTGCATGACAGTGAGATCATCTTGTATGGCAAGCATGGAGTGCGCAAATAGCTTAGCACTCTCGTCGCCGCGGCGTGTTGCTTCCGTGATGTATGCAGCGCCGTCTCCATATTCGCTTTCCGTCAGTTTGTTGATGCCGGACGCATAGAGCGAACGAGCAAGATTTCGAAGTGCTGCATTCTTCTGATTCCACGCAACTATACCGGCGATTATAGCCAGAATGCCTAAAGCCGATATAGCGATTGCAATTCGCTGTATATTTTTATTCTTCTTTTTGATCTTCTCCAGTTGATAGGCTTGGTCGCGTTTGGTCAGCTCGCCGAGCGGAACACCTAGGATGCCTGCGATAATTTTCAGGAGGGCGAGGTCTAGGCGCTTCTTATATTCGTCTACCGCAACCTTAATTTCATGCGTAGATTTCCCTTCTTGCTGCAGCTGATGTCGGTAGGCTTCAGCGGAGGTATAGCCTTCTTTATCCGTATGAGGTATCCGGACATCTGCAGCGAGTACTTCTTCCGGCTGATCCTTTTGAATATTGCCATCCGCATCCACATTATAGCGTAGTTCGTCTGGGAAACATTGATTATCTGTTTCCTTGCCGCTATATTCTGGTTCTCCGGAAAGTATTAATGCAATAATCTGCTTGGACTTTCCAGTCTTTTTAAAATAGCGAATTTCGTCCCGCACATAGCTTGACTTTGCAGAGCGTGGAGAACTTAAGTAAATTAGGAATTCCGAGCGATCGAGCGCTTCGGTTAAGGAGCTGTTGAGGTTTGAGCTTGCAGATAGTTCTTTTTCATCTTGAAAGACAGGGTAGATTTGCCTCGGGATTTCTTGTCCCTGTGCATTCTTCTTCCCGATAAGGTCGTCGGGGATTTCGTAAGTCTCCAAAGCATGGTGTAACCAATCTGCCCATTTTCTCCCTTCTCCTTGGTTATTTCCATGACTATAGCTGATGAACGCTTTATATCGTTTTGGCGCATCTTTCCCTCCTTGTTCCATAATAGGTTATCTAGTAGTTGATTGACGGTCTCTTTTCGATAACATGCAGTACAAAAACCAAACCTTTTTTCTTTACTGTATTTTTTTTATCACAAAATAGGTGAGAACAATAGATTTTTCTACCTTTAGACACCTTTTTAAAACTTACGATATAACAGTTGCATAAAAGTAAAATATCGTAAAAATATGACTTACAAAAACAATAAGATGTTCTGGGCGCTCGCAATAGCGATGTGCATCGCGCAGGCATCAAAAGCGAAGGCTATGCAAACCGCTTCAGCATCTGTTATAAGTGCTACGGATAGCCTCTCTATTTTATCTGCGGAGCAGATAAATCCTACAACAATTGATCTTCTTTTATCCAATCAAAAGCGTATTAGCTTTGATTTCTATGGAGATAATATCTTTCGTGTATTTTTTGATCCTAATGGGGGAATCATTCGCGACCCGCAAGCGAAGCCAGAGGCAAAGATACTTGTCGATAATCCTAGAAAGGCAGTCAAGGGATTAAAGCTCTCGAATGCTAATGATAAGGTCCTAATTGAATCCGAAAGAATTCGTATTGAAATATCAAAAGGTAACACGCTGTTCCAAATCACTGATTTGAAATCAGGAAAGACGGTGCTTCAGAGTTTATCAGCTATTCAATTTGGAGATAAGAAGAGCAGTATCAATCTGAAAGAGCAGGAGGATGAGTATTTCTTCGGAGGAGGTGTTCAGAATGGTCGATTTACACATAAGGGAAAGGCCATCTTAATTGAGAACACCAATTCATGGACAGACGGTGGTGTGGCTTCGCCTACGCCTTTCTACTGGTCCAATAAAGGATATGCTGTTATGTTCTACACCTTTAAGAAGGGGCGATATGATTTCGGAGCGAAAGAAAAAGGTACCGTGATGTTATCCCATGACTCCGACTACTTCGATGCCTTCTTTATGGTCGACCCGGATGCTGTATCGCTTCTTAATGACTTCTATCAACTTACGGGAAATCCAGTGCTGTTACCGAAGTTCGGTTTCTATCAGGGGCATCTTAATGCCTACAACCGTGATTACTGGAAAGAAGATGAAAAAGGAATTCTCTTTGAAGATGGGAAGCGATATAAGGAAAGCCAAAAGGACAAGACGGGTATCCGAGAGTCATTGAATGGAGAATTAAATAATTACCAGTTTTCAGCAAGAGCGGTAATCGACCGCTATAAGAATCATGATATGCCATTAGGTTGGTTATTGCCAAATGATGGTTATGGCGCTGGTTATGGTCAGACCAAAACTTTAGATGGCAATATTGCGAATTTAAAAAGCTTGGGCGACTATGCTCGTGAAAAGGGTGTAGAGATTGGTCTTTGGACTCAATCTGACTTACGTCCGAAAGACAGTATCGACGCCTTATTGCAGCGTGATATCGTCAAAGAAGTGCGCGACGCTGGCGTGAGAGTGCTCAAGACGGATGTGGCATGGGTAGGTGCGGGCTATTCCTTCGGACTTAATGGCGTATCAGACGTGGGACATATTATGCCGTATTATGGGAAGGATGCACGTCCATTCATTATCTCATTAGATGGTTGGGCAGGGACGCAACGCTATGCGGGTATTTGGTCAGGAGATCAAACCGGTGGAGTATGGGAGTACATTCGCTTTCATATTCCTACATATATTGGTTCTGGTCTTTCAGGACAGCCCAATATCAGTTCTGATGTGGATGGTATCTTTGGAGGGCAAAACAAGATTGTCAATACCCGCGATTTCCAATGGAAGACTTTCTCGCCAATGCAATTGAACATGGATGGCTGGGGCAGCAATGAGAAGTATCCACATGCATTAGGCGAGCCAATCACTTCTATTAATCGTCATTATTTAAAGTGGAAGTCGCAGTTGATGCCTTATACCTACAGTATAGCGAAGGAGGCTGTATCCGGAATGCCAATGATACGGGCGATGTTCTTGGACGAGCCTAACGCTTATACCTTAAGTACCGCAACACAGTATCAATACCTATATGGGCCTTCTATTTTGGTTGCTCCAATCTATCAGGCAACAAAAGCAGATACGTTAGGAAACGACATCCGCAATCATATTTATTTACCTGAAGGGCAGTGGGTAGACTATTTTACAGGCGAGGAATACGCGGGAAATCAGGTAATCAACAATTTTAAAGCGCCACTTTGGAAACTGCCGGTTTTCATCAAACGCGGCGCTATCATACCGGTTGTCCAAGCCAATAACAATGTTTCAGAAATAGACAAAGGCCTTCGTATCATTGAGTTTTATCCTCATACATCGACTAGCTTCAAGCTTTACGATGATGATGGCACAACGGAAGCTTACCGCAGTGGAAAGTCGGTAGAGACCATGATCAAGTCCGCCACTTCGAAGAATGGAGAGGTGCTGTTAGAGATTGAAAAAACAACAGGTGGATTTGACGGCTTTCAGAAAAATCAAGCTACCGAACTTCGCGTAAACCTGACTCAAAAGCCTAAGAAATTGGTGTTGAAGATCAATGGTCGCAAGTATAAGCTGCAAGAAGTGGATAGTCAGAAGAAATTAGAATCCATGGATTACGGCTATTATTATGATGCTCGTCCGAATTTAAATCAGTTTGCTACTCCAGGCTCTGACTTCGCTAAGGTTGAGATCATAAAGAACCCACAATTAATTGTGAAAGTGAAGTCTTTAGACATTACAGAAAATGCGCTTGCTTTGGCTATTTCAGGATATCGCTATGAAACCGAGAACAGTTATTTAAAGCAAAGCGGAGCACTATCTGTTCCTGCGAATGCGCAAGTGAAAGATATCAATGCGAAAGCTTATACCCTAAGTCCGACATGGAATGCAGTTCCAAATGCAGATTACTACGAGATTGATTTCCAAAACATACATTATGGCCTGATCCAAGATACGACCCTACTGTTCGAAGGATTGAAAGCGGAAACTGATTATCAGTTTAAGATTCGTGCCGCAAATAAGGACGGTTTTTCCGATTGGGCGACCTTCGCAGCGAAGACAAAGGCTAATCCGCTATTGTATGGAATCCCGGGAATCGAAGGGACTACAACTGTTCCTAACCAAGCTGGTGAGGAAATAGCGAAGTTATTTGATTACGATGAAGGAAATATGTGGCATACGCAATGGGGAAAAGAGGCTGTGCCATTTGACATAGTTATGGATTTAAAATCCTTCAATCAATTGGATAAGTTTCAGTACCTACCGCGCTCCGGTCGTGGAAATGGCGTATTGCTGAAAGGTAAAGTCGCATATAGTTCTGATCAATCGCATTGGGAAGAGGCAGGAGATTTTGCATGGGCATACGACGATGAGGTAAAGACTTTCGTCTTTGATAAGCAACCTAACGCCCGTTTTATCAAGATTTCCGTGTCTGAAGCGGTTGGTGATTTCGGATCAGGGCGTGAACTCTATGTTTTCAAAGTTCCCGGAACAGAAAGCTACATCCCTGGCGATATCAACAATGACCGACTCATCAATAGAAATGATTATACCTCTTACATCAATTATACCGGACTGCGACAAGGAGACGCAGATTTTGAAGGTTATGTAAGCAATGGCGATGTCAATAAGAATGGCTTAATCGACGCTTATGATATCGCTGTAGTTGCTACACAATTAGATGGCAAAGTAAAACCGGAAAAAGAAGAGAATCTGAAGGGCAGCATTAAATTATCTACAGCAAAAACACGTTACGCTGCGGATGAGGTTGTATCCATTAAAGTAGAAGGGGTAGACCTAAATGGGGTTAATGCATTAAGCTTTGCATTGCCCTATAGTACACAGGATTATGAATATCTAGGGATTGATAATCTAGCCTTGAAGCAAATGGATAACTTAACCAACGACAGGCTTCATACCAATGGACTGAAGGCATTATACCCAACCTTTGTAAATGTGGGGAATAAGGAAACCGCCAAAGGAAGCAATGAATTGTTTGTTATCAAGCTGAAGGCAAAACGCAATGTTACATTTAACCTAAAAGCGATTGACGGAATACTAGTTGATAAAAACTTGAAATCGAAAGGCTTTTAACATAAGAGGATAGAAACAATAGAAAAGGCTGCCCGAAAAGGCAGCCTTTCTTTTTTGATATCTAGAATTCCCTAATCAAACCCTCCCTCAAGCACACTGCTGGATGATGTTAGAAAGAGTAACCAAAGCTAACGTATGGCCAATAAGGGATAAAATCTTTCTTTGTAATCACTGGTGCAAATCCCGCTCTAAATAGAAAGCCACCATCTAAGGGTTGTTTCCTATAACCAAACACCAAGTTTCCCATAACGGTCGTATTACTTTCCGAATCGATGAACAGGATTTCACCATCTTCTTCTTCTCCGGAAATCAATGTCGCACCTGCACCTAATTCGAAATAATGTCCATTCTTACCCAACAAATAGTTCAAACCTACAGGAAGGGTAAAGAGCTTGTCGCCATCTATTGCATAGTAACTTACACCAACACGAGCACCAAGCCCATCAGGTCTGTTCTGAAAGCGGGTATCGTAATTGAATGAATAGGTTAATCCGGTACCTAATATTTCAAAGAACACACCTTGTTTTCTTTTACTCTCCTCCTGATCTTGCCGGAAAGTTAAATATCCTGACTTATCGTTTTTCGTGGAAGACATGCTTTCCGCATTACTGTACATCAAAGTTGATTGTGCGCAAACGCCGCTTACGCATAAGGCGACGGTTAAAAAGGTTAGTAGATTTTTCTTCATATTTTCGTTATTGGTATAATAGTTTTTTCTAAGAAACGTAATGTTTTATGTAAACGCAACAAGTGAATTAGAAAATCTTTAAGCACTTAAAGAAAGACAGGCCCTAAAGCCTGCCTTTTCGACGAAAATAAAACTGGAAATAAATATCTTTTAATCTTTACGGTGTGCGTAATAGAAGATTATCGGAATAATGGAGAAGGAGAGGATCAAGCAAATAATAAGCCCGCCAACAATCATAATTGCCAATGGCTTCTGTATTTCCGATCCCATACCTGTCGATAAAGCAGCAGGCAATAGTCCAAAAGAACCCATCAAAGCAATCATTACGACTGGTCGAATTCTACTTTTAACACCCTGAATTATGGCCTCTTTTAGAGGGATACGATGCGCTACATTGTCTCGGATCACACCGATCAATACAATCCCGTCGATCGTGGCCACACCAAATAGAATAATAAAGCCTATACCTGCTGAGATGCCAAATACAGTCCCTGTCGCCCATAAGGAAAGGAAGCCGCCTATAAAGGCGAAAGCCAAAGTAATCGAACAGATTGCCGTATCCTTAATATTTCCAAAATTAAAATACAGCAACATCAATATCAGTACTAAGGATATTGGGACAACAAGTGCTAGCTGCTTGCTAGCGCGCTCCTTACTCTCAAATTCACCTGCCCATTCCATGTGTTTGCCTTTTGGCAATTTAATCTCCTTTGCAACGAGTTGCTTAGCCTCCGCAATGGTGCTCCCTAAATCGCGCCCCTCAATACTGAAACCAACCCCGATATAGCGACTATTTCCTTCGCGATAAATAAAGGCAGGACCTGTAATATAGCCTACGCTAGCAATTTCTTGCAGGGGAATATGTTGTCCATTGCTGCTAGGTATCATGATATTGCCTATTTTCTCGGGGCTGTTTCTGTATTCTTCTTGAAAACGGAGGACTACATCGAACTGACGATCGCCTTCGTAAAATCTTGTTGCTGCCTGTCCACCGATAGTCATCTCTATGACGGCCTGCACATCTGCTGTATTGATCCCATATTTTGCCATCTTATGATCGTGAAGCTGTATCCTTAGCTCCGGGAGACCGATGTTCTTATATACGTTGATATCTGTAATGCCGCTTACCTTCTGTATCGTGCCGGCCAATTGGTTTGCATAGCGCTCAAGCTCGTACAGGTCGTCTCCGAATATTTTAATCACCAAGGCACTCTTTACGCCGGCAACATATTCTTCAACATTATCTTGTATGGGCTGACTGAAGCCAAAGTTTATTCCTGGATAGTGATGCAGCTTCGTCCTGATCTCTTGTACGATATCTTCCTTGCTCATTTTCCTTTTCCATTCCGATGGATCTTTCAGCTGCACTAGAAATTCGATATTAAAGAATCCCGTAGGGTCTGTACCATCATTAGGCCGCCCAGTCTGCGTCAGGATGAAATCAATCTCCTCCGTACCTTTCTGCATGAGTTTCTTCATCTCCACGGTCAACTCCGTCGACTTCTCTAGATTCACGCTGTTCGGTAGGGTCGCACGGATGTAAATCGCGCCCTCATTGAGCTTTGGAAGGAACTCCGATCCATATTGGGAAAACAAGGCAATACAGATCGAGAGTATTCCGATAAAAATACCGATGCTGACTTTTTTGTACTTGAACGAGACTTCATAAAGTCCAAATATTGCTCGTTGAAAGAACTTGGTTATCCAGTTTTCACGTTCGTTCATTTCCTTTGTGAACAGTAGCTTGCACATCGCCGGAACATAGGTCAAACTGAGAATCAGTGAGCCTAATAGCGCGTAGCCTAAGGTAAAGGCGAGTGGGGTAAACATTTTACCCTCCACCTTTTGGAAGGAAAAGATCGGCAATAGCGCAACAATAAGAATGAGCAACGCAAAGAATATATAGGAAGCAACACTTCCCGTGCTCTTCTTTATGATGCCCATCTTGCTCATTTTCGCAAATCGCTCTGCGCCGACCTTATGCGACATTGTTGCCAAGGCGACAAATACCGTTTCAACAATCACCAACGTCCCTTCCAATAGCAGTCCAAAATCCAAGGAACCCATCGATATTAAATTAGCAGGCAATCCTTGAATCTTTAACATGATGATGGCAAACAGGAAGGATAGGGGGATCACGGACGCAACAATCAATGTTGACTTCCAATTATATAAAAAGATAAAAACAATCAGAGACACCAATAGAACGCCCTCTATCAGGTTTTTCGAAACTGTTTTGACTGTATTGTCAACAAGCGTTGTCCGATCGATGACAGGCTCTATCTGCACATTTTCAGGCAATATCCGCGTATTAAGCTCTTCGATCTTTATCTTTAAATCTTCAACGACTGAAGAGGGATTCTCGCCACGCAACATTACGACAATGCCCTCGATCAAATCGTTGTTATCATTATAGCCTACCTGGCCCAGCTTCGGTTTGTTTGATACCACAACCTCCGCGACATGTTTGACCAGAATAGGAGTGGTTCCATTTAATTGTATCGTTATATTTCCAATATCATCGATGCGGTCTAACAAGCCTACACCGCGAACAACATAGGCCTGATCGCCCTGTTGAATCATATCCCCGCCGACATTGATATTCGACTTCGATACCGCCTCATACACATCCAAGGGAGAGAGCTTGTAGTTCCTCAATTCCGTAGGATTAATCTTGATTTCATAAATCTTCTCTGCACCACCAAAGCTGATCACGTCGGCAACTCCCGAAACCGACAGCAGTTCCCGCTCGATAACCCAATCTTGAATGGCTGATATCTCAAGCGTCGGCAGATCCGATTTAATAACATAACGGAAGATCTCCCCGGTGGCTCCCGATGGAGGTTCTATACTCGCATCGGCTCCCTCTGGAAGATTGACCGCCGCCATCTTATTAGAAACATATTGCTGAGCAAAGAAATCATCAACGCCATCTTCAAATTGAACCGTAACGACCGAAAGGCCGAATAGAGAAATCGATCGAATGTTAGACTTCTTCGGAATGTTATTCATCAACTTGGAAACCGGAAGGGTGACCATCTTCTCCACTTCCTCCGCACTACGTCCCGGCCACTGCGTGATAATCCGAGCGCGCGTATTGGTCACATCCGGGAAAGCTTCAACTGCTGTATGTTTCAATGCATACAGTCCGCTGAACAATAGCAGGAAAGTCGCAAAGAGGATAAACGTACTGTTTCTCAGCGAAAAAGTAACTAGGGCCTGTACAAACTTCTTCATCGCATTAAGGAATTAACTGTTCGAAGAATAAAAGCGGATTTCTACTGATGATTTGCTGTCCATTAGCAAATTCTTCCTGCACATAAGTATAATCCTCATTGCTCGCAATGCCCTTAATCTCTTTTACCTGTAGGTCGCAATCAGAGTTGTAGAGAACAACGTATTCTTTGTTGTTATGGAATATCTTAGCTTTATTAGGTATCGCGAAAGCCTCGCCAGTATTCGTGCGCTTATTGACGATGATATCTGCACTGAGGCCGGGGAGGAGCTTAAGATCCTCATTTGACAAAACTACCCGCGCCTTCAACACATGTTCATCATCATCAAAGACATTGTATATCTTATCGATTCTTCCGCTATAGATTCGGTCTGGGTAAGCAAGCGTACGGATCTGAACCTCATCATTCAAATGGATGTAAGGCAGGTTGGTCGCATGAATGTTGATCAAAATCCAAACTTGCTTCAGGTTTGATATGGCAAACAATGGCAAATCATTATCCTCTGAACTAATGGATTGACCGGCACTAATATTCTTTTTGACGATCATACCATTTTTTGGTGCTACCAGCTGAAAGGTACCCTTGCTAGTCGCTTTGAACAACTGCAGTGCAGCATTTATTTTGTCGACTTCTATCTTCGCTGCCGCCAGTTCATATTCGCTTGTCAATAGTTCGGGCTTCGCGATTAAACCGTCTTTCAGCAATTCCTTTTTAATGCCGATTTGCTTTTCTATTAGCGCAATTTGGCTTTCCTGATAACGACGGTCTTGAAGAAGTTGCTGAATGTCAGAAGATCTTACAGTAGCCAATAATTGTCCTTTCTTCACTTCGTCGCCCAGTTCGAAGTTTACTTGTTCGACAATCCCTTGTATTAAACTTTTAAAGGAGACTAAGTCGTTTTCATTGTATTCAACTTTGCCACTAATGGTCAATTGCTCCTGAATGGGACGCTGACGTATCGTGTCTAAGCCAATCAAATTCTTTGATTCCTCCGAGATGCAATAGGCAGTGTCCTTCTCATTGGGGGCTTTTGTTTCTATACGGTCAATATTCTGACAGGCAGATTGTATTAAAAGCAAACAGGGAATAATTAACGATAATGTTTTAGTTTTCATAGATAGGGGTTTCTGGGCCAATAAGCAGTTTTAAATCTTCTAGCTGATGCTGATAGGTTTCTGTGAGCTCAATGAAGGCATGTCTGGCATCCTTAAACGACTCGATATAATCGATAAACTGAATTAAGGATACCTGACCTGACATCATATTTCGCTGATAGGTCTCTAAGAATGCTGATTGATCTTCTTGCAGGTTTTCCGACCAGAGTAGGAGGGTTTTCCGCGTTTCTGATAGCTGATTGTACAACTTTACAAGCTCTGCTTGAAGTTCAAAGTCAATTTGTTTGGCGTAAGCTTCCCGCTGCGTCAGTTCAATCCTGGCAGCCTTCATGTTGTGTTTATTTCTGTCGAAGAGTGGAATGTCGAAGGATAGACCAACACCAACGAAATTCCGCATGATGTTACCACCACGGTCGTTGTTGACTATCAATTGCAGGTTTGGAATCCTATTCGCATGTTCAAGACTCCAGTTCGCACGCGCTAACGCTATATTGTTTTCGGTTCGGAGCAACTGAATATTATTTTTCAGCTGCTGATCTATACTTGGAAAATAAATATTTTCATCGATGCGCTCCAATCCTTCCTGAAGATTTAAGGATCCAAGGGTAAGCTGTGGTATTTGGGTCAATACCGCAATCTGATGTACGATATCCAGTTGTTGATTATGTAAGGTTAAACTTTCGCGCTGTAGACTTAACAACGCGGCTTGAATTCTTAAATAATCAGCTTTTGAAACCAGCTGTTCAGCAGTATGCTTTTTATACTTCTCGGCTTGACTTTGATATAAGGCCTGGATTTGCTTGTTGACTTCTTCTTGCTGATATAGAGCTCGGGCAGAGTAAAATGCCTTGTAGAGCTGAGATTTAAGTTGAAATAATAATTCCAGGTACGCATATTCTGCATCTTTCTTTTCAAATTCTTTAATCTGTATGCGGGATTTACGTTTGCCGGCGGTTTCGATCAATTGCTGTAGTTCGATAGCATACTGTTGTCGAATACCTTCTTCAACTGTTGGATTTGTCCAAAGGTTAACTTCGCTCAACTCCAAGTTTGGATTGTTCCAAACCTTAGCCTGCATCTTGTACGCCTCGGCCTTACTGATATTAAACTTCTCGATAAAGAGACTTTGATTATTCAAAAGAAAGCTCTTCTCTAAGTCTACCAGAGTCAACTTCTGCGCAAATGAGAAGCCTGAGCAAAAGAGAATGAAAATACCGGAAAGAAATGCTTTTTGCCACATACTTTTATTTTTCACAAAAGTATAGTCAGCAAATTAGCAGCGCTTTTAAGTTAGATTAGAATTCGATTAGAATTCGGAAATTTCAAAATGACCACAGTTCCATAGGGTTTATTCTCCTCGAGCGACATTTCAATTTTATGTATACTGAAAATAATATGTGCCATCGATAAACCTATACCTTTCCCTTGATAATCTTTGCTGTTCTGACCACGGTAGAAGTTTAACTTGATCTTCTCCATATCTTCCTTTAATATTCCGATACCCTCGTCTTTGATACTTAGCGCCAATTGCTCGTTATCCTCAAACAATTCTATCTGTATAGGTCGGTTGTTGGAGTATTTGATGGCATTGCCGACTAAATTATTTAGGGCCAGCTCCAATAATTTACTATCCGCCTGAATCTCCATCAGGTCTACATCCTGAACGTTGATCTGTACATTGATCTTTGCCTCGTGATAAAGGATAGCATGCTCGACTACTTCCCAAACAATTTCATCCAGCCGTGTGGATATGAAGTCAAAGCTTTTCTTAGCACCCGAAAGTATCATCATCTGATCCAGTGCCTCATTTAAATCAAGACTATACTGTTTTAAATTATGAAGGACAGTACGATATTCCTCGGGCGAGCGATCCTTTGTTTCGGTTACTTCAAGAGTCCCTAATATAGCGGTTATAGGCGTCCTAAGCTCGTGGGAAACATAATCAATAAAGTTTTTTTGTATCTGAAAGTTTTGAGCGAGCCGATCGATAAAGCGATTATAGGTCGCAATCAGATCGTGGATCTCGGCATAGGATCGTTCTTCCTTTAGCGGCTCGTAAAAGCTGTCCCTATCTCTGGTTTTTATTTGATCGACGATGCGGTTGACCGGGTCATAGGCAATATTACCGAGGTATCTCGAAAATAGGTAGATCAAAACCAATCCAAGTAAAGAAACGATAATCAGTATCTTTAATAAGGAAAACATTTGTTCATTAAAAGCAGACTTCGACTCTCGCGTAATAACAACGAATTCGCCCTGATTATCGAGGTAATGCAAACCATGGTAAAAGAAATCTTTGTTTGAAAATCCCGCTGATGTTGCGTTTCTAACACGCTGTATAAAAGTTGTTGTAATATTCGAGTCGCTAAGCATATCACCTGTAAACCGCTGATTTTTGCTGTCAAATACCGCGATATTTCTTCGAGATATAGTTTTCAGGAGTTGATTCTTTGTTTTCTCATGCTCCGATTCAGTGACCTCATCTTGTTCGAGGTAGTATATGGCTGCAAGGACAGATTTGTTTGCTAGGTTCTGTCGCTCTTTGTTCTCCATCTGTTTATAGTAGGAGACAAAGATAATCCCCGATGCAATCAATATAATTACACTGAAGATGACGATGGAATACAATGAAAGTCTGTGTTTCAGTTTCACCCTTTAAAGTTTAAAAATGTACCCAACTCCTTTTACGGTGTAAATGAATTTGTTATCAGCGTTTTCAATTTTCGATCGCAAATAGGAGATGTAGACATCCACTACATTGGTTTGGTTATCAAAATTTAGCCCCCATACTGCATTCAGAATTTGAGTTCTGCTAACGGCACGATCTTTATTTTCTACTAAATAGATCAATAGCTTATACTCTCGTGGTGAGAGTTTGATATCCTGATTGTTGAGGGATACCCTAAATTGATCTAAATCGATTTGGAGATCATTGAAAGTACGAATATTGAAACGCTCTTCTACGGCATTGAGTTGGTTCCGGCGAGCAAGTGCATTGATTCTGGAAATGAGTTCATCAAAATGGAAAGGTTTCGTCAAGTAATCATCAGCACCGCTATCCAATGCTGCGACTTTATCCTGCGTTGTGTTCAGCGCACTCAACATGATGATTGGACAATTTAGCTTTTTATAGCGCAACGTTTGGACGAGCTGTATGCCGTCCATCTTTGGCAGCATAATGTCGCAAATGATGACGTCCCAGGGAAGGCTGGTATAGTTATCCAATACCTCTTCGGCAGACTTGCATAAGGTCAATAAATGCCCGCTCTCCTCCAGTCCCTTGACCAGAAAATCACTGATTCTTTTATCGTCCTCTACGACTAAAATCTGCATATTTTAATGAATAATTCACAAATTTACTTATTTGTTTAGAACAAAGCACCAATTTATTGAAACGTAATAAAAATATTATGATATGCAGGAGATTATCTCCCAAACTTAAAGGCTTCTGAAAGCTTATGTTTTTTTCCTTTCAACCAGTCGGAAACCATTTCCATACCGGTTACCGAGAAGGTAATTCCATTACCGCCGAATCCCAACACGAAATAGGAGTTCTTAAAATCTGGATGTGCACCGATGTAGGGTAGGGCATCTTTAGTTTCACCAAACGTACCTGCCCAGCTAAAGTCTAGTTGGAAATCATGAGCTGGAAACATTTTTTTGAAACTTTTCACTAGCTTTTGTTCCTTTTCGGCAAGCAATGCATCACGCTTTTCCGGGTTTCTGAAATCCTCGTCCTCACCGCCCACCAAAAAACGATAATCGTCGGATGTTCGCATATAAAGATAAGGCTCGGAGGTATTCCACATAAGAACGTCCTTATATTTCTGCCAAAGCTCTTTATCGACTTCGGAAATAATAGCATAGGTGCTCAATAGATTAACGAATTTTTCTTTAATCATGTTCGCACTTTCATAACCGACACAATAGATTATCTTTTTAGCCTTTATTGTAGCCGATGTGCTCAGCGTACATAAATTGAAACCTCGTTTATAAGCTACTTTCGTCAGTTCGGTTTTATCAAAGATCCTCAATCCTTTTTTCGCATTGAAGGCAAGCAGTTCATGCGCAAGCGTAAAAGCATCGACACTAGCGCCTTGATTGGACAAGATACCGCCATGATTCTTCTGTATATCATATCTCTTGGTTATTTCTTCATCGGATAACCATTCGACCTTGAAACCTGCCGCTTTGCGGGCTTCAAATTCCTTATAGAGCCATTTGGAATCCTTTTGGGTACTTGCAAAGTAAAGGGATTTTTTGCGCTCAAAACCAGCCGATGATTTTATGGACTTGGCAATTTTCTCCAGTCGGTCTATTGCATCCGAACAGGCTTGATAGCTTGCTAACGCGATCTCTTCACCGACGATGTCTTTTAACTCGTAAAGTGGTGCATCGATTTCGTATTGCAACATCGAAGTGGTGGCGGACGTACTGCCATTACAGACTTCGCGTTTATCGATCAGCACAGTGTCATAGCCATCCATCATACATTGATGCGCAATCAACGAGCCTGTAATACCCGAGCCCACGATAAGGACATCACATTCCGTATCCTCATGTAATGAAGGATAACTGTTCAAAATTCCATTCTTAATTAACCAGAAAGGTTCGTTCGATTTTAAATCCATATATCAATTTTATTGACTGCAACTTGTAATACGCCATGTATTCTCCTTGTCGTAAAACATTAAATTGCTGCTTTTGTTTAGTAAGGTTTCTTAAATAGCGTTTATCCATTTAGTGAAAGTGCAGTAGACGGGAGTATTTGGAGAAAAGCAAATCCCTCTGTCGAGAGGAGATTAGGCCTGCTAGCTAACATTGCCAATATACAAACTAATCAAAGCCCAATCAAACCCAATTCCAAGCGCTTATGAAAGGGCTTTACATTGGGTTTGAAAGGGCTTTGAATTGGGTTTATGTCGAAGGAGTTGTGATAAGAGGGCGATGAAGCCTTTTAGCCAAAGCGGTATAAAAATAAAGAAGCCGTCTCAAAAGACGGCTTCCATATTATATTTAATTGTTTAATTATGCTATTATAAACTGTAAATCAGCTTGGAATTTCACATCATCACTTACCATTACGCCGCCTGTTTCCAAGGTTGCATTCCAAGTCAAACCAAATTCACTGCGGTTGATTTTTCCGGTTACAGTATATCCAGCTTTTTGGTTACCCCAAGGATCTTTTCCGATACCGCCAAATTCCGCTTTGAAGGTTACAGGTTTCGTAACGTCTTTAATTGTTAAATCACCTGCGATTTTGTACTCATCATCGTCTTCCTTTGTAATACTAGTAGATACAAATTTGATTTCCGGGAATGAGGAAGCATCGAAGAAGTCACCACTTTTAAGGTGCTGGTCTCTTTGCTCGTTTTTGGTGTTGATCGATTCCGTTTTGATATCCACAACAACCTGACCGTTGTCTAACTTATCGGATGCAGTGTCTACAGTTACGCCAAAGTCCTGGAAACTTCCTTTTACTGTAGAGATCATCATGTGTTTTACTTTGAATTCGATTTCACTGTGTGCAGTGTCTAATGTCCATTGTGCCATAATATATGCTATTTATTTTTCTAGTTTTTGTACAACAAAGGTAGGGCCGTTTTGTGTGTCTCGCATTGATGTATGGTAAGAAATGATGTACTATTCTTCATGAATGAAAAATGGGCTGGATATTGTTTGCAAGGAAGAAGTTTACACAATCGCAGTATGTATGAATTCTTGCTATCGTTGTGCTAAATTTATAAAACCAATAAGTTAAATTAAAATATTTGAAGCTAATTACTTGATTTCTATATGAATTAACCGTTTTTAATGATGTAAAATGTATTCTTTTCCGTACTTTTGCATTAACTTGTTGTTAAACATATTCGATTCATTTAATCCCGTTGTTTTCTGGCGATTCTAAGCGAATCAAATTTAAGTCTGATTAATCTCCATAGATTAATATATTAGTTGTTTTGAAGCCTACTGCAGGATGCAGTAGGCTCTTTTCGTAAACATCGGTATCGTTTTTATGAAATCCCATTAATGCTTCCGCATGTTTGAGTTTTGTTGCCCTTTATTTAATTTATTATTGCTATTTTGTAATCCTTAAGTGATTTTGCGATTTTGGATGATAAACCTTGTCCAACTATGTGATTGATTATGAGAATTACCTTAAAAGACATTGCCAAGGCTTTGAATCTGTCTGCATCTACTGTTTCTAAAGCTTTGTCGGATAGTTACGAAATTAGTGCGGAGACCAAGAAGACGGTGAAGGAATATGCTGCGAAACATAACTTTCGTCCTAACAAAGTTGCGCAAAATCTGAAAACCGGAAAGACCCATACTGTGGGGGTAATTTTATGCAATATCAGCAATAACTTTGTCGGGCAGTTACTGGATGGGATACAGACTGCCTCTGAGGCAGCAAGTTACGACATTATTATTATGCAAAGCCGCAATAACGAACTGTTGGAAAAGCAGGCGATAGAGGTATTGCGCATGCGTGGTATTGATGGCCTGCTATTGACGCCAATGGCGTCTGATTCAAGTGAGAAGGAGTTACAAGAGCTGCAGGATGAGGGGATACCGGTCGTATTGATCGATCGTACTTTTCATAGCTTAGACACCCATAAAGTTGGTGCAAATCATTTTGATGGAGCTTATCAGGCGACGATGCATTTAGCGCAGCGCGGCAAAAAACGTATAATGCATATTACTGGTCGAGGTCTTGGGGTTAGTAAAGAGCGTTTTAAGGGATTTCTTGCTGGCTTGCGAGACTCTAACCTGGAATTTATTCCCTCATTGAATCTGGAGATCGACTATTCCGGTCAACCCATCGAAGAATTGATCAAAGAAAGCTTAATACCGATTTTAAAGTCTGAGAATCGTCCGGACGCCATTTTTTGTGCTACGGATGAGATCACTTCTCGGACATTAGGCGTCTTAGCCGATTTAGAAATTGCCGTTCCAAAGGATATTGCTGTCATTGGTTTTTCTAATACCCCCAATGCGAATGCATTAAATCCAGCCCTTTCTGCCGTGGTGCAACCCGCGAGGAAGATGGGGGAGCTTGGTTTTCAAAAACTAATGGAGATGATCAATTCCAAAAATAAAGAAGTCGCTTTCGAAACCATTGCATTGGATACCGAATTAGTTATACGAAAATCATCCTTATAATGATATTATCTAGGAAGAAGGGCGTTTCAACGATTGCTTTAACTTCCACAATTTGTCGCTAAAAAGAAGTATCAAGACAACATAAATGAGCATACTGATCAATTGTATGTTGCTTTTTATTTGTAGATTAAGGTTAGACTTTTCGACAAAATCGGCTATTAAATAATTGGATGCCATCCCGAAAAGGGAACCAACCGCAAAAAATATTAAAGCATACTTTTTTGAACTCTCCATGCGCGATCGCTGTTCTTCTGCCTCGGCAATCTTCTTCATGACGCTATCTTCAAAATCCTGAAAAGGGAGCTTGACCATTGAAGACTTCATCCATTCTTTTATTTGTTCTTCCTTAGCTTCCATAATTTAAATTTAATGTGAGACCTTTCATGACGGTACTTAGACTCTTTCGAGCACGGTGTAAAATCACCTTGCTATTGCTTTCGGTCCAGCCTGTGATTTCTACAATTTCCTTTACGCTTAATTCTTCCAAATAAAATAGTCTTAACAGGAGACTCTCGTTGGCAGGAATTTTCAGTAATGCTTCGTTAATAATTTGGCTCTGTTCTTTTTTGAGTAATTGCTGCTCGATATTTTCAAATGCAGATTGATCGTGCTTCTCAATTACAAATTCTACATCGCTGATCTTATTCTTCTGCCGATACTTATATGCCGTTCGTACGACGATTTTATAGAACCAGGTACTGAATTTTGCCTGTTTCTTAAAACTGCCGAGCGATAAGTAAGCTTCAACAAAAGAGTCTTGTACGACTTCTTCTGCAAAAAGCTCATTCTTTACCATAGAAATAGCAACGGAAAAGGCCATGTCCTTGTAGGTACTTATGAAATACCTAAAAGCATGGCGATCTCCGGATAATATTTTATCGAGGTAAATATTATCCATCAATTTCTTCCTCGTTCGTGTTGATACGATCTGCAATGAATAGGGAGGCACCAACACAGAAGGTTATCGTGCCGATAATAAAAAATCCTCTGCTGTCATTGTCTTGAATAACATTTAGATTCTGTAACATTCCTACAAGGAGTAATCCTATAGAAAATCCCAAAACAACGATACCTGTTTTCTTCCATGAAAACCTAGACTTCGGCGATCTTGGAATAGGCCCGCCCAGCGTTTTAATGGCGTCATAACGGAATTTAGTTACGAAATAAATACTTAATGTCACACAGGCGCACAATGCCGCTGGAACCAATATTCCTACTAATTCTTTCATAGTTTATTTGTTTTTCTTCATTAGTGTATGCCAATAAAGAAAAGGTTACAAGAATTTGAAAAATAATATTCAGAGATGTAAGAATAGGGGGGATCTTGCTGCGCTATTGCGAATCTGAGCCTCGGAGTATCTTCTCCATTTTTTTACCTTTGGCCAGTTCGTCGATAATCTTATCAAGATATCTCGCTTTTTGGGTCAGGGGGTTTTCAATTTCTTCCACCCGGTATCCACAGATAACACCGGTAATCAGATGCGCATTCGGATTTAGGTTGGCCTCTTTGAAGAATTCTTCAAATGTGACTTTTTGATCGATAAGTTCTTGAATTTTCTTTTTATCGAAGCCGGTTAGCCAAGTGATAACCTGATCGAGCTCTTCGATTGTTCTACCTTTCGCTTCTACCTTTTGTACATACATGGGATAGACCGAACCGAAGATCATCTTCGCGATACGTTCATTATGTTTATCTGTAGTCTTCATCGTTTAAGCTGCTTTTCATACAATTTTACAAATTGTTTGACAATGCGGCAATACCAACATAAAACTAGGCTGCGAAAGGAGGCTTCTTTGGATTCAATGAGTTTAGCTCAAATGGTAGCTTTGGTTCTTAAACTCCATGGACGCATAAACGGCATACTTGTCCTTATTTAGCGGATAGTCCCAGCAGCCCATTCTATGATATATTTGTCCACCAAATCCGGATTTGAAACGGTACAGTCCATACATAGGGTGTGCGGGGTCAGCCTGAGGTGAGATCCCAAAGAAATCATATTCTGTACAGCCTTTTTCCTTAGCAATCTGCATGGCTTTCCACTGCAGCGCATAGGTTGCCATATAATTGCGGTTTTCGGTTGCTGAGGCTCCATATAGATAGGTTCCTCTTGTACCTGTCACAACAAGAAACATAGCCGCTAATGGTTGCTCATCGACTTCAGCAATCAAGAGGTACACATCGGCTGGGGATTGGGTGTCATTGGCTCTTGCCGTTAGCACAATACGAAAGTAATTGATATCATGCAATACGAAGTTATTGCGTTGTGCCGTCTGCCGATAGAGCTCGTACCATATATCCAAGCTATCTAGACCAAGCGACTTGATCTTTACGCCCTTTCGAGCAGCAAGGTTAATGTTATAGCGTGTTTTCGGTTTCATACTGCCCAATAGCGTTTCTTCATCCTTTTTCAAATCCATAAAAATGGTATTGGAGGGCAAGATATCCGTATTGGCTTTTCGAAGGTTCCAGTGCTCGGTGCTATAGTTTAGTCGGATTTCTTGCAATCGCTTGTCCGGTGCTCCTAACCAGTTTCCATGCAGGTCATAACAATCATCATCTTTTGCCCATAGAGATTGCCAGGACAAGTCGTAACGAATCATGATGCAGGTAGGAGGTAGGAAGGTTCGTAATGCTTCCGACAATTGCTCTAAGAAGTATCCCTGCATATCTTCGGCAGGCTCTATTTCCGGGCCGTAAGGTACGTAGGCGATGCAATGTTCGGCATCCAGTTTCTGCAGAATAATCAGTAAGTCGCCTATAAAGAATGCGTCAGATTGATATTGTTCAATACCCAAGTCTGCAGGGTCAAGTTTAAAGTTGAATGCTGAGGTTTCTACCCCCTGCAACAACTTGACCTTCGACCAATATGCGGTTTGTTGAATAATCGACGTTCTGTAAATATCTTTGATTTCCTTTTCCTGTAAATCTGCAACCATGATTATATGCTACTTAAATCCTTGCCCTTCGGAACTACCGAACAGGCCAAAAGCGGCAAACATAGCCAATAAAAAGGAGAATAGTGTCTCCATTTGTCAGGACTTTGTTAAAACTGGCTAAATAACAGAATTAGGAGAATTTTTGGACAAATTAAAAGTCTTCTTCGATGATTTCGGCAACACGTCCCACAGAGCCATCGGTCAATCGTACTTTAATTCCACGGCTATGGTAGGGCGCAGAGGTGAGGATGTCTTTGACTTCGCCTTCGGTCAAATTACCGCTACGCTGATCTTTTTTCAGAATGATATTCACGATCATCCCGGGTTTAATATTCGCTCTCGTATTTCCTTCGCTCATGTTATTTGTTTTTTACAAAAATAAACGAAGCTTTACAAATTAGCGCCATTTATGGAATTCTTTCCTAAATTTAATCTTATCTATAATATGTTTATCAAGCTACAGACAGAAAGATTAGACATGCGTCCATTGGATGTATTTGATACAGCTTTTATTCATAAGTTGCTGAATACCCCTGGCTGGCTTCAGTTTATCGGTGATAAAGAGGTTCATGATCTCGAAGATTCACTACGTTATATTGAATGGATTTCTGAGAAGGACAAGTTTTTCTATCATGTCGTTAGGACGCAGGCAGACTATGAGCCGATTGGTGTTGTTACCCTTCTATATCGCGATAACCAAGAACATCCCGACATAGGTTTTGCATTTTTACCCGCATATTTTGGAAAAGGCTATGCGTTTGAAGCGGTGTGTGCTTTTATCAAGGAGTTATCGTTAAGAATACCTGATTTAGTTCTTCAAGCGATTGTCATGCCCGCGAACCATCGTTCGATCAGGTTGCTTGAGAAGCTTGGTTTTGTGTACTATGAGCGCTATCTCGAAGGCGCTGAAGAATTAGCTATCTATCGATTGAATGGAAGTCGCCGATAAGTAGTGTCAAATGTGTATCTTAAACACAGTTTTATGAAATTAATTTGTTTAGAAAGATTCTAAACAGCTATATTTGCCATTGAAATATAGGGACCTACTTCATTTCTACCGGTCCGAAAAACATTTATTGATTTAGACTCGCATTTTTGCAGATGAAATTTAATACCATTACGCTCGGAATAATCGGGACTTGCTTTAGTATTTTTTCTTCCTATCACCTAGCCGCTCAAGAGAGAAAAGCAAATCTTACCGGTACAGCCTACGAAACTGTCAATGGGCAATTACGCCCCTTGCGACAGGCTACAGTTAGTATTCAAAATATGGGCGTCAGTCTTTCGACAGACGGTTCCGGCCGATTTGAATTTAAGGATATTCCTTATGGGAGGGTAAGCTTGCAGGGGCAGTATGTGGGGAAAGTTTCTGTTGATACCGTTTTTACCTTATCTAGGAATCAAGATATTCAGTTGGTTTTTAAGGATAATTCCTTTCGTTTGGAAGAAGTTGGTGTTACGGCAGAGGCTTCAAAGAAGAACCTAGCCACCAGCTCAGTCATTGGGCGATCGGCAATTGAACATTTGCAGGCGAACAGCTTAGCGGATGTGATGAGCTTAATGCCTGGGGCAAGAGCTTCGAATCCGGATTTAACTAATGCTAAGCAAATACAGATTCGTAATTTCGAAAGTAATAATCGGAATCGAAATTCACAGGCTGCCAATGAATTTAATGCCTTCGGTACGTCCATTATCGTCAATGGCGCGCCTACATCGAATAACGCGAATCTGCAGGTGATGAACACTATTAACTCTGGCGGTTCGTCGTCTATGTCGGGTGGAGCAGCTCCTTCAGGGGGGATTGACGTGCGCAACATTCCGATTCAAAACATCGAGTCTATCGAAGTAATCCGCGGAATACCTTCCGTTGAATATGGTGATGTGGCATCAGGAGCAGTTATAGTTAATCAAAAAGCGGGTAAACAACCCCTTATTGTGGAAGCAAGAACTAATCCTAATCTGTATTCCATAACCATGAACCAGGGTATACAATTAGCAGAATCCAAAGGCGCAATAAATTTAGGCGCGGATTACAGCTATAATGTGACCAAGCCCGAGGAGGCTTATGTGTCGTATCAACGAGCAACCTTTAACACGCTATATAGTAATCAATTTTTCAAAAATAGACTTTCCACCAACAGCTCTTTCGCATTTAATTATGGAAAGAATAAGAGAGACCCTAATCCGGACGATATCCGTACCTTGACAGAATCATATGGAAAGGAAGTTGGCTTTACATTGAATACCAATGGAACGCTAAACTTTAACGAGAAATGGCTGAAGAATATCCGCTACACGCTGAACGGGAGCCATCAAAATAAAGATTCTTATCTTTCCGCACAACAAAACAATGCGACCGGCCCATATTCTATGACTTACACGGACGGTGCAGTCTTATCAAACAGACCGGGCGTGCCGGTTTATGATGTGGATGGCAATGAGATAACCCATATCCCAGCCGGCGAAGAAAACTTATATGCTTTATATCTCCCTTCAACTTATGTTGGTAAATACAATATTGACGGGCGTGAATTTTCTGGGTTTGCAAAGGCAATTGCTTCATTTTATAATAAAGTAGGAAGCACTGAACATAAGTGGTTCTTAGGAGCTGATTTTAAATTAGATAAGAACTTTGGCGATGGCAAGCAATTTATTGATTCCCTGCCGCCAGTGCGACCATCTCAAGTTCCAAATGCTACCTTCCGAAGACGCACATTTCGTGAGATTCCGGCGCTACAGCAGTTCGGATTATTTGCACAAGAAAATTTTACTGCCCATATGGGTGAACATAAGTTAAACATTGAAGCGGGCTTACGCTATGATTTGTTCAGCGAAGGCAAGTCAGCCTTGTCTCCACGTATCAATGCGACCATCGATGTTATACCACGCGTATTGAGCCTGCGCGGGGGCTACGGCTTGTTAGCGAAGGGACCAAGCTTAATGTATTTGTATCCAGAGCGCGCCTATTTTGAATATGTCAACCTGAATGAATTAACAAGCACGAGCATCCCTGAAGGAGAGCGTTTATTCTTGACAACCACACGAGTATTCAATACTCAGAATGCGGATCTTAAGATTGCAAAGAATGAGAAGGCAGAAGTTGGCTTCGACCTGAACATCGGGAAATCCTTATTACGCGTTACGGGCTTCCAAGAGGAGCTGATCGACGGATATAGTTTTAGCTATATGCCTAACTCTTTCCAACCGGTAGACTACGTAGAATACAAGCGTGCGAGCGCCAATTCCCCATCGTTGGTTGGGACCTCAAATCCGGTATTGGCAAAATATTCGATGCCAAACAATACAGGTCGTTTCCAAAAGAAAGGAGTTGAGATGGAATTGCATTTGAAACGAATTGACGCAATCCGTACAGAATTTAGTATCAATGGTATCTATTTATGGCGTAAATCATTTACGACGAATTATAATTATTATGATGAAGAAAGCGGTCTTGGTGCGACAAACAGGACGCATATCGGATTGTATGCAGCAGATATGGAAGTTGGTTACGACAAAGCATTGAATACCTCTATTCGTGCTACGCATAATATCCCTTCTATTGGATTAGTGGTTACTTTGACCGCCGAAGGAATATGGCAAGAATCGGATTGGACCGTTTATGGAAATGATTCGATTCCGACGAACTACATCAGCAAGTATGACGGTCAAGTTTATGACTTTGACGTAAATAAGAAAGACGAGGCTGAATTCAAATCTATTATGCGTAAAGTTACCAGGCCATACGAAGTGGTAGAGAGTCTTCCTAGCTTCTTTAACTTCAATATCAATATCACCAAAGAGATTAGAGACTTTATGCGTGTATCATTCTTCGCGAACAATATGTTCAGATCTTATCCGAATCACCGGTCTGATCGTATCAAGACGCAATACATCAGCAGAAATGCGAGCTATCCTTTCTTCTTTGGGTTGAATCTTGGTCTTACCATTAAATAATGCCTATCATGAACAGAAAATATACTTTATATGGATTATTGGCTGCAGCGAGCTTATTTAGTTCCTGTAGCCGAATAGATAATGGACTCGATACCGATGATATAGCCTTTATGACGTTGAATATTACGGCGAACCCTGTTGCTGAAGGAATCGAGCGTACCGAAGGCTTGAAAGTAGTTTTAGAAAATTTTACCGAGGGCTATCGAATCGAACAGGAAATGACAGATGGGGTTAATCGAATCGAAAAATTGATACCCGGGACCTATTCAATCAATATCACGGGCAATGTGGAGCAGGATGGAAAAACTTTTTATTTAATTGGGAGTAAGGTCAACTATCTCGTTGTAAAAGACGGAGAGTCACTGAGCATTGATGTCGATGGAGCCTCTGTGGGGCCGTTGGCATTTAGTGAGCTATTCTACGCAGGTACAGAACCCTTTTACTTCCGTAATCAATTTTACGAAATCATCAATAACTCCGATGAAACGGTCTATCTTGATGGTCTACATTTCGCTAACTTAGTACCGGGCGCTGCCACTGTAAACTTGCCGGTTTGGCCGGAGACTGATGCGGGAAAATATGCCTATGCAGAGCGCATCTGGAAGATACCGGGAAAAGGAAAGGATTATCCTTTAGCGCCCGGAGAATCCTTCAGTATAGCGCAGTTTGCAGCAAATCATCAGTTAGCACAATATAACCCGAAATCGCCGATCGACTGTTCGACTTCTGAATTCGAATTCAATATGAATAATGCAAATTTCCCAGATCAGCCTGCCGCGGATATGCAACATGTCTTCTACAACGGATTGGCAGGGAAAGGAAGCCTACCACAGTATTTGACCTCCGTAATGGGTGGAGCTTACGTTATCTTCCGCATACCGGAAGGAGATCGCTACGATCCGGTCAACAACAAATCATTGCAAACGAGAAACCTAGCGACAAGCTCTGCGAATCTCTATGCGAAAATACCGTTGACTTACATAATGGATGCTGTGGAATGTGGACAGAATGAAAATATGATTACTGCCAAGCGCGTACCATCTTTATTGGATGCGGGGATGACCTATGTTGGGGCAACGTATAATTCAAAAGGTGTGAGACGTAAGAAATCGGGCGTAGACAGTGCCGGTCGTCCGATATTGCAAGATACGAATAATAGTTCCGAAGACTTCGAACGGCTTGTAACACCGGAGTTTCGTCATTATGGTGCGGGCATCCCTAGTTGGTCAACTGCAAAATAAAAAGCTAAGCAAAACAACATGAGTTTACGATATCACAATTTATATAAAGCACTTTCCTTATCCGCTTTTTTCGCTTGGGCGCTGCCAAGCCTTGGGCAGGAGGGAAATCACTCCATTATCGAACAGGAGCAGGAAATAGAATATTTACAGTGGGAGCATAGTCTGAACGCAGCAGGTCTACAGCTTGATCAACCGAAGCAGCATTCCAGCCTAGCGGCGGGTTATAAAAGGACTTCGGGTAATTTTCGCCGTCCACAAGCTGGAGAAAGCATAGGGGATCTGCATCTTTATACCCGCGGGAATGTATATTTAAAGAAAGGCTATCTGCAGGGATATTTTGATTATTCCCGAAATAGCATTCGCAATGCGGAATATAATGCATCGCTGATCGATCCGTTCCGCGAAATGCCCTATGTGACAGCGGATACCAATGCATCAAACTGGCTGAACCAGCACTACAAGATCGGGTTTAAGGCGTCCAGTGCACCGATTGCCGAGAAGCTGCATTTAGGCTTAGGAGCCAACTTTATTGCCTCGTCGGGCGCAAAGCAGCGCGACATCCGTACCGTCAATCGCTATTACCAGCTTGATCTGCAACCTAGTTTAAGCTATAGCCTTAATGATCAACATCACTTGGGTGCTCACTTCTTGTATAAGAACTTTAAGGAAGAGGCAAATAACTCCAATGCTGTAGCACATATTTCGCAAGGATATTTTGCTTTGTTGGGCTTAGGGAATTCCATTAGCGCCCTAGGGGCGGGCCGTACGATGAACTATCAAGGAGATGCCTTTGGGGGAGGCTTACAATATCAGTATCAAGGGGCAATCAAGACCTTCTTGAGTGCAAACTATACGGTACAAGCCGAAGATGCGAACGTTACTTTCTCGAACCCAAGACCTGGTGGTTCAATATTATTGAAGAAATGGGATGCCAGCATACAACTTCAACATGACGGTGAAGTTTTTTTACAGGGTCTTAAGGCTGATCTGCTATATTCCAATATGAATGGTATTGAGTATATCAATGAGTTCATCAGTGGAACTGACAGTGAAGGTTTTTACACCAGATTTCAAAGCGTACGCTCAAAGTACGAACGTCAAGCAATTTCCGGACGTTATGAGCTTTTACGCAAATCGGGAGATGCCTATAATTGGAAGGCGGCCGCAAGTTTAGCATATAACAAGTTGGATGATCGCTATCTCATTCCTGCATCACAAATGTTTGCGGAGAATATGAGATATGGTCTGGAGGGGCATAAATTGTTTTCGCTGTCTGCCAATTTAAAATCGCAACTGTCCATCGGTCTCCGTATGCTATTGAGCAAAAATATGGATGCAGCTTATGAATATTCCGGGTCTGCTGCAGAGACGCTGCCGGTAATGGATTTAGAGCAACGTAATTTCCAATTTTATAAGGCGGATTATCAGCAATTTGAACTGCCGATTTATTATTCGCAGCAGTTGCGTTCGAACTCAAACGTACAGGTTTTTTTGAAGGGTAATCTCCAATGGGTCAAAACAAATAGTTATACATTCAAGGATAGAAAGCATTTTAATTTTAGCATAGGGGCAACGTTTTAATCTAAATAAGGCTTTATATTTGTAATTATAGCAAGGATTTATATTTAAAAAAAAGAATAAGATGAAAAGATTGATGAGTTTGATCGTGCTGTTCGCAGCGCTAGCGATCCATGCGCAAGCACAACAGACAAAAGAAGTTAAACCAAGAGCGGTATTGCCGGCGGAGGTACAGATTAAAATTGCGGAGCAAGCAGCGCCTGCAGAGTTTCGTGCCGGTTCTAAGGTATTAGGATATGATCAAGACGGGAAGTTTGTTACGCTTCGTGAGGGTTCTAACGGCTACATTTGTTTAGCTCCGGATTATAAAATGTCGGTTTATTACGCATACTGCTATCCAGAAAGCTTGGAGCCTTTTATGGCGAGAGGGCGTGAATTGACAGCAGAAGGCAAGCGCAAGCAGCGTGATGAGATCCGCGAAGCCGAATTTAAAGCTGGCAAATTAGCAATTCCACAAACGCCGAGTATGCTTTACGGTTACTGGGGCCCTGCCGATAAATTGAATCCTGAAACTGGTGAAATCGGAGAAGCGAAGCGCCGTTATGTTATCTATGTACCCTATGCTAAAGCTGCAGATTACGGTATGTCAAATAAGGGGAACAATATTGGAATGCCCTGGTTAATGGACGAAGGAACTTATAAAGCACATATTATGATTACGCCTCCCTTGGATCATAATCATTAATAGACTTAATGATAATAGAAAAAGCCGGTTTCGAAAGGAACCGGCTTTTTCTGTTATTATTAAATGCTAAATCTTATGCGAAGCAGCGCGAATTCTATTCTTGGTTTTTAACGCTTCTTTCTTCACGGCATCCGGAGCCTGTGAGCCTAATATAGCCTCACAACCCTCCACGATCGCATCGCGTTGATAGGAGAGGGTGAACCATCCTAATGCTTCTAAAGCGGTCGTACGTACTATATCGGAATTTTTATTGTCCTTAGCGACTTCTATAACCGCAGGAACTACGCTATGATGTCTGTACAATCTCAAACTCGTCAGCTCGCTTAGCTTTTCTTTTTCTGATAATTCAGGGTTTTGAATCGCTTTCAAAAGATTATCAGATTTCGTTTTATAGTAATCTAAATCTTTGTCTAATTTGTTTGCTAAGACATCAGCTCCAGCTACTGCCGGATTATTGCGGATCAAAGCGTCAACATGTTGTTTTGCGAGATCAGGATTGATAAACTGCAGCGCCCAGCGCGCGCGATAGGCGATACGCTCGGAATGTGGATCATTGATGTAGAATTCGATTAAATCTTTCGTGAAATCGTCTGAACCGAAATCCGTTAAGTCGTATATGGCGCGGCGGCGGATGTATTCGTATGAATCGCCTTTTGCTGCGTGCAATACATCTTGATAGTCTTTGTTTTCAAATCGGCGCAGCAATTGAAATGCCTGCATACGCGTAGGCTCAAATGCCGAATTGAAATAATAGTCCTTCAAAATCGGTGATACCTCTTTTTCTGGAAGTATGTTTGTCAATTTGTTTAAAGCTAAGGACTGCAAATCAGCATTATTCTCGTTTAATACTTTTTTCCAATAGCTTGCTGATTGATTTAATACGGTAGCTTCATTTAATTCCTTTGCTTTATCTGACGCAAAATGGAAAGTGGGATCGCCAAGGATGTGAGTTTCCAAGTAGGCAATATGTTTTAACCAATTACCAACGCGGTAACCATCTTTCAATAGTCCCATCATCTCGGTGGGCCATAAATCTTGCAGTACACCTACGGAATTGGCTATGGCGGCGATATTCTCGTTTTTGGAGAAAGGGTAGTAGCCCGCAATATAATTGTCCAAATGAAATGAACCGGTCAGACAGCTGTTTAGGTAGGCTAATTTTGCTTTGATGCCAGCATCTTTTAGGTCATCAATCTGCACGTCCAGGTTGATGTTATAAATAGAGTCTGCTTCAATTGATTTCGGATCGAAAACATCGGCAAACCATTTATCCGATACCCCCAAAGAATTCTTGAAGCCCTCTATCGTTTTTTCGACGTCGCGATCGTCATCCTTCGCATTGCGAACTTTAGAACGTAAATATCTTGCGACATTCTCCATGGAAGGTTGCGGACTAGAAACATAAGGATAACCATTGATCAGTTGTAGGGTAGATGTTCCGTGGCCTGTCATATATGCGAAATCGATCTGATCGCGTTTCAATTCCGACAGGAGGTTGAACTTCATGAAATCTGCGTTTCGAAAGTTCAAGAATTTGATTGATCCTCCCGGTTTAAAAAGCTGAGGCATCTGCGCTTTCAAAGCGATAGCCTCGCCCGTGATGGAGTTTACTGCATTTGAATTATAGCCATGCCCATAAGATGCAATCATATCGTCCAAAGGGTATTCCTTACTACGCAATGTTACCAAGCGTGTCAGGTATTCTTTAATCTTCTGAACTCGATCTTCGCCTTCGACAACGGGCGGCTTAATGCGCGCGGAATAAATATCCATCTCCAAAAACTGCGGAGATTCCGCTTTGAGCGAATAATAGTGCAGTAATTTTCTTGATGCTGCTGTATCTTGTTTAAGATAATCAAACTCCAGATCGAAATCGTCATAAAACCTGTCTGAGGGTACCGATGATTTATCCCATCTGATTTTCTGATTGATTTTCAATGCTGAAGTCATAAACTGCGCATCGCGAATCATTGGGATTGGAATTTCTCCGACAAATACTGTCCCCTCCAATGGAGCTTTTTTATTTTGATACAATCCTTTTAGAATCTCTCTGATTTTGTCAGGAGACTCCCAATTCGCATGTATAATATATGTTCCAAGTCCGTCCTTTTCTACAAGTTTCTTATATGCAGCAATTTCTTCCTTTACTGCCTGATATGTTTTGCTATCCACGACGATAGCGAAGCTTGTTTTCGACGAGATGTTTGGTTTTTCAATTTCTTGTCCTGTTGCTGCTAGCGCTGAGATTGCCAGGGCAAAGGTTAGGGTAGATTTAATTTTTTTTAAGAACATTGTTAATCATTTCGTTTGCACATTACAAAAATGCAATAAAAACCTAATGAAATGATAATATATGTGTAAAGATTTGGATAGTATTTAGTAGTTAGTATTTAATACTTAGACCGTCTCTGCCAATCGCCGAATGCTTTTGTTTTGAACTTTTCGTTTAAAAAGGATAAGGAAATTATCATAAACCAGCAAAGGATTTAAGTATTTGCGGGATTGGGTTATGACGCATAAGTGCGTCCATAAGTCTTAATATTAAGTACTAACTACTAACTATTTACGTCTCAAATCTAATGTCTAATGTCTAATGTCTGATGTCTATTAAAACCTATATATCAAGTTTTCCGCGTTGTCGGTCATCGAGTTCGCTGTTGCCGGCTGGATTGTCTCGGTAATCATCGTCGTCAAACATATCGTCTTCTTCCTCTTCCTCTTCTTCTTGTTCGAAAAGGTCTTGTTGATTTCTACGCTCGTTTCTGTCGTTATTGAAATCGCGATCATCGAATGTTTTTGGTTTTGCTGATGATTCGGGATTAGTCCCGCTATATTCTTCCTCCTCCTCCTCATCTTCTTCTTCTTCTTCTTCTGCATACTCCTCGTCGGGATATTGTGTTATTTCTTCCTCTTCAATTTGTTCTACACTTTCAGCGGGCATATCCATGTCACGGGGACTCACCGGTGGATTATTTTCGTCGATTTCTGGCTGGTCTTCGTCGCGGTTCTCGGGTTGTGGTCGTTTGTCTGCTTCTGGAATAATGTCATTCGGAAGTTTATCATTTTCTTCTTCGCTTCCTCGATTGGGTCTATTTGGATTATGATTATCCGCAAGGGCTGCAAATGCAAGTATTAAACCTAGTTTAGTACTTGCGTCATTTTTAATCTTTCTCATCGAACTTTGTTTTTAAAGGGAACAGCCAGCGAATGAAATAGTTAAGGGAATTTAATACCTATGTTATTTCGAAAAATACCTAGGTATAAAGCGGTTTTAACGGTGAAGCTGAAATAAATACGGGAATTCATAATGATTTCAACGAATTAAACTGCGAGGTTTCCAATAACTGTACAAGTTAACAAGAGTAGGTAATATTTAAAATGAGAAAAGTATGGAAGATTTAACGAACAATCCCGGGTTAAAAGAAGGTGAGATGACTAAAAAGATTGAAAGCCAAACCGCAAAACTCCCTTCGAAGTTTTATCTGTGTTTAGGCGTTTCAGCAATGTTGGGCGCGGCTGTATTGAAATGCTGCAAAAGAAATCACGATGCTTTATTTGTGGGACAATGGGTGGCACCTTTTTTATTATTTGGAATTTATAACAAAATCGTGAAAACAGAGGGGCATGACTAGGGATGTGCATGCGATTTTGAATTTGAATGAACTATTTCCTACAGGAAGTGTTCAATTCGTAAATTGATAAAAGTTATGGCTACGAAGAATGAAAGTGAAAAAGTAGGGATAGTGGATAAGGATAGGCATCCTAAGAAGCAGAAGACATTAACTTCGGTGGTGGAAAAACGTGAGAAGAATCGGGAAGCAGATGGGGAGGCTGGAGTAGATCCGCAGCTTGATCAGCTGAATACGATGCCTGATCCAGAGGTGTATCCCAAGGAGCCTAAAAAACCAAATAAAAAATTATAGATAGGAGTATTAATGAGCTTAATTAAAAGAAATGGTTTGCTGATGCTCGGATTGGGGCTCGGAATGCTGAGTATCCTTTCATGTAACAATCCAGCGAATGATAATCATAGGCAAGTAGACCCTGTTAATCCGGATACGATGTTAGATGAGCGTGATACGTCCATGCGTGATAGCGCTCTTACTGACAGCAATGGCTTGGCAGATTCAATTATTATCAGTCCAGCAAACCCGCCTATGTAAATTTGATAGAATATCCATTTTCTATATTTGTGTGTAGTTTTCTATGAATGATTGTTCATAGTAAATAATAAGACAGGATGCTAGGCAGTAGCATCCTGTTCTGTTTTTTTTGATGGCTTTCCTGTTTTTAGAAAAGGTTGAAATTGACAAACCCACCAATGTTGTGGTCGCGTGTTTTTTGCGGCCCGTAGTAATCCAAATTTCCGCCGACGCCGAAGGTAACATCTTTAATGGTTAGACCAGCTCTTAGCATGATATAGCTTCGGGCATGGTAATCGTCTGGTAAATTTTGTGTATAAAGTGCCTGTACCCGAGTATATAGCTTTAGTTTTTCGTTTAATTGCGGCTTATATTCCGCTAAAGCTAATATCTCACCGTTAGTTTTCTTGTGCAGGTCTACACGAGGATTTGCGACCAGTAGCCATTCTCTGTTCGCATAGGTATACATAATTCCTGCAGATGGGCGAATTCCCTGAAAGGGAACCCAAATAAAACCTGAAGAAATATCTAAGCCCTTGATTAGATTAAACGTAAGATTTCCCTGAATCATATAATCATTCATTTGTGATGATTTCCAATCTGTTTGAAAATTCATTACGGAGAATACGCCTAATCTTGGGACACTTTGAAATTTCTTATTGATGATGGCCTGGTAGGAAAGGCCTCTATCCCCTACAAGCATTTCCATGTTCACGGGCGGATTTGGGATTAGATTTGTGGGCGCCTGTTGCGCAAATGATGTCGAGCTCAACAGACATGTTAAGCTGATCATAAGTAAATAGTATTTCATGCTCTCTAATTTTAAAACACCGCAAAATTAGTGACGAGCATCACGTTTTAATACGATAAATGGCGCGGTAATTAGTATAAATCAATCATTTTCCGATAACTCGATGGGCTTGAACCAGTATGACGATGAAAAAACTTGCCGAAATGGGCAGTATCATAATAGCCCAGTTGTCCCGCAATTTGGGAAATATTCAGGTCGGTTTGTAGGAGTAGCACCTTCGCTTCCTGTACGATGATTTCGTTCAAGATTTGTGAGGCGGTCATCTGCATATTCGACTTCACCGTTTTGTTAAGATGGTTTGCTGTAACGGAGAGTTTATCGGCGTATTTTGTTAGGGGCCATGCTTCCATATAATGTTTTCTGGCCAGATGCAGAAAGGCTTGTGTCAGTTTTGTTTTCTTATCAACGATATCTCTATTTGTTCTTTTTCCGATTTGATAAATCTCTGCCAGAATGGTTTGCAAGTAAAATGGAATAAGCTTGAATCGGTCGGGTTGACCAACTGGTTGTTGGTAAAGTTCATGCATTATATGGAACAGTGTTTCTAATCTAACCTGTTCTGGCGCGGTTAGATTAAGCTTTAATGGAAAAGTCGGGTCTAGGAACATGTCCAAAAGAAAGGGAGCATGCTCTAGGAAATCATCTGCAAAATGGCAGTAATAACCGTCTAAATCATCTGACATGTCGATCGTGCTGGTAATCGTTTCTTTAGCGACTAAGAGGAATTCACCCGCTCGAAGTACATGTTTTTGGATTCCGGAAAGTCGGGTTGTACTACCTTTCGTGATGAGCATGAGATCCGATACTGTCTTTTTATGAACCGGCAATGGCAGTCGCAGATTGACTTTCGTTTTTTGAAATGAATGTATAAAAAAACGGTCGACCTGCTCGCGGAAAATTGATGGTTCTTCAGACTCATCGATGAAGACCAATCTGAAATCTAAGGGGTGATAAGTAGAGATTCTTGTCTTTTTGTTCATGTGCTCACTAATGTAGCAATGTATACATTTTTTTGATATTACAGGGGTAACAAAAAGCTATTGTTTATTTAATACTTACAGCATGACAAATTGTTAATTATTAATTAAGTTTGATTGTATTCAATTTTTTGAAATTGAAAGTTGTTGATATTCAATTTTTTAAATTTAAAATAATAGTATATGAAGAGCTTGCTACTTCAGACGAAAATTTCGGTTGAAAAGGTGTTGACATTATTGACTGATCATATCGAATCACAAAGAAGGCCTGAAGGGTCGGGTTTTGACACTAGCGAAAAAAAGCGAGATGACCGAGATAGAGTCATTCTTTATGATGCTCACGATGTTCGCAGGATTTTGCGAATAGAGCGCAGTACCTACTATCGATGGGTAAAAAGCGGTCTGCTTAAACCTATTCAGATCATGGGCAAGCATTATTATACCTCACGCTTTATTGAAGATGTGCAAAGAGCGAAAGGAAAGTAGTTGCGGGATATATGAAGAGAGCCCCTCATAGAAGGATGAAGGGCTCTTGATACTTTTTCAATTTTTTTGACTTTTATGAGTCAAGGCGTTGAATTATTTTTCAATTTCTTTTAGGCTCGCCATTTTCTTGTACTCCAAGAATCCTTTAATATCTTCAAAATGTTCTCTCACCCTTTTGTTGCCAAACTCGAATACCTTTGTTGCCAAACCATCCAAGAAATCACGGTCGTGAGAAACTAGGATTAGGGTGCCGTCGAAATCCTGTAGCGCATCTTTGATGATGTCCTTGGTTTTCATGTCGAGGTGGTTGGTCGGCTCATCCAGAATCAAGACGTTGACCGGCTCTAACAATAATTTGATCATTGCTAAACGTGTTTTTTCACCACCTGATAATACCTTTACTTTCTTGGTCGTATCATCACCACTGAACATGAAGGCGCCCAACAGATCTTTGATCTTCACTCTTACATCGCCAACGGCAATTTGATCGATCGTTTCGAAAACGGTCAATTCTTCGTCTAATAATGCTGCTTGGTTCTGCGCGAAATATCCTATTTTGGCATTATGCCCTACTTTTAAAGTTCCTTCCACATCAATTTCGCCCATAATCGCTTTGATCATCGTCGATTTACCCTCTCCATTTTTTCCAACAAAGGCAACCTTTTGTCCGCGCTCGATTACCATATTGGCATCTTTGAATACCAAGTGGTCGCCATAGGATTTGCACAAGTCCTCCACAATGACCGGATAAGTTCCGGATCGAGGGGAAGGAGGGAATTTAAGGCGTAAAGCCGAGGTATCGACCTCATCGATTTGAATGATTTCCAACTTCTCCAACATCTTTACGCGCGACTGTACTTGCAATGTTTTTGAATAGGTGCCTTTAAAACGGTCAATAAACTCCTGATTATCGGCAATAAAGCGTTGTTGCTCTTCGTAGGCTTTTTGCTGGTGCATCCTACGTTCCTTACGCAATTCCAAGTAATGGCTATATTTTGCTTTGTAGTCGTAGATTTTACCCATTGTCACTTCAATTGTGCGGTTGGTAATATTATCCACAAATGCACGGTCGTGAGAGATGACAATTACGGCTTTGGCTTGGGTTACTAAGAAATCCTCTAACCATTGAATACTCTCGATATCCATATGGTTGGTAGGCTCATCGAGTAGAATTAGATCTGGTTTTTTTAACAGGATCTTTGCTAACTCGATACGCATACGCCATCCACCGGAAAACTCAGATGTTTGTCGCGTAAAATCGGTACGTTCAAAGCCTAAGCCTTTTAAAACTTTTTCTACCTCAGCATCGTAGTTTGTCTCTTCGATGGAATAGAATTTCTCGCTTAACTCTGAGACGCGTTCGATCAGCTTCATGTAATCATCAGATTCGTAGTCGGTACGAACATTCAACTGCTCGTTTAACTCCTCCAACTCGTCACGCATTTTATATACCTCGTCGAAAGCCTTTGATGTTTCTTCAAAAACTGTCAAGTTATCTTTGGTCAACAAGTGCTGTGGCAGGTAGGCAATTACCGCATCCTTAGGGCCGGTTACTGATCCTGTTGTTGGTTTTCCAACGCCTGCGATAATTTTTAACAAGGTTGATTTTCCAGCACCATTTTTACCCATTAATGCGATTTTGTCATTTTCGTTGATCGCGAAAGATACATCGCTGAAAAGAGTTGTTCCACCAAAGGAAACGGAGATATTATTTACGTTGATCACTATAGCTTTTTTTAAATCAGCTGCAAAGATAATTATTAGACATCAGATTTAAGCCATCAGATATTAGAGCGTGGTGAGTCAGTAATTCGAAGATTAGATAGCGTTTTGTATATCTGGACGATCTGTATCTTCTCCGCGCGCCCCTGTCACCCTATAAGTTTGATGAGCTGCTAACTCGCCTGTATAAGGTCTCATGAGCTGTTGGATCTCATCTTTGCTATTCGCGTATAACCATGCATCTCTATCATCCGGTGAAATAATTAAAGGCATTCGTTTTTTCTCATTATGTATTTCTTCGAGTAGGGGATTTGCCGGCGTAGTGATGATAGAAAAAGTAGGGTAGTGCTCTCCAGTTTCTTGGTCGGTGAAGTCGGAGAATACGATGCCAAGCGTAAAGATTTCTTTATTGGGTTTATAAATAAAGTAGTTCTCGGATTCTTTCTGACCTTTGACTTTATGCGGCTCATAGAAGCCATTGACATAGAGTAGACCTCGATTTTTATTGATATAGTTTTTATAAGATGCCTTTTCAAATATGGATTCGGACTCTGCATTGAGTGTATTCGCGTATTTCGCGGCCTCCGCTTCTGTCTTCACCCAAAAAGGGATGAGTTTCCATCTGGCTTCTGTAATGCTGTCGTAGTTGCTATTTAGCGTGACGGGGAGGTTCGGCCTTGCGAATCCGGACACATGGTAAATCTCTTTTCCGCGATAATTGATTTTTTTATCTGGGAATTGCTGCTTTAGTTGCTGATTACTGGGGGTGGCAGAATGATAACACATAAAGCAATTTAAGTACAATTTATAAAAGCTAAAAATATTTATGCTTCCATTGAAATAAAGAAGGGATTCAAATCAAATTGCAATAGAAAAAAAGAGCCGTTATTACAACGGCTCTTCGATGTTAATTATCATAGGAATACGATATTATGTAGGGTCTTATAGCCTGCTTTTTACGCATCTTATTGGGAATCGACTATCGCGACGTGGTTTAACGTCATCATTAACCAATTTTGTATGTACATATCTGAAGGATAGGAAATTGAAACGACGGTCGTTATTTTCATTCAGCGTGACGAAGGTGGGAGGCGCGTAGAGATAACCCTTAAACTGCGCATCAACTCCGTTGTCACTCGTTCCTGGGTCGGGATCTTGTGCATCAGAGGCATGATAAATGACGTCAAAATTTCGAAAGGTGGATATGTCAGGCTCCGACAGCGGAACGTTATTGACCACAGCGCCGCGCAATCCCCCACCTGGAAAGAATTTCAATTTCACTTGTTGTCCTGATTGGCTGTCTGTTCCATAAAAATAGATGTATCCAGCAGGATCTTTGGTACCTGTACTTGAGGATCCCAACCCATTAGGCTGTTGTCCGGTTAATTCGGTGTTCTCTACCCCGCTTTGGTTCACTACTGTTAGTGCCCCCAGGCTCTTGAAATCTGCAAGTGTTGGCATGCGCCATAAACCACCGTCGATTAATTTGCAGGGATCATTAAGGGGTAGCTGAATTTCTGGTGTTTCTGCTTGATAGGTCGTATTCATTGCTGGCCTTAGAATTTCCTCAGGCGACGCATAGTTCCAGTAGTCTGTCAATTTATAGTCATAACCTGTTTCTTCGGGATTAATTCGGTTGTAGTATATACCATTGTCGTAAGTCAGGTTCCCTTTTGCCCATATCAGATCGCCGACGATGATTTCAGAGGTTATGAACGTAATTTTTAGATTATATTGCCATCCTGGTTTCAACGTAAAACTGCCAATCAATTCGTTTACTTTGCGCTTTCCTCCTGCAGTGATGGTGAGATATATAGGAAAGGTATCAGAGCTACCGTTGTAATAGTTTAAGGGATTGCTGATTACCCTAACTTGGCCAATTGCCGGGAAATTAAAATTCCTCGATTGAGCTGTGCCTGAAGTCGTGAAAGTGCCGTCATTTAACTTAACACTTGTCAATGAGCTGTAGTTGCCGCCTATTCTTCCGCTCAGCTCAGTGATCGTACCGATGGCGGAGGCGTCTACCGTAGCGGTAATTTGACTGAGTAGATTTTTCATCACCAAACTAATATTGTTTTGCCCACTGGTAGGTGTGATGGTTTTTTTTAGATAGAGCCAGCTATTGTTATAGGTGTCCGTAAGGGATATATTGGGTAAAACCGGATTTGTAGAGAGTGCTGCATTTGGTGCTGCCCCAGGGTCTACATTCTTTCCATAGGAATAAGCGATAAATATATAGGGTGTATTTCCATCAAGAAGGAAACTTCCTGCGGAAGCCTCGGCCCCTACAGTAAATAATTTTTGATCTATATACGATCCATTTGAGGTGTAGACCACAACGCGGTAAAGGGTTCCTGCAGGAAGTGGAGATTGGGTTGCTACGCGGTTATTCTTTCCCGACATTAATTCTGCGCGCAAGATTTTACCTTCAGACCATGGGATCTCAACGACTTGCCGATTTGCATTGATATCCGTCGGCATTGCTCTGCCTTCGCCTTTTTCTTCGTCGTATTGCATACTAACATTAACGCTTACTTGCGCGTCGCCTACGGATTCATTGAACTCTCTTTTTGCGCAGGAGATAAAAAAGCTGTTTAGCAGTAGTGTACAGCTTATTCCAATTAAGCTGTAGATCCTTTTTGCTGTGATTCGATTCATTATTGATTGGGTGTAAATTATATTCATACTTTCCTTCGAAAAGAAGCTAAAACCTTGTAGTTAATAGCCTTATCCAACACTAAGGTGTGCTTGTTTTGGTTAATAATAAATGATTCTAATCACTACATTTAATTATTAAAATTATAATAAACCATTCGGTAATAATATAAACCTTTAATGAAGATTTTTGATTGTTTAGCTGTATGTTTATGTCATTTAGGTCTATTCTTTGCTAAAATGTCTCATATTGTTCCATTTCCAAAATGTTTTTTCGATGGTTGTTATGTTTGCTCTCGATATCAATAACAAAAGTCGGTCAGCATGCGGACCATTTAGTTTTAATTAAAAAAAAAGAAAACATGGCAAGAATTTTAAGTGGAATTTTAGGTGGCTTTGAAGGAAAAGTCGGAAATGTAGTTGGAAGTCGATGGAGAAGTATCTCGTACATTCGCTCGTTGCCTCGTCGGTCGAGAAAAGAACCAAGCGAAAAACAATTGGCTACGAGGCTGAAATTTAGTTTAGCATCGGCGTTTGTTTATCCTATTCGTTCAATCATAGATGTAGGATTTACGGATTCCAACATCACGGATTCAACCGCTACAGCTAATTTTATTGGTCAGATCATAAATAACGCAATAGTTGGTTCTTATCCCGACTTAAAGATCGACTACAGTAAGGTTATCATTAGCAAGGGAGGGATTTCTCCACTTAAGGATTTACAAATTACGAT
Source organism: Sphingobacterium sp. BN32 (assembly GCF_030503615.1). Lineage (NCBI taxonomy): Bacteria > Pseudomonadati > Bacteroidota > Sphingobacteriia > Sphingobacteriales > Sphingobacteriaceae > Sphingobacterium > Sphingobacterium sp. BN32. The sequence continues at coordinate 1,509,864 of NZ_CP129963.1, forward strand.
AAACAGCCCGTCTGATATTATCATAAGTTGGTCTTTTACTGATGGACATTTTAGTGGCAAGGGATCCGACAAGGTATTGGCTGTGCTGTATGATGATCTTAAGAAAGAGTATCAGATTTTGGAGGACGCAACTCGACTTTCAAAACAAGTGAAATTAAATATTACGGACCAGACAACGAGTGCCAGTTTACATGTTTGGCTGTTTTGTATCGAGGAAAAAAGAAATAAGGTGTCGGAAAGCCAATATTTGCTGATAAAACGATCTTAGTTTATCTCGGTGCAGCGTAGCATCAAACGGCGTTAAACATTTACATTAATTAATCGAATGGCAATATTCCATTCTAAACAAAGAATAATATGAAACAAACATTAGAGCATATACGATTCGTCGTGAAAATGATATTGAAATCATCATCCAAATTTCCAGAAAAATTGATTCGGATAGGAACGTATTTGGATTTCAGTATGAGCGTCCTTCTTCAGTTGTTGGAAATAATCGAAAAGGACAAGAGAAATAAAGGCCCAAAAAGCAGAGGTTTTGGACTGGTATAAAACGGTGTCCCTTTGGACGCTTGGCGGTACAGCCTGTTCGTTTTGTTTTAGTTTATCCCTAAATGACATATTCAGCAGTGTTGTTCTGACCATCATCGGTTCCTTAATCAGCTTTTTATTAAGCGTTTTGTTGAGCAGTAGAGTGAAAAAGTAAGAAAAAAGGCACCCACGGGTGCCTTTTGATATCTAGCCATTTCAATGGAGCAACTTGATCTTGCTTTTCGATTTCAATATCGTTTTGAGGGATGCTATTTTTTCTTGGGCATCAGTGATGTCTGATTGCGAAAGTGAATCTCCGGCGATATCACGAAGACTATGCATGCTGATATCTGCTGGCGCCAATGCGGCGGCAAGGGGTAAATCGCCCCAATTGATGATGCTTGGAATATGTATAGCTTGACTGTAAAAGCTATCTAATTTTGCTTGGCGAACGAGGTAACTGATGGGAGTTTCGTAAGTTTCTACATGGTTGATTTGCTCATTCAAGGTAGCAGCCAAAATAGAAGCAACTCCTAATTCCTTCTCAGCATGGATTTCGATATTTTGGGGATTAAAATTCTGTTTGATAAAGCTTGCGAGGTGCGCAATTTGTTCGGTCCATATCCCCATCATACTTCGTCCCAACCAGTGCTGTGAGCGGGAGAGGGTGTGAAGTTTAGGTAATCCATTGTCGAAATTACGCCCTACAGAGCTGCTGTTGTTTCCTAAGCCTGTCAGGTCGGACAATAAAACAGCAAATCCTTGGTCTCGATACTTTCGAACTGTATCATTAAGCTGTTTTTTAGGCAGGTCAGTTGTGAAAATGAGCTTGAATTTTTTTGCTTTTGAGGGGTTAGCGATTAGTGCAAGTAATTCAGTGCCGTTTGGTAATTTGATGTCATATCTGTCCCATGTTTCATTGATGGAGGTCTTTGTGTTCCGGTATTTTGGAGGAGTTGCGAAATCAATCTGGAGGTGCTTTTGTAATTGCAAAAGCTGTCGATCTCGATTTATTTTTTTAGGATCGAATTTGGACATTAAATCTGCTGCTGTTTGTTGGCAGTAGGCTTGTGTACTTAAAACTTCTTGCGGCCGCATTCCTTGATCGAATACCTGTAGAGTTGATTGGCTAAGCGTTGGAAGTGTTGCATAGTTGCTGCTTTGGGGCGCTTTTTTCTGGATTAAATTTTCGTTGAACCAGGAAATCATCGCGTGACGTTGTTCAGCCCAATATCCATGTGTGGTATTGAAGAGTTGGTAAGAGAAGTTTGTTTCTGCATGGTGCAATTTGTAGATCTGATTTGCAATTCGATGTGATCGAAACATTTCGCTTGGGAAGAATGCCTTATTGCTGTCGTGAAGGGCATTGAAAAGGCTAAGCTTTCTGGGTGCTATTAAGCCGAGTATTTCAGATTCTTCGACAAAAGTCAATCCATCGGGAAGCAATTCGCAAATACAGTTTGCATTCATGACATAGGACTCAAAGGTGCCTACAGAAACGACAGGTAGGGCGGCTTTAATCCGCTCGTCGACAGCTGCAATCCACATGGTTTGGTTACCACCACCGCTTGCGCCAGTTGCAGCGATAAGGTTTTTATCGACGTAGGCCAAGGATTCTAACAAATCGACAGCGCGCAGGTTATCGGTAATTTGCATGCCCATTAAGGTCTCGCCAATGTCAATCAGATGGCCTCCCATGTGGGAACCGTGGTATTCAAAGTTAAGATGCTCGGTCGTGCGTTCGCCGGCGCCCCAAGGATCGACAAGCAATGCGACATAGCCATTCTTGGCAAGGTCTTGACCTACAAGCTGGTAGTTGTCATAGAACTTTCCATTTCTGGAATGCCCCATCATGACTAATACCGCGGGGAATGGTCCGTTGCCTTCCGGTTTATAGAGGTTCGCCGTTGTAAGGGTTTTAGGACGCGTTTGGAAAGTGATGTTCTTGAGCTCGAAGCCTTCTAGTTTATTGATCTTGTGCTCGGTGTATTTTAATGGCAAATTGTGAAATCGCTTGTAGTTTGTTTTTTCCTGTATAAATTGGTGGATCGCATTTTTACGAGTTTGCCATTGTTGTAAGTTTTGCGGGGCAATGAACTTTTTAAATTGTCTGGCAGCTTCGAGTTTTAAGCCGTTCGCCAAAAGATCCACATCAGAATCATTGACGATTGTCGGGATGCTGTCGTTGTTCTTTGACATATTGATTTTACCCGAGGGAGAGGGGATTGTTGAGTGTGCTGTAAAAAGCAGCGAGGCGATTACAGCGCTTATTGTTTGTAGTTTGGATTTCATAAGCTATTGGTTAGTGGTTGAGTAATAGCGAGTTCACTATTACAAAATAGCTAAATTAAAACACTAACTGAAATAAAAATGCCGAGAGCGCTGTCGGTGAAAACAAAGAAGCAAATCAATTGGATTGATTTTCCATGCTGCGCTGAAGTAGGGTGTTCAGGTTTCTTTTCAAGTCATCCGGTTCAATAATCTTTACGAAATCGGCAAACATCATTAGCCACCTCGGGAATTCATTGACGATATCTCTGCTTTGGAAGATCATTTCTATAGAATCCCCCACCTGTTTTTCAGAAACAAAGCCGTAGTGCTTTCTTTCCCATTTCAAATGATTAGCGAGTTTGTGCTCAACGAGGAGTCTAATATGTGTTGTGGAGTGATTCGTTTGGCGATGCTTTTCGATATATTCAGCAATGGAGATATGCTTCTTGCTGAAATTTGTATCTGTTAAAGTCGCTTCTTGAATTCGATCGCTTCTAAACTGCCGAAAATCATTTCGATAGAGACAGTAAGCAACAATGTACCAAAAGCCACCATCGTGGTAGATCCCTATTGGCTCTATCGCCCTCTGACGAGCTTCATCATCCTGTATTCCCTGATATTTGACAATGAGTTTTTTTTGATGTGAAATACTTTCTAACGTACTGCTTAAGGCATGAGGTACATGCTCAAGAAATGCTGGCATGGACTGTTCTCGCATAATAATTTGATTCTCGACTGTTGAAAGCAAATCCTTATCATGGTTTTTAAGAATTGACTTAATTTTTAGCATAGCGGAACCATATTGCTTTGCACTCTCTTTGTCGAGGAACTTTTGTGTAAGTTTTTCTGTCGCAACGAATGATAGGGCTTCTTCTTTGCTAAAGCTGACAGGAGGGAGCTTGTAGCCGTCCATGATCGAGTAGCCAGCACCGGCTTCTCCGATAATAGGGACACCCGCTTGTTCTAAGCTTTTTATATCTCGGTAGATTGTTCGTAAGCTAACTTCAAAACGGTCTGCGAGCTCCTGTGCTCGAACTACTCGTTTTGATTGTAACTGAATAAGTATTTCTACGATGCGATCGAAACGTTTTTTAAGGTCTACAGACATTGATTATATGAAGCTTTTAAGCGATGTCCGATAATTTGAAAGTATCTTTAAGACGGATCCCTTTCTCTGTATGTTGGAGCGTGCAACATTCGTGTTCAGCATCATGCTCAAGAATAAGGATGTATTCATTATCTACAATTTCTTGCCAATACGACTTTCGTTCGTCCATGGTTACCAAGGGTCTTACATCATAGCTCATCACGTAAGCTAGTGGGATATGGCCAACGGAAGGAAGGAGATCCGCCATGTAGAGCAACGTTTTGCCTTTGTAGTCGATCTGTGGAAGCATCATCGCTTCTGTATGTCCGTAGGCATAACGCATTTTAATGTTGCTATCATAATGCGGTTGATCTTCAGATATAAAATTAAGTTGACCGGATTCTTGGATAGGCAGAATATTTTCTTTTAAGAAGGATGCTCTTTCTCGAGGATTCGGTTCAATAGTAGCCCAATTCCAATGCTTCTCGTTTGACCAAAAGCGAGCATTCTTAAATGCTGGCACCAATTTTTCACCTTGGCGTATGATTGCACCACCACAATGGTCAAAATGTAGGTGTGTTAATATGACATCTGTTATATCATCCCGGTGGAAGCCATGTCTGGCTAGAGAGTTGTCTAATGTGTCATCTCCGTGGAGGAAATAGTGTCCGAAGAACTTTGCATCTTGTTTATCGCCTAATGCAGTATCAACTAGGGTAAGGCGTTTTCCATCCTCAATTAAGAGGAGGCGTGTAGCCCAAGTACAAAGATTATTACTATCAGCGGGATTTGTTTTCTGCCAAATCGACTTCGGAACAACGCCAAACATCGCTCCACCATCAAGCTTAAAAAATCCCGTATCAATTGTATATAGTTTCATACCGCATTACTTTTACTGATTAAGGTATAAAATTGCTGTTTTCGTTTTTGTAAAGCAAACTACGTGCGAATGTTTTTTTGACTTTGTTAAGAATCACTAAGTATTTTATATGAAGTAGAAGAGTAGTTCGTTTTCACATTTATTCAAAATACGCATTTTTATAAACAGAAGAGGCTGTCCAAAACGGACAGCCTCTTGATTGTTTTTTTATATTCTCTTAGTGAATGAACAATAGTTCTCTTAACTTTGGAAGAGGCCATTTAGCGTCATCTACTAGCTTTTCTAGCTTATTTACATGATAACGGATTTCATCAAAAAATGGTTTAACCACCTCATCATATGCAATTGCTTTCTCACGAACGTCGTCAATTGTATTTGCTTTTTTACGTGCTTGGCGCATTTCTTCAGCTTTTTCTAAGATTGTGTTGACATGTTTAGAGATGCGCTCCAAGTAATTTAGCTGTGAGCTATAAGACTCTTTTGGTAAGCCAAGATCTTTTAAACCCTTAACATTTTGGATTAATTCATTTTGATAAGTCAAGCATGCCGGAGCAATTTGACTTGTGACAACCTCACCAATTACACGAGCTTCAATTTGTAGTTTTTTGAAGAAGTTTTCCAACAATATCTCATGTCTAGCTTCAGATTCACGTTTAGTATATATCCCTAATGCCTCGAATAATTCCAAAGATTCAGGAGTTACATAGACGTCCAAAGACTTAGGCGTAGATTTGATATTCGACAAACCACGAGCTGCAGCTTCGATTTCCCATTCTTCGCTGTATCCATTTCCTTCAAAACGAATAGCCTTCGAATCTTTAATGTATTTACGTACTACGTTTAAGATTGCTAAATCTTTCTTGGTCCCTTTTTTAATTTGTTTATCAACCTCAGTTTTGAACTCTATTAATTGAGTCGCAACAATTGCATTTAACACGGTCATTGGCAATGCCGAGTTAGCTGAAGAACCAACAGCGCGGAATTCGAATTTATTTCCTGTAAATGCGAAAGGAGAAGTACGGTTTCTGTCGGTATTATCTAATTTCAAATCTGGAATCTTAGGAATACCATGCCATAAGTTTGCCTCAGATTTCACTTTTTTAGCAACACGAGCCGATTCAACCTCTTCTAAGATCTCATCTAACTGAGAGCCCAAAAAGATTGAGATAATAGCTGGAGGGGCTTCATTAGCACCCAATCGGTGATCGTTTGAGTGGCTAGCGATAGAAGCGCGTAGTAAATCTGCATGTTCGAAAACAGCTTTGATCGTATTTACGAAGAATGTCAAGAACATTAAGTTGTTCTTTGGAGTTTTGCCTGGTGAAAGTAAATTGACACCTGTATTCGTAATTAATGACCAGTTGTTATGTTTTCCCGAACCGTTAACACCACTGTACGGTTTTTCATGTAACAACACTTTGAAGTTATGACGCAGTGCAACTTGCTCCATCACGTTCATCAACAATTGGTTATGATCGATCGCCAAGTTAATCTCTTCGAACATCGGTGCACACTCAAATTGCGATGGAGCAACTTCATTGTGACGAGTTTTCAAAGGGATACCTAATTTCAAAGCTTCGTTCTCAAGATCGACCATATAAGCAAGTACACGTTCCGGGATAGCTCCGAAATAGTGATCTTCTAACTGTTGTCCTTTTGCAGACATGTGGCCAAATAACGTACGACCAGTGAGTTGAAGATCAGGACGAGCATTATATAGCGCTAAATCGACTAAGAAGTACTCTTGTTCGATACCCAGCGACGCATTTACCTTCGTTACTGACTTATCGAAATATTGAGCTACTTCGGTCGCTGCTTTATCAATAGACGCAATTGCTTTTAATAAAGGTGCTTTGTAATCTAAAGATTCTCCCGTATAAGAAACAAATACAGTAGGAATACATAAAGTCTTACCAGCTGATGTTTCAAAAATGAAAGCTGGAGAGGATGGATCCCAAGCAGTGTAGCCTCTTGCCTCAAACGTATTACGGATTCCTCCATTCGGAAAAGAGGAAGCATCAGGCTCTTGTTGTACAAGTGCATCCGCTGTGAACTTTTCGATAGCACTTCCGTCTGAATCTGGTTCAAAGAATGAATCATGTTTTTCTGCAGTAGACCCTGTAAGCGGTTGGAACCAGTGTGTGTAGTGCGTCGTGCCGTTCTCAATTGCCCAAGCTTTCATCGCCTGTGCTATATATTCCGCCATATCACGTGTAATCTGTTTTCCTTCATCAATAACAGTGGTAAGCTCTTTGTAAATAGTCTTTGGTAAGTATTCTCTCATCTTTAAGATGGTGAATACATTTTTTCCATAGATGTTTACTGCTCTCTCTGCTGTGACGTTTGTTTTTGAAGCGAAAATATGTTTCGTTGCCTCTTCAACTGCTTTAAATCTGCTGTTTGACATGATTGTAGAATTATCTATTCTTTGTTTATGTTGATTGTTCCGTGTTTTTGTAAAAACTTTTTCAAAAATATGTCAAAAACATATAAATCCGATAATTTTTTTGAAAAAAATAAGAAAAATGACAATTCGAAACCCATAAAAAATAAAAAAGGGCGAAAAAACTAGTTTTGTTCGCCCTTTTTTATTGTGGATTTACAAATTAATCGACTTCAAGTCCCCAATCTATTCCTTTTTCAGTTGCTTTGACACCTTTTTTAATCCAATTAGCTGCCGGTGCACCCTTTAAAAAGTGATCAAAGAATTGCGCTTCGCGTATTTGTATATCTTTTCTATTCTGACGTTGCATTAAATTATGTCCATCTCCATTATAATTTAATAACCAAACGGGCTTATTCAAACGTCTAAGCGCAGTGAAAAATTCGATACCCTGATACCATGGCACAGCTCCGTCATTATCATTATGCATGATCGCGACAGGTGTATTGACACGATCCATAAAGAACAGCGGAGAATTCTCTATATATAGGTCACGAGCTTCCCACAAGGGCTTTCCGATACGACTTTGTGTATTCTCGTATTGGAATTGGCGGGAGATACCAGTACCCCAACGAATTCCGCCATAGGCCGAAGTCATATTTACTACAGGTGCTCCCGACCATGCCGCCGCGTACATGTCAGTGCGTGTAATTAAATGTGCGACTTGATATCCGCCCCAGCTCTGTCCTTGAATTCCCATCTTTGTTGAATCCACCCAGCTATTATTGCGAGCCAAATAATGCATGCCCGAATTGATATACTCTTCAGCTGATCTTCCAGGATAGCCTGTTTCATAGCGAATATCAGGCGTAAATACTAAATATCCGTTACTCACAAAGTAGGGGATATTTAAGCGCGATGGAGTAGGAGCAGGCGCTTGATAGGTATATAGACCATCCGTCAACTTCTCATAGAAATAAGCGATGATAGGATATTTCTTATTTGGATCAAAATCTTCGGGTTTATATAAGATACCTTCCGCTTGATGTCCATTTGGAGTAGTCCATGATACAATTTCTGCAGTCATCCAATTGTAGTCTGCTTGTTGAGGATTTATGTCCGTCAATCGCTGTTCTTGTTTGAAAGCAGTCAGTACATAAACATCAGGGCTCGCTTTCGTATCTTCTTTGGTGTAAATTATATTGTTTATCTTTTGATCCGCAGCAATCATTTTATAAGTATATGGCCCCGTCCAAAGTTGCTCAATATTCTTTTTCCCTAATTGATATAAGCCGGCATACTTGTTTTTAGTATTGAACCCTGACAAGTAAATCGGTTGGGTCTCATCGATATAAGATGTTCTAACTCTAGGATCTTCGATTGCTGTTAACCGTTGAATTCTATAAGTTATCTTTTGCTCTCTGCCTTTGCCATGGGTAAATTCGCGCTTTACTTTGCCATCTAAACTGAATTTCCAAACATCGTAACGGTCATTGATGAACACATTCTTGGCGTCATTGCTCCATCCTACAATTCCGTAAGCACCCGGTAGAGCCGGAACGTCATTCTCCTCATCAACAAAACTAACCGAGATACCTTCGTTAAGTTGTTTTACAGTTTCCGATTCGATATGAAAGCTATACCAATTCGCATTTTCTTTATTAAAATATACGACATAATCACCTTTTGGAGCTAAATGTGCCGAACCGGAGAGATTCTTAGCAACCAATTTATTTTTTCCGTTAATTAATGAAATGACATAAACATCCGATCTCGTCTCGCCATCCCATTGTGATGAGATACGATAGCCGAGGTCACTGCTCGCTAATGCCCATTCATTATCCGCATCGTCTGTAAAACTAATTCTATTATAGGTGTCGTCTGATATGGGGGTTACTTTTCCGCCTTTCTTCGGTAGAATCATGGCTGTAAAACTTCGCATTTGGTCACGGCGGGTATTCAGCAATTGCGTAGGTTGCAAATAATCATCTTGCCAATGCCAGATATCCACTTTCGCATTCTCAAAATCTACCAATGTCGTATCTTTCACTCGCGGAACTGGGGCAAGGCCAAAGAACAAGCGATTTCCAGATTTACTAAAATTTAAAGAAGCATCGCCAGATATATACCACTTATCAGGAACGCCTGCTGACCGTTGATCTGCTAGAATACTCGCCGTATCCTGGTTTGCCGTATAATAATATAGTTTGAAATCTTTCAATAAGGCCTTCTCAGGACTTTTATCTGCAAGAAATGTAAATTGCTTGCCAGCGTCGTCGAAAGTAAATTGCTTATAGATCCCTTTGCCATTACTGATCTTCTTTAACTTTTTAGAAGCGATCTCGTATAGATACAAACCCGCCTCATTCAATGAATCCTTATCTGCACCTTTCTTTGTGAATATGAAATATTGCTCGTCATTGCTGATTTGGAAGTTCTCTGCTTTAATAAAGTTGGTAGTATCGCCAGACTGCAGATGCAACAAATGCACTACCGGAGTAGGTTTTTCCTTTTTAGCATTCGACGATTTACTTGCTGTACTGTCCTTTTCTACCTTCTTACCGGGTATGACCGTTTCGCTAGCAATGGCTATATACTTACTGCCTTTGCGGGGCAAATGGTAGCTTTTAAAATTTGGATATCGACTCGCTGAATTCTTGGACAGATTGTATACTAACAAGGTGTCTTTCGGCATATCATCCGGCTTCTTCTTTTTGATACGAGCTTCCCTCGTTTCCTTAAAGAATGGTTTTACCGTACTGATTAAGAATTGTTCGTCCTCGGTCAATCGCACGTCTGTCCCTCTAGGAATACTTAAAAGAAGTTGATTCCTACTGTTTTTAACCTCCGTTAGATTATCGCCTTCCTGCGGACTGATCGTATAGTGGATAATGTTTCCAGACTTGCTAATCTCTGCCCGGCTAATGGATTTCCAATTATCATAAACTGAGTGATCAAGTGGTTTCTTTTGTGCATAAATACCTGAAACCAGTGAGAAACTCAATAATAAAAGACTGTATTTTTGTTTCATAAATTGATAGAAATAGGTAGCCCCAATATTAATCAAAAAATGCTAACTTAGGTTATCGCACTCTATAACATTTTTAATATAAAACGGATTTAGCTTATGAAAAATGCAGGAATTATTATTAGCGCTGTCGCTGCAATAGCAATAATCGCCTTTGCCGCCATCTTGGGAAATGCTTATAAGTATAAGTATAAAAACTCCAATACAATCAATGTTACAGGCGGTGCTAAGACAGACTTTGCATCCGATATCGTGAAATGGTCCGCGTCCTATAGCAGGAAATCCATGGATTTAAGTGAGGCTTCCGAGCAACTTAAGCGTGATAGGGATCTGGTTCGCAATTTCTTAGTCCAAAAAGGTATCAACGAAAAGGAGATCTTGTTTAATGCAGTTAATATCAATAGAGAATTCAACTATTATACCGATGCAAATGGACATTCTTCGAATACATTCACCGGGTATAATCTGATGCAAACCGTAAGCGTAGAATCGAAAGATCTGAATAAGGTGGATGATGCATCTCGGGAAATTTCTACGCTAATTTCTCAGGGAATAGAACTTAGTTCCAACACCCCGAGCTATTATTTCTCTGGTCTAGAAGATCTTAAATTGAAGCTGATCTCTCAAGCATCTCAAAATGCACGCCTGAGAGCGGAAAATATTGCTAAAGAAGCGGGTTCTTCTCTAGGCGAATTAGTAAAGGCTGACTTAGGTATTTTCCAAATCACAGGACAAAATGATAATGAAGAGTTCTCCTATGGTGGAGCCTTCAATACGACCTCAAGAAACAAGACAGCTAATATTACCGTGAAAGCAAGCTATTTGTCAAATTAAGTACCTATAGATGAAGAAAAGAAAAGGCGAGATTAAAACCTCGCCTTTTTTTGTGCCTTATTAATTAGGAAATTTCCTTTAATTACGGGTCGATTCTCACGAATTTTCCGTCCTTGTCGAAAACAAGATCTAAACCATTCGTTAATTCAACATCGTATCCATAGTTTTCTTTCTCTATGCTGTTGATACCACTGTTAGGGTAGTTTGTTTTTACATAGGTCAAGATCGCTGCTGGAATCAAATTGTCCGGTAATACGGATGAGTCGTTTACTGCATCGATATCCAACCAATTACCGTTTTTATCAAACTTTATCTCAATACCGTTATCTAACAAGACCTCATATTCTTTGCCAGAAAGTCCTTCTTTTTCTTCAACAACCGAAAGGATTTTCACCCCATTGAAGTTGCTATTAATAAATTGAGACGCTGTAGTCGGTAGATCTTTTTCGGTAACCACTGTTTCCTTGTCGCATGACATGGTCAATACGGCAATGGATAAAACGAGACTGATGCTTAATAATAATTTTTTCATGTGCTTATATATTGAGTAATTTGTTTCTTAATCTTGTTTAGTCGTCAACTCTGATAAACTCTCCCTTTGAATTGAATTTAAGATCAATCCCGCTTGTCAGCTCCACTTCAATTTCCCGGCTGTCTTTGGAAATCTGTACGATTTCATTATTTGGGAAGCTTTTTTTGACATACTCTCTGATGGATGCCGGAATGATACTGTGAGGAACAGCGTTTTTCTTCGCATCGACCTCTGTCCAATTTCCATTTTTATCGAATTCTACTTTCGTACCGTTCGCCAAAACAACTTGATATTCAATCGGCGACAAGAGTTCTTTCTCAGATTTTACCAAAGACACCTTCTCTTGCTTGTAATGTGAAGCGATAAATGATTGTGCAGTTTTTGGCAAAGCATTCAACTGTATAATTTTTTCTTGTCCGATCGCTTGAAAAGATGATCCGGCGATTAAGGTAATCAGGGCTGCTTTAACTATATTTTTCATGTTCTATCAATTATTATACTACAATAATCGATAGCAAAACTGTAAACAATTGGGAATTTTAAACAGATTCTGAAAAAAAGATAAGTTTTTTCTATTTTTCTGCATTAACGGCGGCTATCTACTGCAACATCCAATAATTAATAATGCTGTTAATCTTGTTTTTTCAGCACAAAATGTTGAAGCGATCCTTCATAACGATAGGCGAGTTTGATATGTTTATGCTGTTCTAAAATAGATTGTACAATAGAAAGTCCCAATCCATTGGATTGATTATCCTGAGTACCTTTATGAAAACGCTCGAAAATATAGGTCGGATTTAGGGCGCCTGTGTTGCTACTATTCGCAATATCAATCGTGGAATCTGTAACTTCAATTCGTATTTTTCCTGGGGAAGTATTGTACTTTATGGCGTTGCGGATTAAATTGGATAACATGATTTGCGCTAGATCCGTATTGAACTGCGTCGTGAAATTTCCCTGCTCCCTAAACTCAACTTCAATTCCTTTGTATTCGATGATATCCTCCATGTCATGCAATAGGTTCTTCAGCACATCGTTGAAACTCACCTGTTCCATCTCATTGTACTGATTGTTATCGATGCGAGAAAGCATAAGCAAAGACTTATTTAATGCGACCATGCGATGTAGCGACTGTTTGGCTTCCGATACGCGAACGAGCTGACTTTCATCCAATGTTCCTTCTTGCATCAACAGTTCCAACTTGCTAATCGTAATGGCTAATGGGGTTTGTAACTCATGTGATGCATTCTCGAGAAAACGCTTTTGGCCAGCAAAAACTTCCTCGTTGCGACTGATCATATTTACAATCTGCCCATTCAATTCCTCAAATTCTTTCACCTTCGTCGGGATGGGCTCGAAGCTTTTCGAATGTCCAAAGCGATATCGGCTCAGGTTATTCAGTATCTCTCGAAATGGCTTCCAGGCTCTGCTCATCACAAAGTAGTTCACGACCAGAATGCTTAATACGATCAGTAAGTAGAGAACCGTCAAAGCAATAGCCAAATTGATGGAATAATCGTCCTCCTCAACGGTGGAAGTTCTAATCTCTAGACTGTAAGGCAATCCATCTTTGCTGTAGAAACCGGTTTTAAGCACTCTATAAGGTTCATCTTCCTCGTCATAAGGCATATACATGAACTCTCTGCTAAAATGATTCTTATCCAGTCCCTCGCGGTCTTCAGTCGGTAAGATCCGAAACTGGTTAATTCCGTAATTCTGATTCTCCTCAAGAATGCTCGGATTTTTGAAGGCCTCGCGGATAATCTCGATTTTTTGATTCTTAAGTCCGTCATCCACATTATCATACACCTCATCCATCATGAAAGCATAAAACAATAATGCCCATACTGCGATAATAATCCAGATAGCGATTACGAGGAATCGATTGGTATAATATTTTATGGATACTGCCATCTAAACAAGTTTATAGCCCACACCGTAAACAGCCTGAAGATCCATCGCTGCCTGAGCTTCCTTTAGTTTTTTGCGAATATTCTTTATTTGTGAATAGATAAAATCCAGACTGTCCGCCTGATCTGAACTATCGCCCCAGACAGATTCGATGAGGCTCGTCTTCTCCATTAACTTATTCGGTCTCAGCATGAAATAATAGAAAAGATCATATTCCTTTCGGTTCAAGACCATTTCCTTGCCATCTACCAATACCTGACGATTATCGGGGTCTACCGTCACATTTTTATATTGAAGCAGCTTCTCGCCATCTCTGGCATTCCTACGGATAATAGATTTCACTCTAGCCAATAGTTCCGCTAAATGGAAGGGTTTCGCCAGGTAATCATCCGCACCGATCTCTAAACCTAAGACCTTATCCTCGACGGAATCCTTCGCCGACAAAATCAAAACCGGTTGCTTTTTATGCTGCTCTTTTAGCGCCATTAAAATTTCTAAGCCGGAACCACCTGGAAGCATGATGTCCAATAAAATACAGTCATAATCATAGGTCATCGCTTTTTCTAATCCAGCATGAAAATCATGTGCCGTTTCTGTAAGAAAGTTTTCACCTTTTAAAAATTCCTCAACGGTCTGTGATAAAGCGAGTTCGTCTTCTATAATTAGTATCTTCATGTGCAATAAAAATACAATTAAGTTAAAAGATTCTGAAAAGAATCTGGAATGTTCTGTTTTTAAATTTTAATCCTAGCCTATTTTTCTAATTTAGCTTTGAAAAGCCGAGATGCCCTATGCAGAACCGTATGTTAATAATCGATGATGAAGATAAACTTCGTCAGTTGCTAGCCCGAATAATCGAACTTGAATGGGAAGACTTAGAAATTCAGCAAGCTGCCAGTTTAAAAGCAGGTTTGCAGCAGCTTAAACAGCGGGAATTCGATGTTGTTATCTCCGATGTCAAACTTCCGGATGGCAATGGCGTAGACTTTGTCCTCGAGATCAAGAAACAGCAACCTTTAGCCGAAGTCATCCTGATGACGGCCTATGGGCAGATAAGCGATGGTGTACAGGCGATAAAGAATGGTGCTTTTGATTACATGACAAAGGGCGATGATAACAATAAGATCATTCCTTTACTTTACAAAGCATTTGAGAAGGTAAAGATGGCAAAGCGAATCGCGAAGCTGGAAGCACAAGTAGGAAAGAAGTATGCATTCGACCAAATCATCGGCCAGTCAAAGGAACTCAAAAATGCAATCAACTTAGCCGAAAGAGTCGCCCCAACAGATAGTACCGTACTTTTATTAGGGGAAACAGGAACAGGAAAAGAAGTATTTGCACAGGCAATCCATTATGCCAGCAAAAGAAACAACAAATCTTTCGTCGCAATCAACTGCTCTGCATTCAGCAAGGATCTGTTAGAGAGCGAGCTTTTTGGGCATATAGCCGGCTCATTTACTGGGGCGATGAAAAATAAGGCCGGCATATTCGAAGAGGCGAATCAAGGAACGATATTTTTAGATGAAATAGGAGAGATGCCACTCGAGCTGCAGGCGAAGATATTGCGGGTTTTGGAGACAGGCGAGTTTATTAAAGTCGGCGAAAGCAGGCCTACAAAGGTGGACGTTCGGGTTATTGCTGCCACCAATCGTAATTTAGAGAAGGAAGCCGAAGATGGCCATTTCCGTGCCGATTTATTCTACAGACTTTCCGTCTTTAACATCAGCTTGCCGGCGCTGAAAGATCGCCCTTCCGATATACCCCAACTTATTGTGTTCTTCGTAGGGATCTGCGCTAGCAAAATGAATATGAAAATTCCCGCAATTGATGCCGACTACATGGAGGCAATGGAGAACCACCACTGGAAAGGTAATATCCGCGAGTTGAAGAACGTTGTTGAGCGCAGTCTTATCTTGATGGACGGTGATAGCCTTGGGCTCAATAGCCTCCCATATGATATTCAGATAAAAAAGTCCAAAAGTCATTCCTCCAGTTCCTTTGCTTTATATGATGTAGAAAAAGAGCATATACAACGCGTTCTTCATCATACGCAAAAAAATAAAGCAGAAGCAGCACGCTTACTAGGAATTGGAATAGCCACATTGTACCGAAAAATCGAAGAGTATAAACTCTAAAAGCCTTTCATATTGAGAACGAGCCTATCATTTTGATAGGCTTTTTTTATGCCCTATTCTTTGTGATGTTTCTTAAAGCGCTGTCAACTAGTGTTTTAAACGGTCACCAGCTCTGCTGGTATCTGTTTTGGCATTCTGCATAAAAACAAGAGGAATGAAAACACTTTGCAACATGAGAATAAGCATCAACGCTTTTCAAAAACATCAACCCTTTAACGAACTGTTATGGTAACTATAATTTTAATCATAGTCTGTGTGCTATGCTTTCTAGTATTCTACAAATCGATCAATTTTTTCGACAAAATCTAAGGCCATGAAAAATAAAATCATTAGCAGTATCCATGAGTGGTTTCCGGAATGCGTTCCAGCGGAACAAAATGTTTCCGAATATACGGTCCTTCAGAATGTAGCAGATTATTGTATTCGTTGCTTAAACGGAAACAACGAGGAGCAAGGACTTGCTAAAGACGCAATCAATATTATCGGAATCTTATACTACAATGGTTCTTTGCACGAGAAGAACGCGATAGAAAACGAATTTCTCGAGCGGATATCACATTGTGAATCGCCCGCAAGCCTACGTCTACACATCGATGTGTTACCCAAGGAACTTCGGCCTGTATATATGAAAACCATCTTAGAAAACTAACATGATCAGTTTATTAATTATATCAATTATGGTGTTTCTGTACATCGTCTATGTACTGATTTATCCAGAGAAATTTTAAAAATAATTATGATGAACACAGAAATTATCGCTGTCATCTTCATGTTCCTATTAACGGTATTCTTAGGAATTCCTTTAGGACGGTACATAGCGAAAGTATATCTTTCAGAACGCACTTTTTTAGATCCAATCTTTGCTCCAATAGAGCGAATGATCTATCGATTTTCCGGAATTGATCCGAATAGGGAAATGACCTGGAAAGAGAACCTTGGAGCCCTTTTAATGATCAATCTGTTTTGGTTGTTTTTAACGATGGGCATCTTGATGTTTCAGCATCTATTGCCGCTGAATCCTGATAGTAATCCCGGCATGCGTGCCGACCTAGCCTTCAACACGGCGATATCTTTTGTCGTGAACTGTAATTTACAACATTACTCCGGCGAGACCGGCGTCAGCTACCTGTCTCAGGGCATGCTGATGTTCCTACAGTTTGTAAGTGCCGGAGTGGGCATGGCGGCCGCAGCGATGCTTTTTAAAGCCTTTCGGGAAAAGCGGACGAATACGTTGGGCAACTTTTACCAACTATTTGTAAAATCCTGCACTCGTATTTTATTACCGATCTCTTTAGTGGTTGCCGCAATCCTTGTATTCGAAGGCACGCCTATGACCTATCAGGGAAAGGATCAGATGGTCGGGCTCACTGGAGATAGCATTGCAGTATCGACCGGTCCTGTAGCTGCATTCGTCGCCATTAAGCACGTCGGCACAAATGGAGGAGGTTTCTTTGGCGCCAATTCGAACCATCCTTTAGAGAACCCCAGCTTTTTAAGCAATATGACCGAGATGGTCGCCCAATTTATTATTCCTATTGCCATGATCTTTGCTTTCGGCTACTATATCCGAAGAAAAAAGTTCGCGTGGGTAATCTTTGCTGTAATGACTTTCGGCTTCTTGTGTTTAGTTGTTCCGAATATCCAAATGGAACAGGCCGGTAATCCCGCCATTGCGGCGATGGGCATCAATATGGACAGCGGAGCCATGGAAGGAAAGGATGTACGAATTGGTTCTGCAGCAGCAGGCTTTTGGTCGATCGTTACCACAGTAATTTCTACCGGATCGATCAACTCCATGCATGATAGTAGTATGGCCCTATCGGGTATGAACGAACTCCTCGCTATGATGATCAATGCCTTTTATGGTGGTTGTGGGGTGGGTATATTGAATTTTTTCGTTTTCATTATCCTCGCCGTCTTTATCAGCGGACTGATGGTCGGGCGATCTCCCGAATTTATGGGTAAAAAAGTGGAGGCCAGGGAAATGAAAATTGCCATGATTATTGCGCTTCTTCATTCCTTCTTAATACTTGTGGGAGCCGCATTGGCGAGTTCTTTCCCTGATCTTGGCGCTGCCACAACGAATAATCCAGGCTTCCATGGGTTCTCAGAAATCCTCTATGAATACACGTCGGCAGCAGCCAACAATGGTAGTGGTTTTGAAGGACTTGCTGATAACACCTATTGGTGGAATATTAGCACAGGGATAGTTTTATTGTTCGGACGCTTTATTCCAATCATCGGGCCAGTCGCAATTGCCGGTTTACTCGCCTCAAAACGACATATTCCAGAAAGCTCCGGTACTTTAAAGACAGACAGCTTTACTTTCGGATTTATGATTCTCGCAGTCATTGTTATCGTTGCTGCACTTTCATTCTTCCCTGCATTAACCCTCGGCCCAATTGCTGAATATTTCACTTTAAAATAATTGATCTGATATGAAAACTAAAAATTCATTTTTTGATCCTCGACTGATAAAAGAATCGCTATTGCAAGCCTTGGTCAAGCTTGACCCACGCAGCATGATCAGAAACCCTGTAATGTTTACTGTAGAAATTGCTACAGCCATTATGGCGGTTGTTTGCCTACTCATCCTTTTTGGAAATCAAGAGCAGGGAAGTTTTGTGTATAACTTCTCTGTGTTCCTGATCCTACTACTGACTTTATTGTTTGCCAACTTTGCCGAGTCGCTAGCGGAAGCGCGAGGAAAGGCACAGGCAGATAGTTTGCGCAAAACTAGGGAAGAAACACCCGCTAAACTTGTAGACGGAAGAATCATTAATTCATCGGCTTTAAAAAAAGGCGATCATTTCATCTGCGTTGCTGGAGATATTATCCCGACGGATGGCGAAATCACGAAAGGCTTAGCGACGATTGACGAGAGCGCAATTACGGGCGAGTCCGCCCCGGTAATACGAGAGGCAGGTGGCGACCGTAGCTCCGTGACGGGAGGAACGAAGGTGCTTTCGGATGAAATTGTAGTCAGCGTAACGGCTGAAGCAGGAGAGAGCTTCCTCGACAAAATGATTGCCCTGGTAGAAGGCGCAAAACGACAAAAGACACCAAATGAAATAGCGCTGACTATACTATTGGCAGGATTTACCTTAGTGTTTATTCTAGTGGTCGTAACGTTGAGCCCCTTTGCCCAGTACGCCAATGTAGGAATCAGCATCGCCGCTTTTATTTCTTTGTTTATCTGTTTGGTGCCAACAACGATTGGTGGCTTGCTGTCAGCGATAGGCATAGCGGGCATGGATAGAGCATTACGCGCAAATGTACTGACCAAATCAGGAAAGGCTGTAGAAACGGCGGGAGATATCGATGTCCTTTTATTAGATAAGACAGGTACCATCACCATCGGTAATAGAAGGGCAACCCGATTTCAGGAAACCGACGGTATTGCAAAGGAACGACTCGTAAAAGCTGCTGCCTTAAGTTCCAAATTTGATGAAACGCCCGAAGGTAAATCCATTGTGGAATTGGCGGGTATTAATCTATCAAGCCCATGCAATCAGCAGGAAACAGCCATCCGGTTTACGGCAGAAACACGATGCTCCGGAATAGATTTTGGAAGCACTCGTATTCGCAAAGGGGCAACCGATGCGATCAAAAAAATCGTTGAAGATGCCGGAAACACCTTCCCTCAGGATATTCTAGAGGCTGTAAAAACAATTGCAGCGAATGGCGGTACGCCGCTAGTGGTTATCGAGAATGAACAGGTATTGGGTGTGGTTGAGCTGCAAGATATCATCAAGCCAGGAATTCAGGAGCGCTTTGCAAGATTGCGCAAAATGGGCATCAAAACGGTGATGGTGACCGGGGATAACCCACTAACTGCCGCATTCATCGCAAAAACAGCAGGCGTGGATGATTTTATTGCTGAAGCTAAACCGGAGGATAAAATGAACTATATCCGAAAGGAACAGCAAGAAGGTAAATTGGTGGCAATGATGGGCGATGGTACCAACGACGCGCCAGCTTTAGCGCAAGCAGATGTAGGTGTTGCCATGAACAGCGGAACGCAAGCTGCAAAAGAAGCGGGTAATATGGTCGATTTGGACAATGACCCCACCAAATTGATTGAAATCGTAGAAATAGGAAAGCAATTACTGATGACCCGTGGCACATTGACCACCTTCAGTATTGCGAATGACGTTGCTAAGTATTTTGCTATTATTCCAGCACTATTTATCCTGGCAATTCCTGCGCTCGAACCTCTCAACGTGATGCAGCTAAAGAGCCCAGAGTCGGCGATTCTTTCGGCTGTTATTTTTAACGCGATCCTGATCCCCTTGTTAATTCCATTAGCCTTGAGAGGAGTGCCTTATAAACCCATCGGTGCTTCTGCACTATTAAGACGTAACATCATTATTTATGGTTTCGGAGGACTTATCGCACCATTTATTGGTATCAAACTAATTGATATGCTCTTATCCTTTATTATTTAATTCAAGTACTATGAAAACCAACATAACAATAGCAATTAGACTTAGCATCATATGTCTATTTATCTTCGCTGTGCTTTATCCATTTGCGATATGGGCACTGGCACAGACCCAAGCTTACAAAGGGAAAGGTAAGATGATTGAGGCAGCGGGCAAGTCTTATTATTATCACATTGGACAAGCCTTTGAGGGCGATCAATATTTTCAATCGCGCCCGTCTGCTGTGGGTTACAATGCGGCAGGCTCTGGAGCTAGCAATAAGGGGCCATCAAACGAAGTCTATTTGAAAGAAGTGGCAGCACGCATCGATACATTTCTTATTAACAACCCTACAGTTAAGCGCGAACAAGTTCCTGTTGATCTGGTTACCGCAAGTGGTAGTGGGTTAGATCCACATTGCTCGCTGCAGGCGGCCTATGTGCAGGCAGCCCGTATCGCAGAATTGCGAGGTTTATCTGTGCAGCAAGTGAATAATCTGATCGCGGATAATAAAGAACCGGCGCTATGGGGATTATTCGGCCCTGAGAAGATTCATGTTCTAAAGCTTAATCTAGCTTTAGATGATTTGGCTAATCAGTTAGGAGGGAAGCATGGAAATTAAGGGTTTACTTGCTGGGCTTTGTTGCTTTAGTACCGCATGCCTGTATGCACAAGAGGATAAGGACAGTTTGAAAAGCAAGCTAACATTTAGCGGATACTTGGAAACATACTATAGCTACGATCCACAAAAGCCGTCAAACCATGAAAAGGCAGCATTCATTTATTCCCATCATCGAAGCAATGAAGTTGCTGTCAACATTGCGCTGCTGCGGGCGAATTATCAGAGCGAGCGGATCCGAAGCCAAGTAGCGTTTGCAGCAGGATCTTATATGAATGCCAATTATTCCGCAGAGCAAGGACTGTATAAACTTATTTATGAGGTCAATGTGGGATATAAGTTAAGCCGGAAGTCTAATTTATGGATCGATGCTGGTATTATGCCTTCGCACATTGGCCCGGAAAGCGCCATTGGTATAGACAATATCACCTTAACGCGCAGTATAGCCGCCGAGAACTCTCCGTATTTTGAAACGGGAGCAAGATTAAGTTATCAATGCCCGAATGGAAAGTGGAACATGAGTGTTTTGGCACTGAATGGTTGGCAAAAAATACAGTTGCCTGAATCAAGCACGGGTTTATCCTTTGGCCATCAAGTACAATATAAACCTTCCGACAGAGTATTGTTGAATAGCAGCTCCTATATAGGAAAGGAAGGACCAGACAGCTTACGCATTTTTCATGACTTCTTTGTGCAAGTGGATCCAACAGATCGCCTCCGTCTTTTAGGGCTATTTGATTACGCAATACAGCGACGATCTTTAGAAAAGGGTCTTGCGAAGTATTGGACAGCAGGCTTGCAAGCTCGCTATAAAATATCTGATAAATATAGCTTAAATGCTCGTTTGGAGTATTTTAACGATGCAGATGCCGTTCTTTTTGGACATGTAGCAGGCAACCCATCCGAAATTCTTGGCGCTTCCACGGGTTTCGACGTATGCCTGTTCGATGGCTTATACTGGCGAACTGAATTTCGATATCTTCATAGCAACTCCGACATATTCAGAAGCGAAGCAGATCAATATGATCCCAAAAATAGAAGCTTGACAACAGCATTGACTTGGCGCTTTTAGTATTTAAATAGGATGGAAGAACAACGCAAATCTGCCGAATATTTCCTGGACTTGCTAAAACAAGCCAGGCGGGGAAAGTTTAAGATCTACCTGGGCATGAGTGCCGGTGTGGGGAAGTCCTATCGTATGTTACAAGAGGCTCATAATTTATTGCGCAATGGCATCTCTGTTAAAATTGGCTATATCGAAACGCATGGTCGTGCGGAAACCGAAGCTTTGATAGGGGGACTTCCCATTCTTCCGCGCAGGAAGCTTTATTATAAAGGCAACGAGCTGGAAGAAATGGATGTGGATCTGATTTTAAAGCTCAGGCCGGAGGTCGTCGTCGTTGATGAATTAGCGCATAGCAATATACCAGGAAGCAAAAATGAGAAACGTTGGCAAGACGTCGTCGAACTTTTGGAAGCTGGAATCAATGTTATATCCGCCATTAATATCCAACATATCGAAAGTTTACAAGTGGAGCTCTCTGCCTATCTCAAAATGGAGGTGAAGGAACGGGTACCCGATAAGGTTTTTGATATGGCAGATGAGTTGCTGTTGATCGATATCAGTGTAGAAGATCTGATCGTTCGCTTAAAAGAAGGCAAGATTTATCACGAGGACAAGATTCAAACCGCATTAAGCAATTTCTTTCGGGAAGAGCATTTGGAACTACTTCGGGAATTGGCGGTAAAGGAGGTTGCGAGCCATACAATTAAAAAGCATGAACGTGTTCATATCGATACAAAAAAGAGACGTTTGGAACGCTTTATGGTCTGTATCGGTACGGATGAGAAGCGGGCTAGGAATCTGATCCGCAAGACGTCGCGACTGGCAAGTTATTACCATGCGGAATGGTTCGTTCTATACGTACAGACAGCAAGGGAAAGCAGCAATAAAATCGCGTTGGACAAACAACGTTTTCTAATTAATAATTTTAAATTGGCAACGGAATTGGGCGGGCAAGTCATACAAACAGGCGGAAGGGACGTTCCTAGCAAAATAGTCGAACAAGTATTGCAGATGCAGATTACTACATTGTGTATTGGCAGGCCGCATTGGCCATTTTTTAGAATTTTATGGGCAATGGGTTTATTCCGGAAACTACTCAAGAAATTAGAACCTATTGAAGTCGATTTAATTATACTTTCATGAAAATCAAAACTAAATTAAATATAGGTATTGGATTAATGTTTCTAATGATCCTGTTGCTTGCTTTTGCGAGCACCTGGTATGTCAGCTCTCTCAAGAAGGAGGCCGATAATATTTTAGCGGCTAATTATCTATCGGTGGAATATGCGAGGAATATGATTGCTGCGGCAGATCAATATAGTTCGGGCGATACAACATCGCTTAGCGTCTTACGGGCTAATTTAGCCAAACAGCAGAAAAATGTTACCGAACTGAGCGAGAAAGAAATCACCGCAAATTTAGAACTGAAGCTGAACAGGCTTTTAGCAGATCCCGGCGAGAATAAACATGGGATGGAATTCAGGGAAGAACTCGTTAACCTCATGAACGTGAACATGGCGGCCATCGTTAAAAAGAACGATCATACAAAATTACTGGCTAACGAGGCTTTTTTACTGATATCCGTTTTAGGTGCCATAAGTTTTTTGATCGCTTTTGTGTTGTGGGTCAATTTGCCTAGCAATATTGCTGACCCCATCAAAAAACTAACCAACAGTATCCGCGAGATTGCTAACCAAAATTATGCACAGCGTCTTTACTTTAAGGGCGACTCCGAATTTGTCGACCTGGCAAATTCATTCAATAGTATGGCGGAGCGCCTACAAGAATATTCCAACAGTAAGTTAGATCATATTTTACAAGAAAAGAAGCGAGTTGAGGCACTGGTAAATAGTATGCACGATCCGGTTATTGGATTAAATGATAAAAACGAAATCCTATTTATCAACGATGAAGCCTTACAAATGATCGGCTTAAGCAGAGAAGAGGTCAAGGCGAAGTCCCTTCAAGAACTCGCTAATGCGAGCGATCTGATCAAAAAGATTGTTGAAATCCCGATAGGGCAGGATATTGCATCAAATCATACAGTAGAAAAAAATACCCTCCATATTTTTACCGACAATAAAGAGAGCTATTTTGAAAAGCAGGTATATCCTATCGAAATTGTTCCGACCGGAGAGCAGGAATTGCAGCATGTTGGAGAGGTGATTATACTTAAGAATATTACCAGTTTTAAAGAGCGGGATGTTGCTAAAACAAATTTCATAGCAACCGTGTCACATGAATTGAAGACGCCAATAGCATCGATTCAGATGGGGCTAGAGTTGCTGAATCATCCAAAGACTGGCGAGCTGAGCGAAAATCAACGAAAATTAATGGAGGGGATTAAAGACGATAGCGAGCGGTTGCTGCGAATTACTTCAGAATTGCTGAATATGTCGCAAGTAGAAACCGGAAACATAAAGTTATTTGCAACGTGGTGCAATCCTATGCCCGTCATCACTTACGCACTTCAGGCAACACGATTGCAGGCCGAGCAGAAGCATATTGAGCTCGTAACAGAGTTGGATGAAGATCTCCCGGAGGTATATATTGATGAGGAAAAAACAGCTTGGGTACTTACGAATTTTATTACAAACGCAATTCGATATTCCGCAGAGCACAGTCAGATCATTGTTTCACTGCTGAAAAAGGATGCTAAATTGGTATTTTCCGTACAAGACCATGGTAAAGGGATTGATAGCAGCTATAAGGATCGCATTTTCGATCGCTATTTTCAAATACCAGGTTCGATGCGCTCGGGCACAGGTTTGGGACTTTCCATAGCAAAAGACTTTATCGAGAATCAAGGCGGAACCATCGCGGTAGAAAGCAGCGTTGGGGTTGGAAGTACCTTCTCTTTTAGTATTCCGACCAATAAAAGCCGGCATTATTCAAAATCGTAAGTCTCGAAATGTGTAACAAACTCTTCGAATTCTAACAGATATTTTTTGTCTTCGGGATAATAACGTGCGCGCTGAAAATGCTCTCCGGCAAACTCTTGAATGCTACTGGTGGATTCCCATTCCGTCACCGTCATAAAATGACAGATATCATGATCAATGCGTCGCAGCACCTTCGCAGAGAGGTTTCCTTTCGTGCTGCGATAGTCTTTCATGCCGGTGCTGGTTAGGTAATTCAGGTAGATGTCCGCATCCTCTTTCCGCGTTATACCATGCCATATTCTTGTGATTGTCTTCATCTCGTTTATTGTTGGTATAGCCTAATTTACGGAATATGCATTAAAAAACTTTTCTTTCTCTGGTTGATTCAAAGGTTTGGACGGGAATGCATCTGAACAGACTTATTTATAAACCATTATCGACCCAATGTTCAACCGCTCCGGATCGGGTTTGAAAGGGTTGATCATTGGGTTTGAAAGGGCTTTGTAATGGTTTTGTCTCGAACTTGTCCCTTACAATTCTGGTTGCGTGTGGCTAGTAATCGCAATTCGATTCCAGACATTGATGGTCGCGATCGCTAAGATAATTTGGGCGATATATTTGTCGCTAAAAAGTGATTTTGCAGATTGATAGGTCTCTTCGGTTAAACCCGCTTCATGTATCTTGGTTACTTCCTCTGTCATGGCTAGGATCGTGCGTTCCTCAGGGGTAAAGACATTCGTTTCGCGCCATGCATTTAGTAAGAAGATGCGTTGAGCTGTTTCTCCCTGTGCCATGGCATCCTTCGTGTGCATATTGATACAGAAAGCACAGCCATTGATCTGCGATGCTCGAATTTTGATAAGTTCTAGATGTGTTTTGTCTAGATCAGATGCCTGTAGATAGTTTTCTAAGTTTATAACGCGTTTGTAGCCGTTAGGTTCCAGCTCGCCGATGTTCATTCTTGCTTTCATATTGTTCTTGTTTTTGATATAGCAAAGTTGCAAAGGAAAGAACAAGAAAATCTTAAGCTAGTTTAAGAAATCATTTTTTTTCGAATTTCGCTAAGGTACTCTGGCGTTAAACCTAAATAGGAGGCAATAAGGTATTGCGGTACGCGCTGTACGAACTCAGGGAAATTACTGTTGAATTGGATGAAGATCTCCTCCTTGGAGTAGAGTTTAAATAATTTGTTTCGGAACTGTGCTGCTGCGAACGCCTTTTGATACATTTCTAGAATATAAATTTGTATAAATGGCTGTTCTTTAATTAGTAATTGTTCTTTATCTCTACTAATCCTTATTATTATGCTGTTTTCTACCGCCTGTATATAACAATCTGTTTCAGATTTTCCTAGATATGCTTTTTGGTCACAGAGCCACCAGGATTCCAGCGCAAATTCGGTCGTGATTTC
The DNA here is from genome assembly GCF_030503615.1 of Sphingobacterium sp. BN32. Classification (NCBI taxonomy): domain Bacteria; kingdom Pseudomonadati; phylum Bacteroidota; class Sphingobacteriia; order Sphingobacteriales; family Sphingobacteriaceae; genus Sphingobacterium; species Sphingobacterium sp. BN32. The sequence continues at coordinate 1,535,858 of NZ_CP129963.1, forward strand.
CTGACCTTTTTCATGTAAGGTGTACATCCGGAGGCAACCTTCAAGTATAAAATAATTATAAAGCTGTGCCTGTCCCGCTTCTTGAATGTTCTCTTTCTTTTTGAGGGAATGGACTTCAAAATAAGGTTTTATCGCGTCGAATTGCTCATCGCTGATTTTCTGATATCTTTCAATATGTTGGCGAAAAGAACTTAGCATTTATCATGGATGATTAGTGCGTTTACATCATGATTTTGATTCCACCGTAAAAGTTCCTTTCTGCTGCAGCATTATAAAAACGATTACCCATGGCATTGATATCGTTTCCTAAGCTGTATTTTTCATTAAGCAGGTTGTCCACGCCGGCAAATAACTGGAGTTGATATTTGTTCATAAATCCGGTAGTCCACGCTAATTTTGCTTGTACCAGGTGATATTTCTTTGCATAGAAGCTGTTGGCATCATTTAAAGGAATGGAAGAGGTATGGTTATGGAATATGTTGATTTCAAATTTCTTAGGCAGTTCTAGTGCCAAGGTGTTTACCCAGATCCACTTAGGGATAGACGTAACGGAATTGCCCGAGTAATCCTTATCGTCTACTTTATAATTTTTGAATTTATAATCTTGGAAAGTGAGATTGGAAGAGAAAATCAAACTGCGTACAACCAGGTTTTGATCCGGGCGGATGATTTGAGTTAAAACGCTAGCTTCTATTCCTTTCTGCGTTATCTCTCCGGCGTTCGTGAAAAATTCAGCACCATCTTCATTCAATTGCCGAATGATTCCATTTTTCATATTGAATTGATAAGCTGCTAAATCAGCTATAAAGCGGCGGTTTTTTGTTTCGTAGCGAAATCCAGCTTCATAATTTACGCCGTCTTCGGGGTTAAGATTCTGGTTGATTTGATTGTCGGAAGATCGAACCTCGGATATGGTTGGCGTGGAATAGCCTTTCGAGATGGAAGCACGCATTGCAAATTCCGGAAGAATTAAATAGGAGAGTCCTAAGCGTGGCATCCAGCTGTTTTTGAAATCTTTCGAACCTTTCATCGCAGATGCATTGAGCGCCTGTTGTTCGAAATCAATATTATTTACATTCAAGCCGATGGAACCTTCGGCGATAAAACGTTGAGCAATTTTTGCTTTCAGGCGGTAGAAATAGAAATGCTGAAAATTCTCTAAATGATCGTCATAGTTTAAGTCACCTTTATTGCCAAAATTGTTTTCATAGTTCTTGATGTCGTACCATCCCTTTTGTCCTTCCGCTCCTAACTGCATTTCCCATTGAAAGTTTTCCATCTCCATGTTCTCGTATGAAAAGTAGGTTCGAGCGCCAAGATTCTTTTCGCTACGGGTTTCATAGTTCGTTACGAAAGAATTTTTGAAATCGGTGTAGCTTCCAAATACGGAAATCACGTGGCGTAGATAATCATTGAATTGGTAGCTATGGGTGATTCCTCCGATTGTCGTCTTATTGTATATGGCGGCTTTTTGATCAACAGCACTTGGGAATGGGCCTCCGGCAGGTCTAGCCTGAGTCGGATCGGCTAGAAACTGTGCTTCTGTTAATCCGCCTGGAGTTTCGTAGCCAAGGTCGGCATAAAGACCTAAAAACTTAAGCTGACCTTTTTCATTATAGTTCCATTGATGTGCCGTTTGGAAGAACTTCTTATTCACCCCGCTTTGGGTTCTATAGCCATCAGAGCGTGTAAATGCCTGGCTGAAAGCAAAGCTGTATTTTTCGTTGACCTGTTGTTCGATATTTAATTGTTGCTGAAATAGTCCATAAGAACCAGCGCTAAGCAGCAACGACTTTTCATTAGACCTCTGGCTCGTCAGACCATTGGGTATAATCCGTAGTACACCGCCAGTATTTGGGCCGTATAAGGATCCGTCAGGTCCCTTAATAATCTGAATATGATTAATGCCTACCGGATCGATAATGTTGAGGTAGGTATTTCCGCTGGCATCCGTAAAGGGGATTTCGTCGAGATATATTTTGGTGTTTCGCACACCGAAAGGGGAGCGAATCATGCTGCCTCGTAGTGCTAGGCGATAGCTTCCTGGAGACCGCTCTTCCATGCGTACTCCTGTTGTGCTGTTCACTGCGCTTAGGATCGTATTGGTATTTTGTGATTCAAGAAGGCGTTTGCTGACCACCCGCGCCGAGCTGGTTAGATCTAGCATCGCTTGGGAATTGAAGTGCGCCTTAATCTCAATGGGTGCTATTTCGGATAAACTGGTGTCGGGCCTCGTCGTTTGCGCAAGACCATGAAAAGCAATTAGCGTAAAGGCAAGAATAGATAAGTAGTATTTCTTCGGATATACAAGCATGATTTCAAGGCTGATTTGCTCGCAAAATACCGAAAATAACTGAAGATTTGGAAACAGAATGCGATTAAAACAGGGATTTGTACAGGTTAAAATGCATCATTCAAGCCCAAGAATAGCCCTCGTTGTCCGAATTTTCCGAAGGCATAGTCTATACATAAGTTCGTTCGGGTTGCTTTATTGAATAAGACGCGAAGACCTGCACCTGCCGCTGGCTGCCATTGTTGAAAGAGCTTAGTGCCCATCTGATCGTTCGTGCTTTGTACGTTGGCAAAAACAACACCACTCAAGAATTGGTTGCGTAGAATCGGATATCTATATTCAACTTCAGAATAGAAGTAGGAGAGTCCCTTGAAATATCCCATGGTATATCCGCGTCCACTTCTTGCATAAGGGTCTTTACTGGTTCCTGGAAGATCTACATAAGGGAGTTTTCCACCTAGCTTATACGATCCGAAATTCCAAAAGGCTAAAACATGGTTACTTCTGCTGGATGACAATTGCCAGTACTTACGGAAATCTGTCTGCAATTGGTAGGCATTGTGCTCACTGCCCATCCATTCCTGGTTCATGCGTAAAACTACGTCGACATACATGCCTTTATGCGCACTATTGGGATTATCGCGTGTGGTGTATTGCATATTGACCATTAATCCGTTGTTATTGATATCGACAGGGTTAATGTTGTTCCATCGACTATATATTTGAGTAGGCGACATGTTTTCAGCACTACCAAAGGTCTCCAAGCCTCTCTTGAGTTCGAAGAAGACACCTGCACCTACAAATGCACCTGGGAAAAGTTGTTTATATATACGCTCATTGATGGTATATGCGGTGAATTTGTTGACAAAACGCTGTCTTTCGGGATTATTAATGATCAGCTCTTCTTCAGTCGGGTTGTCTATCGGCGTTCCCATGCCCAGACCATAATCTAGTCCTACGGCTTTAGCCACCATGACATTCCCCTTAATATTCCACTTGTTGGAAGGCGTGTAAATATCATGAATCAGATAGCCCACAATAATTCCTCGGGTGGTATAGCTTAATGCTGCCGCAGCAATGGACATCTGCGTATTCGGTTGGTTGCCTAACACTTTTCCGCCTACTGCTTTGACACCGATCTGTGCACCAATGGAGGGGTTATAGTTAATGTTGGGCAAGTAAGAAATGGGCGATCTTTTCTTTGGTTTCTGATCTTTAGGCTTTTTTGACGGGATAATATCTTTGAACAGATCAACAATATCGTAAAGTTCCTCCGTATTACGGAGCGTATCCTTTTGTTGCTTGTTGCTTATGGTGTCTTGTATTTCGATCTGTTGCGCGTTTGTTGTCAAGGCAAGCAAGAAGATGGAACAGGTGGTTAGGATTGCGCGCATAGCAGATTTTAATAATTTATAGCTTTGTTCATCAGCAGCTTTCAAGATAACAGTTTCCTTATTCATTGTTTTCTATAGCGTGCTCACAGGCGCTAAATTATCGAATTTTTCATACATTCCTAGAAATCCAGTCAGTCCGCCGGTATGTATTGCTAATATTTTACCTCCGGCTTGTATTTTTCCTGTTTTGATTTGATCAAACAGCGCATACATCATCTTTCCGGTATAAGTGGGTTCGATCATAATTCCGGTAGTACTTACGAAGTCTTTCACGAATTGTAAGAGCTCGGGTTTCGTTTTCGCATATCCTCCGAAGTGGTATTCGCTATGTAATTTTAAGTTTTCTGTATCGATTCCCCATTTGCTAATATCATTTTTTATAAAATCTCCAGCTTTCAATACCGGTACGCAGTGCAATGTTGTACTGAGCGCCTTTTTGTTGATCGCTTGAAGGATGCCCGCTGCCGTTGTTCCGGTACCTGCTGCGACAAAGATATCTGTATAAGTATCAGCTAACTCTTCTATGATGCTCTCGCAACCTTCTACGCCCTCATCGCTTCGACCGCCTTCATCGATAAACAAGGCTTCGGTTTCCGTATAGTTTGCATTAAAAAGGGCTAGCTTGTCCTTATAAGAACTGCGTTCTACAAAATGTAGCGTCATGCCAAACAGCTTGCACAGGGCGAGTACGGGGTTGCTTATTTCCTCGCCGCGGACAAATGCGTGAGTTTTGATCTGAAACTGTGCCCCCGCTGCCGCAGTTGCCAAAAGGTGGTTCGACCAGGCACCACCAAAGGTAACAACAGTATTGATTTTTAGGGATTTTAATTTTGCTATATGAAGTTTTAGTTTTCGCCACTTATTGCCGGAAATAAACGGATGTATCATGTCGTCCCTTTTTATAAAGACTTCCACTTCATGTGCAGCAAAGAATGGATGTATGATTTGTTGAACTGGACTGTATATTGGAAAATTTAGCGGCATCCTGTAAAGTTAAGGATTAATCTATTTGAAGGATAAGTTAAGCTTAAAATTATGTAGCTTATGTACATCAGGTGAAAAATATTACTTTTGTGGCTATGACGGAAGATTTAGATTTAGAACAGGACGAACAAGAACTCTTCGAGCATTTACGCATCGTGGCCGACAAAGGGCAAGCGCCATTGCGTTTAGATAAATTCTTGATGAATCGGGTGGAGAATACTTCACGAAATCGTATTCAAAACGCGATCGATTCGGGTTCTGTTTTGGTGAATGAGAAGGTTGTCAAAGCGAGTTATAAGGTAAAGCCTTTGGATTTGATTACGGTCGTGCTTCCTGATCCACCCCGAGATACGGAAGTTTATCCGGAAGATATCCCATTGGACATTATTTATGAAGATGATGATGTGCTACTGGTTAATAAAGAGGCCGGTATGGTTGTGCATCCTGGCTTTAATAATTATTCAGGGACGCTGGTGAATGCGTTGACTTTTCATTTGAATCAGTTGCCGACTTTGCCCGGCAACACCGGTCGTCCGGGTCTGGTACATCGCATCGATAAAGACACTTCCGGTTTATTAGTTATTGCCAAAAATGAGTGGGCGATGACCTATTTGGCGAAGCAATTTTTTGATCACTCTATTGCTCGCAAATACGTGGCTTTAGTATGGGGCGATTTGAAGGAGGATGGTACTGTGTCAGGCTACATTGGTCGGAATATGAAAGACCGTCGCATTATGGATATGTATGATGACCCTGAAAAAGGAAAATGGTCGGTGACACATTACAAAGTTCTGAAGCGTTTGGGTTATGTTACTTTAATTGAATGCCAATTGGAGACCGGACGTACGCATCAAATTCGTGCGCATATGAAGTCCATCGGGCATCCTTTATTCAACGATGAATCGTATGGTGGGCATAAGATATTGAAGGGTACTACGTTCACTAAATATAAGCAATTTGTAGAAAATTGCTTTGCATTGCTGCCGAGGCAAGCGCTACACGCCAAGAGTTTAGGATTTGAACATCCAAAATCAAAACAATTTTTACATTTTGAGGTACCAATACCTGAGGATTTCCGTTTAGCATTAGAGAAATGGGAGAGTTATAGTACAAACACACAAGACTAGATAAAATAGATAGAATAGAAGATTTATGCCAATACAATATATAAACTTTAATGGCAGTTTGGTGCCGGAGGATATGGCTGTATTAAGCGTTGATAACCGCGCTTTTCGATACGGTGATGGTTTGTTTGAGACGATGTTATGGAAGGATGGAGATATACGTTTTCTGGATTTCCACATCGAGCGTCTACAGGATGGTTTATCCTTGCTGCAATTTGAAGATACTGGTGTATTTGATACCTTTTTTGTACGCAACAAGGTTGAGGAATTAATCCGCAAGAACAATATGATGGGGCAGGTGCTTCGCGTTCGTCTAATTGTTTTCCGGATGGGGGCAGGAACCTATGGTCCGGAGTCGAATAAGGCTGGCTATGTTTTGCAAGTTGAACGGAAACAGGACAGTCTGCGCGATAAGAAATTAGGCTTAATCGTTGATTTATATACCGATTTTAAAAAGCCTTATAGTGAGCTGTCAAAATTGAAATCCAACAATGCTTTGGTTTATGTAATGGCGGGTAACTTTCGGAAAAAGCATGCATTTGATGAGGTTTTTATCTTGAATCAGGCGGGCAATCTTTGTGAAGCGCTGACATCGAATATCTTCATTTATTACAATAAGGTTTTATATACTCCAGCGCTGACAGAGGGCTGCATTGCGGGTGTTATGCGTCGCGTCGTTATGGATATTGCTTTGTCTGAAGGGATTGAAGTCGTGGAAGCTGAGATTAAGCCAGACATCATGAAGGTAGCGGATGAAATATTTTGTACGAATGCAACTCAAGGAATACAATGGGTTATGGGCTACAAGCAGAAGCGATACTTTAATAAGATATCTAGAGTTTTTCAGGATCGCCTAGCGACTTGGACTTATGATGTCGAAGAATAATTTATAAAAAAAGAGGCTATCCATTTTCAATGGTAGCCTCTAATTTTTGCATAATGGAGATTAGTGTGGAATTCCATTATAAAGTAGCGTTGGACTACTTTTAATTATATGTACACTTAGTTCTTTACTAATTCTGTGTTTACAATGATTTTCACGTCAGATGCGACAGCTTGTACGCCTGAAGGTAATTTATCATTGTATTTTATATTATAATCCATGCGGTTTATTGTTGTTGTCGCAGTGAAACCAACACGTGTTTTACCCCATGGATCGGTGATGATTCCGTTATTTTGCGTTACTTGAAATTCAACAGGTTTCGTTACGTCACGAATAGTTAAATCTCCCTTTAATACGAATTTTCCTTTTTTCCCCTTTGTCAACACACCGTTCGTCAATGACATTTTCGGAAATTGAGCAGCATTGAAAAAGTCGTCGCTTTTGAGGTGTTCATCTCTAGCATCTACGCGTGTGTCGATACTATTTACATCAATTTCGAATGCAATTTTCGCTTGGTTGAAATTGCTGCCATCGGTCGTTTCTACGGCTCCGGAAAGTGTATTGAATGATCCATCGACGAATGAGATGCCTAGGTGGCTTACTTCAAATCTCGCGTTTGTGTGTGCTGGGTCTACTGACCATTTTACTTGTGCAAATGCCGCATTTGTAATGAAAAATAATGTGGCAACGAATGTTAAAATTGTTTTCATAAATCTATTTATTAATATTACTTATCTAAATGATATTGCAAATATTTCATTTATTAAGATACTATACATTGACCTATGTTAATAAATCACAAAATCGGGAGCTTGTTTGTCATGAAATTATCAGAACGTTGATGTTTTTTGACTAGGAAACAATCCTTCCTTCTTATTAGTCTTTATTTAATCTTTAATAAAAAGCCTAATATGAATACTTCTGTTTTTAAAATAGTAAATATACATTATTTATTATTTTAATTGAGATTGTTAAGATATGATAATATTTAACTAATTACTAATTGTTTTTAAAGTTATTCTGCCATGTTTTCCCTGATATAGTTTTGTTTTAATGCTAAAGTGTTCATAATGAGGGTTGCTAGGGTATGTTTAGGATGATTCTGTATTTTTTTAAGAGATTATAACAAAATAGATACGATTGCAGTTTCAACTTAAAAAATAGCTTTTTTTTATTTTTCCTATGATGTGTTCATTCATTTCAATTGCAAATAGATTTTGACAAGAAAACAAGTTAGGAATAGAATTTGTCCTATAGATATTTAGTAACTTGATAAAAATTGAAGTTCAATGCAATTTAACGGTTTTCAAAAGATCAAAAGAGTAGGGCGGATTTTGAAGATTTTGTCAAAACATGGTTTTGACGAAATTATATCGAGGTCTAATTTAGATCGTATTCTTCCGGACAGTTTTCTTTTTTGGAATAATCATGCTCGCAAAATCTTCGAAGACGATTTTAATACGCGTATTCGTGCGGCTATTGAAGAGTTGGGGCCCACTTTTATTAAGTTGGGGCAGCTCCTGAGCAATAGACCTGATATTATCCCTCAAGATTTGCAGGAAGAACTGGTAAAGTTACAGGATGACGTGATGTTGAGTGAGATTGACTTGCGCGCTGTGCTGAAGGAAGAGTTGGAAATTGATGTAGACTCGCATTTTGCTGAGTTGGATTTAGTCCCAATTGCATCTGCTTCGATTGCTCAAGTTTACAAAGCTCGCCTTACTAATGGGCAGGAAGTGGTACTGAAGGTTAAGCGGGCGGGCATCGACGAGATTATTCGTGCCGACTTAGATTTTATCAAAGATTTAGTGCAGCTCCTGCAGCGGAAGTATGAGGTGGTCTATAAGATGAATCTCTATCAGATTGTACTTTCTTTTGAGAGCTCCTTACTCAATGAATTGTCCTTTACGAATGAACTTAATAACATCGAACGATTCCGGAGGAACTTCGCGGGAAATAAGGACGTTTATGTTCCGAAAGTTTATCGGAAATATAGTACCGACCGTATTCTATGTCTAGAGTTCATCGATGGGGTGAAAGTGAATGATCTTGAAGGTTTCCAGTCCTATGGTCTTTATACGAAATCGGTTTTACAGAATGTGTTGGATTTGTATTTAGAGCAGGTCTTGATGCATGGTTTTTTTCATGCGGATCCCCATCCTGGAAATGTCCTCATCAACCGTCGGGGGCAAGTCGTATTTCTGGATTTCGGAGCGATGGGATTTATGATTCCCGAGGACCGAAACATCATCGAAGCGATGGTGCTTGATTTTCTGGCAAACGACGCAAAGAGCTTAATTAAGAACATTAAGAAACTAGCGGTTGTGCACCACATAGAGAACGAAAGGCGTCTCGAGCGGGATGCCTACGAGATATTCGAAATGATCAAGCAAAATGCATTAGATGATATTGATATCTCTGTGATGTTGCAAAAGCTGAATATTGTATTACAGAGCAACCATATATTGCTTCCTGATTTTGTTTACATTTTATTGCGTGGCGTCTCGATATTGGAGGGTACGGGGCGGCAACTCGATGCAGATTTGAACGTTCCGGAGAGTATTGAGCCGTTTGCGAAAAAGATAGCGCAGGAAAAGCTGTCTGCTGACTATCTCATACAACAGCTGAAGGAGAAGGCTAAGTTTGCGAAGGATGTGTTGACGGAAGTTCCCTTGGATCTTTTGGAGTTGTTGGAGAAGGTAAAAAATGATAAGGTGACCTTAAATCATAAGATGCAGGATTTCGATAATCTTCAGCTGATCCTCCATCGTATGGGGAACAAGTTTTTGCTATCCATTCTGGCCATGACTTTTGGAGTTGGCGCCAGTATTTTGGCACATGGACGCGTGGGGTATCTGCTTTGGGGAATCCCGGTTTTATCATGGATCGGCTTCATCGCCAGCTTTGTGATCTGCTTTGCCTTATTAAATCATCTGTATAAGAGTAAATAAGTATTGAAAAAGGAGGGAGTTGTGTGTTCGTCCGTTGCGGGCGTGTGGCAGCTGTACAGACTCTTAATTTTCCTGTTGAAACTCGCGAAATGTGCTCCTGAATCTTGAATGACAACACTTTTGTATAAAATATTTTTCTAATTAAATAATGTTTGTATATTTATTGTAATTTATAGGATATTTACAACCACCAAAGTATAATATTTTCATGCATATTTTAAATTAGATCAATATGGATTTTACCACTTAAATCAGTTTTAGATCGTGCGCGAGACAATCGCTAACCAAATTGAATATTGCTTTTCTTATGTTGAATGGCCGATTTCCCTAATCTGTCGGTTGTTTGCTACAAATATATTTTTGCTCAGTCTTTCACTAAATATAGGCTGATTGAAAGCTTATTTTTGTATCACTTATGGGAAATATTATCTCAGCAATAATTGAAAAAGAATTTTCTTAGAATTTTAGTGCCGTCTTTTTTCCAGGAGTTCGCTCGAAATCTGAAGTCTTCAACACGGTTTTTGAGATGATTTAAAAATTAAATAGATTATTTTGGAGTTATTGGTTGTTTTCATTCCTTTCTTATTGGCCATCATGATAAATCGGGCGTTCATACCCTTTATCATGTTGGTAACTTACAAGAAACGACTGTTTGATCCCATCGATTCTCGTAAAATTCACCATCGCATCATCCCTCGCTTAGGAGGTGTTTCATTCGCTCCGGTTCAATGCCTGCTGATGGTCATCACCATGACCTTGGTTTTCAAAACGAATTTAGTAAGCTTCGATGTTCAATCCTGGGCATTTTTGTCGCATTTTATGATGTTGATTTGTGGATTGGTGATTCTATCGATGGTCGGAATAGGGGATGATTTGATTGGAATCGACTATAAATGGAAATTTATTACGCAAATATTAGTAGCTTCCTTACTGCCTTTGTCAGGTTTATGGATAAATGATTTATATGGGGTGGGTTTGATCGTGAAGCTTCCTTTTTGGATCGGTATGCCATTGACAATATTTGTGATTGTGTTAATTATCAATGCGATCAATCTAATCGACGGTCTTGACGGACTTTGTTCAGGCTTAGTAGGTGTCAGCTGTCTGGTTCTCGGAACTTTATTTATCTATTATGGCGCTTGGGTACATGCTTTATTTGCATTTATTACCTTAGGTGTATTGATACCGTTTTTCTACTACAACGTTTTTGGAACGAAAAAGCGTCGTCGTCAGATATTTATGGGAGATACCGGGAGTATGACTTTAGGATTTTCTGTTGCATTTTTGGCGATTAGTTTTGCAATGAACAACGAATACATCAAACCATTTTCGGAGGGGGCTATTGTTGTAGCTTTTTCTACGCTTATCATACCTGTTTTTGACGTGGCGAGGGTAATGTTGGTGCGTTGGAGATTGGGACATCCTATCTTTAAACCTGATCGGAACCACTTGCACCATAAATTCTTGCGTGCGGGAATGAACCATCGCAGTGCAATGATTTCTATTATAGCTTTGGCCTTATTTTTTAGTGTTTTCAATATCGTTATGGTTGAGTATATCAGCAATAATGTCGTTATCCTATTGGATATCGTTTTATGGATTGGATTTCACTTGTTATTTAATCGTCTCGAGCGCAGGAAAGTAATTGAGAAGGCACAGTTGTATATCAATTTATTATAGAAAAAATGAACATAGCCATTATTGGTGGGTCGGGATTCGTGGGGACACAGTTGATTTCGTTGCTCCAAGCCAAACCAGATCTTCATATTAAAAATATTGATAAGCAGGATAGTAAAATCCACCATCAGATTACAAGCATTGCCAATGTTTTGGATACAGCATCTTTAAAACGTGAGCTTGCGGGATTCGATGTCGTGATTCTACTGGCGGCCGAGCATCGCGATGATGTGACGCCGACATCGTTATATTATGATGTCAATGTACAGGGAATGCGGAATACCTTGGAAGCGATGGAGCATAATGGCATTAAGCGCATTATTTTTACGAGTTCTGTTGCTGTCTATGGTTTAGATAAGCCGAATCCGACAGAAGACTCTCCAAAGGATCCATTTAATCATTATGGGATTAGTAAATGGGAAGCAGAGCAAGTGCTGGATGAGTGGAGCAAAGGGCATCAGGATTGGAACATCAATATTGTTCGTCCGACAGTGATATTTGGTGAAGGTAATCGCGGCAATGTTTTTAATTTGCTAAGCCAGATTGCGAATGGTAAATTTATGATGATCGGCAAGGGCAATAACCAAAAGTCTATGTCCTATGTCGGCAATATTATTGCATTCATCGAATTTATGCTTCTAAAAATGACAACTGGATATAACATCTATAATTATGTTGATAAACCTGATTTTACGACTAATGACTTAGTATATCATACCGGCGAAATTCTTGGTAAACAAATACCGACCACTCATATACCTTACTGGTTAGGCATGATGGGGGGATATGGTTTCGATGTACTCGCGTTTTTGACGAGGAAGAAGCTGAATATTAGTTCGGTTAGGGTGAAGAAGTTTTGTGCTGTAACAAAATACGATTCGACGAAAGCAATGGGATCGGGATTTGTTCCGCCCTATTCGTTGGAAGAAGGGTTACGAAGGATGTTGAAGGCAGAGTTTGGGAAGTAGCGAGTTTGTAAATTTCCATGGAACGTCATAGATATAAGGTAAGTGTTACTATCCCGATTTACAACGTTGAGCGTTATCTCGAGAAGTGCGTTTTAAGTTTGTTAAACCAAACCTTAAACGACATTGAGCTTATTTTTATTGATGATTGTAGTAGCGATGAAAGTTTTGCGACATTGAAATCGCTAATAGAGCAACATCACTTAAACGAAAATATTCATGTAAAGTTGCTTCAAAACACTGAAAATAAAGGTGTCGCTTCCACGAGAAATGTCGGATTAAATGCGTCCGAAGGGAAATATCTCGCAGCGGTAGATCCCGATGATTACGTCAGCACGGATATGTTCAAATTACTTTATGAAAAAGCGGAAGCAGACGGTTCTGATATCGTTTGGTGCGACTATATACATGTCTATGATGATAAGCAAGAGGTTGTCAATCAGCGATTTTCCGAAGATCCAATTGCCTGTGTTGAGGGCTTAGTTAGCGGGGCACTATTTGGCGGGATGTCGAATAAATTAATAGCGAGGGATCTTTTCTTAGCAAATAACATCAAGTTTCCAGATGGATTGAACATGTCCGAGGATCTACGAGTTTGTGTTCAATTATTTTATTTCGCTAAAAAAGTAAGTTATCTAAATTCCAGTTTGTATTACTATATTCAATATAGAAACTTAGCAATAAGCCAAGTAAATATTAAGACTTTTAAAGTGAATAAGGAATGGTTCGAAAATATCAAAGGAATTGAATCTTTCCTCAAAAAAATGAATCTCGAGAATCTACTTCCATGGGTTATGAGGTTGAAACTGATTAGTAAGACTAATTTGTTAGTGAAAGGAAAATCAGTAGAAAACTTCAAAACTTGGCGTGATTTTTTCCCAGAGAGCAATGAATATATTCAAGATACCGACTTGCCCTGGCATTATAAGTTTATTGCAGGACAAATTGTGAGTGATAAGTGGTTATTCCCGAGACTTTGGATTCGCTTAAAGGAACTTCTTAAAAAATAATGCTATGAGTTCAAAGAATGTAGTTCCAATAGTATTCAGTTTCGATGATAATTTGGTTATGCAGGCGGGCGTTTGTATGACTTCCTTACTACATCACGCGAAACCGGAGACGTTTTACGATATTTTTATCTTACATGATTCTGAGGCAAAGTTTCCATCATCGGGAATCTTAGAGAAGCTGTTTCTACAGTTTTCCGAGTTTTCGATCCAGTATGTTAATGTGGGAAGTGATTTTAGGGATGCTTTTCAGATTCGTGGTATTACGCAAGCCACCTATTATCGTCTTCTAATTCCAGACTTGATTCCGCAGTATGATAAGATTATGTATCATGATGTCGATGTTATCTTTAGGGACGATTTATCGAGCATCTATTTTGATACGGATTTGACGGGATACTATGTTGCAGGCGTTTCTACTCCCTACTCGGATATTGAACAATATTTTAACGAGAAAATACAGACTACTTCCTCTAAATACATTGCTGCTGGGGATATTATTTTCAATTCAAAAGCGATACGCGACGATAATTTGGTTGCGAAGTTCCGTGAACTGGCAAAATTGAATTGGAAATACCAGGATATGGATGTGATCAACGTGGCTTGCAAGGGGAAGATAAAATACCTTAGTCCGGGCTTTTGCGTGGTTGGAACGACCTCGGAAATCCTCAAAGATCGCGATCAACAATACTATACACAGGAGGATGTTGAATATGCCCTAAAGTATGGAATTATTCATTACAACGGTCCAAAGCCTTGGAATACTTGGTGCTTGAACTTCGATATCTGGTGGGAATATTATCGGAAATCGGTTTATTTTGACCCGGAATTCTATTACAGTTTTTACAATAATAAGCTTGATGAATATGATCGGTTGCCTTTAATAAAGAGGATTAAAATTTTGCTTAGATATTTCAAAACGATGAAATAAAAATATGAGTTATCTGTTGAGCATCATTATACCTGTTTTTAAGGCTGAATCATTTATTAAGAAATGTGCACATTCCTTGATGCAACAGTCCTTGAGAGACTTGCAATTTATCTTTGTCGATGATAAGGGCAATGATGAAAGCATTTCTATACTTAAGGAAGTAATTTCGGAATATCCAGCACGAGCAAATGATGTCTTAATTTTGGAGAACTCTGAGAATTTGGGAGCCTCAGAATCGAGAAACCTGGGTCTGCAATATGCTGAAGGTAACTATGTTACTTTTTGCGATGCAGATGACTGGATTGATACCGACGCGACAGAAACACTTATAAAGCATATATTGGCTCTTAATGTCGACATATTGTGGACTGATTTTTTCCTTTCTCATCGCTCGACCGAATCTGTTCAAACTCAGCGCTGTGTCGAGACCCCGGAGCAATGCGTTAAAGCCTTATTGGAGGAACGACTGCATGGGGCACTATGGAATAAAATCTATAGAAAGGAATTATTTGATTCCAACAATATCAGATTTCCTTCAGGAAGAGATGTATGGGAAGATTTATATACGAATGTTCGACTCTTTTACTTCGCGCAGAAAGTCGCTTATCTTCCTCGGGCATTTTATCACTACGTACAATACAACAGCGCATCGTTAGCTACAATACGAAATGAAAAGCAGCTCGCTGATATTATTGCCAATACGCAATCAACAATCGATTTCCTCCATGATGTGGGTGCGGAAGAGCCGTTTAAAGATCAAATCCAAATCCTTAAACTTGCCTCCAAGCAGACTTTATTGTTCTCGACAGATAGGAAATCATTTCGGAAGTGGAGGGAGCTATATCCAGAATCGAATGATGATATTTTGCGTTTTAAACAATTGCCATTGCATCTGCGTTTTTTAGGCAAAGCAGCATCGATGAAGTTGTGGCCGTTAATCGATGCTTGGATATTCATGAAGCGAGCTAAGAATATTTTTAGTAAGTCTGGAAACATTGCGGGTTAAGGCTTCAAAAAAACAGAGTAAAACATTAGAAGAAATAATACGAATAATTAGATGAAAAACGTAGCGGTATTAATGACTGTATTTAATAGGATTGAAAAGACATTATTATGCTTGGAAAGTCTATTTAGTGCAGCGCCAGTAGAAGGCTTAAGCTTCAAAGTTTTTATCACCGATGACGGAAGTTCCGACGGAACAAAAGAAAAAATCGCTGAGCGTTTTCCAGATCATCATATCGAGATTTTACAAGGAGATGGAAATTTATACTGGAATGGTGGGATGAATTTTTCATGGAGACATGCAATTGCCGAAGGCGGCTTTGATGGATATCTGTGGCTTAACAATGATTCTGTCGTATTCGATAATTTATGGACGGAGTTAGCTGAAGCAGATACTTATTCCAAGACGAAGTTCGGAAAAGGAGGGGTCTATATTGGCTCGACCTTAGACAGTGAATCCCAAGAATTTACTTATGGAGGTTTCGATTTTGTTAATAAGTGGACTTTACTCGATCAATTTAAAATACCTAATGGGAGCTTTCAAAACTGTGAGGCGGGCCATGGGAACATTACGTATGTTTCTGCGAATGTCGTTGAATCGGAGGGCGTTTTTTGCGATCAATATCGTCATGGCGGTGGAGATCATGATTATACATATTTAGCTTTCAAACATGGTTTTCCAGTTTTTGTGTTAAGGAATTACGTTGGATCATGCGAGAACGACCATACGCAGGTAAATGGTTCCGACTTTAAAGATTTATCACTTAAAGAACGCTTCAAGTACTTATATTCACCACTGGGATATAATTTACACAACACTTTGTTGTTTCAAAAGCGTTGTTTTCCCTATAGATACTTTCCCGTATTGGTGATGGGATATGCGAAGGCGTTATTTCCTACGCCATTTTTTGCAATTTACAAATGGTTGAGGAAGTTTTAAAATATCAATCAGTTACGAACAAACTTAGAAATGAAAACAGCATTAATTACAGGAATTACTGGTCAGGATGGTTCTTATTTAGCAGAGTTATTACTTGAAAAAGGCTATCAGGTACATGGTGTAAAAAGAAGGGCATCGTCTTTCAATACACAGCGTATCGATCATCTGTATATGGATCGACATGAGGAAAATGTTAATTTTAAGCTACATTACGGCGATCTTACGGATTCTACGAATATTATAAGGATTATTCAAGAAGTTCAACCCGATGAAATATACAATCTAGGGGCAATGTCTCATGTGAAAGTATCTTTCGATTCACCAGAGTACGTTGCGAATGTTGATGGAATTGGGACTTTGCGGATACTAGAGGCTGTAAGGATTTTAGGTTTGGAGAAGAAAACCAGAATTTATCAAGCTTCCACTTCAGAGTTGTATGGGCTTGTACAGCAAGTACCGCAGGATGAAAATACACCGTTTTACCCAAGGTCTCCCTACGGTGTAGCGAAGATTTACGGTTTTTGGATTACCAAGAATTATAGGGAAGCCTATAATTTATTTGCTTGCAACGGGATTCTTTTTAATCACGAATCACCTAGGCGAGGAGAAACTTTTGTTACTAGAAAGATTACCATGGCTGTAGCAGCCATTGCTCTGGGAAAGCAGGATTGTTTATATCTAGGTAACTTGAATGCTCAAAGGGACTGGGGCCATGCTAAAGATTACGTGGAAGCGATGTGGCGAATATTACAGCAAGATATAGCAGAAGACTATGTAATTGCTACGGGCAAAACCAATTGTGTAAGGGATTTTGTTAGGATGGCATTCGCTGAATGCGGAATTTCATTAGAATTCCAGGGGACAAATGATGAAGAGGTTGCAATTATTTCAGCATGCGATGACGCTAGATATCAATTGCCAATTGGAAAAGTGGTGGTGAAAGTAGATCCTCAATATTATCGCCCGACAGAAGTTGATCTGTTGATCGGCAATCCTGCTAAGGCTAACAATCAACTTAAATGGAAACCGAAATATGACTTAGCGGCTTTAGTTCGAGAAATGGTATCCTCCGATCTTTCACTCATAGAAGCAAAGTAATAAAAGTAGGTTCTTATGGGGTTCGATGTTTCTGTAATTATTCCAATTTTTAAAGTTGAAGCCTTTATTGAGCGCTGTGCGGTAAATTTACTCGAACAAACATTGACAGATGTTGAATTAATTTTCGTGGATGATTGCTCGCCTGATGCTAGCATGGACATTTTACACGCCGTTTTGCTGCGATATCCAGAGAAGAAAGATCATGTAAAAGTTATTAGACATGAACGCAATTTAGGTCTTCCTTCTGCAAGAAATTCAGGTTTGGCAGTCGCAACAGGAGAATATATATTCCATTGCGATAGCGATGACTGGTTAGAGAAAAACGGCTTAGAATTGCTTTATAATCATGCAGTCTCTAACGACGCTGACATCGTTTGGTGTGACTGGTTTTTATCCTTTAGTGGAAATGAGCGCTATATGAGTCAAAAGCCGACATCTGCAAATATCAATAGACTAGAAGTCATAAAAGCTATTCTTGCCGGGGCACTAAAATATAATGTTTGGAATAAGTTGGTGAGAAGGACTATCTATACAGAAAATAAAATCACTTTTCCTGACGGATTTGGGATGGGGGAAGATATGACGATGATTAAACTGTTTGTTTTTGCGAACAAAATTAGTTATTTGAATCAAGCCGTTTATCATTACGTACAATTGAATCAAGAAGCTTTTACAAAGAAAACGACAGAAGTGCATCTGGATCAAATAAAACATAATGTTGATGATACTATACGTTATCTAGAGTCCCGGATGAAGGATATACCATCGCAATATTTCCACTTTTTTAAGTTAAATGTTAAGCTACCATTTTTAATTTCTGCAGATACAAAATCCTATGAGCGATGGTTGCTTTGGTTTCCCGAGTCGAATGAATATATTGACAAAAACCCTTTATTTAATTTAAGAACGAAAATAATCCAAAAAGCAGCGATAAAAAGACAATTTTGGATTGTAAAATTATACTATCATCTTGTAATTCGATTCGTTTATGGGATAATTTACAATTAATCATTGAGCAATGAAGATTTTTGCATACATATTAGTCGCTATTATTACGAGTTGTTATTTTTTTCCTTTTGAATTTACCTTCTTAAGTGGAGTTAATACAAAACTAATTCTTGCTGCTGTTGGTCTTCCCTTCTTATTTTTCAATATGCTTCAAATGAAGGGAATCATTCTATCTAAAGAGCTAACTTTCGCATCCTTGATAGCAGTACTCTTTTCTTTGATTGGATTCTATTCAACGGACTATAATAACACAACTGACTATGCCTATGCGACATATATAATTTCAATGTGGGTTTGGTTTTCAGCGGCTTATTTTACCTGTACGCTCATTGCACTTACGCATGGATACATTTCTGTGAAATTAATTGTAAATTATTTAGCAATAATATGTGTCTTTCAGTGTGTGATTGCATTAATGATTAACTTCAATAGTACAGTTAAATTTTTTGTGGATTCTTATTTTGTATCCGGAGACGTTAAGTTTATGGATGAAGCAGAAAGACTATACGGAATTGGTGCCCTATTGGATGTAGCGGGCGGACGGTTTTCAGTCGTTCTGATGTTTATTGCGGTTCTTATCTCGACAGATAGAGATATTCGCAATAACCCTTGGACTCTTAGTTTTTATATCCTTTCATTTTTTTTAATTTCCGTAATTGGAAATATGATTGCAAGAACGACTTCGTTAGGGATGCTATTGGGAATTATCTACATTCTTTTAAAATCGCAATTAATTTCTTTAAATATCAGGTCTTCAAGTATGCGCTTGTGGAAGGTGCTTTTAGGATGGGCATTATTGCTATTGACCTTTACTACATTTTTATATAATAGCAATTTAGATGCTCGCGAATTAATGAGATTTGCGTTCGAAGGATTTTTTAATTGGGTTGAAACCGGAAAATGGGAAACACATTCCACAGACGTGCTAAAGGATATGTGGATATTCCCTGATAACTTAAAAACTTGGATTATTGGTGATGGATACTTTAATAATCCAATTAGCGGCGGATTTTATATGTCCACTGACGTTGGCTATTTAAGATTTATCTTTTATTGTGGTTTAATTGGCTTAATCGTATTCTGCTTTTATTTTATCTACCTATCTTTTTCAATGGCATCGAGGTTTCCGTATTTTCGGGATGCATTTTTTATGTTATTGATCATTGTATTTGCTATTTGGGCAAAGGTCTCAACAGACATGTTCTTAGTCTATGCGCTATTCCTTTCGATAAGTACCCCATATTTTCTTGAACATTATTATAAGAATGATATCAACTTAGAATGAAGATAGTATACTGTATTTTGGGGATCTTTAATTCTGGCGGAATGGAACGTGTTTTGGCCAATAAGGTTAACTATTTGGTCGATAGGGGATATGACGTATCGATTATCACAACTGATCAGAAAGGACGACCGGGATATTTTAATTTGGATAGCCGCATTTTGCATATTGATCTTGCAGTCAATTATACAGATGCGTTGGAAGCGAATATTATCAGCAAAAGCTTAATTTTCTCAAAAAAGAAGCGTCTACATAAGCAACTCTTAGCAGAACAATTGATGAAGCTTAAACCTGATATTACTATCTCGATGTTTGATTATGAAGCATCGTTCCTAACCGATATAAAAGATGGTAGTGCTAAAGTTTTAGAAATTCACTTTTCGCGATTTAAGCGCATACAATATGGGAGGAAGGGTGTTTTAGGATTGATTGACCGGTATCTCAGTCTGAGAGACAAACAAATAGCAAAAAAGTATAAGCGTTTTGTCGTGTTGACTCATGAAGACAAGGGATATTGGGGCAAAATGAGCAATATTGAGGTGATACCGAATGCGAACAGTTTCGAGCCAAATGATATCTCGAATCTTTCGTCAAAGCGAGTTATTGCAGTTGGAAGACTTAATTACCAAAAAAGATTTGAAGATTTAATAGCGCTATGGAGGACGGTCCATTTAGAAGCGCCGGATTGGAAGCTGGAAATTTTTGGAAATGGTCCTCAAAAGAAAGAATTGCAAGCTCTAATTGATACTTATGGACTTTCAAATTCGGCAATTATACGGGAACCGGTCAAAGATATCATGAACGAATATTTGACGAGTTCCATGGTCGCCATGACATCCAGATATGAGGGGTTGCCTATGGCTCTTTTAGAAGGACAAGTCTGCGGTTTACCAATGGTTTCCTACTGCTGTAAATGTGGTCCAAAAGATATCATTATTGACGGAAAAAATGGGTTTTTAATTGATGAGGGTGATTTGGCGAACTTTTCTTCAAAGATTGTACAATTGATCAAAGATGTAGCTTTACGGAAAGAGATGGGATTACATTCGAGCCAGCTTTCGAAGAGATTTTCTGAAGAGGAGGTCATGAGTAAGTGGATTTCCTTATTTAATTCAGTCGTTTGATGCTTATGAGAAAAACAATAGTTATTTCTGCTGTCAATTTAATCCAAGCCGGAACGCTCGCAATTCTACGAGATTGTTTGTCGTTTTTATCAAAATATGCGGAAGAGCAAAATATTGAAGTAATTGCTATAGTATATGACAAAGCCCTCGTTCCTTTTGGCAACATTCGATATATTGAGAATAAGTGGCCTAAAAAACGATGGATAAATCGGCTTTGGTTTGAATATGTTACCC
The DNA here is from genome assembly GCF_030503615.1 of Sphingobacterium sp. BN32. Lineage (NCBI taxonomy): Bacteria > Pseudomonadati > Bacteroidota > Sphingobacteriia > Sphingobacteriales > Sphingobacteriaceae > Sphingobacterium > Sphingobacterium sp. BN32. Next base: position 1,556,755 of record NZ_CP129963.1, read on the forward strand.
TCAATAAAATCTCAAAGGAACTCGGTCCGGTCGATTTATGGTTTTCTTTACATGATACCACGCCGACGGTTAAAGCTGCGCGCAGAGCTGTATATTGTCACAATTCATTTTCATTTTACAAATGGAAACTGAATGATTTAATATTTGCTCCGAAAATCGCCTTATTTGCAATATTTACTCGCTTTATCTATAGGCCGAACATAACAAAGAATAATTATTTAGTCGTTCAGCAAAACTGGTTTCGTGATGGTTTGAGCAAAATGTTTTCCATCAATCCGCGTAAAATAATTGTTTTCCCTCCCAACATCGAGCATACAAAAAGTTCTTCGCTAGAGAAAACAGCATTAACAAAACCCTACAAATTTATTTTTGCAGCTTCCCCAAATAGCCATAAGAATTTCGAAGTAATTTGTAAAGCGGTAGAGATTTTGAAACGAAAGAAGATTGATGGGTTTCAAGTTACAATCACGTTAAAAGGGACTGAAAATAGCTATGCAGAATGGCTTTACAAACAATGGGGCGATATTCCTGAGATTGATTTTAAAGGCTTTGTAAGTCCGCAGATATTAAATGATTTATATGAAGAAAGTCATTGTTTGATTTATCCCTCGAAGATAGAGTCATGGGGATTGCCCATATCAGAATTCAAGAACTTCAATCGACCCATTCTATTAGCAGACCTGCCATATGCGCATGAAACAGCTTCAGGAGCACTAAAAACATACTATTTTAGTCCTGACGATCCAGCAGATTTGGCTTCTGCAATGGAAAAACTCATCAGCAATGACGAGTCTTTTCTTGTTCCAAGCCCACAAATTTGCTATGAAGATCCAAAAGCATCTAATTGGCGGGAGCTGTTTGATATTTTGCTTAGTTAATAAATCCGTTGTTCCTTAAATAAATATGAAAATACTGCAAGTTGGTAAGTTTTATCCCATCAGGGGAGGTGTCGAAAAGGTGATGTATGATCTAACTCTAGGACTTTCTCAAAGAGAAATCCCATGTGATATGCTATGTGCAACAACGGAAGATCACCCAGGAGGAACAATAGCATTAAATACGTTTGCAAAATTATTCGTAATTCCGACAAAACTCAGTTTGGCAGCAACAAAGCTAGCGCCGGAAATGATAAGCCGATTGAGGAAAATAGCGAAAGATTACGATATCATTCATATCCACCATCCCGATCCGATGGCGTCTCTGGCGCTATTCCTTTCAGGGTATAAAGGAAAGGTAGTTCTGCATTGGCATAGCGATATTTTAAAGCAGAAGACGCTTTTAAAACTTTATAGCCCCTTGCAATCTTGGCTCATTAAACGCGCCAATGTGATTGTCGGAACTACTCCTGTATATGTGGAGCAATCTCCATTCTTAAAGAACTATCAAGACAAGATCGACTATATCCCCATTGGTATTCCTCCGGTATATGCGAACAGCGAAAATGTCAAACTGATTAAAGAGCATTATGCAGGAAAGAAAATAGTGTTCTCTTTGGGTAGACTGGTAGAATATAAGGGCTTCGAATATTTAATAAAAGCAGCGAATTATTTGACTGACGAATATGTCGTTTTAATTGGCGGGAAAGGACCGTTGCATGATGCCCTCAATCTTCTTATCGATGAGCATAGCCTGGAAGGAAAAGTGAAACTGCTTGGCTTTTTAGCAGACGAAGAAGTTCCAGATTATTTCGCAGCAGCTGATTTATTTGTCATGAGTTCAATATTAAAAACGGAGGCATTTGGGATCGTTCAGCTGGAAGCCATGGCTAGTGCAAAACCAATTGTTTCTACCACGATTCCTAGTTCGGGCGTAAGTTGGGTCAACCAAAACAAAATCTCAGGGCTAACTGTCCCGATTGAGGATGCGTCTGCAATCGCCAAAGCGATTCAATTGATACTTGCTAATGACGAATATTATGAAAAATTATCTCGAGGAAGTTTAAACAGATATCAATCATATTTCACATTAGATAACATGGTAGATAAAAGTTTACAAATATATAATCAGATTTTATCGAATTACAAGGTATAAGTAAGTTTGTTGTTCGAAATTATTCGTTTTGTCTATTCATCTACTGAAACGCTGTCTTAGGTCTGTTTTGAGCTAAACAGTTCTTGAGAAACTGCAAAGTCCAAGTTAAAACGTTTGTTCGTTAATTTCTAATATAATATGTAATTTACATGAAGTTAAGAGAAGATTTAAAGGTAAGAAACATTGGAGGGGAACACATTATTGTCGATCCAGGACAAGAGATGGTTGATCTTTCCAAAGTCTTTACTTTAAATGAAACCGCGGTTTTTTTATGGGAAAATCTAGAAGGTAAGGAATTTTCAATAGACTTCATTATTGATCTATTATTGGAGACTTTTGACTGTGATGCAGAGGTTGCCCGCAACGACGCACAACAGTTTTTAGATGACTTAAAAAAAGGCGGTTTGATCGTTGAGTAATATTGGATAAATGATCGAAGGCAAAATCTTATACGCTTTTTTTGAGTTATTGCGTAGTGGGTTATGGAATTCTCCTATAAACTATTCTGATAACTTCCCACTCTCCAAACAGGAGTGGAATACTCTTTATTTGCTTTCTATAAATCATACCGTGGACGGAATTGTTTTCGACGGTATACAGAAGCTTGATCACGAATTACAACCTCCAAAAGACATTCTAATAAACTGGTTGGTAAGAACCGAAAAAATTGAACAAAGGAACGATTGGATGAATAATATTTTGCTCGATCAAGTCGATTTCTTTAAGTCCCAAGGCCTCACACCCATACTTCTAAAAGGACAGGGTTTGGCTGATTTTTATATCAACGCTAAACGTCGTAGCTCAGGCGACATAGATTGGTATTTTGGTGATGATGCCGCCTACTTAAGTGCGAAGAATAGTTTACAAAAAAATAATTTCAAAATACAGGAGACCCCGGGCTTTAGCGCCAGCTTTTTTTGGGAAAATTGTGAAACGGAGATTCACCAAAGAATGTTTGATATTCATAACCCGTTAATACGCCATTATTTCAAGAAAATAGAGGAATCAGAGTCAGAAAATAAGTCCAGCTTTGTAATAAACAATAAAAAGGTATTCAGACCTTCGCCCATATCAAATTTGGTACAGATAAATCTCCACATCTTGAAGCATTTACTGTCGTTTGGTATTGGGATGCGGCAGCTATGCGATTCCGCGAGAGCGTATGTAAGTTTAGATAAAAAGTATGATAAGAAGCTTCTACACTCCCTTTATAGAAAAATCGGCGTGTTGAAATGGATAAATCTATTACATCTAATTCTGGTTGATAAGTTCGGTCTACCTGAAGAAATGCTTCCATTTGAACTAAATAGGCGTGCTGAATATAGTTGGATGTTGAATGATATTCTCCATGCAGGTAACTTCGGTTTTCACAATGAGGAATATAAGCTCGCTGAAAATAAAACAGGGAAACGTGCAGAAAGCAAAACTAGGATATTTTCGAATTTATTGAAATACATTAAGGTAGCTCCGCAAGAAGCGATCTCATTCCCGATTGTACATTTTTATTCCCGATTTAGCTCGTAGACAGATGCAAGCGAGTTTAAAACAGCAAATAAAATGGGCCTGGCGATTAGCCGAGGGATATAAAGGAAGGTTGTTCCTTTACTTCATCTTGGAGCTGATTGTAATCGCCTCTTCCTTGTATTTTATTCTGTTATCGAAGCAAGCCATTGATTTGGCGGTTGCCGGTGATCGCGATCAAGTGAAGACCGTTATCATTGTAGCAATTTCTGCCGTTTTGATTGGTTTGATATTAAAGAGCTATTCGAATTGGTTAAATGAGAAAACAAGGGTGGAAATGCTTATTTCTCTACAAAATAGGCTAATAAACTCGCAAATGCTGTCTACCTGGAAGTTTATCAAGAAATGGCACTCCGGCGATATCCAGCTCAGAATTAATGCAGATAGCAACGAAGTTGTTCAAATGATAGGCAATACTTTCATTGTATTCATTTTGACCTTTATACGCCTGTTGGCTTCGTTTTTTGTCCTATGGTCAATGGATCCAATGCTTGCCTTTATTATTCTTGCTATCTCGCCACTTTTAGTGTTCTCGAAGCTATATTTCAAGCGACTTCGATCGATGAATGCTAATTTGAAAAAGTTGGAAAGCTATTTCTCTCAGGTTGTTCAAGAAAACTTAAGATTTAGAATGTCCATCAGGGCACTTGGTATGCAGGCAACACGATGGAATAAGGTGGTCGATGCGCAAAAAGATATTTACGACTTAAGATCAAGCTTGCTCAATTTTTCCATTGTATCACAAGGAATCTTAAAAGCTTCAGTGAATTTTGGATTCTTATTAACTTTTGTTTGGGGAATTTATAAGCTGCTTGAGAATGAGATATCCTTCGGTATGATGACTGCCTTTCTTCAGTTAGTCGGAAGGATACAAAGTCCGGTGTTAGGAATGATGAGTTTTGTTCCCCAGTTTATTAAGTTCAGAACAGCCGTGGATCGTATTGACGAGCTCTTATTAACCGATTTGGAGGAAGAAGAACAGCCTGAAGTGCTAACTTCACTAGACTCCATTGCTATCGAATCCTTATCCTTTCGTTACGAAGACAATTTGATCGTTGATGACTTCAGTATGGAGGTTAAATCGGGTGTCCCTACAGCAATCATTGGTTCAAGCGGAAAGGGAAAAACAACACTGATACGACTTTTGCTATCATTAGTAAAACCCGATAGCGGCTCGATATCGCTTTACGCAGATGGTGTGCAAAGCCCTTTATCTAGTCGACACCGGATTAATATTGCCTATGTACCTCAAGGAGACAAGCTTTTTTCTGGTACGATTAGGGAAAATCTAATGATTCATCATGACACGTCAGCGCAGCGACTAGAGGAAGCCATCTATCTAAGTTGTGCGGAATTCGTTTATGACTTACCGGAGGGTTTGGATACCTATGTTGGCGAGTCAGGTTATGGGCTTTCCGAGGGGCAGGCGCAACGTATTGCTTTAGCCCGCAGCTTGACACGCGATTGTAAGATATGGTTATTTGATGAGGTGACATCCGCACTGGATACCGAGACCACTTCGAGACTATTAGATCGATTGATGAAAGCAGGAAAAGATAAAATAGTTATTTATGTTACACACGACTTAGCTTTGGCTAACCGATGTGAGCACGTTATTTATATGAAATAAATAATGGCGGTTTTTGAAGAAAACATTGAATGCAAATTTGATAAAATGAAAGAGTTAAAATTTGTTGTCGCGGATATTGGCATCTCGATTCGTTATCGTGGCGACCTTTCATTGGAGAGTGAACTGTACAGTTTTAAAAATTTCATAACTGCAGAGTTTGATGATAATCTGCCTATAATCTATTTTGAGCTAATCGAACAAGATTTTAAAGAAAGTAAAGACGACTATAAATTGTTAAGTGATATATCCATTGTTTGGGGAGATAACTTCAAATTTTTGGAATCTGAAGACTCATATCTAACAATTATTGATGAAGTTGAGATTAAGAATGGGAAAGTGTGGAAGATGGTAAGTGAGAAGACATTTATTCATAACAAAATTTATTTTAATCGAAACAGTCTCGTTAGTTCTTCCGCACTTAGTTGGCTGGTTATGGTGGCATTTGGACAAGCGTCACTTCGCTTCAATACCGTATTGATACATTCTTCCGTTGTTTATAATAATGAAGAAGCCGTCGCTTTTCTAGGAAAGAGTGGAACTGGAAAGAGTACGCATAGTCGACTTTGGCTAAAGCATATTGATGGCTTTAAGCTATTAAATGATGATAATCCTGCTGTTAAAATAACAGAAGAGGGAGAAGCCTACATATTTGGCACGCCGTGGAGTGGAAAGACCGTATGTTATGTAAATCAAAGTGCTAGGTTAAAGGCGATTGTTCGGCTTCAACAAGCACCATTCAACAGATTCAGTAAAAGAAAGGGCAAAGACGCCTTGATGACCTTATTGCCCAGCTTCACCGCATTACGATGGAATAAGGATATTTTTTCCAAAATGATCAGTCTGATTGAAAACATAATTACAAACGTAAATGTTGGACATCTAGAATGCTTGCCGGATGAAGATGCGGCAAAAATTAATTATGAAAGTATAACTAAATATTAATGCTATAGAAATGAATAAGAATTTATTGTTTATTGCAATTGTTTTAACCGTCTTGTTTACAGGTTGTTCTGTTGGCCAAAAGGTTATATACGTTAAGGATATGCCTGAAGCTACAGAAATACCGATAAGTTCGCAACCAGCCTTAACCGTTCAAAAAAATGATAGGTTGAGCATCATTGTGAGTGCCAAGAATCCTGAGTTAGCCGCACCGTTTAACGACGAAATGGTAGGATATTCGGTAGGTAGAGGAGGAGAGGTCTTTTCCAAAGGGACCACGACAAATAGAACGGGCGGTTATCTAGTCGACCAACAGGGGAACATTGAATTCCCAATTCTGGGGACAATTGCCGTGGAAGGAAAATCAGTTGAACAGATTAAGGATTTGATCAAGAGGCGCTTGGTCGAAGAAAAATATATCAACGATCCCATCGTCAAGGTAGAATTGACCAATATCCGAATCAGTATGGCCGGAGAAATCAATTCTAGAGGTGTTATCGAGGTGCCAGATGGTAGAATAACCCTAATTGAAGCTATTAGTAAAGCTGGTGGATTAAGCCGGAACGCTGCCTCCGATCGCATTACTGTAATTCGGGAGGAAAACGGCATGCGCAAAAAAATTATTGTAGATATCGAAAAACAAGCAATTTTCGACTCTCCAGCCTATTATTTAAAGCAAAATGATGTCGTGTTTATCGAACCTAAAGACGACGAGTCAACACCAAAAGAGGAGAGAACTTGGCGCTTAATCTCCTTCGGTTTAGGATTAGTGACAGTAGTATTAACTGTATTAAATTTCGTAAGATAGCCATCCATAATGAATACAAACAACAAGAATTTCGTCTCAAATAGCGATTCAAAATCAGTAAACATCGTTGATGTGCTCAATTACCTTTTACATTATTGGAAATGGTATTTGTTATCCATATTGGTTTTTTCAGCGTTCTTTTATTATCAGTATAGTATATCACCTTTTGTTTTCAAGAGAAGTGAGACGGTAATGATCAAAACTCCTGAAAATACACCAGCATCAAGTAGAGTTACTCGATCCTCTATGTATTATAACACAGTTAGTGTGGCGACCGAGATATTGCAGCTGAAATCGAAAGAATTGATGAGACAGACGGTAGCCGAATTGGATGCCAACATTAGTTACGTCGAAAGAAGAGGCTTACGCGATGTCGAACTATACAAGGATTCTCCAATCTTGGTTAAATTTAAAAACAGTCGCCAAAACGATGCTTATTCATTCTATGTAACTGGAATTGACAAAAATACAGTAGAACTATCGGGATTTGATCGTACATCCAAAAAAATTAATGTAAAGTTCAATACAGAGGTCGAAACTCCTGTTGGTAGATTAACCCTCTTCGCGAATGAAAACTACACAGAATATTATTTCGGCACTCAAATTAAGATTACTAAAAATAGTGTCAATGCAACAGCCGGTTACTTCCTGGGCAACCTTAGTATTAACCAAATGCAAGACGATGCTTCGTTGTTAGAAATCAGTATTCAAGATGGTTCTCCTAAAAGAGCGGATGACGTAATTACAAAACTGATCGAGGTGTATAATGCCATCACAATCGAAGATAAGAATCAAATTGCACGAAACACAGCTGATTTTATTCAAAGACGATTGACCATCATTGAAAAAGATCTGGATTCTGTTGAGTCCAATATTGAGCGACTTAAGACAAATAATCAAGGACTGGATGTAGCAACTTCAGGTGACATGTACCTTAGCGAAAGTCGTCAGTTTCAAAATGAAAAACAAAAAATTGAGACCGATATCAAGTTAGCTCAAATGATGCGCGATTACATGCGTACGTCGGAGAGAGAAAAGGATTTGATCCCAAACAATACAGGCTTAGTTGATGCCAATATTGAAACACAGATTAATGAATACAATAGTCTTCTCCTCAAGAAGAACAGATTAGAGGAGGGCAGTAGCACTGAGAACCCTATTGTTATCGAATTGAATAGGGAGTTAAACTCTATGCGATCAAACATTAATCGCGCAGTTGATAATGCAACAGAAGGGCTGAGAATAAAGCTAGGGAATGTGAATAGAGAGTACACTCGTTTAACAGGGAAAGTGATGGAGACTCCACAGAAGGAGAGAACAATGTTGTCCGTTGAACGTCAGCAAAAGGTTAAAGAGGAGTTGTACCTATTCTTATTGAATAAGCGTGAGGAAAATGCGCTTAACAAAGCGATGACGGAAAATAACATCCGTATAATAGACCCGGCAGCAGGTTCGGATGCGCCTATAGCACCGAGCAAGTTTAGGAAGTTAGCTGTGGGCATGGGGATAGGACTATTGCTACCCACGTTTATTTTACTGATGATGTTGATGCTAGATTCCAAAGTGCGCAGCAGGGCAGATTTAGAAAACAACCTTACTATTCCATTCTTAGCGGAAATACCTTTGATGCTTGACAAAAGATCGAAAACCGATGTCAAAGTTCAAGAAAACGGCAGAGACCCATTGACGGAAGCATTCCGAATCCTGAGAACCAATATCAGCTTCATGAGTCCGGACGAAGAAAACAATAAAGTGATTATGTTTTCATCTTCAAGAATCGGTGCTGGTAAGACCTTCTCGGCGTTGAATCTTTCTGCAACGCTGGCATTCTTAAACAAGAAAGTAGCAATCTTGGATTTGGATATTCGTAAAGGTACATTGAGCTCCAAGTTCAACCTGCCAGTAACAAAAGGAGTTACGCATTTTCTCGCAAACAGTGTTGTAACCTTAGATGAAATCACCTATAAAACGAATTTGGTTGACGGTTTTGATATCGATTTAATTCCAATCGGCGTACCTGCGCCAAATCCCGTGGAATTGTTATTGACGAAGAGATTGGATTCCTTGGTGGAGCAACTGAAAGAGAAATACGACTATGTCGTTATAGATAGCGTGCCTATTGAAATCGTCGCGGATGCTTATATTTCGAATCGCGTAGCCGACATGACGGTTTTCGTTATCCGTTCGGGTAATTTAGATAGACGGCAGTTGCCAAACATCGAAAAAGTATATGAGAACAAAAAGCTCAAAAACATGGCAGTCGTGCTTAACGGCGTGAAGGAAGACCCTAGATCTTACGGCTATGGATACGGTTATGGTTATGGATACGGCTACGGCTATGGCTATGACGTTAAGAAAAAAACTAGTTTCTTCGATAAACTATTTAAAAAAGCGTAAACTTTCTTTTTTTCAATAAAATCAAAGAGCTGTCCTTTTGGACAGCTCTTTGATTTTAATAATCTATTAATTTAGCAGTAAACCAATTCTAAGGTCTAAAATTTTGTGTCCGACAGCTTAGGTCTAAAACCTACAACCTCGCTATCTCTAAATAATAACTACTAGATATCAAATTCTAGTCAGTCCTCTTTCAAAGCCCTTTCAAACCCAATGTAAACCCAATACAAACCCGTATCAAAGCCCTTGTGGATTGGGGATGATTTGGGTTTGATAGGTTTTATCAAAGTCTTTTATTGCACTTAGGTCAGGCGCTGTTCATTCGGACAATGGCTAAGATTCACTACCTGCGTTTTTGCGAGTTCCGCTTCATCAATGAAGATGATGCTCGGGTTAATTTTATGTGATTTGTATTTTAAAATTAGCATTAATAGCAATAAAAAAATTACCTTTGAGTTGTTGATGATTAACTTTTGAGATTTATTTGTGTGTATATCATTGGTTTTTTAAAATTGATTTTCAAATGAGCTCCGACCTCGAATTTAACCGTAAAATGCCTTTCTCTACAAAAATAATAACTTACCGATCCCTTTTCTACATGAAAAAGTACTTCGTATCCCTACTTCTAATTTGTCTTTGTCTTCCATTGCATTCAAAAGCGATCAACGATCCAAGCGATCCCCCAAGCAAATCAACGCACAGAAATATTCGATTTAGCAATACTCAGGATTTTTGGTTCGTTGGTGCAAGCACTGGAATCGGAATCTATCTTGGTGATCACGACAAACAACTTGCGTATGAAGATCGTATCTGCCCAAAGTTTGAAATCTTTGCTGCAAAATGGTTCAATAATAGTTTTGGAGCTCGATTGAATATCGGCGGGATGGAATATAAGGGGTTGACTCAAACGAAGAGCCTTTCCACAGGAAAAATCTTTGACCCCGGGCAAAGGCTACTGCACCAAACCCTAAAGTACATTAGTGTCAATGCGGATCTCTTGATCAATATCTCGAATGATTTACTAGGTTATCAATTTGATCGAACCTATAGCTTTATTCCATATGCGACCGTAGGCGGCATCGTCGGCTTGAACCATAGCAACGAAATTAGACTTAGCCCCGGCTTTGGACTACTGCAAACCTTCCGGATAAATGATCTTATCGATATTAATCTTGACCTACGCGGAAATATACATGGCGATGGATTTGACGGAGAGTACGGGGGTAGAGATTTTGATGGAAGCTTCGCCGCGACGATGGGCATAAGCTTTAAAATCTGGTAGGGAACAAAAATAATTATTCGTCTACATTTCGATAATTCAAACGTCTTGGTACTCTTTTTGGAATAAGACTATTTTTATCTTTACCATAATTCAAACACTAAAGAAAGAATTGATTTCGTCCAAATATGAAGATCCCAAAAACTAAACTATTATTCAGCGCTGTATTCGTTGTTACTGTTTTGTTGTCCTGCAATCAGGGAAAGAAAACTGCTCCTACAGCAAATCCCAATGTCAATACATCAACGGAATACCATCCTCCTCAACCAGGCGCCAATTTAACGAGCAAAGAGGAACAGCTTAATTATTTGTTTAGTCATTATTGGGATAACTTCAATTTCAGCGATACGGCGAAGATTATCGACTCGGAATACGCGGAGCAAGCTTTTGTGAATTACCTTTCCATATTTCCCGCAGTATCTGCTGAGCAGCTGAAGGAGGGAATTACAGACTTTTTAGATCAAGCGAAGCAGGAACAAAAAGGATTCGACTATTTCAAAAAGAAATTAGATAGCTACCTTTATGATCCGAATTCGCCGATGCGTAGCGACTCGTTTTACGAGCCTGTACTCGAATATTATACCAGCTCTGATAAGATCGCTCAGGACGAAAAAGCGCGCTATAGGATACTGTTGGACCTTGTTCGTAAGAATAAAGTTGGTTCTACGGCGACTGACTTTGTTTATCAGACAAAAGGTAAAACATTTAATAAACTTCATGAGCTACAAGCTCCATTAATACTACTCATGTTTTATGAGCCCGGATGTAGCAATTGCGAGCAGGTGATAAAGGTCTTAAAAGAACAAGAATCCATCAATCAAATGATTGCCAATAAACAGATGCAGATTTTAGCCATATACCCTGAGGGAAATCTAGAGATATGGAATGACTATGCTGACAATATTCCTTCGAATTGGATTAATGCTGTGGATGAAAAGCAAGAGGTATTAAACAAAGGACTTTATGACCTTAAGGCTTCTCCAACAATTTATCTTTTAGACAAGGATAAAAAAGTGATCCTGAAAGATACTGATCTGAATGCTTTAGGAAATTATTTAGCGTCCCAGGGTTTATAGGCTTCACATATTTTTTCCTCTATTTTAGAACCGTCGATAAACGTAATATCTAAAATAGAGGAATGATTCAAAATACGATTCGAGGTATCAGTAAATATTAGACAATTACTTCGGTGTCCTTTTGCAATTTCTCTTGACTGATTAAGTGATGCAGCACCTCGGTCGACAGACCATGTAGCACGAGACGGAAACCTGCGCCATAGGTTGGCAAAGGTATCATCGGGTGTTTGTTATTTAACGCCACCAGTTTCTCCGGGCATCGCATGATCGTCGCCGCATACACGCCAATAACTTCATCTAACTGCAATGAATTGGAAGCTCGCCAAAAGTCATTATCCGTTAAAAAGAACTGATAGACAGGCGTGAAGATCTCAATTGCAGAGGATAAATCCAATATATTGGTCCATCCATCCCTAAATTCCTCAAATGGAATAGGTTGGCTACCTATCGCCGAAAAATCCGGATGCTCCACCGGATGAATTGTTAACCCCTGTTCTTGTATCGCCTTGTTTAAATTGATGATGAAATTATAAAGGTTCAGATCGTGTTCTAAAAACAAATTATCTTTCACCGCCTCGATAGAAAGCGGTTTTAATGGGTTCATTGGAATGTTTTCTGCGCCTTCAACATTATCTTTAATGAAGCGTAGGACTTCCGATCCTAAATAAAAATGCCGTAAAATCAGGAAGTTTGCCTCGGGCGAAACCCAGTATTTCATGCCCCAATACAAAAATCGATGCAGCGTCTTTGGCGCATTGATGAGGTTGGGAGCAACTGCTTTAAAAATTTGTAATATAATGATGGTCAGGCGTCCGAAAACGCGTAGAAAGGGGAGTAGAAACTGTTTACTCTTTCTAGTTGAATCAAATAAAAACGCCGCTTTAGCGTCCTTGTTGAATGGGACGCTATTATCAAGAAACAATGCATGCCAATGACTCGGGTCACGCGGATTGTGTTCTAATCGCTCAAAATAAGAACTGTTGTGTATCATATCTTCTTAATAATTTCCTAATTCTGCTAATTGCATTTGGTAAAGGCGCGCAACGACCTTGGCTGTTTTAGCCACGCGATTTGCCATATCTTCCGTTAGTAGTTCCGAATTTAGGGCTTTCTCAAAACGTTCAAAATGGTTTTCATTGCTGTCGCTTGTTTCATGATAGGTGAAGAATGAAACCTGATCATCCGTCAGATCTAGCTGATGCTGTATTGCGCGACCCCACTTTCCGGCTAGTCGATTTCCTAATCCCTCGATGATAAACATGCCACCTAATAGATCGAAGGGATTCGGTTGGCTAGCTTTATGAAACATATAGGCACTTAAAGCTTCGCTTCCAATATTTTTTTGTCCGTTGTACAGGTCCTCTCTCTTCCCGCCGCAATTTATGTAGTTCTTCTCCAAGATTTGATAATCTTTATGTTCATCGCGCGAATGCGAAATAAAAGAAGAGCGGATGTCGAAATAATCCATGCTGACATTTGAGGCTGCCCTGGCTATCCATTGAGAACCGTCGATTACCTGTTGGCGAAGATTCAGCAATAATAAACGATAATCTTCCAAGCTGATCGTTCCATTATATATTCGTTCGATAATCTCGGTGTTTCGCAACGAAAGCTCAAAGTCTACCCACGTATCCGTAAGCGATCGCACAAGTTTTTCTTGTATGGGCTTATTGGCGACATGAACTTCGGGCGCCAGAATCTCGTCGGATTTAGAGATGCTAGGCGTTTTTTTCGGTTTTTTGGAAACTATGACTTTCAACTTGACAAAACTCGTTATAAAGCGGCCACTTTCAGGCACCATACAGAGCACATGGTCTCCTTCCTTCAATTTATTACCATTAAAGAGCTCTTCCAGCATGATGTAGATGGATGCAGCGCCCGTATTCCCTTTATCATGAAGATTCGTAAACCATTTTTTCTCGTCGATAACAACGCCTCCCTTCGCTAATAAATCAACAATAGGCTGCTTAAAATACTCCGAAGAATAATGGCAAACCAACCAGTCGATATCATTAACTGCTAATTTTCCTTCTTCAATCAGCTGGAAAAAGTGTTGGACGCCCAAGTTGACAGTTTCATTGACGATTTTGATATCCTGCTTCAAGTTGATTGCAGCATCGGCATCGGCATCCGAAAAAGAAGGATAGTCGAGCCAGCTTTCCTTTATTTTGCCATCTTTAGATTTGTTAGCGCCGGCATACATGCAGGGTTCGAAATTATTGGCGTAGGACTTCAGCTCAATCCATTCAACCTCAAAGGAAATTCCATGGGTATTTGGCTGTTCGGAAAGGTAGATTGCGCCGGCCCCATCGGATAGCATCCATCGTAAAAAGTCGGTGTCCAGAGGTAGTCCTTTCTCCTGAATCTGGGCTTGCTTATCGAAACGAGAGGCTTTGAACATGCGGCTAGGCATATCCGCGGCGCAGCTAATTGCATTTTCATGCTCGCCCGCCTGAATATGAAGGAAAGCACTCTTTAATGCCATTATCCCAGCAGAACAGACGCTCTGATGCGATGTAATATCGCACACAGGTAGTTTGGACGCGCCATGTACCATACTTGCAAATCCTGGTACTGGTAGGTCCGATTGGGTAGTTGCTGCCGCAATAAATGCTACTTCTGACTTTGCGAACTTTCCATTAGCTAAACAGGCATCGATAGCCTTTGCTGCCATACCCGCAACAGAATCAGTAGATTGTTGTTCTTTATCTAACGCGTAATACCTCGTCTTGATGCCGTTCTGCTGCAGCATTCGCTGCTTCGTGCGCGAGCTTTTGCCTGCAATCAAACCCAGATAGTCTTCCATCTCATCATTTGAAATCGGTTTGTTTGGTAGGTGTATTCCAATGGAATTGATATATACAGGCTTTAATTCTTTCTTCATTATGTATTGTTTTTTGGTAGTTGTGTTCCGAATAGTTGATCAATCCATGGCAACATGAAACCGAAGTTCCCTTTGCCATATTTATGATGCATACTATGCCTAAAAGTATATTTTGAAAATGAGCTTGGATCTGACTCATCGCTCAATTCATGATTGCAGTGACCTAAAAGGTTCACAAGCAAGCTCATCAAAGGGAGGCTTAAAAGTGAATAGATCTGGAAATTATGAACGAATAGGGGGAAAAAGATGACTGTACCGAGCATAAAGGCTTCGACCCAATGGAAACTATAGATGGAATAGGCTGTCGGTTCTACAGACCAATGATGGACTCTGTGTACATTTCTTATCATCCATTTGCGGTGTAGTAGCCAATGCATGCAATAGAAGTGTACTTCATTCCAAAGAAACAGCACTGGAATCTCCCACAGGCAATTCCAGGGCTGGTCGAAACCGACTTGGAAGATGCCCATTGCAAACAGTTGCTGAAACAAGATGGCCTGTATGCTGAACACTAGAATGGAGATTAACGAATTTCTGATTTCTTTTGCTCGTTGTCCCTTTTTCGAGGCATTCACTATCTTCTTCAAATCTGGTTCTTTTCGCTTGACCAAGTAATCTGTAATCGCAGCACCGAGAAAATAGAGCAATGAAAAGAATACAAAAAAGAAGAAGCTGGTCCAATACCACTTCGACAAGACGAATTGAAAACTTTGTTCTAAGAAATCTGTCATCCAATTTTTAGGTTCTAAATTGTTTGTTTGTCCTTAAGCTTCTTTTGTTAGTGTTATTATAAATATATGATAAAATATGCAATTGGCTCTCTCTTGTTATTATTAACGTGGAATTTAATAGCATCGATATCCGGATTTATTTAATTCCATAGCGAAATTTGGATAAGCGTTGAAAAACAAGTTGTTAAGGCTCTGTTTTGTAGCGTTCTAGCTTCCTCAGCTTTAGCGATTAAACGTCATTTCTATGAGCTGCCAAAGACTCCTGAAAATCTAAACCTGTTTTCTTAATCGAAGCATACGCTTTGGGAGATTGTAATACTAAGGTCTGAATTATAGAGAACGGGATTTAAAGGCATCGTATTAATTCGTTTAATTCAATTTATCTGCTACATTTGTCGACGTCGCACTTAGTTTATTATTTCTTGCAGGAGAAATTTGAGTTAAAGGAAGAAAAATGTTCAAAACAACTACCGCTTACGATCCGAATAAGACTTCTTATCCTATTTTGATTGCCATTTGCTTGGCACACTTATCAAACGATTTAATTCAAGCTGTTATCCCGGCTTCTTATCCTTTATTAAAGGATAATTTTCATTTGAACTTTGCTCAAATTGGGATTATAACGTTCTGTTTTCAACTGGCTTCTTCTTTGTTGCAGCCAATCGTGGGGATGTATACCGATAAGCATCCGAAGCCATACTCCCAAATTATTGCGATGATGTTTTCATTCGTAGGGATTATTGCTTTATCCTTTGCGAATAGTTATTATGCGGTGCTGTTTGCTGTGACAATGGTTGGGATAGGCTCATCTATCTTTCATCCGGAATCGTCACGTGTAGCCTACTTATCCTCAGGCGGTAAGCGTAGTTTAGCTCAATCCATATTTCAGATCGGCGGAAATACCGGAACGGCCTTAGCACCCTTGCTATTGGCATGGTTCGTTATCCCGGCGGGACAGCGGAATATATTATGGTTTATCGTCGTCGTATTGATTGCCCAGTTAATTCTAAGCTATATTGCTAGATGGTATGTTAAAGTTTTAGAATATGCTCGCACGCAAGCGAAGAAGCAGATTAAACTGCCAGATCTATCACAGACTCGCATAGTGATGTCAATCACTGTTTTGCTCATTTTGATCTTTTCAAAGTATGTATATGTGGCAAGTATAACGAGCTATTTGCAATTCTACATGATGGATAAGTTTGCCATTTCCGAAGTTGCTGCTCAGGTGTACCTGTTCTATTTCCTTATCGCTATTGCGGTCGGTACGCTATTCGGTGGCTTCTTAGGAGACCTAATTGGTCGTAAATATATTATTTGGTTGTCGGTCTTGGGATGTGCGCCTTTTACCTTAATGCTGCCTTATGCTAATGAAATGTGGACCGGTATCCTGGTTTCGGTCATCGGGCTAATTATGGCGTCAGCATTTCCATCGATCTTAGTCTATGCACAAGAATTACTGCCGAAGAAGATAGGGATGGTTTCGGGATTGTTTTACGGCTTCGCATTCGGAATGGGCGGACTCGGTGCCGCTATTTTGGGATGGTTTGCGGATAAAACTTCCTTAGAGAGTATTTATTTAGTTTGTTCCTATTTACCTCTTTTGGGCATCGTAGCCTATTTTCTTCCAGATATGAAGAAAATAAAATACAAAGACGCTTAATCTTCGTTTCGCTGGCATAACCATACAGTAGCGCCGCCACAATCAGGATCTTCAACTACATGCTGAATGACCATAAAGCCTTGCTGTTGGAGTAAGGATTTATATTCTTCTTTGCTTAGTGATGAGTGGTAAAGGTTTTGACCATTATTCATTCCCCAAGCTTCACCTTCCTCCGGGCCACTGCTGAATAATAATATGCCATTTGCTTTAAGATGTTTTTTGAATAGTGGAAACATCTCGCGTTGTTCCTGCGGCGCCAGATGAAAAAAGCTGTGCCAAGCGATGATCGCCTCAAACTTCTCGCCGAGATTAAGTTCTCGCATATCTTGGAGCAAGAACTCACCTTCAGGGAAATTTTTATTAGCAATTTCAAGCATAGCACGGCTTGCATCCACTCCACAGACGGACAAGCCTTTATATTGAAGATAACGATATATGGGGTCTCCAGTTCCGCAGCCTAGGTCTAAAATGCGTGAACCAGCAGGGATGTGATCAATTAAACGATCTAGATAAGGTTTTTCCATTAAATCCTTGCTTCGGCTTTTGGAAAACCAGTCAGCAATTATATCGTAGTTCTTGAAGACATCCCGTTTCATAAGTCTCAAAAATTTATCTATAGCTTACTGAAAACCAATGCTATACTTTTTGTATCCTAAACCCTCCATTAAAGGCTTGAAGATATCGACTGCATTTTTCTTTGTCTGATCAAGGATATCCGATTTCTTTACTTGTTTTGTAATCTCATTTTCTGCGGCCTTGAAGGCATCATCTACCATATTCGCTTCCCTGAAAAATGCCATCTTCGTATCATATACTTTCGATGCATTATGGTCGATCTTTACGTAGCATATTTCTGGATTGGGCAATGTAATATGAACGGAATCTTCCAATACTTCTACATCCTCTGCCTTGAGCTTGCTTAGATCCACACAACCCACAGCATCTGCTTTGATAATGAGAAGGACACTGGCGTCTGGAAGAAACTGAGAAATTACCTTATGTTCGACCACATCCGATAGTCGATATTTTACCAATTCTAATTTGCCCATGGATTCAATGCGTTCCAATAGGATCTGATGGTTGCTTACGGTGTTCGTTTTAGGTTTGCTGATTTGCCAAATAAACCAGCCTAAACCACACACAACCAATAACAAGATTATAACCTTTAATAGTTTTGTCATCATACTTTGTTTAAGTCAAATAATAGACCATAATCTATCATTACCGTTATTAGACTGTAAAGACGATGTTAAGATTAGGTTGGTAACTAAGTATTTACAGATATCTAAGCAGAACTGACAGAATAGCAGTATCCTATAAACTTTGAAAAATCCTTATAACTTAAATGAAAATTACCTTTATTATGATTAGTTTTAATAAAGATATTTAATCTTCTATGCTATCTATTAGAATCCAAAAGCTAGTACTATTTAGTTTTCTGATACTTTCGTTTTACTGGCCAGTTGTCTCTTCAGCACAATTTGTTTCGGGACCCGATGAATTTCAAGAAACGCGGCAAATTTCGCCTGAGCGTTTTACGGTGGAAAGTCTTCCTAGTCCGAAGAAACAGGGGCAAGACTATTATGTGACGAATCCGAACGGTATTTTGTCGGCTCAAACTGTTTCGGAACTGGACCAGATGTCGAAGCGAATCGATTCGCTGACGGGCGCTGAATTTGCCATTGCTGTAGTGAATGATTACGAAGGGGATAGTGACTTTCAGTTTGCACTAGACTTATTCAATAAATGGGGTATAGGAAAGAAAGATGCCGACAATGGTCTGCTGTTGTTTCTTGCCATCGATCGTCGAGAGTACCGTTTTATAAGCGGTTATGGGATGGAATCCGTGATGCCGGATGCTTATTTAAAACGTATTGGAGAGAAATATCTGGTACCTAATTTTCAAGTGGGCGACTATGATCAGGGCGTGTTAGACGCTGCAACTTTTATAAATGAGGTGCTTATGTCGCCTGATATCAGAGCAGAGCTCGAAGCTCGCTTGCCGGAGGCAACTCCGTTTTGGAGCATGCGGAATATCTATTTTAAGAACACTCTTTTGGTCTTAGGGATCTTCGCTTTCTTCTATTTAATAGTACATGTAGTCTCCTCCAGGCTCATAAAGAGTCCCAATAAGAAATATCCCTTTGTACCGATATTTGCAGGAATGGGCTGTATGGGCATCCTGATGTTTCTTACGGTTTTTCTATTTGCGTTTGTGCTGAATAACCTGGAGTTCATCTATCAAAAAAAACACTTGCCATATTTTGCGTTTGTACTTGGCGGGATCATTCTTGCAATGAAAATTACGTATTCCCGCACGAGCATTAGTAAGAGCTATACCGATACGGAGGAAAGGGCAAAAGCGATCAATACGTTTTTAGCATTTACTTTTATTCCCATGATCTTATCTCCGCTTGCCTGGTATGATTTGATTGGAATTATTTCGAGGAAGGCGAAGGATCGTAATCGCTTTGTCCCGCCGGATAATTCTGGGGATTGGCAACGTGTTAATCGGGATCAATCGGCGAAAGAAATCAAGACTTACCTAAGTAAGGGTAATTTGAAGGAGGAAAGTATCAAATCTCGAAGCTATGAGATTTGGGAGAATCTTCGGACGAAGAAGATTGCGCTTATTCCTTGGGATATTAAATCTAGTTATAAAGAATGTCCGCACTGCCATTTTTTTACGCTTCAAAAAGGCAAGAGGCATACCATTATTGCAGCAACCTATAGTTCGGCTGGGAAAGGTGAGAAAGTTGATGATTGTGAAAATTGCAGCTATCGTGTAGTCATCGATACTTATACGATTCCCAAGAAGGTGAGGAGCAGTAGTAGTTCTTCAGGAGGTCGTTCATCGGGAGGATCTTCCGGAGGCGGAAGCTCCTCTAGTGGAAGTTTTGGTGGAGGCTCATCGGGAGGTGGTGGTGCCGGTGGTCGATGGTAATAGATTAGATGGATGAAAAATTATAAAATAAATATCCCTATAGCCGTGCTATTTGTTCTGCTATTCATCGCGTATATGAATAAAAAGAAGGAGAAAGAGCCGACTGAGATTCAACAGGCAATACAAACAGTAGACTCCGTTAATACGGACAAAGTTGTTTATGAGAATGACACGTTATCCTTGTCTATCATAGATTCTATCGAATTTTTTAAGGCGAAGGCGCTATCTAGAACTCCGAGCAAGAAAGACACGATTCCCTACATCAGCGATTTTACTACCGTGAGAGAAATGCTAAGAGGTGAGGTAACTTTTGGCGGCTGGAATGACAATTTTAAGGTGGACTCGAATATCATAGGTGAATCTATCGCCTTTATTCGCTTCAACAACGGAGATACAATCAACCCGAACTACCTAAAATATAGTTGGGACGCTGGTTTCGTTCGTTATTACCCGTCGGAGCGTATTTTGTTGATGGAAGGGGGGCATACATCCGATTTCTCCATTGATTTGGAGAATCGTTTATCCGATGTGGAATTGGTCGGTAATCCTGCGTATATTGTTGGGTCGCCGTCTGGACAGTATCGACTCAATGGTTGGTTTCCAGGTCAGGAATGCTCAGAATATTTTATTCAGAAAAAGGATGGTAAGCGATATGTGCTACTTGCTACATTGCCATTAAGCATCTCTGACTATGGCTTTGATCTTTGCACCTTAATCGATGTGTTTTGGAAAACCGATAAAGAACTGTATTTCAGAAATCATTTTTTTGGGGATGTCGAGGACGAGCGATTACATTTTTTTAAACTGCTGATCAAATAGTTTCCTTCGAGAAGACAAAAAGTAATGAGGCGATTTTTTAAAATGCCTCATTACTGAATAATCGCTATGAATGTTGTCGTTTAGTTGATCAAGCTCTTGTCGTAAAGCTTCTCATTAATTGCTCTAAGTTCTGCCGCAGGAATCTTGATGACCTTTCGATCATAAGTCATTAGTCCATTCGTTTCAACTTCTACATCCGTAGTTTGTGTGTAAACCGCTGCAGAAAGCCCTAGCTTTAACAATTTACTCAAATCTGTAATCAACTCCGAATAGCGTTTCTTCAATTCTGCAACGCTTTTAAAAGACTGATATCCCCAGTTATCTTTCGCTTGCCAGGTATGTCCTTCAATAGGCAATCCTAGCCCGCCAAACTCTCCATTCGCTAGGATAAAGTCCTTACCGAATCTCACAGGATCAGGCATGGCTGGTTCTGGATAGTTATGTAGATCTAATATATCGCCAGGAGCAAGGTAATTTCCGCCGCTGGCTCCATTAACAAGGCGAGAAGGATCTTTTTGCTTGGTCCATTCTACGATCTCTTTTGTTTTGAATTGCCCCCAAGCCTCATTGAACGGCACCCAGACCACTATACTCGGGAAGTTGTGCAATTGTGTCATGATGCTGTTCCATTCTTTTCTGAAAATAGCTTCCGACTCTGGCGTACGGTCCTTATCCTGCTTTCCAGCGCGGAATTTACCAGGATGCATATCCCATATGTTGCCCCCGAGGTCGCCACTTGGCATATCCTGCCAAACTAATATTCCTATACTGTCGCAATGCCTATACCATCGTGCAGGCTCAACTTTGATATGCTTACGGATCATGTTGAAGCCCATTTCCTTGGTCTTTTCGATATCGAACTTAAGAGCATCGTCGGTGGGCGCAGTGTGTAAGCCATCTGGCCACCAACCCTGATCTAATGGACCATATTGGAAAAGAAATTCATCATTGAGATACATTCGTTCTATACCTTTCTGATCTGTCTTTTTCGAAATCTTACGCATCGCAAAGTAGCTCTTTGCTTGATCAACAACCTTTCCTTTTCGCATCAGCTTCAACTCTAGATCGTAGAGCTTTGGATTGGAGGGACTCCATAAACTGATATTACCTAGTTTTAGCTGTTGGGTCGCTGCGGGAGTATTCGATGATTCCGCAATCTTCTTTCCATTATCATAGGCGATGATATGGAGCAGATCGCCATCTTGTGCAGCTTCGATATCTGCCGAGACTGTTAAACTTGATTGATCAACTTGAGGAGTCTGATGTGTACTTTTGATATAGGTTTTAGGCACAGATTCTAACCAAACGGTTTGCCATATGCCCGAAACAGGCGTATACCAAATGGAATGAGGATTATTTATTTGTTTTCCACGAGGTTGAGGACCATCACTTGTTGGATCCCAGACACGAAGTGCTATCTGCTGTTTATTTCCTTTTTTTAATGCCTGGCTAATATCTACACTAAAGGAGTTAAAACCACCTTCATGCTTAGCAACCGACTGTTCATTCACAAATACTTCGCATTGCCAATCCACTGCGCCAAAATGAAGAATTGTTTTATCGTTTTTTAATTTTTTGGAAAGAACGATTTCTGTTTGATACCAAAGGGCTTGATCTTTATTCAAACTCTTTCCAACACCCGATAGCGCCGACTCGATCGCGTAAGGAACGAGTATATTTCCATCCCAATTCGTCGGTAGTTGAGATACAGACTTGTCAGTAACTGCGTATTTCCAAAGGCCGTTTAGATTCTGCCAATTATTTGATCGAACCAATTGAGGTCTTGGATATTCCGGATGAGGTTGTTTGGGGTTTACTTGAGTTGCCCATTCTGTCAGAATCTTATCGCCAGCGGGTTTCCATTCTTGCGAATGTCCGTAGGGTAAGGTCATTGCTAGTAAACAGGTGAGGATAACTGATTTTCTAATCATAGGTTATTTTTTTAGGTATATGCTTGATTGATGTAGGTTTCTAACCGCAATATAACTAAAATAACCAGATTAGTTTAAATAGCTATCCTGTGCTGTAGGGCAAATGGTACAGGCTTTAATCGATCTTTTTCTCTGCTACACCTGAGCCACGTTCGTATCCCTTGTGCGGGTTTTTAAAGAAGAATCCTCCTATGATAACTAACAGGATGCTCAACGCAGCAACCAGTCCGACCGTCTTTAAAGTTCTTGATACGTCTTCCGATGCAAACAGATCAATTCCCCAAACTAAACTAAATAGATAGGTGAAAATGAAAAGGATGACGGCGATGACGATTATTCCAATAATATACTTCATAATTCTTCCTATAAGGTCTTTAATAATTTAGCTTTTAGCAGGTCAAACTCTTCTTGCGTAATGATTTTTTCTGTCAAAAGCACATTGAGTTTCTTGAGCTTTTCAAAGGCGTCTTGTCCGTTATTTTCAATTCCTGACAGCAAGCCGTTTTTTTCCTGATTAAACGCTTTCCCGATTTCCATTCCGACACCCATCTGCGCACCAACACCCGCCAAGCCGCCTTCATTACGCGCTGCATCACGCAAAGCGCGAAGCTTCTCGAGTGCAACGTAATCTAACCCAGCTTCTTCTGCGGCTTTTTGATCTATCGTCACGTCTGCAACACGCCCAATACGGTTGACCGTGTTCTCATCAAATTGGGTTCCGATGATCTTGAAATCTAATAATGCCAACCCTAATCGATTAAATTCTGCCGATAATTCTTCCTTTAGCGCATTGCTGATCTGATGAACATTGGCGTCAACTTCTAGGTAAGAATATTTCCGTTCCGCCAAATAATGACTTAAATACTGCGGTATTCGATCACTTACAATCTCACGAAGGTCTTCAGTCGAATAGCGGTCTTTACTACCAATAATCGATTGAAATAGAAAATTTACATCACTGATTCTATAGCTGTAGTTACCATTAATGCCTAATTCCACAGGGATCTTATAAGTAGGGTCGAGATACTTAATCGGAGTAGGAGTTCCCCAAAACTGATTGAGGATATCGGCCTTTCTATAAAAATAGATTAGAAGCTTATGTTCGCTCTCAAAATTCTGACGGAGATTGACTAAGGTCGTGATGAAAGGATGGTTATCCGTTCGTAGATTGTAAGTTCCTGCTACTT
The DNA here is from genome assembly GCF_030503615.1 of Sphingobacterium sp. BN32. Classification (NCBI taxonomy): domain Bacteria; kingdom Pseudomonadati; phylum Bacteroidota; class Sphingobacteriia; order Sphingobacteriales; family Sphingobacteriaceae; genus Sphingobacterium; species Sphingobacterium sp. BN32. Next base: position 1,580,592 of record NZ_CP129963.1, read on the forward strand.
CGATATGATTCACAAGTTTGCCCTCATAGACTAATATCGCTCCTTGTCCAGGCCCAACAATCAATTTACTGCCATCTTTGATTTCATCCAACTTGGATGGGTATTTATACCATAGCTGATTTTCTTGTTGGTTTTCCCACTGAATAACCTGACCGAGTTGATTTTTGAATATATTGAATATGCTCATGATCTATTAGTTTAGCGTTAGGGTAATAGGAATCGAAGGTTTCTGTACTTGTGTTTTGGCATCTGTAGAAATAAATATGGGTTTATTGTCCGACAGCAGTACATATCCATCATCCAGAATTATCATATCTTCGATGCGTCCTAAATCCTGTAGCGTCCATTTTATTTCTGCAGTGTTTGCATCTAAGCATTGCAGGATAAGTTTATCATTTGGATTCGCTGTAGGGCGGAACCTAATAATAACTTCTTCATCATTAAAAACTACAACGGAGGGTGAGAAATAATTCCTCCCTGGCGTAAAATCTTCTATAGACGTAATTTTTCCACGCTGTTTAGCATAGTCGGTTATCAATCTTTTCTTATACGGCGACCGCTCTGTGAAAATACCTGAACGTCCATAGTCTTTCCTCCAGCTAAAAACATGTTTATCTCTGGGATAACCCTTCCTATGTTGAAACTTATACTTGATAAGTTGAATCTTTTCCTTTGGAAATTCAGATGATTCCCTGCTGAAACTATATTCCGTCGTTGACACGTCTTCTGCGTAGTGTTTTGCTGTGATGTCCCACATCTTTTCCGGATCATATACGCGTTTTGCCATCGGGAAATAGAGGTGTTTCCCGCCATCATTTGCAAGCACCTTGAACGCCGCGCCATCAAATTCGGGATCCGCTAACTCAACCTGAGCGATTCCGTCCTTGAACTCTGGAACTTCCGTCTCTAATTGCTTTCTTAAATTATTGAAACGTAAGCTCTGCTTATTAAAACGATAAATCTGTGATTTATCTATAGTCAAGTAGAGGTTGTCGTCCTCATAGCGTTGAAACTTCATCGTTGGGTAGCTATCGCTCGAGCTACCGTCAAAACGATCGAATAGTAACTGACTACCTGTCTTTACGTCATATACGCCGAAAAACAAACTGTCTTTTCGATCTATAGCGTCCTCGACCGGATCCAGTTTCCCTATCACGATATAAATTGGCGTATTCTTATCGTCTTTAAAAACCGTTACTTTTTCAGACTCCCATTCGTAGCTCTTGGAAGGCTCCTTGGGCGTTTCTTCTGTTTCAGCAACTGTTGGAGCGACATAGCTTCTATCGTTGGAAGGGCTGTTTCCAAATTGGAAAATAAAGATCATGATGATGATGAAGGCCAAAAATCCAATAACGATTATTTTGTTCTTCTGTGTAAAGATATTCGTTCCGGATGCTGTATAGTGCTTATGATGGATCGTGATGTCATCGGAATCAAGAAAGAAGGGTGTCCCGCAGCTATCACAGCGATAATAATCCGCTCTTAATTCAGTCGCTTTTGTGCCTCCACACGATGGGCATTTTATTGCTTTTATCCTCTTCGCCATTTAATATTTATAATCTTGAGATTAGTCTCCTTGAAAATATAAATAAAGTACGAAAAGTTACATTAAGTTTCAATTAAATTAGTTTTTTAATTCTTTTAAGCGCGTCAATCCCTCAAGAAAATAATAATCAGCGTAGGTGAGAACCATTACCATAGGAGCAATACATCACAAAACCAATATCATGATGTTGGTCTAAATCTTTAGCTTTCGCCAGTGCTTCCGTCCCTTTAATTGCTTCTGCTTTAGTATGCTCATGTGCCGATTGATGGTATAAATACCATAAAGAGCTTTGTTGAGGCTTCTGTTTTTTATTTAATACTGAAACGATAAATTCCTTTCTTGCTTTTTGATTTCGCTTTCAAACTTAAGCGGTAAATCCGATCGCCCCATACTTTGCTTAATCGGACATCATCCTGCTCAATAACATCCACAGAGGCATCAAATAGCTTCTTGTCAAAATGTAAGCTGTACGCTCCATTATTCAATTCCACTGCTCCGTTTTTAAGGATTGGTTCTTTCGCCAATAGAAAGTGAATTACATTCTCGTTCTGCGGATTGTCCAGATCGAATTGATCTGTAATCAACAAGGCATTATGATCGATTTTATATCTGCGTATCCAGGAGTTGATCTGCGCTTCTTTCGGATAAGCACCGGCGATATCGAGCGTAAATTCTTGAGCTTTAGCGTCGAACCTATTGTTATGCGATTTATACTGCGGACCAAAGCGTTGCTGATAACCATTAATTTGAGGAAGATTGTGATAATCGCTTTGCATCGTCCATATATCGTAACGTTCCTTCGAAAAAGTCTTCTTGTTGTAGGTACCAACGCCAGCGTCGATAAAGACAGGTTCTTGGTCAAGGAATAGCATAAAGCTGCCCACATCGTTGTGATTATGACTCTCCTTATTGAATCCGCCCTTGGCTGCGAAAAATACATTTTGATTTCGAATATAAAGAAACTCTGTTTCCGGATACCAGTTATGCGTATTCGTCGGAGTTGCCGCAGTCTCCTGCAAAATATCTTGTAAAGTTCCTAAATCCTCTAAACTGCGAAAAGCGTCGCGGGCGAAGTTGAATTTTGAGCTGGCTCTATCGTGTAAATATTTGGCAAATTGCTGCATCTCTTTGCTATTTACCGAACGCCCATAACGATAGATCAACAATGGATCAGCAGTGCTTTTCGCCGAAGCATCAGCGAAATTAACAACCCACGAATTGCCGCCAATGTACGACTGGGCAATATATTCGCCCATATCCTTAATCATTTGCTGATCGAATAGATTTACTTTGTTATTAGTCGCCAGAGCGAGGATTTTAAGATAATCGTATAGTTTTCCCGCTGCATGCCCCCAATAGGATGGACCTTCTTCACAAGCGCCATCGTGTTTGATATAATTGATGAATTTATCAACCGAACGCATTGTTTTATAAATCCCCGCGACTTTTCGCTGTTCATTATCTTCGATTAAAAGCAAGCAGGTCAACACATTGAAGTTGCACCAGGGATTCCAATTGTTAACGACTTGTTCAGGCTTTATCTCGAAACCCTGCCACCACATATCATTCCGCGTTAAATATGGCTGTATGACTCGCGACTGGATATTCATTTTTAAGCGAGAAGCAATCTCTGGATTTACCTTATCCATCTCATTTTTAAAAAAGTAGTGGATCCAAGAGAGCATAGATCCCATATCGCCAGCAAGCAGGTCGACAACCTGAGTATCTGATTGTGGCAAGCTTCGCTTAGAAGATTGATATCCCGAAACGTGGGCAGATAATGACCAGGTGCTCATTTCTGTGAAATACCAAACCCCATTAATGATTTGATCCAGAAAGCGTCCTTTACCCTCGGCAAGTTCCGCTAAAAACAACTTGCTAAGAGTCTTTGCATTTTCGTTCATGGGTTTTTCCATGATTACGCGCGAGCCACTACGTTCGAATTCAAGATAGTCTGTCGCTTTCACAACCTGCCATTGATAGGCTAGAGAAGCTTCACCTTCTTTAATCAAGGTTTTATAAACCGATTGCGTTAATGATTTCCAGGCATCACGATTATTGTAAGTTGGATAGGGAACCCATTGTTTGCTACTTAATAGGCTTTTCTGTAAATCTTGTTCTGTGAAATTTTTCGTGAGTAGATTCAGGTCGACCAAAGCGTTCAAATCAGCTTTCGTGGATAGCGATAGAATTAGAAGCAGAAGGATACAAAAGAAACGGCTCATATTAATTGGTTACAAAGGTTATGGTATTTAGCTATTTCTAAAATAATGAATTGCATCGCAAAACGCACTAAAAATCACGAAAACGATTTCATAAAATCGCTAACCAGGAAATGTTATTTAAGAAAATGTTTTTCCAGAAGCTTTCTTTTTTGTTAGTTAGAATAATTCTTATTTGGCATCCCAGAAGTAAGCATAGAGATCGGGGATTTCGCTATCCTTGATGGCATTTCTGACCGACCATTTATTATAGTCTAGCTGTATGATCTCAGGTATTATGCGGTCTTCATTGATGTCAAGAATCAGGTAGGAAGCATCTCTCGTGGATTCTTTGGACCGACCTACAGATCCGCAATTGATTGCCCATTTGTTCTCGATTTCTTTGACGAAGGAGTAATGGGTATGGCCCATGATCAAGGCATCGACCTGTTCTCGATCTAATAGAAAAGCAAAGGTTTCATCGGGCTCTTGTTCATAAAGATGCTTGTTATTGCTATCGGGGTGTGCATGGACAAGCAAGATCTGCCAGCGTTTGGCCGCGATTTTATAATCGAGTCGAATCTGAAAAGGAAGGTCTTTAAGGAAGGCTTTATTGTCTAACGTAATTGTTGCTTTGCTATGATTTATGGCAAGCTCTCTATCGCGGGCCTCTTCTGCAGAGTGGTTCGCTAATGCGACGATTTTGCTGTCTTCAGCAATCCATTGGTCGTGATTCCCTTGTAGACAGGGGATGTTCAGCGTCTTGATTAGTTCTATGCATTCGTTTGGCCATGGGGCAAAGTCTGCCAAATCACCTAAACAATAAATTTGTCTTATTTCTCGAGCCTGAATATCGTCAAGAACATGAATCAATGCAGGTAGGTTTCCATGTATGTCCGAAATAACCGCTATTTTCATTTTTACCAAATATTGTTAGTTGAATTTCGGTAAATATGCTTTAAAATAAGTAATTACCGCTATCGATTATAGGTAAGGATAAGCTTTATTTACTGTATATCAATACGTTAACATTTTTTTTCCTTTCAGAGAAATCGACAGTTTGTAATTATTATTTATAGATTTAATTATGGAGAATGGCAGACTTTTGCATCTCCTAATTATAAGTTAACTAAAACCGATTTTAAGGGTTTTAAAAAATGAGTTAAGTAAAAACAATAAATTGTATATTAGGAATACTTATGGCAGCAACCTTTTTAATCGACGAACAAACCTTAAAAGACATACAGCTAAGAGATTATAGTGGACGAACAATCTATGACTTTTTCGATCAAGCCATTACCGAAGGTGGGCAGGATTATTTTCGTGATGTCTTTTATACGCCTTTATTGAACATAGAGGGTATCAAGGAGAGACAGAAGAAAATTCGTCGTTTAGAGCCCGTTGCTGAGGTGGATTTCCCTTTTTATCGGGTCATTGTGAAAGACTTGGAAAAGTATATACATGCTTCCCATTCGGGCGCCAGGCATGGTATCAGTTTCTTGGATTTCCTAGGCGTTCGCTCGCCAATCTATTACTATAGAAAGCGATCTATATTAGAAGCGTCGGAATTTTTAATCTCTTCGATGAAGTTTTATCGGGAAGTCAATAAACATCAGGTCTATGAAGACATGACTGAAGTGATTGAGCTAACGAATGACTGCCTTAACCAGATATACAAGGGGAAGAAGCATGTAACCGATAAACTTAAAGTCAATATATTTAATATTGAGTCGCTCGATCGCTTGATTCGGTATGAGTTGGCCCCGAAACTGAAGAAGCTGATTCGTTTCTTTTTCGAAGTGGATGCCTACCTCGCCGTAGCCAAGATATCTAAGAGCTTAGGGTTTTGCTATCCGGAGGTCTATCCCAAGAATGAAACTGGCGAAATTAAGATGCAAGGGGTTTACCACATCTTTCATAAAGCGCCCGTGAAGAATGATGTTTCTTTAAAGCAGGAAAAAAAGATTTGGTTTCTGACCGGCGCAAATATGGCGGGGAAATCTTCCATTATCAAATCCATTGCTTCCGCACTCTACTTAACGCATATTGGCTTCCCGGTGCCTGTTGATGCACTACAAACTGATTTGATCGACGGGGTATTTACGAGTATCAATTTACAAGATAATCTGGAGTTGGGTTATAGCCATTTTTATGTGGAAGCAATTCGCTTAAAAGAGATTGTCGACCAGTTGCCTGTGGATTCCAATGCACTTATTATCCTCGATGAACTTTTTAAAGGCACCAATCACAGCGACGCGTCAAATGCGATTCTCGATGTCATGACAAGCCTGGCAGAAGTTGATGGACCCTATGTCATCGTATCGTCGCATATTACGGAGCTCTCCAAACAGCTCCAAGACGTGCCTTCCATTGATTTTATGCGAATGAAAATCGAAGGCGATGAAAATGGATTGCCCGTATTTACGTATAAGATTGCGCCCGGCATTGCGGAAGAAAAGTTGGGGATGTGGCTTTTAAAACAAAGCGGCGTATTTACTTCCATAGATCGGCTGAAGGGGGGTAGCTAAGGGAAGAATGACCATCTATCCCCATGTAAAGATGCTAAACATATCAAAACGCAGATTTAGAGATCTAAAAATAGTGTCAATCCTGATATTGGTCATTGGGAATGTTGTGAATTATGATGATATCAATTTTTATTTAACTGGTATTTAGTTAGTTATAATATTTCTAATTCGGTATATATTGAATTGTAATTATCAATTCGGTATAAAATATGTCTTTTTCTGATTAGCGTTTCGTTTACTTTTATGGTATTAGCCTTGCGATGGTAACAATGCCAACGCTGTAAAACCAAAAAATCTATGAAGAAAAACTTTTTTATTCCAAAAATCGCTCTTGCGTTATGTGCTGTTTGTATCACTGCCGCTAGCTATGCGCAAAATAGTCTGCCGAAGCAAGCGAAAATTAAACCTGAAGTATTAAAAGACAAACTTAAAGGCGGTTGGGCTGGTCAAGTGATTGGTGTAACCTTTGGAGGTCCTACGGAATTTAAATACAACGGCACTTATATTCCAGATAATAAGGTGATTCCGTGGTATGATGGATATATCAAGAAAACCATGATCGAATGGCCCGGGCTTTACGATGATGTGTACATGGATCTTACCTTTGTGGATGTGATAGAGAAGAAGGGGGTTGACGCTCCGGCAGCAGACTTTGCGAATGCTTTTGCCAATGCAGACTATGTTCTTTGGCATGCAAACCAAGCAGCGCGCTACAATATATTGAATGGCGTGATGCCGCCTGAGTCGGGACATTGGCTGAATAACCCCCATGCTGATGATATTGACTATCAAATCGAAGCAGACTTTGCCGGACTGATGAATCCGGGAATGCCGAATTCTGCATCTGATATATCGGATAAGGTCGGTCATATTATGAATTACGGTGATGGCTGGTATGGTGGTGTTTATGTCGGCGCATTGTATACGATTGCTTATATCTCTGATGATGTCAATTTTGTGGTCAAGGAAGCTTTAAAGACGGTCCCTGCACAAAGTGATTTTTATAAATGTATTGCCGACGTGATCAAATGGCATGCTCAATATCCAAAAGACTGGAAGCAAACGTGGTTCGAGCTCCAGAAGAAATGGTCGGAAGCACATGGATGTCCGGATGGAGCATTCGGCCCATTCAATATCGACGCAAAAATCAATGCTGCCTATATCGTACTCGGCCTATTGTACGGGGAAGGTGACTTCACAAAAACCTTAGAGATATCGACCCGAGCAGGTCATGACTCTGATTGTAATCCGTCGAATGCAGGAGGCGTCTTGGGGACTATATTAGGTTATGATAAGATTCCGGCGTATTGGAAAATGGGACTAAAAGAGGCGGAAGATATCAATTTCAAGTATACCGATATTTCACTGAACAAGGTGTACGAGATCGGCTATAAACATGCTATTCAAATGATTAAGAAGAATGGTGGTAAAGTAGGTGCAAATGAGATTGTTATCAATGTGCAGCAGCCGAAAGCTGTTCGCTATGAAAAAGCGTTCGAAGGAACTTATCCAATTGAACGTATGAATTTGGGCAGTAGAAAATTGACCTCAGAACATGCCTTTGATTTCACCGGAACGGGTATCGTAATCAAAGGAAATGCTGCTAAGGATGCAAATATCAAGGAGGAATACACGCTTGAATTAACAGTTTACATCGATGGTAAAGAAGTAGAGCGAACAAAAATGCCGACGGATTACAAAACAAGAAAGCACGAGATCTTCTGGAAGTATCAGTTGCCAAAGGGAAAACATAATGTAAAAGTGGTCGTAACGAATCCGAAAAAAGGATATCATATCCGTATGACCGATGCGATAATTTATTCTGATGCACCTATTGACGGTATACATTTTCATGAGGGAAAACATGATTAAATAATGTCATCCAAACAACTCAAAAGACTAAAAAGAGAATTCGATTAGTCATCGTCAAGTTAAAGGGCTTTCATACGCTATACATAGCCCAATGAAAGCCCTTTCCAATTGGGTTTGATTGGGGTTATCATTGGGTCACCATTGGGTTTGATTGGGGTTATCATTGGGTTATCATTGGGTTTGAAAGGGCTTTAAAAGGGTAGTGCCTCGAACTAGGGCCGGCCTATATTTGATGAAGAACTATACAAGAAAAGCCAAGTCTCCTGACCTGGCTTTTCAATCGAGTTATTTATAGGGGTTTTTATTATTAAAAGGTAATTACGATTTTACCTCTGGTGTGACCTTCTAATATCTTGCTGTAGGCTTCAGCTGCTTTTTCAAACGGAAATGTACTGTCGATTTCCCATGCGAATTTTCCAGCTTCGATGCCATCGACTACATGCTGTAGGTTTTGTGGATTTCTTTTTACCCAAAACGGCACCACGCGTTTGGACGAAGTCGGTTTTCCTGCTTTGCAGGTAATTCCCCATCCGTACCGAAATTCTTGTTGACAGTTTTGGGTAAATTTCCTTTTCAAGTTTGTTATAATAACCTTGTAGGATTCTCTTACTTAATTTTTCCTCTTCAGATAACTTACCCGTATTTGTGTGCAAGACATTTCGGAGTTTAGCCAATTCCGCTTTTTGGAACTCCTTTGATGTAACAAACCAGGGTGGAAACATCTTTTCAAATCTATCTTTCCACTTCTGTACATCATCCCAGCATTTGAAAATTCTGTTTGTCATACCGAATCATTTTAGGGGTGTACTACTGCACACCCTGTGATTTCTTGTTTTTACCTTGCTTTGGTGCCCTTTTAATCAGCTTATCTGATTGCTTTGGGTCAGTGGTCAATTCCTCTTTTTTTTTATGTGGGATGAATTGTTTCACTAAATTTTCATCATAGATATTTATTCGTCAGTTAAAAAGATAATTATAATGGGTTAAATCGGCTTAAAATTTGAAGTTATTATATTTATCTTTACATTGGTCAGTCTATATCACCTGCAATGGATAATATTAAAGAAGTATTTGAGAACAAGTTGAAAATTGATTCTAAAACAGTGTCAATTGATTCTTTATTTAATAACGAAGATAAACTTAGAAACACAAACTATAAACCATCATACCAGAGAAATTATGTTTGGGATGATGAAAAAGCTACCTATTTTATTGAGAGCATTCTGTTAGGAACTGAAATTCCACCACTAATTTATTTTCGGAATATATCTAAAGTTGAGGTAATCGACGGAAGACAAAGGTATCAAACTATTTTACGGTTTATTAATAATGAATTTAAGCTTAAAAAAAGTGGTTTGAAAAAACTATCTACAAAAGATTTTATTTCAAAAAACTTCGATTCATTAGAAAAGAAGTATCGTGATTTAATATATGATACAAAACTAAGAATAATTGAGTTTAGCTTCAATACAAAAATAGGTATCACTGATGCAATTGAAGATAGTGTTAAGAAGGAGATTTTTAAAAGGTATAATTCTGGAATTACCCCCCTTAAAACAAGTGAAATAGATAAGGCGGATTTTTTATTTGATAATGTTAATGATTACTTTAAAAAGGAAGTCATTAGTGACAAACGTTTTTTTGACACCTTGAAGAGTTTGTTCCATTTTGAAAAATTTAATGAAGAGATCCTTCTAAAGAAAATTCGGGAGTTACTTGTTATTGATAATATTCCAATCAAATATTATTCTGTAAAAAAGAGTAACATAATTAATCAATTTTATGAATTTTTATTTGAAGATTTTGAAAGTGTTGATATAAAAGAACTCCACAACACGTTTACTGCCAAAATCAATATTTTGGAGAGAGTAAAAAATCGAATTTCTAAATCAGAGGATTACAATAGATTAATTTCAGAATGTTTGTTTTGGGCATTGTCTATTTATCAAAAAGAAAAGGGAAATCTTAATATTAGTAATTCAGAGATTGAAAAAATTGCAAGCTATATTGACGATAATATTGAGCAGTATATAATGGACAGAAGCTCCTTTGCTATTCATATAAAGAATCGGTATGAGAATGTTTCGAAGATTTTCAAAAAACTATTTAATATTAATTTTAATGTTTATTTAAAAGATTCTGAAGTTTTTAATAGCCAACTAAAATTTATTAATAATACAATTGATAGTTCAGAGGTAATTAGTTTCGAATCTCTTCGAATCAATAAACCAGAACCTTCGTCGTTGTCCATAGACGATATTAGACGATCAATGAAAAAACTTAAATTTATCATACGACCTCAATATCAAAGGAATGAGGTTATTGATAAAAAGAAAGCTTCTGCGATTATTGAAAGTATACTTTTGGGTATTAAAATTCCGCCAATTTTTGTTTATAAAAATCTTGATGGTATATCAGAAGTTATTGATGGTCAGCAAAGAATATTGTCCATTTTGGGATTTCTTGGGGAGGATTTTATTAATACGGATAATGAATTTGAATCTACCAAGAAGGATGATTATTCCTTAAATTTAAAGAATAGTTTATTATCGGATTTAACCTCCAAAAAGTTTAAGGATCTTTCTCCTGAATACCAAGAAAAAATAAATAATTATGATTTATGGGTTGTTGAAATTGATAAAAAATACAACGATAGCTTCGATCCAGTAGATCTTTTTATAAGGTTGAATTATAAGCCTTACCCGATAAAAATTGATTCCTTTGAAATGTGGAATTCTTATATTTCTAGGGATCTAATTGATAGCATTAAAGGTGTTTTCGATAATAATAAAGAGTGGTTTTACTTTAGGAAGAGTACAACGAGGATGGAGAATGAGAATATATTGACAGCGTTAATATATCTTCAGTTTCAATATAATTTTTCTAAAGAAAGTGATAAAGATTATTCAGCCCTTGATTATTATAAGGTGGGCAATAGAATTAACTTCAGATTACGGTCTAAGCCCGATCTAACAAAGACGTTGGAAAATGAACCGGAAAGATTTATTTATGTGTGTAATGTTTTTGAGGCAGATTTTCTTTACAAATTACGACTATTAATTTCATCAACAACTCAAAAGACTTTGGCTTTAAGTCTTGATTATTTACTTTGTGTTGATAACGGAAGGAGAAGTCAACAATCACTATATGCTCTTTGGTATTTTTTAAATGAAATTGATATTGAACAAACAAAAGAGAATAGCAGAGAAATAATAAAAGATATTCGGAGTTTATTTACTCAGATGAATAATGTCAGCAATTTAGAAGCCTTTAATTCATCTGTTAGAAGATTTAAGGAGCGTCATTCTAATAGTCCGAAAAAGAACGCTATTGTCAAAATTAGATTAGAGAATGTAATTAAGATTTCAAAAGGAGTTGATAAGGACTATATTAGTAAAAGCAATAAAAAAGAATCTAATTCAGAATTAATAGATTTTTACGGCGTTTTTAGTGTGGCAAATGATAAGAGTTACATTATTATAAATGCTCCAGAAGATACAAAAAAAGCTTTGAGATATACATTTTCCCAAAGTAGAATTTATTTGAATAGTAGTAATTCGATAAATAATTTTAATGTTTATCTGGATAACGAAAAGGATTCATATGTTGATAATAGTAATTGGGTAATTACTTTAAAAAGGCCAGGATTTTTACTTGAATATCTTTATCTAATTTTTTCATCGAGAGAATTTTTCCACTCGAGTGTCAATGATCATGTAAAACTTGGAAGGACAAAAATAGGAAATTTTCAAATTCCAATTTTAACTGAAGAGGATCAGTCAGTATTTAAAGATCTTTATTTTATTATACAAAATGAAGTTAATAAGGTTATAAAAGTTTATTTTATAAACCTAGTAAATCAGATTTTGAGGTTTATGTTGAACAGTGAAACATTTAATCTTGAAAATACAAATCTTTTAGATGTTATTCATAATCTTCGGAAGGATATAGATGCAAGTCAAAATGATTCAGATTTACTTTATAAATCTTTATCAAATAGTAACTCTTTCATTTCTAGTTTCATTTTAAGAATGAATTACCTTATTCATAATGTCTAAGCGAATAACTAATATAAAAATAAGAAATTGCGGGGCCTATTTTGATGAATATTCTATTCCGTTGCACTCTGGTCAAAACTTGCTTATTTATGGCGAAAATGGATCTGGAAAATCTTCATTATATAAAGCATTAAATTCATTTTTTCGCAATTCTGTTTCCACACAAGAATTTACTAAGAATTTATTTAATAGTAATAATGATGGCATTGTCGAAGTAGAATTTTCAAATTTTTTGGAAAGTGATGATCCTAATTCTGAAAGATATTGTTTCTCAGAGAGTGCTTCAAATAATGAAGTAGCATTTATTAAGGAAGCATCGCTTTTAAACGGTTTTTTGGATTATACTGATTTATTAAAAATTTATCTAAAATCAGATCCTAATCCAAATTTATTTGAGCTCATCATTCTTAATTTATTAAGGGAATTTATTCCGGTTTCCTCCGCTTCTTCTATTAGTATAGGTGATCAATATGACGCTTTAATAAACGATCTTATCACAAATACCAGGAATACTAGGAGTCGATCCCATAAGAGTGGATTATTGAGGATAGACGAATTCGATTTAAGTTTGCGGACGTTGCTTGATAAAATTTTTATTCTAGTCAATGTTTATATTAAAGATTATTTTTTCTTAAGTGATATTGCCATTGAATACCATCTTGAGAAATTAGAATTTTTCTATCCATCAAAACAAAAATCTACTTGGTTTTTAAAAACTGATTTGCGTCTTAAGATTTTAAAAAATGGCACTGAGTTGGGAGAAGAATATAAGAATTTCCTCAATGAAGCAAGACTTTCGTCAGTAGCTATTTGTTTATACTTGGCTTCATTAAAGCTTTTTCCTAATGAAGTTGACCTTAAACTTATTTATTTGGATGATATTTTTATCGGTTTGGACACTTCAAACCGAATTCCAATTTTGAATATTTTAAATGAACAATTTTCTAACTATCAGATTGTCATATCTACTTATGATAGAGGCTTTTTTGAAGCCTGCATTAGAAAGTTAGGCAAAACTGGTCAATGGGATTGGAAACCTATTGAATTATATGTTGGTGAAACGGATCACAACAATGCAAAAATCGAAGTTCCCATTCTGATTTCTAGCGATTCTGATTTAGAAAAAGCACGTTATTTTTTATATAATAATCAAAAACCTGATTATCCTGCTGCTGCTAATTATTTTAGAAAATATTTAGAACATAGGTTATTAGAAGTTTTTCCTGATGAAATTTTTAGAGAAGATAATCTTCAAATTATTGACGCCTACAAATTATCTAAGACATTTAAAGCTTGCAAAAAACTATTACAGCAGAATGGTATAGCAATCAGTGAATTTGAAAATTTGCAATCATACCTTTTTCTCTTGTTGCATCCTTTATCTCATCATAATACATCATCAAACACTTATAAGAGAGATTTAAAGGAAATTGATAATTATATATTTAATTTACTTGAAAGTCATAGGAAGCTAGGGTTTATTAAGAACTTAAGACATTTTGCAAAGGATACAACGATTAGAATTGAGTTTTTTATAAACCAGTATAACATTTGGTATTATGAGTTTTATGTTAAGGATTGTTTATTTTTCAATGTAGAAACCGGCTTATTTTCGGAAGTTGAATTGACTTGCACAAAATTTTATTCAATAAAAAATAAAGTGAAACAAAAGGTCACTACTTTAAATAGAGGTACTTCAAATATAAACTATCGGTCGATTAAAGAAGCATTTGAAGAAATTGGTAAGATCATTTCAGCTCGTTATAGGTTTTATAAATTTAATCTTGATTACGATAGGTACGTTAGTATTTATGATGGAACTAATTGGATACTTTTCGACGATACTTTAAAAGCATCCAGATTAACTCAGAATGTTAAACCTATGCCAGTTGTCGAACCTTTACAAGTTAAGAAAGCAGAAGTATTAAAAAGTAGCTAATGAAACTACTTCTTTTGATTGCCATATTTCATTTGTATTTATTTCCATAATTGTTAGCTTACCATTTTGTCCTGCGCCTGTATCTAGATTTGTAATTTCAAATGCTTGCATTGGGGAAATTGTGTTCCACCTTTTTGTGGCCGTATGTCCAATAACATTTGATTAAAATTTGTCAATTGCCCAGAAACATATTCTTGATTCTTTAGTTTTAATGCATCCATCCATAAACTCCTATCAAAATAGTAATTTTCTTCATTTTGGACATAGAATGGATTTAATAAATCAAATCCAGCATGAACAAAACATCTATTTTCATCATCAACATGGTATAAAGTCTGTCTTTTAAAAAAGGCTTTATGACTTTCAGGAATATGCTGGGCATTCAGAGAAGTCTTGTAGCCATTGGCACTCTTAATAATTTTACTATTAGGTTGGCAATGTTTTAAATAAGATTCAAGGGTTGTCAGTCCCCCATAATTCAATGATAGTGGATGATAGTCAGTTTCTAAAAATTGATGGAACCATGCATCATGATTTCCCCTGATAGCGATCAAATTCTTAATTTTTAACAGTTCTTCTACGCACTCAAAGACGTCATTATTACGATCAACTACATCAACCAATTGGATTAATGTATCATTCTCATAATTAAACATGGAGCCTTCTAAACATTGAATTAATGCCCGATACGCTCCATGGATATCTCCCATAACAGATATTCTATTTTCCTGCTTTTCCATCTTTTATTTGGCTAGAGAATAACTAAAATTTACCGTTCCTGTTGAGCAAAATGTATTAAAGGGAACAATATTAGAGTTAGGACCTCGTGCTTTGTTTGCAGTTTGTTGATTTGGTGATAGGATCTTCATTGTTGTATTCAAATTTAAAACTGGTCGTATATGTTCGTTGAAATTTTTCTGCAGACGTTTAACGCTTACTCTACAATATCTTTGGGTTGTTCTTATTGATCTGCGTCCAAGCATTTTTCCTACGTCTTCTAACGGCATTCCAAGATTTAGCATTATATTTGCGAATGTGTGCCGAGCTAGATGAGTCGTCAAATTCCTTTTTATGCCGCATATTTCCGCGATCTCTTTAAGATAGCCCTTGTACCTGGTATTTGAGTTTATAGGCATTAATACGCCTCTTACAACACATTTTGGATGCTCTTTATACCTCTCTATTAATTGTTCAATTAGTGGGAGCATAGGTACAATTTCATACACATCTGTTTTTCCCCTATGCTTAGCTAACCACTTTTCATTATTCTGCCCTACCAATATAATATTTTCAGGTGTCAAATTGTAAATATCCTGAAATGCAAACCCTGTAAAGGTTTGGAAAATAAAGGCATCCCTTACTTCATTTAATCTATCAATACCAAAATCTTTATAAAATATTCTTAGTACCTGGTCGTATTCTAGAGGTGGAATTTCTTTTTGATCTCCACCACATACAAAATCCTCAATGGGATTTGTGATATTGATTTGTTTCTTTACACCGATTTTAATTACACGTTTAATCTTCTTTATGTGTTTTTTGGCAGTAGCTTCGCTTAAAGGTTTTGGCACCTCTAAAGTCAGGTAATCATATATTTCATCTCCGAATTCTGGGGAAATCTCCTTGAAATCTATATCATCCTTCTTGTATCTTAATTGTAAGAATTTCAGTAATTTCTTTTTTATCGTTTTTAACTGAGTTTTGGTAAAGGGAGAACGGTCACCCTTTTCTATCATTTTTTGAAACTTCTCAATGAATTCATCAAAAACTTCAAGAAAGGTAGGAGCAAGATCAATTTTAACTTCAGGAATAACAGCCTCCTCTACTGGAGATTTTTTAGAATATACCCTTTTAATCATTTCTGGGGTAACTATTTCATGCTCGAAAAATAGTTTATCGTAAATTCGATTTAGATCAACCATCATTCCTGC
Source organism: Sphingobacterium sp. BN32 (assembly GCF_030503615.1). Lineage (NCBI taxonomy): Bacteria > Pseudomonadati > Bacteroidota > Sphingobacteriia > Sphingobacteriales > Sphingobacteriaceae > Sphingobacterium > Sphingobacterium sp. BN32. The sequence goes on from NZ_CP129963.1 coordinate 1,596,667, forward strand.
AATTTTTTTATTAATTGTTCGGAAATCAGGTTCACCTTTCCCTACCGTTTTTGTTTCAACATCCCAGTTGGTTGGTAAAATTGTTTTGGATACAGGTACTTCTTTGGGCTTTTGATCTTTTAGGGTAATTCGAATATTAAGGGGAGCTTTTCCTGTAGTCTTTCTAGACTTGGTTCTTAAAATAATGGGAAGTAAATCCAGTTCATGTTTGATTTTTTCCATTTATACACAATTAGAATTAACAATAAAATTGCTAAGCCTTATCAGCCATTCTCACGTAAAATCAAATCCGTGGTGGTCAAATGTAGATCTTATAGATGACCACCACAATGACCACCATATGAAACTGGTTAAGATGAACTTAAATAACCTAAAAATTAGTATTTTGAAGGGAAGAAGATATAGATTAAACTAAAAAAAGGCACACCTAAGTGTGCCTTTGTGATCCCGCTGGGATTCGAACCCAGGACCCATACATTAAAAGTGTATTGCTCTACCAGCTGAGCTACGGAATCTTGTACTTGTTATTTTGTAGTACCCTTCGTTGTTTGAAGTGATGCAAAGGTAGCGCTTTTGCCCTTAATTGCAAATTCTGAATAGCTTTTTTTTATAAAAAAATCGAAACTCCCTCATTTTAAAAGGAATAAATTTTCATGCTTTAAAGCTGCTGTGAACAACATTCTTCAGCAGTCCCCAAAAAAAATATGCGGCGCATGTTGCATAATTTATAAAGAATATTTGATATATTAGTGATATCAAATTAATATCAATTTAATCTAACAAGATGGAAAGAATCATCAAACCCGCATCAGGCTATTTAGCACTGTTAATCTTATTGTTAACAGTTGCAGGAGGAGCGTATTCCTTATATATTGCCGCCACGACAGATAACAAGATCGTCGGACTTGTTCTTGTGTTTATCGCATTTGTCGTATTCCTAATAATCGTTAAAGGGCTGTTGATCGTAAATCCCAATCACTCAAGGGTATTGAACTTATTCGGTAAGTATCAGGGAACGATCAAGGACAATGGGCTGTTTTTTATTAATCCTTTCTTTACGGCTCAACGTATTAGCTTAAGATCGGAGAACCTGCAGGGACACACGTTAAAGGTGAATGATAAAATGGGTAATCCGATTGAGATTGCGGCTGTAATCGTTTGGAAGGTAGGAGATACCTTCAAGGCGGCATACGATGTGCAAAGCTATAACGATTATGTGCGCGTGCAGAGTGAGGCGGCGGTGCGCCACTTGGCAGTAAGCTTTGCCTATGATAATTTCGAAGACGAGAATGCCGAGATCACCTTACGCGAGGGCGGAGATGCAGTGAATGCGATCTTAGAGAAAGAACTGACGGACCGTTTGGCGAAGGCCGGCGTAATTGTAGAGGAAGCTAGAATTACACACCTGGCATATGCCGCGGAGATCGCTGGTGCGATGTTGCAGAGGCAGCAGGCAACCGCGATTGTTGCCGCTCGTGCGAAGATTGTTGAGGGGGCAGTAGGCATGGTCGATATGGCTTTGAAAAAGCTGTCCGCAGAAAATATTGTGGAGTTGGACGATGAGAGAAAAGCAGCTATGGTAAGCAACCTAATGGTTGTATTATGTGGAGAGAAGGCAGCGCAGCCCGTAGTGAATGCGGGAACACTGTATAATTAGATGGTCGGCGGGAGCAGGCAACGATTTAAAAAAATGATATCATGAAGAAAAGTTTTGTAATCCGTGTTGATGACGAACTATATAAACAATTGGAAAAGTGGGCGCACGATGAATTCAGAAGTGTCAATGGTCAAGTCGAATACCTTATCCATTCCAGCCTACAGAAAGCGGGAAGGCTAAAGAAAACTAGCGCTAAACCCAAAAAAGAAAGCGATCAGGATAATTCCTGATCGCTTTTTGTATATTTAATCCAGTAAGACTTAATCCCGACGGATATATTCTCTGTCTTCATCACTCAAACCATCATCATTCCCTAAGAACTCCGGATCCGATTGCGTCGGAGAATAGGGGTTCGTTACGCCGTACTCTTTTGGATGCTTATTTTTTTTCCGGAAGAGCATGCCACCAACTACCACGCCCATGAGGAAAAATACCCCTAGGATCAAAAGCTTCGACGTTCTAATCTCCCCGAATAACCAAAAACTGGCTTCTTCTTTATTATTAAATAAGATAACTAGCAGTAAGGCTAACACGATGGCGACTATGATGGTTTTCGGTTTCATAAGCTTTGATTTCAAGCAAATCTATAAAAAATCATTGTAATGAGAAACATAGCCAAAGCCAAGAACATTTGTAACGAATTGATTGTTATTAAAGCTGCAGAGGATGTTTTCTGAAATAATATCAGGTAAAACACGTTTATTTATAGAGAATCAAATTTAAACTTAACAAGCATTTTGATAGAAAAACGAATTGGCAATACACCTTTGAGACGATGTGGGCACTTATCTGAAAAGTTTAGCGCCAATATCTATATTAAAGATGAAAGCTGCAATCCTGGAAAGTCGTCTAAGGATAGAGCTGCTTATTTTATGTTGGAGGAGGCCATCAAGGGCAACAAGATTCAACCGGGCGGCACAATTGTAGAAGCTAGCAGTGGGAATACGGGAATCAGTATTGCGTTAATGGCGCAAGAGATGGGCTGCCGCGCGAAGATCTTCGTTTCTAAATCTTGTTCGGAAGAGAAGAGAGCATTGTTGGAAGCTTATGGTGCCAGTATTGAAATCTGCGATAATTCATTTGGATTACACGTGTTCAATTCTACACAGTACCAAGCGCAGGCATATGCTGCCAATCATGAAAACGCTTATTTTACAAATCAATATTACAATTCAGCCAATATTAAAGCACATTATAAAACGACTGGACCTGAGATTTGGGAGCAGACCCATCATCAAGTTACCCATGTTGTCGCAGGAATAGGTACCGGGGGAACTATTTCGGGAATCGGTAGGTTCTTAAAAGAGCAAAAGAAGGACATTAAGGTATGGGGCGTAGAACCAACGAACTCAGTTTATCAATTTTTCTTAGAACAGGGAAAGATCGAAAACAATGGTATTGTTCATGATCCCATTGAGGGAATTGGCCGTACGTTTATCCCAGGTACTTTCGACGCACAGGTTGTTGATCAGATTTTTCAAGTCGATGCTCAATCCGCTAAGCGTGCTGCGCAAGAATATCGAGCAGCTACCGATCAATTAATTGGGTTCTCTAGCGCCGCCGTGTTGGCCGCTGTCGAGGAGAACCTGAGCAAGCTAAACTTTAAGGAGGGAGATCATGTTGTTTTATATTTTCCAGATCACGGTGACCGTTATTTACAGAAATTATATAACAGCAATCATCAAGAAACCACAAAAACATTCGACATACGATGATGCATACCTATCAAGATATCGCTATTCCCATCGCTTGGCCAGATCAGACGGCTCGAGGCGATGAGTTGTGGTTTAAAATATTGAAGGGTTTAGGTATTGTGAAAAACTTGAACTTCAGAATTGGTCATGCTGCAATCTTATTGATCGAAAAACAGTCTGGACAGATTAAGTATTTTGATTTTGGTCGTTATATCTGTCCTCGTGGTTATGGTCGCGCGCGCTCTGCAGCATTCGATCCAAGACTAAAAGTAGAGACAGTTGCTCAATTTTCGAATACTAAGCAACTGATCAACTTGGCGGAAATTCTTTCGGAACTTTCGATTATGGAAGAAGCAACGCATGGTGGAGGGAGGTTGCTGTGCTCCGTTTCGCAAGACATTAGCTTTCAGAAAGCCGCTGCCTATGCAGAAGCATTAGTTAATAAAGGTCCTGTGCTTTACGGCGCATTAGCCGCCAATAATAACAGTTGCTCACGTTATGTAGCGCAGATTCTTGTAGAGGGCATGATGAAAGATGATAAACGAATTTCCAAAATATTATATCCGGAGTCACTTAAAGCGAGCCCTACCAGCAATGTGGTCAATGCCAACACGGAAGGCACGCTGTATTGTTATGCGAATCAACAAGTAGAGCAGTGGAAAATGAGCCGTAAGGAATCGTTGAAGTTCCAGATCAAGCAGTTATCAGATAATTTTTCGAACAAGAGGTCGAAGGACCTTCCAGGAGATACAAAACTGGGCTTATTGGACGAGCCTATGCGTCCTATGCATATCCCATCTCATGCTACTTGGTTGGGTGGAATGGGAGAGGGCTGTTGGTATGCACTATCGGCCGAGGCTGATCAGTACGAAATTACAAAGTATAATTACAAAGGTGCTGTGGATTATATAGTTGCTGTGGATCCCATTGGGAAATTCGACCATTCAGCAAACTTTGAATTCACCTATGATATACATTATAGGCAACATGTCATTAAACAAATTAACCAGAACATTTCGTTTCTGACGAAGGAAATGCACAATAAACAAATTAAACAATCAATTTAAAAGAATACAATTTATCCATGGAAGTTATCCTATTAAAAGCAAAGATTCATACAGTTAAAGTAACAGAAGCAAATGTTACATACAATGGTTCTATCACCATTGACGCTGATTTATTAGATGCCGCCGGCATCTTAAAATACGAGCAAGTTTATATTAATAATGCCGTTAATGGAAGTCGAATCATGACGTATGTTTTACCTGGCAAGCGCGGTTCGGGTGAGGTTTGTATGAATGGCGGAGCCGCCCTACATGCTAAAGTAGGAGATACCGTGCATATCCTTTCATTTATCAATTTAAGTCCCGAAGAAGCAGAATCATATCAGCCAACTTTAGTCTTCACCGAGGGAAATAACCAGATTAAATCGGTTGAGAAATACGAGTATTAGCAGACACAGATCGATCGACACGAAGCAATCTCCTGTTAACTCATAATAAGTGATTTAATGGGATGTTCCTAACGTTATACATTAAGGGCCGGGAGAGCGAACTCTCCCGGTTTTTTCTAAATCTGCCGGTTTTCAATGGCAGTTGAAGACTTTCATCTCTGACGGTCTGGCAACAGAAAACGACTTTTTATTTAATCACATGTTTGTGTAATTGTTCATTCCTGTTGACTGGTTATAATTTGATAAAACATCGTTTTCTTCGCCTATAAGGGCAAGTAGCGGTGCTAAAATCTCCCTGTCGTATTCTTCCGCTTCTCTTTCAGAAGCTTTATTGGCGAAGAAAGACGGACTAATTGTATAGCTTTTCAAAAACTGTTTCTTTTTGATACCCAAAGTATAGTGCCATTCGCCGATTTCTGAGCTCTGAAAAATTGTGGCTTCCTCAAAATTCATAATTTTCCTCTTTCCAAAAATGGAGTTTTCTTTATATACAGCGTGGCTGGCTTTATCAAAAATATATCGCACGTTTAGGCGAAAGGTAATATCTATAATTCCAAAAATGATAACATAAGCAATTATGGCAAAACACACTAGACGTCCGCCGACCCCGATTTGTTGCCAAAATACGGTTGCTGCGACTAATGCAACAAAACCAGTTATGGCAGACCAATAAAGGTTATTTTTGATGCCTCTGTTTGGTTGTAAAGAGATGGAATCAATTTGCTTTTCGAAATTTACTTTATCCCTGATGCTCATTGCCTAATATTTCCTCAATTTCGTTCAAAATATTTTGAATTTTTTTCTTCGAAAGCGCCTGTACAAGTTGTGTTTCGCGGTACTTACCTTTCTGATTGACGAATCGTGCTATCAGGCTTACATTCGTCGTGATAAAACCCACTTGTTTTATCTCATGCACCGTCAATCCCACGAGATTGTCTAAGAGAATCGTGTGGCCGATTCCGAACAGCCCGTTCCGAACCTTGATGTGTTTCTGATTGAGGTCAATAATAAAGCATCTTCTGAGAAAAGAAATAATCAGGAAGATGGTCATCCCCAATAGCCAGCAATACAAAGAAGAATCCGGTGCTTTGGTGAAACTTAGGATGGTTAATAGTGCGAAAAAACCAACGATCGTGCTGTAAATTCCCCACTGTGGTTTCATCTTGTACTCATTTCCGTTTTTTACGAAATATTTCATTATAGTTATTATTTAAATGGAGATGGCATCTCCGGGTTTTATATTCAATGTTCAGTGGAGTATTTATAAGGATGGTCGTATGGTCTCCATTAAGGGGCTAGTATTGCCTGCATATGTATTTATACTTTATATTCAACCTAAAAACTAAAACAGGTTTTATAAATTCCATGGTAAATCTAAACTGTTGGTGATAACACCAATTGGTTTGTTTTAAACAATAATTTATTGTTATCGGATAAAAGTATCAAATTAATTAAAACAAAATTATTGCGTCATCCTCTGTTTTAGATATAGTAGGGTTTCGGCTACATGGCGTTCGGATACTGAAAAAAAATGTAGTAGACTTACTACATACCGATGGTTTATTTAGCTAATCGGGTAAAAATATCGCATTTCTCTATTTAGATTATATAAATATGTCAACTATGAGAGATTTAATTCACAATTTTATGGCTAAGTTTAAAAATTCACTGAAAACAGTGATTTATACATTATTTAAATGTTTGTACTTTCGTTTTGATTGAAATTCTATGAAAAAATTACTAGTCGGATTATTATTATTTGTTTCATGCTTTAGCCTCAGTTCTTGTTTTGACATCGTCGAAGAAATTGATATGAAAGCAAACGGTTCGGGAACCATAAAAGGAACCTTGAACCTGAGCAAAAGCAAAACTAAAGCCGCTTCGTTGATGAAGTTGGACAAAATAGATGGCTTTAAAATCCCGTCGGAGTCAGAAATCCGAAAAGAGATGAATACCATGGTCAATCTACTGAAGAACACAAAAGGTATTTCAAACGTGAATTATCGTTTGGACTTCACTAATTATATCGCTAGCATATCCTGCGATTTTCAGAATGTGCAAGCGTTGAACGCCTATACCAAAACCTTAGGTGCTCATTTTAAATCTCGTTTTAACGAGAATACAAGTTATGCTTATGATACGAAAACTAAAACCTTTATTCGAAGCTATAAGCATAGTGCAGAAGCAAAAAAAGAGTTCGCAAAACTTCAAACAGAAAATCGAAAGTCATTCGACCAAGCATTTTATACCAGTATTTACCGCTTTGATGCATCGGTGGCAAAGCAAGCAAGCAATGTTGCTAAAGTATCGCCAAATAAGAGAGCTGTTATGCTAAAAACAAGCATTCCTAGCCTTATCTCTGGACAGGTAAATTTGGCAAACAGCATCGTATTACAATAATAGTAGATAAAATTTAACAAGAATTACATATGAATAAATTAAAGATGGCATTGATTGCTGGGGCAATTGGTTTGGCAAGCCCAGTTTTTTCTCAAGATTTGATCGATAAAGTTCCTGGAGAATCAAACTTCGTTCTCGCAATCAATGGTAAAGCATTCTTTAAACACGTCGATGCCGAACAAGTTAACCGCATATTGACACGCACAGGATTCTTCAAGAATGTGATGGGTAAAAACAATCCGTTAAGTACGAAAGATATCCAGGAGATGGGCATTGATATTCGCGCCAATGCCTATATCAATTCGATTACGACCGATAGTGTACAATATTTGGGTGCTTTGTTCCCGCTATCTGATAAAGCTAAATTTGAAGCGCTGCTGCCAAAAGAGAAAGAAATAGTACAGGTTAATGGTTTACCAACTATCTATAGCTCGGACAAAACGCTACGTATCAGTTGGGATAACCATACCATCTATATCCTAGGAGGTGTTGCTATGGATAATTATTTCAATAGAGATGATATTAAGCAGCGCTATGGTTTATTGGAACAGGAAGCGGATGCCGTCGCTGAGCCATTTGAAATACCGGGGCCGCCAGCAATTCCTGCAGACACAACTGAAGTAGAGTGGGAGGCTTGGGATCCTGAAGAGGAAGAATCTGCTGCCGAAGCGGCTGAGGAAGCTGCTGAAGAAGTCGAAGTTATGCTGGCACCACCAGCAAACGCAGAAACTGAAGAAGATGAATATGCTTATGTTGATTCCGTTTTGGAACGCGACGAGTATCAGGATGATTATTATTTAGAATATCGTAAGATTGAAAATCATAATGATTCGATCAAAAACGTATTGGTTAGCGGTTGGGTTGATTCAAAACTAAACGACATTGTCGCTGGCAAGATTGAACGCCATGCGTCGAAGAACTTGCGTAACATCAAGGATAATGAGTTGATCCGTTTTGAAATGGACCATATAACAGACTTTTATAAGTATTACTATCCGACAGATATACTCTACAGCACTTTAGGAATGCGCCCTGCCTTCGACTACGGTTATAAGTCTGTGAGCGGTGCGGCTGTTATTGAAGGTAATAAGTTGAGCTTTAAAGGCGACTTGACCTTCGATAAGACGATGGCCAAGTATTATAAAGAAATCTACCAAAACAAGTTCAATCCTAAGTTCTATAAGTACTTAGATAAAAATGCTTTAGGATTTCTTACTTTAAATCTTAATACAGAAGCATATTTAAAGCACCTTCCAAAAATTGCAACACGTGTGTTTGGCGAAGAAAACGACAATCGCTATTCGGAAATCGTTGATGTATTCGCAACTTCCTTCGAGATTCTTGTGGATGAGAAAGCTATTGCGAAAGTATTTAAAGGAGATAATCTGATTGTTTTAAACGGCGTGACAAACAAGGAGATTACCTATACCGACTATGAATACGATGAGGATTATAACTATACCGAGGTTGAACGTACTAAGACCGAAGCAGTGCCTGATTTTCTATGGATGTTCTCTTCTGATGACGTGAGCATCTTTGAAAAAATTATTAAAATCGGATTGCGCGAAGAAGGATTGATCGATCATGATGGAATATATGAGTTCAAAGTAGGTTCTCGTGAAACGATAAAACCTTATCTATTAATCGACAAAGGTATCGTGTTTATGGGCAATGACCTAACGAAGTTACAAGCTATTAAAGATGGTTCTTTCAGAGCAACGGGTGATAAGGATTTCATCAATTTGGCAAAGAAAAACCCAGTCGTAGCTTTATTTAACACGCCGAAGTTACCAGCGATGTTAACCGACCTTGATATTCCGGTACACCGTTCGATGCAGAAATCCGTAGACGAACTGTCCAAATATGGAAATATCTATATGGTTGGTTCGAAAGTCAAAGGCAATTCTATGCAGGGGGAGCTTGCGATCGAGTTTCCTGAAGGACAGAAAAACGCATTATCATTTTTAGTAAATTTAATCGAAAATTGGACTTTAGATTTGGAAGAATAAGCAAATGAAGTGGATAAAAAAGACGTTCATCATATTAACTGGACTTATAGCTGTACTAGCTATAAGTCTTTTTATCTATAAAGAGATTCGTGCTTCAAAGGCAAAGGATATCCTGATACCATCGAACACCAAAGCTTTGATACAGATAAATGTTGATGGCTTGGTATCAGAACTAATGGGCAATGCAATCAGTAACCCGAATTCTTATTTCTTTGGTAAGCGTGATAGCTTAGGCGTTAAGAAGCCGAAGGCTTGGGAGACAGGTCTCGCCATCCCATCTACCTTATTTCTATTTTCGGATAAGGAAGAATATGATCTTTATTACACGGTTCAACGAATAAGCGATGTGCGGCGGTTTAAGCGATTTTTAAAATCGAACATGCAGATTGATTTAGATTTAGTTTCGACCGCTGTAGAGGGTGGATTCTCCTATTTTCAAAAGAAAAACTTCGCCTTACTGATGAACGATCAGCGAATAGTGTTTTCTATCGGTAGAGACAGTACTGATCAGGCGCCTAAGCTGAGAGTTTTACTACAAGATAGCCAAAGCACTTGGGTAAATGCACTAAACTGGTCAAAGGAACATAGCGAAGATCGAAAGGGTGATATTCTTTGGTCAAATGCGGAGAAAAACTGGTTTACCTTTGACTTCCTAAATGGCAGTGTTCATGTGGATGGCTTGCTGAAATCTGATAAATGGCGTTTATCGGAAGCTCCAAAACAACTAAAACCTTTACCCAACGCGGTTGTGAGTGCTTATCTAGATGCCGACTTAAGCGAATGGATAAAAGCGCAGGATAGTTTATTGCATCGCTTGAATGTGCCTGTGGATAGCATTTATCAATATTATGGAGGATATGTAGATTTACAATGGCTCGCTCAAGATGTTAAGCAGCAGGAGAGCATTGTTTCCTACGAATATGATGATAATTTCGAGATGAAAGAAGTGGTACAGCTTCAGGAGATAGATGCTCCGAATCTGTTGTTACGCTTAAAAGCATCTCCACATCTGCTTGGATATCTGCCTGAGAAACTTTTTTATAAATTCAATAAATCGAACCAGGCTGATTTGATCAGTTTGTTCACTGGAAAGGAAAGCTCTACAGATGCTAGTTTCGATAAAGCAAAACTCGTTTTTAATCTCAACTATTCAAAAGCGCCTTCGGTGAGCAGACATTTTAGCTGGCTACCATTCTTTGATCGCTGGCAAAAGGTAAAGTTGGAAGGGCGCGCAATGGATAAGCAAACAATGCAGTTGCACGGCTACTTGATTTTACCAAAAGAGAAAATTCATGCTTTATATCAATTGCTAGAAGATTAATCCTTTTCGCGGTTAGGATGTCTATTAAAATAAGAATCTACCGAATACTTGCAATAAATGGCAGAATATTTGGTAACATCAAATAGATTAATAGAACATATGCTTATGAAACGGATAATTGGATTAATAATGGTGGTTATGTTAGCTCTAACGGCAGCGTCTTGTTACAGCCACAGACATCACCCACACGGAATGCCTCCAGGGCAAGCAAAAAAGATTTACGGTAAAAAATCTGCAAGACAGTTTGCTCCAGGACAACAGAAGAAATATAAAGGCAAGAAGGGACATAACGGCAATCGCGGCAATAACGGAAGACATCACCACACGAGTGTACATTGGTACAATTAATGGTTTTGAGAGATATATAAAAAGAGGTTATCTATTACAGGTAACCTCTTTTTCTTTTAGGGTAGTGCTGAAAAAAAATAAACAAAGAATTTCAGCAATTCCCATCTACTCTCAAATCAAAATAAACAATCCTTAATAAGACGCCCTAGGTCTTAATACTAAATTCTTACTACTAAATACTAGTTCCCTTTTAAGCCAATTTGAAACCCAATACAAAAGGAGAAGCCTGAACAGTTCCCATGTTACAGTCGATGATTTATTACGGAATTTTTTTTGTTAACAAAAGAATGGAAAGATGAGGTTTCGACTGTCTTTAGGGGAAATAAAATGTCATTATGAAAATTTGATATTACTAATAAGTAAAAATTAATATTTTTATTGTATCACATTCGAATAAAGTTATCTAATTTCACATATGTAACCAATCTATAATAGTTATGAGAAAAATTATTAACAAAAGAGCAGTTGTTGTTTTGATTCTAATTTCAATGTTGCCGAATAAGTCAAAAACGCAAATCATTCCATGTCCTCCGAATTCGATTTTTATGCTTTGTATCCCTTATAAAGAGGGTGGGTGTTATACAGGTTGTACTTGCAAGCCTGGTTTTATGGTTGGCATAGATAAGGAATGCGAAGAAATAAAAGTAATGCAAAGAAAGGCAAAAACGGTCTATGCATTTATTAAACCACCAACTACTCAAAAGAGAATAGTCTTTCTTAGCGGTCAAACCTTGAAGGTCGGTGTGTTTAATAATAACATTTTACCTGTTCATCTGTCGATAAAAAGTATCCCTTTCAAAAAGGAAAAGATGGGTAAAGATAGAATTATAGCTCCGTTAAGTAAAAGAGAATTTTTAGATTCTAAATTCGGCCATGCCCCAATAGGTTATGGGTATCATGTTGTGTCGATTTCCCCAGTTGCAAATGTTACTATTAAAAAACTTTAGCATGAAAAATATTAAGAACATAATTTATGTGCCATTAATCTTGGTTTTAATGGCATGTCAAACTTCCGAACCTGAGCAACAAGATTTAGCGTTGTTGGCGAAAAGCAATCAATATATTGAGGTCGATATGAAATATTTTAACGATATCGACTATGCGACGGGAATCAAAACAATTCCTGATGAAGCAATGCGCAATATTAAAGCGGTAATTTATCGAATCTATTCGAATGTCGATATTGTCGATAATCAATATGTCTTAAGAATTTCCTCGGGCAAGGACATACATATATCCGATACGCTGTTTAATATTTATTATAAACATCTAAAGAAAGCGAATGATTACTTTACGACTCCTATTACTGCAAGCAGTGCGATGGAGGAAGATGCAGATATGAAAAAGGAACATAAAGGGAAATATCCTGTTGCCAGTCCGATAGGAGAAGAATATCTGAATTCCTTGCTGCGATAAAGATTGAGTTTTCCGCTACGCAGTTATTCTAATGTGCAAAAAAAAGCATCGGTAGAGAACCGGTGCTTTTTCATTTATTATACTTGTTGAAAATAGTTTCGAATGGCGTCTTCGTCTTTCTTGATCTGATCTTTCATCAGATCTAAGCTTTCAAACCATTGGTCATGACGAATAAACGATAAGAATTTTACGCGTAGGCTCTTGCTGTATAGATCATCGTTAAAGTCTAACAGGTTAACTTCAATCTTTCTATTCATGCCATCAACGGTTGGTCTTGTGCCGATATAGCACATTCCTTTCGCAATACGTTCGGGTTCCGGCTGATAATACTCGCCTGTACCGATATCCGCCGCTCTAGGGTATACTTCCACTTCCACGGCATAAATACCGTATGCAGGGATGAGCTTATGGCTTTCATGGATATGCAAGTTCGCAGTAGGGAAACCTATTTCTCTACCTATTTGATCGCCACGGATAACAGTTCCTGTTAATTCGAAAGGATAGCCTAAATATTTATTCGCTGTGTCGATATCACCTTTGATCAGGGACTCGCGAATTCTCGTTGATGATACTGCTACATCCTCGATATCCTGTTCTGGAATCTCCTCTACCGTATAATCAAAGATGCTCGCATAGTGGATCAACTCCTTAATGGTTCCTTTACGATCTTTTCCAAAGTGATGGTCATATCCAATAACGATCTTTTTACAGCCGATTTTATTGACCAATACATTGGAGATATATTCCTCCGGAGTCTGATTAGAGAAGTCTCGTGTGAACGGCGTAATAATAAGGTGATCGATTCCTGCTAAAGCTAACTGTTCTACCTTCTCTTCAATATCGTTGATCAGACGTAAAGAATCGTCGTCAGGATTGATGATTAAACGGGGGTGAGGGTAGAAGGTCAATAGGACCGTTTCGCCGGTGTTATGCTTCGCTAACTCCGTTATTTTGTTTAGAATCTTTTGGTGGCCGACGTGAACTCCATCGAATGTGCCAATGGTGACAATGGCAAAATCCAATGGTTCGAATTCGTCCAGATTTCTATATATTTTCATGTTATGATATATGCTTCTTATTTGTGTAATTCTAAGCTTTTGTTTTTCTGAATGATCGCTATCAATTCGGTCAGCTCCCATGCATTATTAACGTCGAAGTCTCCACTTTTTGTTCTTCGCAGACTGGATAGATGAGCTCCTACGCCCAATTTCTCTCCAAAGTCATTGGCAATGGATCGGATGTATGTGCCCTTGCTACATCTTATCCTAAAATGTACGATGGGAAGCACTACATTGACAACTTCAAATGCGGAGATACTTACCTTTCTAGCCTTCAGTTCAACTTCTTCGCCACGACGAGCTTTCTCATAAACGCGTTCTCCACCTATCTTAATTGCGGAGTGTGCCGGCGGATACTGTTCCTGTTCGCCAAGAAAAGTCGCCGCAACTTCATGAACTTGCTGTTCGCTTATGTGGCTGATATCTGAAGTGTTTTCGATTTCGGTTTCAAGGTCATACGACGGTGTGGTCGCTCCAATAGTAAAGGTACCGATATATTCCTTATCCTCGGCTTGAAAAGTGTCAATTTGTTTGGTCATTTTCCCGGTACAAACAATCAACAAACCTGTGGCTAAGGGGTCGAGTGTTCCGGCATGGCCAACTTTCAATTTTAATGGTTTCAAGCTGTTTCTTAATTTTCCGACAACGTCGAAGCTTGTCCAGGTGAGGGGTTTGTCGATCAACAACAATTCTCCTTGTGCAAAATTAAAATCCGTATGCTCGTTTAACTTACTCGTGTTCTCCATTCCGTTTATTGATGAGCTTCCTGACTATCTTATTGTTTGTTGTCGTATTTGGATATTCGTATAATGACAATTTTCGTTTAGGAAACTTTAAATTTTCTGCAAAAATAAGAATATTATTCGGATGTATTTGATTTAATTGTGGCTTGTATGTCAGGATCGGTGATTGTTAGGGTAGAAATTCAGATTTGCTCAGCATTTCAAGCTTGGGAAGCACTTATACAGACCTATACAGACCAAAACAACAATAGCCGCTATTTAGCGGCTATCCTGTATATTTTAATTGTTAAATTTTATTGTTGGTTCCAAAAGAATACCAATAGAAAAATACCAATGATGATTCTATACCATCCCCAGAATTTAAAACCGTATTTGGTCAATACGCTGATAAATGTTTTTACGGCAATCATCGCTACAACGAAGGCGACTACATTTCCAATAATGAATACGATGATATTCTCATTGCTTGCCATAATCATTTCATAGCCTTTTTGCGCTTGCGCAGTTCCCTCACCCCATGTTTTTACAAAGATGGAGTAAACCGTCACGGCGAGCATGGTCGGTACAGCAAGGAAGAAAGAGAACTCTGCTGCTGCTTTACGATCTAAGCCCTGCGTAAGACCACCAATGATGGATGCTGCAGAACGTGATGTGCCGGGCATCATGGCTAAACATTGCCAAAAACCAATGATTAATGCTTTTTTGATAGGGATTTGCTTTTCATCTGTAATTGTCGGGTTCTTGAACCATTTGTCAACGAATAATAATATTACACCGCCTAATACTAATACCGCGGATATAGCAACCTGATTGCCTAATACAGCTTCGATTTTATCATCGAATAGCTTGCCTAATACTAATGCTGGTATCACGGCGATTGCTAGCTTTAGGTATAAATTTAGATTCTTCAGGTCGAAAAACTTCCTCCAGTATAACACGACAATGGAAAGAATGGCCCCAAACTGTATAGACACTTGGAACATCTTTAAGTATTCGCTTTCTTCCATCCCCATGAGGGCGGCAGTAAAGCCCATATGGGCGGTTGACGAAATAGGTAAGTATTCGGTTAATCCTTCAACGATAGCAAGGATAATGGCTTCAAAATAATTCATCCTTTTTAGTTTGCTTTGTTGTTTTTAGGTTTATAAAGAATAGCTACAAATCCTAAAGCAAAACCCAATACAACCACAAGTGGAGCAAGTGTAATTTTGGTAAAGCTATAGATATCTTCGGTACCCATCATTAAAATAAAACCTATTGCTACTACAACAATAGCAAGGATAAATAATTGATAGTTTATTTTCTGGAATACAAACTGCCCTTTAGCAGTTTCTGTGTTGTTTACTTTTTTCTTAACTGTTTGGCTCATTATATGAAGATTAACAATTGATATTATCGGTATAGACTAGCTGATTTTGCACGTAAGTACTTCGTAACAGCAAAATAAGTGCTCGCTGCGGCAATTAGAATTCCTAATGCAATAACGAATACGAAGATAACAGCAAACTCATACCAGTTGCGTAGGATTACTAATTCTGGGATTTGCTTTTGCGCAAAATGCAGGGTGATCACTAAAAGAAGAATCGCGATTAAAGAACCGATCAGTCCATGCGCAATTCCATACATGATGTAAGGACGACGGATGAAATTCTTAGTTGCACCAATAAGCTGCATACTCTTAATCAAGAAGCGCTGCGAGTAAATCGCTAATCGGATGGTGTTATTTATCAATGCCACTGCGATAATCAAAAGAATAGCGGTAAAAGCTAGAATAACGATACTGATGATACGGATGTTCTTGTTCACCATGTCGATCAAGGATTCTTGGTAGACAACCTCTTTAATACGACTGTTTTTACCTACTTTATCAATAAAGGTTTGAATGCTGTCGCTATTCGCGTACTGTTCCTTTAAGTAGATATCAACCGATGGAAGGAGTGGGTTGTGCCCCAGGTATTCAACGAAGTCTTCGCCTAGGTCTTCTTTCAAATTCTTTGCCGCAAGTTCCTTGCTCACATACTCCGAGCGAAGTACATAAGGGTCTTTTTCTAAATCTTTCTGTAGCGTCAATACATCACCCTCGCTTACATTATCATTCACGATAACATTTAATACGATGTTTTCTTTAACGTAACGGGAGAGGTTTTTGGCATGGACGAGTATTAATCCTAAAAGACCAGTCATCAATAGCACGAGTGCAATACTGATTACTGTAGAAACATATACCGATTTTGTTTTTTTTCTTGGTGAACCCTGTTCGATCACTGACATATAGTAGTTTTAATTTACTGATGCGAAAGTACATAATTCATGGCATACCTAGAATAGTTAATGTAATAAAAGCATTAAGCATTCCCTGATACGAATAATTTCCCTTCACTTAAATTCTAACAACGAATATCAGAATTTATTGTATAGAATAAAAAACTTTTGTGCTTTATTAGGCTAAAATCGCTATTTTCGCATCTCTTATATATTTCTTACATACAATCATGGAGTATAATCATCAATCTATTGAGCAAAAGTGGCAAAAGTATTGGGCAGACCATCAAACCTTTAAAACAGAGGAGTCTACAGAAAAGCCTAAATATTATGTTCTTGACATGTTTCCTTATCCTTCCGGAGCGGGATTGCACGTAGGGCACCCACTTGGCTACATTGCTTCAGATATTTTTTCACGTTATAAACGCCTTAAAGGTTTCAATGTGCTGCACCCGATGGGGTATGATTCCTTCGGTTTGCCTGCTGAACAATATGCGATTCAGACTGGTCAACATCCAGCGATTACCACAGAAACAAATATCCAACGCTATCGTGAGCAATTAGATAATATTGGTTTCTCTTTTGATTGGAGCCGCGAGGTCCGCACTTCCAATCCAGACTATTACCGTTGGACACAATGGATTTTTATGCAAGCTTTCGATGCTTGGTACAATAAAACAAGCGACAAAGCGGAGTCTATCGCTTCGTTGAAGGAACATTTTCAAACTAAGGGTTCTGAAGGCATATTTGCGGAGTCCGATGAGGATGTATTATCTTTTACAGCAGAGGAATGGAATGCATTTTCTGAAGAGGAGCAACAGACGGAATTATTGAAATACCGTTTAGCTTACTTGCGTGAAAGTACCGTGAACTGGTGTCCGGCTTTAGGAACGGTGTTGGCGAACGATGAGGTAATTAATGGAGTTTCCGAGCGTGGAGGGTTTCCTGTAGAGCAGAAGAAAATGATGCAATGGTCTATGCGCATTACTGCGTATGCAGACCGTTTGTTGAGAGGATTGGATACCATCGATTGGCCGGAACCATTGGTGGAAATGCAACGTAACTGGATCGGTAAATCCGTAGGGGCAAGTGTTAAATTCCCAGTGCCTCAGCTAAATGAGAATATCGAAGTGTTCACGACACGTGTTGACACCATTTTTGGTGTTAGCTTCGTTGTTTTAGCTCCCGAGCATGAGTTAGTTTCCTCTTTAACTACAGATGAACAACGTTCTGAAGTTGAATCATATATAGATAAGACTTCGAAGAAATCGGAGCTAGATCGTATGGCTGATGCGAAAACCGTATCTGGCGCATTTACGGGTTCTTATGCGAAGCATCCAATCACCGGTGAGGATGTACAAATATGGATTGCTGACTATGTATTAGCAAGTTATGGTACGGGCGCTGTTATGGCTGTTCCATCGGGCGATCAACGTGATTACCTATTTGCGAAGCATTTCAACTTGCCTATCATCCCTATTTCTGATTCACAAGATATTTCAGAAGCAGCGGATCCGAATAAGGATGGAAAATACATCAATTCTGATTTTATCAATGGCATGACGTATCAAGAGGCAGTACCTGCCTTGATCGAACGCTTAGAGTCCTTAAAATTGGGAAAAGCGAAAATAAACTTCCGTATGCGTGATGCGATTTTTGGTCGTCAGCGTTATTGGGGGGAACCGGTTCCGGTATATTTCAAAAACAATCTTCCTTATTTGATCAAAGAAGAGGAACTTCCATTATTGCTTCCTGAGGTAGATAAGTATTTGCCTACGGAGACTGGAGAGCCTCCTTTAGGTCGCGCCGAGGGCTGGAAGTATCAGGATGAATACGAGTACGAATTGAGTACGATGCCAGGCTGGGCGGGTTCTTCATGGTACTGGTTCCGTTACATGGATCCTAAAAATGAGCATGAGTTTGCTTCGCCGGACGCCGTAGAATATTGGAAAGCTGTTGACTTATATATTGGTGGTTCTGAGCATGCTACGGGTCACTTATTGTACTCACGCTTCTGGAATAAGTTCTTGAAAGACATGGGCTATCACAATGAGGAGGAGCCCTTCAAGAAATTAATCAACCAAGGCATGATTCAAGGACGTTCGAACTTCGTATATCGCTTATTAGATGATGAAGGTCGCGGAACGAATATATTTGTGTCTTTAGGTTTAAAAGATCAGTATAACACGGTACCATTGCATGTGGATGTAAATATTGTTCACAACGATGTACTTGATTTAGAAAAGTTCAAAGAATTTAGACCTGACTTTGCTAAGGCTGAGTTTATCTTAGAAAACGGCAAGTACATTTGCGGTACTGAAGTAGAAAAGATGTCGAAATCAAAATTCAACGTAGTCAATCCAGATGATATCATTAGTCAATATGGTGCGGATACGCTGCGTTTGTATGAGATGTTTTTAGGTCCTTTGGAGCAAGCTAAACCATGGAATACCAATGGGATAGAAGGGGTATATAAATTTTTACGTAAGGTATGGCGCTTGTTCCATGATGCAGAAGGTAACTTCCAGGTTTCGGATGAGGAGCCTAGCAAAGCGGAATATAAAGCATTACATAAGATCATCAAAAAGGTAGAGGAAGATATTGAGCGTTTTTCTTTTAATACCTCAGTATCTGCATTCATGATCTGTGTGAATGAGTTAACGGATTTAAAATGTAATAAGCGTAAAATTCTTCAAGACTTGATTATTGTTTTGGAATCCTATGCACCACATATTACCGAGGAACTTTGGAGCTTATTAGGAAACGCGCCTGGAACAATCTCATATGCGGAATATCCTAAATTCAACCCAGAGTACCTAGTAGAGAGTGAATTCGCTTATCCTGTCTCGATCAATGGCAAAATGAAGATGAATCTTCCACTTGCATTAGATCTTGACCAATCTGCAGTTGAGGCTATCCTTAAGGAGAATGCCGATGTACAGAAGTATATCGACGGAAAGCCTGTTAAGAAGATTATCTTCGTGAAAGGTAAGATTATTAATATTGTGGTTTAGATATTAGACATTAGATATCAGATATAAGAGCGTTGCGGAAGTAGCGCTCTTTTTTGGTTTTAGAGGTTAGGTTTTAGATTCAAGAGTGTTGTTTGGGACTTTGGTTTAGGAAGGAAAAATTTGTTTTGAACCTTTGGTTTAAACAACGATCCTAATAATCTTTGTATCCTTCCTTTCCTGGTTCAGACGAACGTTAAAGAGAAAATGATAATCGTGCTTGTTCCTGCTTATCTTTAAATCCTTCCTTTTCTGGTTCAAAGACATCTATAGTGTCTAATATCCCACCAAAATCTAATGTCTTATATCTAAAATCTAAAATAACTACTACTTTAAACCTAACGAATTGCTAAAAGTCAAACGATAAAATAATCTATTATTCAATTCTATATTATGAAGTTTCAAATCGTTTTTTGCGCCAGTTTAGCGTTTATTCTGCTGGGTTCTTGTTCTGCTTATCAATTTTCGGTAATGAATAATGAAAAGATGAAGAGGCTTGATCTAGGCATGAGCAAATCTGAAGTTTCCGGCATTTTAGGGCAGGAGTACACCATTTCTAAAAAAGGGGTTGTCGATCAAGATACCTTGGAAGTTATCTCTTATCGGAACTTTCCTTATGACGACGAATTCTATCTATTTCAATTTCGGAACAATAGATTGGAAAAATGGGAGCGGGAGTTTCAAATAAGACCGGTAGTAGAGAAAAGTAAGGATTAGATGAAATTGAAAATATAAAAAGGACTTTCCGTTTTGGAAAGTCCTTTCTTTAGTGCCCGCGGCGAGATTCGAACCCACATCGTCAGAACCGGAATCTGATATTCTATCCATTGAACTACGCAGGCGGCAAGCCAAAAATAATATAATTTTTGAGTTTTACACAACAATAGGCTGCCGAATTCGGCAACCTATTGATTTTTAATTGCCTTAATTAAGCTTAATGACCATGCCCGCTGTGGTCATCTGCTACTAGATGCGTTTCAAACTTCACATCAATATCATTTGCACCGCCGAATTTAGCGAAATCTATATTTTGAATGTCTTTCTCGACATCTATACTTTCTTTCACTTTAGGGTTTAAATGACGCATGATATAACGCCAGTTGAACGACTCGCTTGCTTTCAACACGGTGATATAGCCTACAGTTCCAACTTTTACTTTTGTTTTATCTTCTTTCTTATCGGCGTAGATAATTTTTAATGCGTCTGCAGGCGCTCCAATCCAGAATGCGAAGTGTTGGTCGTCACGATCGATGAATGTTTTTTGGCTTTGACGGCCCGCAAAATCAAAAACTCTTAATTCAAAACGGTAAGTTTTGCCTACTTCAAGGTGCATGTGTGCTCCAACTGGAGGAAGGAATTGCTCGCCCTCGAAGACGATACTATCTTTTTCTTGTCCGGCGAAGTCGTTGTAATGAAAATGATCTCCGTGTGCTTCTACTTCCACTTCTGTAAAAACTAATCTTGCTGATCCTACTTCTTCTTGGTCAACCACAGGGATCGGATCATCTTTGGAACAAGAATTTAAAGTTATTAAAGCGATAATAGCAGATGCGATATATTTACTGATTTTCATGGTATTAAGTTTTATTTTTAAAATTTATAACTAATTGATAATTTGATATTTCTTCCTGGACGATGCGCATAATAGCGGAATCGATCCATATAGTCTTTGTATTCGGTATTTAATAAGTTTTCTACAGCTAACGAGCTTGTTAATTTGTTATTTTGTATTTGAAAAGTTCTGCTGGCATGCAAGTGGAATAGGTGATATGCTGCTGGTGGAGCAATAAAGTCAGCTCCTTCAGCATAGCGATTCTGCTTAGCGATGAATTCATGTGTTAGCTTCAAATAGGTTGTACTTTCTGTGTCGATAGTCCATTGAAAAGCATGTGAAAGCCTATCGGATGGAATATAAGGGAGGTAAGTATCCAAACTTGTATTTTTCGCTCTAACCAAACTGCCTTGCAGCTGATAATCGAAAAGTTGGTTTATTTTCCAGTTCGCATTGACATCGACTCCATAAAAAAGGCTGTTGTGCTGTTCGTAGCTAAACACCGGAAATGTTCCACGAATGGTTTGGCGAACAGAGTCCGGGTTTGGCGTTGCGTAGATATAGTTCGAAATGTATTGTACAAATCCATCGATGTCTATATTCCAGTTGTCCGCGCGTCTACTGATAGAATTGACCCATTTATAGCCTTGCTCTGCTTTAAGATTCAAGTTTCCTATTTCATAGATCCCTGCGCCATGATGCACTCCGTCGCTATATAGTTCATTTGCTGTTGGAGCACGCCAAGCTAACCCGATATTGGATTTGAAAGTCCACTGTTGATTAATGGCATAGCGAAGACCTAAGGAACCCGATACATTGTGGAAATCGCGAACGTCCTCCATCAGATATTGTTGAGGCGTACTTCCGGTTTGTTCCGTGTACTGATAACGATATCCAGCAGCATCAAAGTGCTTGAAATCATAACGCCAGCCTGCTTCTAGGTTGATTTTATTGAAAGCAAATTCGTGAATACCAAAAACTCCAAATCCGTAGCTATCATAATTTGGAATAATTGGCGTCGTACCTGTTCCTTCTACATTGTTGTTTACTTGGCTAACAGCAGATATACCAAATGAATGCTGCTTGCGTTTCATAAGTATTTCGAGCTGTTGGGTCGACAATAACATATCCGACATTGGTACATCATCTGCAACTGCTCGACGCATATCGAATTCCTTACGATGATTTCTCTGCCAGGAATACTGTGCATCCAGCTTCCATTCGTTCTGAAATTGGTATTGGTATTTTAGTCTTGCAAGCTGATGATCTACCTTTTGTTTAGGTGCTGCGATATCATATGTAAATCCGTAATCCTCTAAAGGTTTTCCATGCTCTATTCTTGCAAAAATATCATCGATTGTTCCAATATGGGCGCCATAGAAAATACCTATTTGAGTCGCAAATCGCGAATAGAAAACATCCCATTTGTGATTGTTTTTTTGGTACTGCAATACAGTGCTCCAATTTAATTCCTCTGCGCCGGTATTTCCTAAATAATAGTTTGCGGTTTTGCTGTTTCCGAGTTTCTTACCGGATGTTTGCAAACGCCAGGCAAGATTGGGGATTGCAGCGATTCCGCCTTCAATTTCCGCATTAAGCGAACCGCCTCTGCCGTTACTCTGTCCGATTAGATCTATACGCCCTTGCGGATGTTCGGGGTTGATAGGTTCGGATTTAGCAATCAGTACACCGCCTAATGCATCTGCACCGTATCTTACGGCCTGTGCACCCTTAATAACCTCGAATTGATCGGCTGAGAAAGCATCCAATTCCGGAGCATGTTCGGCACCCCATTGTTGACTTTCCAGTTTTACCCCTTGATTCAATAATAGGATTCTATTGCTGTGTAAACCATTGATGATTGGTTTGGCGATTGTCTGTCCGGTTTTTAATAAAGTGACCCCCGCAAGATTTGAAAATACTTCTGCGGCAAGTTTGCCTTTGCTTTCTTCAATTTGTTTTTGATTAAGCTTATGCTGTACGGCAGAAACTTGTTCTTGTTGACTTGCTTGAACGGTCACACTATCCAATTCAGTTGTTTTCTGAACCAGGTGAATATGCAGAACACTATCTTTCGAAAGATTGATCCGTTGGGTATAGTCATGAAAGCCTAATGCACTTATTTTAAGTCTATAGGTTTTCTTCGGATCTAAACCTCCGATAAAAAAAGAGCCTTCATGATTAGATTTTGTCTGTCTGTCGGCGTCCGTAAGACTTACTGTTGCATTAGATAGTGGTTGATGATTCTCATCAGCGACCAGGCCACGTAAGATGGCCGATGTATTTGTCTGTGCTCCGCCTGATATAGAAATCAGGATGGCAAACACAGTCAAAAGGTATTTTGACATGTAAGATTACATTAAACTTTAATGGATTTTGTGATTACTCGTTAGCTATTTTCCGAAGCAGGGGGTGCTCTTAAGCCTTTTGAGAAATACCGTTTAATAATTACCTGTGACGGCAAGTCTGTCGATAAACTTACCTTTTTCTCGAATTCTCCAGGATTACTTTCCCATGAATACGTAGGAGATTGCGAGATGAGTTGATGATAATATAGAAAACAGTATGTACAATCATCATGCTGATGGTCTGCATGCTCATCTGATGGAGAATGATGATGGCAATGCTCGGCATGTTCATGTGAATGCTCATGTTGATGAGCAAGCATAAAACCAAAAGACATAGACAGAACGAGCAACCAGAGGCTGGCTATCGATGTTCGGAAATGTCTAATGATGTTTATCACGCTGCAAATATACAGCAAATGCAATCTAGTTGCAAATTAAAATATACAAAGTTGCATTAAGAGCGAGGATGGTATTGGGTTATGACGCTTTGAAGATAGTCTTTATCGATATGTGTATAGATTTCCGTAGTGGTAATACTTTCATGTCCCAACATATCTTGCACGGCGCGTAAATCAGCTCCTCCTTCTACCAAATGAGAAGCAAAGCTATGACGGAAGGTATGCGGACTAATTTCTTTCTGCAGATTGATTTTTGCGGCGAGATCTTTAATGATGATGTAGATCATTACTCGGGATAGGGCGGCACCTCGTCGGTTTAAGAATACGTAATCCTCATGGCCTGCTTTGACGGGAGAATGTACTCTGACCTCATTTAAGTATATTTTCAGATATTGGATTGCCTGTTGTCCAATTGGAATCAGACGCTCCTTATTACCTTTTCCCTCTACCTTAATAAACTCTACATCTAAGAAAAGGTTAGAACGCTTGAGGTTGCATAGTTCAGAAACGCGTAAGCCACAACCATAAAGGACCTCGAGGATCGCCTTATTCCGCATTCCCTCGGGACTAGATAAATCAATAGCGGCAATTAATCGATCGATTTCTTCGATTGAAAGCACCGAAGGTAGCTTGCGTGTTATGCGTGGTGCTTCGATAAGCTCAGCGGGATTAGTTTGGTAATCATACTCGATTTGCAAGAATTTGAAAAAGGTTTTAATTCCGGAGAGTATGCGCGCTTGTGAGTAGGTTGAAATGGAAAATTCGTTAATCCACAGTAAAAAGTTTTGTAACTCTTTTGTTGTAATGTGAGGGATTGTTATTTCGTGTAATTCGCAATAATGCTGGAGTTTCAGAACGTCGTTCTGGTAAGCTTCTATGCTGTTTTCAGCTAAACCGCGTTCTAAGAGTAAGTAGCGTTTAAAGTCTCTATTTACGGTATCCCAATTCATGTGTTAAATATATGTAATTTATTCTGAATGATATTAATGTTGTTTTAATACTAAATAAATTGTCGTAGATTGGTCTCGGTAAAAATCAGTAACCATTCAGATAAATTATTTTTATGAAAATTTTAAAACCATTGGCTCTGGCCTTTTTGTTGCCTTTTACTGCGGAAGTTGCAACGGCTTATGAGTCAAGTCCCTTAATCACAGAGGCGAAAGTCATACTTCAAAAAGACTCCCTGAAATGGGATACTAAGCTTCCTTTCGACAATGAGGTTAAAACTGGAACATTGAAAAATGGTTTTCAGTATTATATACGTAAAAACGTCGAGCCGGAGAAACGCGTGACGATGTATTTAGCGGTCAAGGTCGGTTCTATCGTAGAAACTGAGAAAGAGTTAGGACTAGCACATTTCTTGGAACACATGAACTTTAACGGACTAAAGCATTTTCCAAAAAATGAATTAGTTGATTATTTGCAAAAAGCAGGCGTTCGCTTTGGATCAGATTTAAATGCATACACCGGATTTGATGAAACAGTTTACCAACTCCCAATTCCATCGGATGATCCTGAATTGTTGAAGAATGGTCTTCAAGTAATGCGCGACTGGGCCCAGGATGCGATGTTAGAAGATAGCGAAATCAATAAAGAACGTGGTATCATCATGGAAGAGATGCGTGGTGGCCGTGGCGCTATGCAGCGCATGCGCGATCAGTTCTTGAAAGTGTTAGTAAATGGTTCTCGCTATGCCGACCGCTTACCGATCGGTACAGAAGAAGTCGTGATGAACTTTGATCCTAAAGTAATTCGTCAGTTTCACCAAGATTGGTATCGTCCGGATTTACAGTCGATTATCGTAGTTGGTGATGTTGATCCTGTTTATATTGAAAGTGAAATCAAGCGTTTGTTTTCAGACATGCGCGTAAATTCGAAATCGAAAGAGCGCACGAAATATAAGATTGATTTGCTTAATCAAAATCAATTCATCAAAGTGACGGATCCTGAAATGACCTACACGATCGGACAGATTCTTATTAAACATCCGGAAGATAAAGTGAATACAGTAGGAGACTACCGTCGTTCATTGATGAAGGCAGTATATAACCAGATGATTAATTCTCGTTTAGGCGAGTTGAGTCAATCTGCGAATCCTCCATTTATCCAAGGGGGAATTGATATTGGTGAATTTATGGGAGGTTTAGATAACCTTTCGGCATTTTTCGTTTCCAAGCCTGGACAGTTTGAAGAGGGCTTTAAATCTTTGGTTCGTGAGCTAGACCGCGTGGACAAGTTTGGATTTACAGCTACTGAGTTTCAGCGTGCTATTACAGCATTGAATAAAAACAACGAAACAGCCTATACTGAGCGCAGCAAAAAGAAGTCTGATAGTTATGTAAATACCTATCTTGATCATTTCTTGAACAATGGTCCCGCTTTAAGTAACGAAGATAAATATCAAATTACTAAGCAATTATTGCCGAGCTTAACTTTGAAAGGGGTTGAAGCAATTGGTCAAAAATACTATGTTGACACGAACCGTGATGTTGTAATCTTAGCACCAGATGCAGAGAAAGATAAATTGCCTGACGAGCAAACTGTAAACTCTTGGTTTGGTGATGTTGATAACGAACAATTGACGGCTTATGATGATAAAGTTTCTGATTTACCTATGCTTTCTAAAGAGCCGGTGAAAGGAAGCATCAAGTCGGAAAAATCTATCGATAAAATTAATACGAAGGAGTTTGTTTTGAGCAATGGGGTTAAAGTTGTTCTTAAACCAACGACGTTCAAGAACGATGAGATTCTAATTAATGCATTTAGTCCAGGTGGTACTTCACTTTATTCGGATGCTGAATACATGTCTGCATCATTTGCCGGTAATCTAATCAATTCAAGTGGTATTGGACAGTTGAATACGTTCGAATTGCAAAAGTACTTAACAGGCAAGGATGTAAACATTAGCCCGTATATCAATGAGCGTTCGGAAGGTATCTCTGGAAGCACAGATAAGGAAGGCCTGAAAACGGCATTCGAAATGATCTATGGTTATTTTACGGAACCTAGAATTGAAAGCGATGTATTCCAAGGTATCATTAGCAAGCAATTGAACATGCTAGCGAATAGAGACAATGATCCTAACTTTGTTTACTCAAAGGCTACGATGAATGCCTTATACGGTAATAACATTCGTCGTACGCCATATGGCAAAGAAGAGTTAGAGAAGGTATATCAAGAGCGTGCCTTGGAAATCTACAAAGATAGATTTGCAGACGCTTCGGACTTTACTTTCGTCATCGTTGGTTCAGTAACAGAGGACGAAATCAAACCGTACTTGGAGAACTATCTTGCTGCACTACCTACAACCTCGCGCAAAGAATCGGCTAAAGATTTAGGAATTTACGAGCCTGCAAAAGGTAAAGACGTTGTTGTAAATAAAGGGAAAGAGGCAAAAGCAAATGTTCGTCTATCGATCTATGGCGACTATACATACAATGACATGGAGAATGTTAATATGGATGCGCTAGAGAAAGTATTGTCGACTCGTTTGTTGGAGCGCTTGCGCGAAGAGGAGAGTGGAGTTTATGGTACTGGTGCGCGCGCAGGATACTCTAAAAACCCTAAGCCTCGCTATAGTATTCATGTTTCCTTCGGAACGAGCGTTGATAAATACCAATCATTAATTGCTTCAGCTTTAGATGAATTTAAGAAGATTAAAGCTAATGGACCATCGCAAGTTGATTTAGATAAATTCAAGATTGAGGAGAAACGTCAATTGGAATTGAGTCTTAAAGAAAACGGATTCTGGATGAGTCAATTACTTTCGGCTTACCAACTGAACGAAGATCCAACGTATATAACTCGTTATTTAAATGATCTTGACAAGGTCACTGTTAAATCTGTTAAAGATGTGGCGAACAAATATCTGAAAGAAGATCGCTTGTTTAAGTTTATCTTATTGCCAGATGCTCCTGCAAAATAGCAACAATTAAAATTGACCGATTAATCGGGTATAATAAGGGCTGTCAAACGACAGCCCTTTTTTTATTCTTTCATTTTCACAAATGTTTGATTAAAGCAATCATAGCATTGTTCATTCATGAGAAGTAAACTGTCTTTTCTATAAATGGATGTTTTATGCTCTCCGTTATGGATCAACCATTCCATTTTTTGCGATTCTATAACTTTACCTAATTGGAGGTTGTAGGGAATTGCTCTTTGCAGCTCACCATCTGTATATGTGAATATGCTGTCTTTTGTTATCTGAAGATGAATTTGTTTGCCGGTCGATTCCGGAGTGGTTGTTGTTCCAGCAAATCCTCCAGTAGTTATTGTCCAACGCCAGTTACCTTCAATTTTAGGTTTCTTAGGACCATTTGAAGAGGTGCCACAGGCGAGGATTGTGCTCAGGAGAAATAATGGTATCATGTATTTCATATCATATCCTTTCGTTGATGATATGGATAAAAGTCTAAAACCGCCTATTTTGTTTGAAGGCAGGGTCGTTTAATCGGAGATTAATTGATTGTAATAAGCGGACCAAAAAAAGCCCCACAATTTGTGAGGCTTTATAATTACCTTGATTCGGAAACTTTACTTTACAGCAGCCGTTCTGCGCAGTATTTATGCAAACCAAGCAAGGACTTCGTCCTTCGTTGGCATAGTTATATCTAATTTCATTTTTTTACGCATTCCGCCCAGGTCATTGAAAACCTTGTTTGGATTGGCGTCTTTTAATGCTTCGATGGTATTGAAACCCATTTTTTGAAGTACCGGTACCCATCCTTCTGGAATTCCTAAAGCAACGTAGTCTGCTACCGACGCAACCTTAGCTACTTTTTCAGGACGCATTTGAGGGAAGAACAATACTTCTTGAATCGAAGGGTTATTCGTCAAGAACATGATTAGTCTGTCCATTCCGATTCCTAATCCTGAGGTAGGAGGCATTCCATATTCCAAAGCGCGTAGGAAATCCTGATCGATGAACATCGCTTCATCATCTCCTTTTTCTGAAAGTTTTAGTTGGTCTTCGAATCTTTCGCGTTGATCGATTGGGTCGTTCAGCTCAGAGTATGCATTTGCAATTTCCTTACCACATACCATGAGTTCGAAACGCTCTGTCAATTCTGGATTGTCGCGGTGTTTTTTCGTCAATGGCGACATTTCGATAGGGTAGTCTGTGATGAACGTTGGCTGGATGAAGTTTCCTTCACACTTTTCGCCAAAGATCTCATCGATCAATTTACCTTTACCCATTGTTTCATTTACCGCGATTCCCAAGCCTTTCGCAGCTTCACGAATCTCGTCTTCCGACTTGCCGGTAATATCAAAACCTGTGAATTGTTTGATTGCCTCAGTCATGCTAATACGAGGATATGGCGCTTTGAAGTCTACCTTATGTTCGTTGAATGTTGCTTGCGTCGTTCCGTTTACTGCTAATGCACAGTGCTCAAGAAGATTCTCGGTGAAATCCATCATCCAGTTGTAGTCTTTGTAAGCAACATAGATCTCCATGGCTGTAAACTCCGGATTATGCGTACGGTCCATTCCTTCGTTACGGAAGTTTTTAGAAAACTCGTAAACACCATCAAAGCCACCAACGATTAATCTCTTTAGGTAGAGTTCGTTTGCAATTCTCAGATACAATGGAATATCTAGCGCATTATGGTGTGTAATGAACGGACGTGCAGCAGCACCACCAGGAATCGATTGAAGGATAGGGGTTTCAACCTCCATATATCCTGCGTTGTTGAAATATTCGCGCATTGCATTATAGAGCTTCGTACGTTTTACAAAAATCTCTCTATTCTGTGCATTTACGATTAAATCCACATAACGCATGCGGTATCTTTGTTCTGGATCTGTAAAGGCATCAAATGTTTTACCATCCGCTTCTTTTACGATTGGAAGAGGGCGTAAAGACTTCGTCAATACTTTCAACTCTTCGACGTGTATACTGATCTCGCCCGTTTGCGTCGTGAATACATATCCTCTAATACCGACAATATCACCGATATCAAGAAGTTTTTTGAATACTGTATTGTAAAGGGTTTTATCTTCGGTAGGGCAGATGTCATCACGCTTTACATAAGCCTGGATACGCCCTGTGGAGTCTTGTAATTCAATGAAAGAAGCACTCCCCATTACACGACGACTCATGATACGCCCTGCAAATTGAATGTTCTTATAGTTGAGTTTATCTCTTTCGTAGTTTTCTAATATGTCTTCTGCCGTTGCATTAACGACAAATTCTTCGGCAGGAAAAGGGTTGATTCCTAGGTCGATCATCCCTTGTAGGTTTAGCCTGCGTTGTTGTTCTTGTTCTGATAATACGATACTCATTTTTTCTGAAATGTGTCTGTTTTTAAAGGCCAATAAGAAAATTTAATCTTCTTGGAATTTCGAAGGAAAACATGCAAGTTGTTTTTCGAACTTAAATTGACTGCAAAAGTAGGAAATTAGAACTACTTAATTGATATGGGAAGGCAAAAAAAGGAGATTTATATGCTATTTCGCTTGCGAAATCCAAAGCAATTTGCAATTTTTGCACGTTGAGTGCTCAGCGATAGAAAAGCAAAGGAATTTTATTAACACGATGTGGAATGAAATTTTATGGTTTTTTGTATTTGATGAAAAAATAAATTATCTTTGCACCTCAATTGTTGAATATATAGTAATCATAAGATAAAATGAAAAAAGATTTGCATCCATCGAACTACAGATTAGTTGTTTTCAAAGACATGTCTAACGACTACGCTTTCATCACTAAATCTTGTGTTGACACAAAAGAGACCATTACTTGGGAGGATGGTACTGAATATCCATTAGTGAAATTAGAGATTTCTCACACTTCACACCCTTTCTACACTGGTAAAATGAAATTAGTTGATACAGCAGGACGTATTGATAAATTCCGTAGCCGTTACAACAAGAAATAAGTTTTATTTCCTAAAAGAAATTAAAGAAGATCCCGATAACATTAGCTTATCGGGTTTTTTTATGTAATTTTATTTTAATTTATGTCTTATTCTATCGTATTATATGACAATGCCGAATGGCGTAGGCAATTGTTGCCTTTTTGTGCTGTACGGCCGGTTGGAAATCTGCGTGTCGGTATCTGTACGATAGATGAAAAGTGGCGCAGGATCTTCCAAAGTGAGGTTAGCTACTTGACTATAGATTATTTACAAGCCGCATTTCCGCTAGTTACTTCCGATACTTCATATAAGCTGGTTATAAAAGCGACAATTCTACCGTCAGATCATCTGCTGGAAGCGATTGATAGAATTTCTGTCGGAGAATATCTGCACCATCAAGGAGCGTGGGTCGCTGCAAAAACCGAAACACTTCCCAGCAGTTCTGATTTTAATTTTTCAGATCTTAAACCGGTGGCAGTAGATTTTGCCTTAGATGAACTTCAGTATCCGGAGGACATCTATCTGCACAATAAAAAACAATTGCTTTTTGATTTTAATCTGCTGACGAAAGGAAGAAGTTCAGCAAAACCGAGCGGTAATAATATGGTCTTTGGTGATTGGATTTTTGTCGAAGAAGGTGCTCAGGTTGAGGGCGTCAGTTTAAATAGCCTAAATGGGCCAATTTACATTGGAAGGGATGCCAACTTAGAGGAGGGCAGTTTTCTACGAGGTTATGTAGGAATTGGAGATAGAGCTCGAGTGAAAATGGGAGCTCGACTGTATGAGAATGTGTCTATAGGTCCTCGAAGCACTATCGGAGGTGAGGTGAATAATGCTGTTCTATGGGGGAACAGCGCGAAAGGTCATGACGGCTATCTCGGCTGTTCGGTAATTGGCGAAGGCTGCAATTTAGGAGCGGGTACAAGTAATTCGAACTTGAAGAATACCTGGAGCACAGTCAAATTATATGACTATTTTAGCGGTGAGATGCGAGATAGCAAGCAACTAAAATGTGGTCTGATGATGGGTGATTATGCGATGTCCGCTATCAATTCATCGTTTAATACTGGAACGGTGATTGGCGTTGGTGCTCAAATAGCATTGTCGAAATTTATTCCCAAATTTGTTCCAGATTTTAGTTGGTTAACTGACAAGACGTACAGCGACTACCAGTTGGATCGGTTTTTCAACATGTTGCAACGAAAGCAGGATGTTGGAGCTGGAAACCATTTATTAGATCAAGAAATTATAAAACGTGTTTACAAGGACACAGAAACTTTAAGAGTGCAATTAATCAACCATTAATATATAATTTATGCGTAAGAACATCGTAGCAGGAAACTGGAAAATGAACATGGACTATGAGCAAGGTGTGAGCCTTTTCTCAGAAATTGTGAACATGGTTAAAGATGAGGTAAGAGGAAATCAAGAAGTTGTAGTATGTAGTCCTTTTATTCATTTGCCGGCGTTAGCTAAATTAAGCGCTCCTGTAGCCAATGTGGCAATAGGTGCACAGAATATTCATCAAGCGGAATCAGGTGCTTTTACAGGCGAGATATCAGCTTCTCAAGTAAAATCTACTGGCGCGATTTATGTTATCTTAGGACACTCAGAACGCAGAGCTTATTTCGGCGAAACTGATGAGTTATTAGCTGAAAAAGTAGATGCAGCATTGAAACATGATTTGAAACCTATATTCTGTATTGGCGAAACAAAGGAAGAGCGCGAGTCTGGTTCTTTCTTCGATATCATCAACACGCAGCTAAGCAAAGGTTTATTTCATTTAAGCCCAGAGCAGTTTAAGTCTGTTGTTTTAGCCTACGAGCCAGTTTGGGCAATTGGAACAGGATTAACGGCTAGCCCAGAGCAAGCACAAGAGGTGCATGCTTTTATCCGCAAAACAGTTGCTGAAAAGTATGGTGATGCTATTGCTGATGACACAACTATCCTTTATGGTGGAAGTGCTAATCCATCCAATGCTCAAAGTTTATTCTCACAACCGGATATTGACGGTGGTCTAATTGGCGGTGCATCTTTGAAATCTCGCGATTTCTTACAAATTATTAGTGTATTTAACGCATAATATATGAAATACTCAGCAGTTACTTTTACATCTTCAACTATTGAAGACTGGCAAAAGGATTTGCTAATTTCTGTATTAGCAGAAATTGGTTTTGATACTTTCGAAGATATTGATGGAGGTTTTGAAGCCTATATCCCTTCTGCTAATTTAGATATACAAGCTTTGGAATCTGTACTACTAAGTGAGGTTGATGGATTTGACTTAGACTATCAGGTAAAGGAAATTGAAGAGAAAAATTGGAATCAACTATGGGAAAGTAATTTCAATCCGATTCTTGTAGACAATAAATGCTATGTCCGTGCGACATTTCACGAAGATCGTCCGGAGTTCCCTTATCAGATTATCATAGATCCGAAAATGTCCTTTGGTACGGGGCATCACCAAACGACTTCCATGATGCTTTCTTTTATTTTAGAAAATGATTTCAATGCTAAAGAGGTATTGGACATGGGCTGTGGTACAGGAATTTTAGCCATTCTTGCTTCGAAAAGAGGAGCAAAGCAATTGCTTGCTGTGGATTACGACCCGATTTGTGTAGACAGCGTCATTGAGAACATCCAATTAAATGATGTTGACAATATAGCCGCTAAATTGGGATCCAAGGAAGCTATCGAAGGTTTGACTTTTGATACTATATTTGCTAATATTAACAGGAATATTTTGCTAGATCAACTAGAAACATATTCTACCTGTTTAGCAAATGGAGGGGAACTGTATCTGTCTGGATTCTATGATGGTGAAGACTTGGAAATTCTCAAACAAAAGGCCGATTCAGTTGGTTTCCAATATGTGGAAAATAAAGTTCTCGATAATTGGTGTGCAGCCAAGTTTACTAAAGCTAATTAAATGCGTATTCATTTTATTGCCATTGGCGGAAGCATAATGCATAATTTGGCTATTAACTTAGCCGAGCAAGGCCATCAAGTAAGTGGTTCTGACGATCAAATTGTCGAGCCATCTAAATCTCATTTACTTGAAGCTGGACTGCTTCCTAAAGAACTAGGGTGGTTTCCCGACAAAGTTACTGAGGATATCGACGCGGTCATTCTTGGGATGCATGCCGAGGAAGAAAATCCGGAGTTGAAAAAGGCACAGGAATTAGGACTTAAAATTTACTCATTTCCTGAATTCGTTTATGAGCAAAGCGCCGATAAAATACGGGTGGTAATTGCAGGAACTTACGGTAAGACGACAATCACAAGCATGATTATGCATGTGTTAAAGAAGCTCGGAAAGCCGTTTGACTACTTGGTTGGTGCTCAGTTGGAAGGATTTGACGATTTATTACAACTAAACCCTGACCACAACTTGATCATCATCGAGGGCGATGAATATTTTGCATCCTCTGTCGATAAGCATTCTAAGTTTTTAGAATACAAACCTAATATTGCTTTGATTTCTGGTGTTGAGTGGGATCACTTTAAAACGGTCATTGGCGAAGAAGCTTACTACAAGCAATTTGAGGACTTTATAAGAACGATTGTTCCGAAAGGCACCCTAATCTATAATAAAGACGATGAGCGCACTAGAACGATTGTAGAGCGCACGATGGATATCAAAATAAACCGTCATGGATACAAGCTCCCGGAGTATTCGATAAATAAAGGAGTAACCTATCTAAACCACGGTGAAGATCGTATTCCTTTAAAGATTTTTGGAAAACATAATCTCTCCAATGTAGCAGGAGCTTTTACCGTTTGTGAATGGTTAGGCGTCAAGCGGGATGAGTTCTATCATGCGATCCAAGATTTTAAGAGTTCTATTCGCTATCTAGAATTTGTCGCAAGTCAGAATGGCAGTGTCGTTTATCAGGACTTCGCCCATACGCCGTCGAAATTACGATCGAGTATACATGCGGTCAAAGAGCAATTCCCGAATCAAGCGCTCGTGACGGTAATTGAGTTGAATGCATACGATAGCCTCGATAGTCATGTGATTCAAGAGTACACCAACAGCATGAATGAGTCTGATTTTGCAGCCGTTTTTGTGAATATTTCTCTTTTAAAGGAAAAAAATATAGTATTGGATAATGCAATTGAAAATTTAACTCAAGCTTTCAATCATCCATCATTCCAAGTGATAACACAAATAGCTGATTTAGAGCGTTTTTTAGAGGGTTTTAAGTCAACAGGCTACAATTTGCTATTTATGAGTTCAAACAATTACAATGGGGTAAATATGTCAAGCTTTGCGGACAAATTTTTAAGAAATTTTTAAGATACTTATAAAAATTTTCTAAAATTTTAATATTGGCATTTTGAAATATACTTTATTTGTTTAAATTTGATAATTACTTAATAAATAAATATTTTACATTTTACCCATGAATGCATTAGGAAAAAAAATTAGATTACTTAGACACCAGAAGGGCTGGAGTCAGGAGGATGTAGCCAAGCGATTGGATATCTCGATTCCTGCGTTTTCAAAGATTGAAACAGGGATTACAGATGTTAATCTTTCAAGGTTAAACCAAATTTCAAAGTTATTTGGACTGTCATTAGTACAGCTTTTATCTACTTCAGATCCTGAAGAAGATAAACAAATCCAAAATGAAGTTAATGAATTACAGAAGAGATTACAGGCTCGTGAAGCTGAAGTAATTGATTTACAGAAAAAAGTAATTGATCTATACGAACAATTGCACAAGAAATAATTTTTCTTTTATCAAGATTAAAGAGTTGCCTTTGCTAGTAGTGAAGGCAATTTTTTTGTACCTGTAGCAATATAAATTGGATAAAAAAAAAGCGCAATTTTTAAATTGCGCTTCACTTATGCTTTCAATAAAATTTCTATCCTAAATACGATTTAAGAATCTTGCTTCTAGAAGTGTGGCGTAGTCGCTGTAAAGCTTTATCTTTAATTTGACGAACGCGCTCTCTAGTTAAGCTAAATTTTTCGCCGATTTCTTCAAGTGACAATTGATGATTAGATCCTAATCCAAAGAACAGAACGATAATTTCGCGTTCTCTTTCCGTTAGTGTTGCTAACGAACGTTTAATCTCTTCAGATAATGACTCATCAATTAATGAACTATCTGTATCAGGGTCGCTATTTTCTAAAACGTCAAGTAATGTGTTTTCTTCTCCTTGCACGAATGGAGCATCCATCGATACGTGGCGACCAGAATTACTTAATGTATCAGAAACCTTATCAACGGTTGTTTCAAGGATATCTGCTAACTCTTCTGGTGATGGCTCACGTTCGTATTCTTGCTCTAATTTCGAGAAGGCCTTACTAATTTTGCTTAATGATCCTACTTGGTTTAAAGGTAGACGAACGATACGAGATTGCTCTGCAATTGCTTGAAGAATAGATTGACGAATCCACCAAACCGCATAGGAGATAAACTTAAATCCTTTAGTTTCGTCGAAGCGTTTTGCTGCCTTAATTAAGCCTAAATTGCCCTCATTGATCAAGTCACCTAATGTTAGACCTTGATTCTGGTATTGTTTTGCAACTGAAACGACAAAGCGAAGATTGGTTTTTGTTAATTTCTCTAATGCTACTTGATCACCTTCGCGGATTCTTTGTGCTAGAATAACTTCTTCTTCTGCTGAAATTAAATCTACTTTTCCAATTTCATGTAAGTATTTATCTAACGATTGGGACTCACGATTGGTGATGGATTGCGTAATTTTGAGCTGTCTCATTTAATAATATAAACCTTTCTATTCTGAAATGTTCGCAAACATAGCGAAATTTCTTCATTAAATTCTAATATAATTGTAAATTATAAACTCATAATGAGTTACTTAGCGGTGGTGAGTTGAGGTAAAACTATTCACAAAAATCATTCCAAATATTGTAGTCTCCCGAATACCGCAATTATAATATTACATTCCTTACTATCTAAACTTTACTTCTCACCATTTATTATCTAGTAACTAAAACATTTTCAGTAACATTTTGTTTTGAATTTGAAACTGAAATAAATATAAACAGTATGCCGATTATGATTCACTTGGACCAGATGATGTCTAAAAAGAAAATGTCACTCAATGAATTGAGTGACAAAGTGGGAATAACCTTATCAAATCTATCCATCATAAAAAATCAGAAAGCGAAAGCTATTCGATTGAGTACCTTGGATGCTATTTGCAGGGCATTAGAATGTCAGCCTGGCGATATCTTGGAGTTTAAGGAACTATAATGGTTTCTCCGGATTTATACCCTCTAAGAAAATCTGCGACGTCCATCCGCTTCTTTCCCTCAATCTGAATTTCTCTTAGTTTAATAAATCCGTCAAGGGTTGCAACTTTCAGGTAAGTCTTACCATCGCTGATGAAACTACCTGCTTCGTAACTGTGCGGAACAAGTTCTTTTTCCGTTTTATATACCTTCAGAACTTTATTATCCAAGTGCGTAAAGGCTGTTGGATAAGGGCTCAAACCACGGATAAAATTGTAAATGGTGCTATTATCCCTATCCCAATCAATTTGACAATCTTCTTTAAAAATCTTTGGCGCATGTTTAATCTCAGACTCTTTAATTAGTCCACTTTGGGGGATTGGACTTACTGTTCCCTGCTTAATAGCTGCGACTGTTTTAACGATTAGTGCAGCACCAAGGTTCATTAGTTTATCATGCACCGTACCAGCATCATCCGTTTCTTTAATTTCAACCTCGTCTGCCAAAAGAATATTTCCAGTGTCAATTTCATGCTGAAGCAAAAAAGTCGTTACGCCGGTTTTCTTCTCTCCATTAATGACGGCATGATTAATAGGGGCAGCACCACGATAATTTGGCAACAATGATCCATGAACATTCACCGTTCCATTTTTCGGCATATCCCATACGATTTCAGGCAACATCCTAAAAGCTACGACAACTTGCAAATCTGCCTGATAGGAGCGAAGTTCCTCGATAAATTCTGGAGATCTCAGTTTTTCAGGCTGTAGAACGGGCAGGTTGTTTTCGACAGCAAACTGCTTAACAGCAGATTGATGAAGCTTTTGACCTCTCCCTGCCGGCTTATCAGGAGCCGTTACGACGGCAACTACGTTTTCACCTGCATCTATTAAAGCTTTTAACGAGGCAACTGCAAAATCGGGGGTGCCCATGAAAATTATACGCATACTAGAATCTTGATAATGTAAATTATTCGCTTGTGAAACGAATTTTTATAACTTTGCGAAGTTACAAATTTAATTTAAGCTTGAATTTTCCATTTTTCTTAGCCAAACGAATTACACTATCTGGAAATCGTACTTTCTCGAAACTTATCGTGCGAGTGACGATAGGAGCTTTGACGCTTGCTATTTTGGCGATAATTATGGCTGTAGCCATATTGCGAGGATTCAAAGGTGAAATCACCGATAAGCAACGCGGCTTCTTTGGAGATGTCATCATCTTAAAAAATGATCGTAACGACTCTTATGTGAATACGCCAATTTCGCTTACAAAAAGTCAAATTCAAACGCTAGAGGCAGACAGCAATGTAATCAATGTTTATCCTTTCGCCACTAAGGCGGGAATTATGAATGTTAAGGGGGAAGTCGAAGGTGTCCTTCTGAAAGGCATTGATCAGAATTATGATCAAGAATTCCTCTCCAAAACGATCATTGAAGGCGAGCCAATTGATTTCAAAGCCGAGAATGCCGAAAATCAATTGCTGATTTCCACGCTGATCGCCAACAGACTAAATCTTAAAGTCGGAGATGATTTTATCATGTATTTCATCCAAGAACCAGTCAGGAAACGAAAATTCACAATTCGCGGGATTTATACAACAAACTCGGAAGAACTGGATAAAATCTATGTAATCGGTTCTTTATCACTGATTCGAAAGCTGAACACTCTTGCTGAAAATGAAGCGGGCGGTTATGAAGTTCGCGTAAAAGATTTTAATCGACTTGCGAAGACAACGCAAGATGTCAATGACCAGCTGCCTATCGAGTTATATGCGACCAATGTCGTAGAACAAATGCCAGATATTTTCAACTGGTTGAATATGCTTGATATGAACGATAATATCATTTTCGTGCTGATGGTTGTGGTTGCAGTGATTAACATGATATCAGCCTTGTTGATCAGTATTCTTGAGCGATCCCCGATGATTGGTATCCTGAAATCTTTGGGTATGCAGAATCGAAAAATCCGAACGGTATTCCTTTATAATTCGCTCTATCTAATTGGATATGGCTTATTGTTGGGGAATTTTCTTGCTATTGCACTTTATTTTTTCCAACGCAGTACACATTTTTTCAAGCTCGATCCGTCAGTTTACTACGTATCCTTTGTCCCGATGGATATCTCCTGGCTAACAGTTATTTGGCTAAACCTGGCGTTGATCTTGATTGCGTTGATTACCCTATTTATACCTTCCATGCTGATTAGCAGAATATCGCCGATAAAGACCATACAGTTTAAATAGTTCAACTGCAGAAGGCCTATTTTTTCGTCAAAATTAGAATTTTCACTATCTTTCGCTAGAAAAACAATTCCGACTATTAATAGTTGTACCATAAACAAGCGAAATTATATGAACAAAGTTTTTGACCACTTAGCCCATGCTTTTGAAGCGCCATTAACCAATCCCGTCCTAATATTTTCTCTTGTCTTATTTATCATTCTCTTATCACCTATCTTATTACGACCAATTAAAGTACCGGGTATTATCGGATTGATTATCTCCGGAATGATCATTGGTCCACATGGTTTAAATTGGCTAGAGAAAAACTCAGCGG
Source organism: Sphingobacterium sp. BN32 (assembly GCF_030503615.1). Classification (NCBI taxonomy): domain Bacteria; kingdom Pseudomonadati; phylum Bacteroidota; class Sphingobacteriia; order Sphingobacteriales; family Sphingobacteriaceae; genus Sphingobacterium; species Sphingobacterium sp. BN32. Next base: position 1,635,966 of record NZ_CP129963.1, read on the forward strand.
TCGATTTGTTCTCAACGATCGGCTTGCTCTACATCATGTTTATTGCAGGTTTAGAGCTGGATATGAACGAGTTTAAAAAAACCAAACACAAGAGTTTAATGTTCGGTTTCTTTACATTCATCATTCCGATTTCTATAGGCTTTCCAGTCTGTTATTATATTCTGGATTATAGCTTGCTTACGAGTATCCTCATCGCGAGTATGTTCGCAACGCATACCTTAGTTTCTTACCCGATTGTTAACCGCTACGGTATTTCAAAAAATGAAGCGGTCGCTATCACTATTGGCGGTACTATTTTAACCGATACTGCCGTGCTTATCATCTTAGCGGTAATCAAAGGAGCCTCCCAAGGCGATATCAATAATGAATTTTGGGTAACATTAGGTGTGTCCTTTGCCATCTTCCTGTTTATTATGTTCGGCATCATCCCGAAGATTGCCAAATGGTTTTTCGAAAAGATTGAAGGCGAAAAAACAGTGCATTACATATTTGTTCTGACCGTTGTATTTTTTGCGGCATTCCTTGCTGAGATGGCCAATTTAGAGCCGATCATCGGAGCATTCGTCGCAGGGTTAGCCTTGAACAAATTGATTCCTCATTCTTCCGCTTTAATGAACAGAGTGGAGTTTATTGGTAATGCCATATTTATTCCGTTCTTCCTAATTTCTGTGGGGATGATCGTTGATATTGGCGTGTTTACAAAAGCGGAAGGGCTGACTGTATTTTATGTTGCTGGAGTTCTAACGCTCGTGGGAGTGGTTGGGAAATTCCTGGCAGCCACCGCTACGCAGTGGGTGTTTAAATACAACAACAATGAAAGGAACCTGATATTCGGTCTTAGTAATGCTCATGCTGCTGCGACGCTTGCTATCATTATGGTGGGGTATAACAATAATATTATTGATGAAAACGTCTTGAACGGAACAATTGTCTTAATATTAGTGAGTTGTATTATTGCATCTATTGTCACAGAGAACGCATCCAAGAAAATTGTTATGGCGGGTCATCAAGATCAGGAACATATGGAACATGTGGAAGAGCATGAGGAGCAGATCTTGATCCCTATTGCAAACCTCAACAATATGGAAGCTATCTTGGATTTCGCAACACTGATTAAATCTAAGAAATCGCCTCACCCATTAAATATTTTAAGCGTCGTTCCGAACGACGAACAGGCGGAACGCAATGTGAACCTCGCTAGGCAGAATCTAGATAAAATGGCAAAATATGCCTCTGGATCTGAAACGGATGTTGAATTGATTACAGCAATTGACTTTAACATTGCCAATGGTATCGGTCGTGCATCTCGTGAAGCCTTCGCAGACTGTCTTATCCTTGGCTGGCCGTCAGCAACTTCATTTGTCGAAAAAATCGTTGGGGAAAAAACAGAGAGTATATTGAACCGAACAGATGCAAGTTTGTTTATGTGCCGCTTGGACAAACCATTTATCACAAACAAATCCATTACTATTTTTGTTCCCCCATTAGCTGAATCGGAAGTTGGATTTGGTTATTGGATGGAGAAGATGAGCAAATTCGCGCAAGAGCTTTCACTGCCTATCAGATTTGTGTGTAATTTCAGAACGAAGCAGGCTATAGAAGTGATGCTAGATACCCTGAAATCAAGCATCCCAGTAAGTTATGATCTATATGAAGATTGGGATAATATCTATGGACTTGCCACATTCTCTAACGCAGATTCCCTGTTGGTCTTTGTCTCCTCACGTTATGGTGAAGTATCCTATAGAGATTCACTTGATGGTTTGGCAAAGCGCGTAGGGAAGTATTATAAGAATCAAAATCTAATCTTAATCTTTCCATCACGTGTTGCAGACATGCATATCGATGAGTACGAAGATGTTCAAACTGCACCAATTTTCCGCAAAATCAGCCGCGAAATTGGCAACATGTTTGGAAAAGATAAAAACTAAAACATAATGAACGATAGAATAACAATTGACGGTTCGGGAAAATTGAATGTCCCAGAGCAAGTCAGCATACCCTTCATCATCGGAGACGGTATTGGACCTGACATCTGGCATGCCTCTGTCCGCGTCTTCGACGCTGCTGTCGCGAAGGCATACAACAATCAAAGGAAGATCAACTGGTTGGAAGTACTAGCTGGCGAAAAGGCATTCAACGAAACAGGAAACTGGTTACCAGATGCAACACTCGATACATTCAAAGAATATCTGGTGGGTATCAAAGGACCATTAACGACACCTATCGGTGGAGGGATTCGCTCATTGAACGTTGCTTTGCGCAAGGAATTGGATCTTTATGTTTGTCAACGACCTACGAAATGGTACGAAGGTGTGCCATCTCCCGTGAAGCATCCTGAGAAGGTGGATATGGTCGTATTTCGTGAAAATACTGAAGATATTTATGCAGGGATTGAGTTCGCTGCAGGCACGGCCGAAGCCAGACGCATTCAAGATTTCCTTAAAGACGATTTAAGCGTAGATTATAACTTCACAAATACAACAGGGGTTGGATTAAAGTTCGTTTCAGAGGAAGGCTCCAAACGCCTGATAAGAGCAGCGATTGAGTTTGCAATTGCGGAAGGAAGAAAATCCATTACCATTGTACACAAGGGCAACATCATGAAATATACGGAGGGTGCCTTTAAAAATTGGGGTTATCAACTTGCAGAGTCGGAATTCGGAGAAAAGTTATACACTTGGAATCAATGGGAAAAGACCAAGGAAGCCAGTGGTGCCGACGCAGCTAATGCGGAACAGAAAGCAGCAGAGGCTGCAGGGAAGATTATCGTAAAGGATATCATTGCGGATAACTTCTTACAACAAATTTTACTCGCTCCTCAAGATTATGACGTCGTTGCCACTTTAAATCTAAATGGCGATTATATTTCAGATGCTTTAGCGGCCATGGTTGGCGGGATTGGTATTGCCCCTGGCGCAAATATCAATTATAAAACCGGACATGCTATATTCGAAGCTACCCATGGAACAGCGCCACGATTTGCCAATACTGATAGTATGAACCCATGTTCGGTTATTTTGAGTGGGGTAATGATGTTGGATTACATGGGCTGGAATGAAGCGGCCGACACCATCGTGAAAGCTGTTGCCCAGACTATCAAGGAAAAGACGGTTACTGTTGATTTCTATAATTTAATGGGAGATGCAACACTGCTTAAAACCAGTGAGTTTGCTAATAAAGTGATTGAAAAACTATAAAACATTATATTATTATTCGAAAAAAGCTGAACTTTAATTGGTTCAGCTTTTTTATGTTTTTGGAAGCCAAGAAGAAAGTAAACTAATATCATGATCGAAATACCAAATTTTGTAACAGTCTCGAATATCTTTTCTGAAGAAGAAATTAATAAGTTGAAAAGCATCGATCAACTTCCTGCAGAGACGGAAATAGACGCATATCAATATCAACCCGAAATCCAAGAGCTTCTGAATGCTTTTATCGGTGATGAATCAACCCGCATAACCCACCAACTTTTAAAGGCTAAGGAATTAATACAACGTAATGAACTCCTGAATGCCTGGAAAATCATCCTCCTATAGCTTAGTTCAAATTTCGACGGCTATAGTAAAATTCCATAATTATCCTTAATTTGGATACTCACTGCCTATAGTATTAAATATAAATCTAACCATATAGAACAAGCGCAGCTCGATATGTATTTACAAATTGATGAGGAGAGTTTTAGAGCCGTATTTACAAAATATTACGACCGCATATATTCTGGGTTTTATAAAAAAACAGGATCTTATGAAGTTGCGCAAGACCTGACCCAACAGACCTTCATCAAATTTTGGCGATATCGTGATTCCTATACACCTGAACTTACTGTAGAAATACAATTATTCAGAAAAGGAAAACTTGTATTTATAGATTGGCTCAGAAAAGAGTCAAAGGAACGGCAAATGATCGATAGCCTCAAACAGCAGGAGAGAATTCCTATCGACGAACTCTCTACCGACCTAAAAGACTCTTTACAAAATGCCATTAATGGCCTCTCGCCAGTTCGTAAAGAAGTTTTTAATATGGCTTATATCGAAGGATACAGTCATAAAGAGATCGCCGAAAAGTTAAATGTTTCCATACGTACGGTCGAAACCCATATCTATAAATCCGTCCAACAACTTCGAAAGATACTTGCTCTCATCTACATTATGCTGCACCTTTAAAAATATTTTTTTCATGGAGTACGTAGTTTTAGTTTTTTGAGCGTATATACCTATAAAGACGCCTAAATTGTAAACCGTGAAAAAGGAGATCTTAGAAAAGTTTCTGTCAAACCAATGTTCTTATAACGAATGTAAGGACATGGCTTCCTTTTTGGAAAGTAATGACGACGAACTCGACAAGATCGAACTCTTTGAAAATCTAGCAGATCACGAAATCATCCATGTTAATCAAGCTGAAAAGGAAACTTTATGCGACGCTATTTTAGTAAAGCCAAAACAAGGATTGCTTGTCAAGCGCCTGTTAATAGCGGCGGCTGTACTACTATTCGTTGCATTTTCCTTTTACAAGTTAGGAAAGCATGATCATCCTTCTCATTTAGCGTCGCCATTATTGGTAGAGATTGTGAATAATACGGAATCTGTAGAATGGTACATCTTGCCGGATAGCAGTAGGGTAAAATTAAGCCCAGCCGCTAAGCTGACTTACAAAACAAACTTTGCGAACGATAGGGAGTTAAATCAACTGGCCGGCGAAGTCACCTATTTCGTAAAAGCTAATAAAGAAGTTCCGTTCCGGGTAATCAATCAAGGCGTTCAAACGAGAGCCGTGGGAACAGCTTTCTCTATAGACGATTATAATAGTGCAAATCTGATCATCAAGTTGTTGGAAGGAAAAATAGTTGTAGAAGATCCTAGCAATAGTACAGATAGTCAAATAAAACTGAATAACCCAACCTCAATCGTAGTCAATAAAATTGATTTTACTTACAACCATGTTGAGAACAATAAGGAGGGACATAAGAAGGCTTGGGATAAGGAGCGTAAGCAGGTACGCAACAATAATTTAAAGAGCACGATTGCTTGGTCCAATCAGGTAGTCAACTTCAGTGGCGTATCAAATGCCGACCTATTCAGCATTATGGAAAGACTTTACGGAGTCTCTATCGATGTTGAAAACCCCAAAATTACCAACGGCAATTTTACGGGCGAATTATACCAGAACGATAACCTAGAAAATTTACTTACAATTTTCTGTCAAATAAATGGATGCAACTTTACTATAGAAGATAAGATTATTAGAATAAGATAAACATTTTTTAGTAACCAATAACCATTATAAACAATTTATGACTATGAAAAGTAAAGTAATTTACCCATTGCTAATCTATGGGCTATTATCACTTTTCCAAGACGCTTTAGCACAGACCAACCTACGTGCTAATGGAAAGGTGATAAGTATTGACGGCGCAGCAATACCGGGAGCAACAATTGAGGTCTTAAATGTGAAGACAAATAAGAAGGAAACGCTGGGTTCGAACGACCAAGGTCTTTTCACACTTAATAACCTTAGCGTAGATGGTTTGTACAACATTTATGTTCACCACGTCGGTTTCCAGCGGGATTCCATTACCAACTTCGTTGCTAAAACCAACCAGACCAACAGCATTCTCATTCGCCTAAAACCGGACGACAATGAGCTCGATGAGGTCGTCGTAATCGGTTATGGAACAGTTCAGAAGAAAGATTTAACAGGTGCCATCTCATCCGTAGATGGAAAGGATATCGCAGTGCGCAAAACAACCCAGCTTTCTCAGGCCCTTCAAGGGGCTGTTCCGGGGGTTATGGCTACTAGAAATAACAATGCTCCAGGTGCTGCTGCAACGATCCGTGTTCGAGGCATTACTACCATCACAGACGGCGGTCTAAACCCATTGGTGATTCTAGATGGGGTGCCCATTAGTGGATTAGATCAAGTCAATCCAAATGATATTGAAAATGTAACAGTGTTGAAGGACGCAGCATCTGCATCAATTTATGGGTCCAGGGCTGCCGCCGGCGTAATATTGATTACATCGAAGCGTGGGAAAGAGGGTGTACTGTCATTAGAGTATAATACCGATATCGGTTGGGAGTCGCCCACAGAACTTCCAGAATATGTAGGAGCACAACGCTATCTACAACTCGTGAACGAACTTCGTTGGAATGATAATAACAACAATCAAAACGAATATCCAATCTATGCGAAAGATTTAGTGGATAATTACCTCAACCTAAACAAGGAGAACCCGAATCTATATCCAATTACCGATTGGCAAAACATTCTTTTGAAAGACAGAGCTGGACGCCAAGCACACCAATTATCGGTTTCAGGATCTGGAAAAAATCTAAGAACTAGATTCTCGTTAGGTTATGACGACACGGATGCCCTTTACGTCATGCGTAACTACGAACGATTAACGTCGCGGATTAACAACAATATTGATGTTACCGACTACTTATCGGCGGTAGTAGATTTGAACTTTAAGCGTACAACAGATAACAGACCTTCGGTCGATCCTATGTATAGAATGGGGATCACTGCACCAATTTATGCAGGCATGTGGGACGATGGAAGAGTGGCTTCGGGAAAGGACGGTGATAACATATATGGGATGCTGACTCAAGGGGGGCAAACCAAATATCAATACACGCAATTCGGGGGGAAAGTGGGAATCGATTTGAAACCGATTGAGGGGCTTACGTTGACCGGTGTGATTGCTCCAATTTTCAACTTCGACAGAACCAAAGCCTTTCGAACCAAAGTTCCGTACACCGCTTGGAACAACCCTGAGCAACGATTAGGATATATCAATGGCTATGAAACAACAAAACTTACCGAAAGTAGGGTGGAGAGTTACCAATATACAACCCAGTTTTTAGGGAACTATATGAAGAGCCTTGGCAAACATAATCTAAACTTGTTGGCAGGATACGAATTCTTCTATTATTACAACGAAGACCTATCAGCATCTCGCGATCAGTATTTGCTTAGTGGCTACCCTTATCTCGATTTGGGTCCACTGGAATTTAGAGATAACTCAGGCTCAGCGTACGAAAATGCCTATCGTTCGTATTTCGGTCGGGCGATGTATAATTATGCCAATAAATACTTTATCCAAGCAAATATTCGATACGATGGCTCATCGAGATTCGCTAAAGAATACCGATGGGGCGTTTTCCCATCTGTTTCCGCAGGATGGTCAATCTCTGAAGAAAACTTTATGAAAGATGTCTCTTGGCTTAATTTCTTAAAACTGAGAGCATCTTATGGAACGCTTGGTAATGAGCGTATTGGTAATTACCCGTATCAGTCTTTAATTCAGTTTTCTAATACGGCATTGTTTTATACAGGAAATCAAGTTACATCACAACAATCAGCTTCTCAATGGCAATATGCTATCCGCGATATCACCTGGGAGAAAACAGAATCATATGATGTAGGTTTAGATTTTGTCGGATTAAACAATAGGCTGAATGCCACATTCGACGTTTATAATAAAATAACAAGCGACATGCTTCTTGCTCTTCAGATTCCAGTTTTTATTGGTTTCGAAAATCCTAATCAGAACACTGGAAAAATGAATACCAAAGGCTGGGAATTGGCAGTAGGTTGGAAAGATAACATCAACAAACTTCGATATGGTCTTTCTTTTAATATTTCAAATTTCAAATCGGTTATGGGAGATCTAGGCGGTACGGAGTTTCTGGGCAATCAAGTTAAGATGGAAGGTAGTGAATTCAACGAATGGTATGGCTATTTGTCAGATGGATTGTTTCAAACTGCAGAAGAGGTCGCGGGTTCACCAGTTTTAAATGCCAATGTAAAGCCAGGAGACGTTAAATACAAAGATGTATCTGGACCTGACGGTGTTCCTGATGGAATAATTTCGCCTGAATATGATAGAGTATTTCTTGGCGGATCATTACCACAGTATTTGTATGGAGGACAGCTTAACTTAGGTTATGGTGGATTGTCGTTAAATATTGTAGTTCAAGGTGTTGGTAAGCAAAACGTTCGGCAGACAACAGATATGATACAACCCTATCAACAGAATTGGGGTAATTTCCTTTCGATTCTCGATGGTAATACCTGGAGTAAGTATAATACTGACGCTCAAAATCTATCAGCTAAATATCCAAGATATTCCAATACCTCGGCAACAAATAATTATGCGATGTCGGACTTCTGGATGATTAACGGAAAATATTTTCGTCTAAAATCAGTAAATGTTTCTTATCAAATTCCTGAAACCTTCTTAGCGAAATATCATGTCAAAGGCTTAGGCCTATCATTTACAGCGAATGATATTTTCACGATAAATAAGTTTCCTAAAGGATGGGACCCGGAGATGACGTCATTTACATATCCCATAACATCTTCTTTCTTGTTCGGTATAAATGTAAAATTTTAAATATAAGGTCATGAAAAGTAAAATTATATATATCGCTTTGTCATTGTTTCTGTTTTCATGCCAAAAGCTTGACTTAAATCCTTTGTCTCAAGGTTCCAGTGAAACTTGGAACTCCGATGCTGATGAACTTATCATGTCTCTCAATGATTTATACAGAGAAGCGCTATGGATTAAAGACGTAGACGATTGGACAGACGATTGGATTTATCGCGACGGGTTGACAGACATTACAAATGCAACGATAAACGGGCAATCAGCGTTCGTTACTAGTGGATGGCAAAATACGTATAAAGCAATTGCTAGAGCCAACACCGTGTTAGAGGGTATGGATCGAGCAGCAAATATTCTCCCTGAATCACAGATAAATGGATACAAAGCGGAAGCAAGATTCGTTCGCGCGGCGATGTATTCATTTTTATTAAGCCACTATAGAAATGTTGTCTACGTGGATAAAACTTTAAGTATTGAAGAAGCAGAAACGATAGGTCAGATGAATCCGGATGAATTATTAAAGAAAATTTATGAGGATTTCGATTTTGCAATTGCAAATTTAAAAAGCTCGTATAGTTCATCTGAGGTTAAACGTGCTACAAAGGGAGCAGCTATGGCACTTAAGGCGCGTATTGCACTATACGAGGGGGATTTTGCAACTGCGAAAGAGGCAGCATCTGCATGTATTGCCTTGGGATTATACAGTTTGCATACAGATTACTCAACCTTGTTTCTTTCAAAAACCAAGCAATCACCCGAATCAATATTCCTTTTACCGCGCTCGATTACATTAGGTGTAGCTTTAGGTGATCGCCAAAACTATATTCCGCGTAATAATGGTGGTTGGGCAGCGAAGGATCCTTCTTGGGATTTGTTTTTCTCTTATTACTGTACTGACGGTTTACCAGTAGATGAGTCTCCGCTATTTAATCCTAAGAATCCTTTTGAAAATCGAGATCCTCGCTGTGCTGCTACAATTGTTCCATTTGACCAGCCTTTCCTGGATATAGTCTATACGCCGCATCCTTTGGCTCTAAAGACGAAAAGGGTTTCGACAGGGCAAGAGATTACAAACAATGACAATAGGGCTGTAGCACAATATGCTTCTTTCAATGGATTGGTCTGGCGAAAAGGTGTTGATGCAGATTGGCTTCTAAACTCTTGGCGGATTGAACCAGATAATGTAATAATTCGCTACGCGGACGTACTTTTAATCTATGCAGAAGCAAAAATTGAACTAAACGAGATTGACCCAACGGTACTGGATGCGATTAATCAAGTGAGGGCTAGAGCTTATAAAGTTGATAAATCGTCTACGAATTATCCTAAAGTTACTACAACTGCACAATCAGAACTTCGTAAAATTCTTCGTAATGAACGAAGAATGGAATTTGCCTTAGAGGGACTTCGCTATATGGATATTATCAGATGGCGAATTGCAGAGAAGGTTTTAAATAGACCAAATTTCGGTTTACTTGATCCTGCAGATTTAGTTGCCAAAGTTGTTAATCCTGGAAAATGGTTTTTACCTACAGCGCCATCCATTGATGAAGATGGCTCACCAGACTTTGCCAATTTCTACAGTCAGGGTCTAATTAAGCAAATAGCAATCAGAAAATTTGACGCGAAGAAACAATATCTCTGGCCAATCCCTTCAACAGAAGTACTAACAAGCGGGTTAAAACAAAATCCAAATTATTAGCATGATGATAAAAGAAAATATTAAGAGTTTATTTCTAGGAATAACGTTTTTAAGCAGTAACCTATTGTTTGCCCAAGAACGAAGCTTTAGTGGCATTTACCCAAATCTAGCTATGTATAATGATGAAGGTGAATGTGGAACTGGCGCGGTGGTTCCTTGGAACGAGAAGTTGTATGTAATTACCTATGGACCTCATCTACCAATCGGATCATCTGATAAATTGTACATCATTGACAAGTCCAAAACGCAACATGTCTTCGAAGGAAGCGTTGGTGGTACACCCGCAAATCGCATGATTCATAAGGAGACTAACAATCTTTTTATTGGGCCTTACATTGTTGATAGAAATAGTAATATCACAACTATTTCCCCAATGGATATGCCCGGGCGTCACACAGGCCTAGCGAGGCATTTAACAGATCCTCAGAAGAAGATTTATTTTGCGACAATGGAGGAAGGTTTTTATGAGTATGATATCAATTCAAAAAAAATCACCGAGCTGTACACTGATGTCAATTTAAAAAATGAAAGCTATTTAAAAAAGCTTCCAAAATACCAAAACAAGAAGCAAAATTATGCTGATTTGCTTGGTGCTCATGGGAAGGGCGTTTATAGCGGACAAGGTGTTCTTGTTTATTCGAATAACGGTGAGTCAGGCGAAAAGGCATTAAAGCAATATGATATACCGGCAGGTTCATTATCCGAGTGGGATGGTAAAAACTGGAAGTTAGTTCGTAGGAATCAGTTTGTAGAAGTTACAGGGCCTGGCGGCATCTATGGTAATAATGCAGACAGCGATGCTATTTGGGCGACAGGATGGGATCACAAATCAGTTTTGCTTGCCGTGAGAGACGCAAAAAAAGGCTGGTCTTTTTATAGACTTCCGAAAACCAGTAGAAGCTATGACGGTGCTCACGGCTGGAATACTGAATGGCCACGAATCCGCGAAATTGGAGATTCCAATGGAGATTGTTTGATGACGATGCACGGAATGTTTTGGAAATTCCCTAAAACATTTACTTCATCGAACGCAAGTGGTATTAGACCCCGTTCATCATACCTAAAGGTTATTGGGGATTTCGCGAAATGGAATAATCAGTTAGTATTTGGTTGCGATGATTCTGCTCAGAAAGAATTTTTAAATAAGAGAAAGATTAAAGGTGATTTAGAAGGTGCGGGTCAATCCAATTCTAATCTATGGTTTGTAGATGAAGCTCAATTGGATCACTTGGGCTCAACAACAGCTGAAGGTGCCGTTTGGATAAATGACTTCTTGACAGAAAACCTAGTTTCAGAGCCATTTCTTTTAGCAGGATGGAAAAAACGGAATATTTGGCTAAAAAACCATAATGATAAGTCTGCCAAATTTGATCTAGAAATTGATGTTGTAGGGAATGGAAAGTGGACTCCCTACAAATCGATTGAGGTAGCAGCAAGTCATTCAATCAGCGAAGTGATACCTACCGATTTAAAAGGCGAATGGATAAGGATTAAAGTTAATGCTTCTGGAAAATACTCGGCCATGTTTTCGTATAGAGGAGAAAATCTAGCGAAAAAGGAGCTCGATTTATTTAGCAACTTGCCGAAAATAGGTGATATTGACTATTTGGGGGGCTATCTATACGCGCTAGGAAATAATCAGAGAAAATTGGGGGTACTTTCAGGAAAAATTCAGGATGGAAACTTTGATGCAACAGGTTACTATGAGCTTAATGGTAATATGGAACTGAAACCTGTTGTGAACTCCGCAAATGTGGAAATCATTAAAAAGAGCTTTGAAATTCCGAAAGATCTGGTTAATGTCGAGGAAAGTTCGGTTTTGGTAGTTGATGATCTGGGAAGGAGATGGAGATTTCCCAAATCGAAAGCCGCTTTTGACAACTTAACAAAAAACGGTCTTACAAGATTAGCAAGAGAAGTGGTGACAGAGAGGGATTTGATGAATCTACATGGTACCTTTTATGAACTTCCCGCAGAAAATGCCGACGGATTTGCTAAAGTAAGACCTATTGCTAGCCATGATATGGCAACCCATGATTTTGCTTCTTATCGCGGTTTATTAATACTATCGGGCGTAAACTCGAACGGGAATCAGGATAATATTATTAGATCTGAGGATGGAAAAGCAGCAGTATGGGTCGGTGCAATTGATGATCTCTGGAAACTAGGAAAACCTACTGGAAAAGGTGGGCCATTGAGTAATACGAACGTCAAGGCAAATGAAGTTAGTGATCCCTATCTTTTTGGATTTTATGACAAACGTAGAATAGAATTATCACACAACCTAAAAGAAGCGGTAGACTTTAAAATACAGTTGGACCCTTCAGGAAATGGAGAATGGTTCGACTATAAAACCCTGACGATTTCAAATAATAAGACTGAAAATTTTGTTTTCCCATCGAATATCGAAGCTCGTTGGATTAGAGTCATAGTAACTAAATCATGTAAGGCAAGTGCTATTTTGACATATGAATAGAATATTATTAATTGTTGCAATTGTGGGTTGTAATCTCTTAAATGTCACGGCCCAATCTTGGACTGCCCTCACGAAAGAGCAAGAACCCGTATTGACTCACACAGTTAATGATACGCTCAGTTTCCCTGTGTTTGTAGTTGAAGACCCGAGCACTAAAACTTTATATTACGGTACTCAACTACAAACCAATGTCTGTAACGATCAGATTTGTCTACCGATTGTGGTAAACCTATTCTGGGATCTATTGGGCAATTATCATCACTTCAGTAAAGAAGAAGATTTCCATTTCACCAAGTTCGATCACCAGTACTTCGACCAAAAGGATTACGAACGCTTGCAGAGTATTCTAATCGACAGTTTATCGCCCTTGCGCGACTACGACGTCGAAGATTTGCTGGATAAAGATGGAAAGAAATATTCCTTAGAAATCGACGCCGTGACGCGACCTACTTCACCTTTATTTTCCAATGTGACCGTACCGGGCGCTTTATACACTGTCTATACACTGTGGCATATCGTAAATGGGCCAATTAAGCAGGAGCTGCATACATTAGCGAATCAACAATATCAGAAGCGCCAGTGGCAGCGTTATTTTGCTAAGTCGGAAGTGCCGGTCTATCAGGAATATTTCTTAAAGCACTTGGAACCGACGGAAGAGAAGAAGTATAAACAAGAGGTTATCAACCTGCTATTTGCGAAAGATGATTTTACGCCACATTACGCTATCGACGTTTTGGAAACCGAAGTGCTAAAAGATCCCAATCAATACAATCCTATCTTGAAACAATTAGATAGGATGAAACCACATGTAATTACTGAAATTATAAACTCTATTTCTGCAGCCAACGAGCAGACGAAAAGCATTTTAACAGCTTTTAGCGCACAAGAAAAGGCATCTCCAAAGCAGAAAGAACTAATCGCAAAAATTTTAAATTATGAAAAACAATAGAAGAGACTTTTTAAAAGCCATAGGGATTGGCTCTGGAGCATTACTGGTGGATCCGGTAATTGCGAAAACACTCACCGACAAGCAAATAATGGAAAGTGAGCTGAAAGGACCAGAATCTGTATTTGCTATCCGTAATTTAGAAACCGACTATCTAGTGGCTGGCGGAGGGATGGCAGGTTTCTGTGCCGCGCTTGCTGCCGCTCGAAATGGGTTGAAAGTAATCTTAATTCAAAATCGTTCGAGATTGGGTGGAAATGCCAGTTCCGAAATACGCATGCATATTTGTGGCTCCACAGCCTTAGGACAGGTGTGGCGAGAAACGGGGCTGCTCGAAGAGGTAATGTTGACCGAGTCGTATATTAACCCGCAGCGTTGCTGGGAAATGTTGGACTATGTGATGTATGATAAAATTGTCTCAAATCCGAATATCACTCTGTTGTTTGACAGCATGCTTTATAATGTGAAAACAAAAGGGAAGAAGATCGACGAAATACAAGCCTACTGTTCACAAACGGAAGAAATATACAATGTAAAGGCAAAATACTTCGCTGATTGTACGGGTGATGGAACTTTGGCCGCATTAGCAGGTGCCGAATTTATGCGCGGTCGTGAGGCAAAATCGGAATACAATGAGGCGTTGGGGCTTGAAGTTCGCGACGATATCACCATGGGAAACAGCCTTCTGTTCCAATCCCAAAAACATGATAAACCGATGCCATTTAAAGCGCCTAGCTGGGCCCGAAAATATGAGTTCTCCGACTTTAAGCATCGTAGAATCCATTCTTGGGAGTACGGTTATTGGTGGATTGAATTGGGAGGACTTGAGAATATCGTACATGATGGACAAAAGATCCGCCATGATCTCATGGCAGTTGTATTTGGTGTTTGGGATTACATCAAGAATTCTGGAAATCATCCTGAATCCGCAAACTGGGCATTATCATGGTTTGGTTCCATTCCTGGCAAAAGGGAGAGCCGACGCATTACCGGAGATTACGTTATGACGCAAAACGATATTTTGAAACAAGAGAACTTTGAAGATCGCGTAGCTTACGGTGGTTGGCCATTGGATGACCACTTGCCGGCGGGGATGGATGACACTTCGCTCAGCCCATTCCGATCGATCGCTTTAAAGGGGCCTTATTCTATACCATTACGCAGCCTGTATAGCAAAACTTTTGATAATTTACTAATGGCAGGGCGGAACGTCTCGGTGTCTCATATTGCACTTTCTACAACCCGCGTGATGGCGACTTGTGCAACCATGGGACAAGCCATTGGCACCGCTGCAGCTTTCTGCGTCAAAGAAAATCTGACGCCGCGAAAACTCTATGAAAACAAAACGAAACTAAAAGAATATCAGCAGGTTTTACTACGTCAAGATCAAGCGATTCTGAAAGTGAAAAACGAAGATAACCTCGATTTGGCAAAGCAAGCTAAGGTAACTGCCTCTGCAGAACTTGCCGGCTTCGAAGCCAAAAAAGTGATCGACGGTTATAACCGCGACGTGCAAGACGGAGATAGCCATCAGTGGCGAGCGAGTCTAGCTTCGGGCGAACAGTATATCGAGCTTAGCTGGAACAAGCCCCATAATTTGAAATTTGTAGAATTCACATTCGATTCAGGACTCAATCGTCATTTACGTTTATCCGGTGAAGCGAGTGTGATGAAAAATCAGAAAAGAGGAAGACAGCCTGAAATGCTAATGGACTATAACTTAGAATTATATAAGGGCAGTACGCTGGTGAAGAAGGAAGAGGTGACAGAGAATATTCTGCGAAAAGTTGTACATAGCTTCGAAGGTATCTCGGCAGACCGCGTCCGTTTAGTTGCTAAAAAAGCACAGGAAGACGAAAATGCACGCGTTTTTGAAATTAGATGTTATGCATAACGATTAATTCTGCTTAAATTTAGACCACGATGGAGAGCTTTACCTAAACCGTTTGCTCTCCATTTTTGTAACTGAATTACCAAAAAGAAAAATTATGATCGACTTAAATGGGATCAATGCGCTGACATTGATCTTTGCCTCGCTGCTTATTTTTGCTATTGCCTATCGATTCTATGGAATCTTCCTTGCCAATAAGGTGCTCCGATTAAATGCTAAAATTACGACGCCGGCCGTAGAATTTGCCGATGGACAAGACTATGTAAAAACTGATAAAAAAGTGCTTTTCGGGCATCACTTTGCTGCAATCGCCGCTGCAGGACCGCTTGTAGGGCCTGTTTTAGCCGCTCAGTTCGGTTATCTGCCGGGTGCCTTATGGATATTAATTGGCTGTGTATTGGGCGGAGGTGTGCACGATATGGTTGTTCTTTTTGCGTCGGTGAGACATAAGGGGGAAAGCTTAGCGACTATCGCATCCAAAGAAATCTCAAAACCCATTGGTACAATAGCTGGGCTCGCAGTATTATTTATCCTCATATTAACTCTTGCAGGATTATCACTAGCCTGTATCTCAGCCATGCACGAAGCGCCATGGTCGTTATTTACCATTATCTTAACCATGCCCATTGCGATCATTATGGGACTAATCATGCGCTATAGAGAAGGTTCGGTAACATTTGCTAGTATCTTAGGCGGTGTATTGTTAATCGTCGGTATTATTTCAGGACATAACCTGATGGAGATGCCTGCCATTGCGAACCTATTCAATTGGAGCATTGGCACCATATCCATCGCCATAGCCGTTTATGGTTTCTTTGCTTCGGTATTGCCAATCTGGTTGCTTTTGGTACCACGCGATTATTTGTCGACTTACCTCAAAATTGGAACGATATTGATGTTGACCATCGGAATTATCTTTGTCGCTCCAACTATTCAAATGCCTGCCTTCACTAGCTTCATCCATGGTGGTGGCCCCGTTATTGGTGGCCCGGTACTACCATTTATTTTCATTGTAATTGCTTGCGGTGCTATCTCAGGTTTTCATGCCATCATTGCGACCGGTACAACGCCGAAGATGCTCGGCAATGAGCGCGAAATTCTTTTTGTTGGCTATGGTGCGATGCTGGTAGAAGGCTTTGTCGCACTCATGGCATTAATCGCAGCATGTACGTTGATGCCTGGTGATTATTTTGCGATTAACACACCTGTCGCTGCTTATGACCAATTCCTTGCTACGCATCCGGAATTGCACGCCGTAGATCTGCAGCATTTTATTGACCGTATTGGCATCGATTTGCACGGCAGAACAGGAGGAGCCGTTTCGCTTGCTGTGGGGATGGCGCATATTTTCGATAAGGTTCCGTTTATGGACAACGTCATGGCGTATTGGTACAACTTTGCGATTATGTTTGAAGCCGTATTTATCCTAACAGCCATTGACGCCGGAACACGCGTCGGACGTTTCTTCCTTCAGGAAATGTTGGGATCGGTAATTCCGGCCTTTAAAGATAAGAACTGGTGGCCTGGGGTTATTTTATGTAGTGCTATCTTCACCTTTTCATGGGGCTACTTAGTTTATACAGGGAATGTCAGCAGCATATGGCCATTATTTGGAATATCGAATCAATTGCTTGCTGCCTGTGGTCTGATTGTGTGTACAACCATGTTGATTCGTATGAACAGAAAGAAATACGCACTCTGCGCCGCTATCCCCGGTATATTTATGGCAATCATCACATTTTGGGCGGGTTATGTACAAGTGAAAGACATATATTTGCCAAACGAACAATACCTATTGGCAAGTCTAGCAGGGATAGCCATGTTGTTGATGGGGATTGTTTTCATTGGAACCTTTATTCGCTGGTCGCAATTGTTTAAAGTGAAAGAGCTGAAAGTCGACATGTATGGTGAAGAGGTAAAGGAACTGGTGGAAAGATAATCACACAAACTATATGTTCACAATCCAACAAATTGATGATGCCCATGCGAAAGTAAAAACGGGTGCTGACTTTCCTAAGTACATTCAGGAAATCAAAGAACTAGGAGTTACAGCCTTTGATTTCCTGGTAAGCAATGGGTCAGAGGTCTACTACGGCGAAGAACCTTTTAAAGCACATTCGCCCGCAAAATATGATCCGCTAAATATCAATGAAAACCTGAACGCCCAACAGTTCGCCAAAGAATTAAAAGAGCACCAAGAAGGAAAAACAGATTTCCCATACTTTGTGAAAATGTGTGCTGTCAATGGAATTGCTTCCTGGAAAGTGGACTTGAATGAATACACCTGTACTTACTTTGATCTAAAAGGGGAGAAAGTGTTGAAGGAAGAAATTCCAGGGAAGTAATTTAGTGATTATTTTAGGGACTTATCGGATGCTAGGTTCGATGGAATAGTCTATTTTTGATGTACCTTTACAGCAATGGGAAATAAAAAGAAAAAGACAGAAGATTACCGTCAGGGCAATCACGCAAATAAAAGACTATCGGATCCTAATAAAGCTTTTCTTAACCACGTTCAAACCCAGGCCAATAAGATGGCCGAACTAATGGGTGAAAAACACGGTGAGCAGTACATTAAAGATGCAATTAAAGAATGGCCTCACTTGATAAAAAGCGAGTTGGAAATCTTCGGCAAAAGGAAATCCTAAACTAGATAGGCAGTGACCTGAACCAATTAGGTAGAAAAAAAGCTGTACCATCTTTCGATAGTACAGCCCATACTAATTACAAAAAAATATATTATGAATTATATGAAAAGCTACTTTTTGATATCAAAGCGGTCAGCGTTCATCACTTTGTGCCATGCAGCGACGAAATCTTTTACAAACTTTTCGTTAGCATCCGCTGAAGCATAAACCTCTGCAACTGCTCTTAATTCCGAATTCGATCCGAACAAGAGGTCATTACGCGTTCCTGTCCATTTTACAGCACCAGTTTTGCGGTCTCTACCTTGATAAAGTTCTTTATCTGGACCAACTGCTTCCCAAGCAGTATTCATGTCTAATAAATTCACAAGGAAATCATTTGTTAACTGACCTGGTCTGTCGGTGAATACACCATGTTTAGAACCATCGTAATTGGTTTCTAATACGCGCATACCTGCCAACAATACGACTAACTCAGGCGCTGTTAGAGTCAACAATTGAGCTTTATCAATCAATAGCTCTTCTGTGGATACGGTATATCTTGCTTTCTTATAGTTACGGAAACCGTCGGCAATAGGCTCTAAGTAACTTACTGATTCGATATCTGTTTGTTCTTGACTGGCATCCATACGGCCTGGTGTAAATGGAACAGTAATCTTTACGCCAGCTTTTTTAGCGGCTTCAACAATACCGGTAGCACCTGCAAGGACAATCAAATCGGCTAAGGATACTTTCTTACCATCGGCTTGTCCATTGTTGAAAGCAGTTTGAATTCCTTCTAGGGTATTCAATACTTTCTGCAATTGAGCAGGATTGTTTACTTCCCAATCTTTCTGAGGTGCTAAACGAATACGTGCGCCATTGGCTCCACCGCGCTTGTCAGAACCGCGGAAGGTCGATGCTGATGCCCAAGCTGTCGATACCATCTCGGCAATGGTTAATCCTGAATTCAGGATGTTCGCTTTCAATGCTGCGACGTCATCTGCATTCACTAATGGGTGATTTACTGCCGGGATTGGATCTTGCCAAATCAACTCTTCGTTAGGAACTTCAGGTCCTAAGTATCGAGACGATGGTCCCATATCGCGGTGCGTCAGTTTGAACCATGCGCGTGCAAATGCATCGGCAAACAGGTCTGGGTTTTCATAAAACCGTCTCGAAATCTTTTCGAATTCAGGATCTACACGTAGGGTAATATCCGTTGTCAACATCGTTGGACGTTGTTTCTTATTCGGATCGAAAGCATGTGGGATTGTATCTTCCGCATCCTTTGCTACCCATTGGTGAGCGCCCGCAGGGCTCTTCGTTAATTCCCACTCATATCTGAATAAGTTTTCAAAGAAGTTATTGCTCCATTGTGTCGGCGTAGTTGTCCATGTTACTTCCAGGCCACTCGTGATAGCATCGGCACCAACGCCAGAGCGGAAGCTACTTTTCCAGCCTAGACCTTGCATTTCCATATCAGCTGCTTCTGGCTCTTTGCCCACATTGTCTGCAGGACCTGCGCCATGTGTTTTACCAAAAGTGTGACCACCGGCAATTAACGCTACAGTCTCCTCATCATTCATCGCCATACGGCCAAAGGTGTCGCGGATATCTTTGGCAGCGGCAAGTGGATCCGGGTTACCGTCTGGTCCCTCAGGGTTTACATAGATAAGCCCCATCTGTACTGCGGCTAATGGATTCTCCAAGTCTCTAGAGTGTATTTTGCCATCGGCATCATCGTCTGCAGAAAGGACACCGTGTGCTTCTTCTACGCCTTCAGATCCATGTGCATAGCGGACGTCGCCACCCAACCATGTTTTCTCTGATCCCCAGTATACATCTAACTCCGGTTCGAATACATCCTCACGACCGCCGGCATATCCAAAGGTTTTGAAACCCATCGATTCTAATGCGACGTTACCAGTAAGGATCAATAAATCGGCCCAAGAGATTTTCTTGCCATATTTTTGTTTGATAGGCCATAATAGACGACGTGCTTTATCTAAGCTCACGTTATCTGGCCAACTATTCAAAGGTGCAAAACGTTGCTGTCCGGCTCCTGCACCTCCACGACCATCGCCAACACGATAAGTCCCGGCACTATGCCATGCCATGCGAATAAATAGGGGACCGTAATGTCCGAAATCCGCAGGCCACCAGTCCTGAGAGTCGGTCATTAATTCATGAAGGTCTTTTTTTACTGCTGCTAAATCTAAACTTTCAAATTCTTTCGCATAATTAAAGTCAGCATCCATTGGATTAGACACATTTGAGTTTTGGCGAAGAAGTTCGATTTTTAGTCTATTGGGCCACCATTCCTGGTTGGAAGTGCCATCACCTGCAACCTTAATTTTGTTCATACTGCCATTATGAAATGGGCATTTGCTGATGTCGTTTGATCCGTTTTCCATTTGTGTAAGTTTCTATTGAATGTTTTTAATTATTTTTTCATTATTGGGTCATTACAAGCGAGTTAACTGTGGTTCCGCAACCCTTTTGTAATCGCTTGATTAAAATTACCAAAAAGAACCCAAAGAATAATTATAGATTAAGCTTAAAGTATAGAATTTACCTATTGAATCTTTAGATATTGAATAGAGGTTATCTATATGCCTGGTTAATTAATAGTCGACACTAAAGTCGGCTATCAGCTAAAATATAGAGGAGGCAATATATTTATTGATTAGGCTTTGACTAACTCGATGTTTGGATGTTCGGCAATAATTTCTGAGATGATGTCCATATAAGTCTGACCCTTTCCATTCGCTAATTGATCGAGCAAGGTTTGAATATTTTCGGTATCAAACACTTCCGGATGCATTAATTTCTCTTTATAATAATTTGCGGTAAATTCTAATCCGAATAGTTCGCTATTCGCTTCAAAGTTTTTCCAAACTAACCGAATGGGCTCATTTCCTTTGATTGTTCCGACTCCGCCGTATAGGATATCATTGATCGCATCTAAGCTTTCGCCAATTTCCCAATCCTCTTCGCTCATGAACGCACGGTTGATCTCCTCGAACAACGATTTCTTGTTATGGATGGCAAAGCCATCGATAATAATCTCCTTTTTCATGGAATAAAATTTACAAAAAATTGCTGATTATGCGTACGAGTCAGTATACATTTTCCCTCATATCGATACAAAAAGGAACACAAGCTGAGATAGATTTACAACAAAGCGAACAGGATTTGGATAATCGTCTCTCTTACTTTTCCCGTTTATAATTTTGCCGAAGGGCTTGGGTTCTCGAGCTCATTTCTGAAATTGAAGTAAACGGGAAAGACGATATGATATACAGTTTGAATTCAATGTTGCTACGCCTTTCATTGTTCTCCAAAGGTTATCAAGTTGGAATCTGGATCGAGGATAGAGAATTCCTTGCCCCAGGGCTTTTGCTGGAAATGTGCACTGGGGTGGCTATCTCTAATTTACTTGGTTCCAAAAAGAGCTTTTTTAAGGCCGAGCGCTGCTAATTCTGTTGCGAATTTTACGGCAGGGATATGATCTAGTGGGTTTAGCAGTCCAAAATCATGAATGAAACCATTAAACGTTTGTATTACTGTTGGCACGCCTGCTTCATCCAATTTGCGCGCATAATCCAATCCTTCATCACAAAGGATATCGTTTTCTGCTAATTGAACCAGAGCAGGAGGTAAGCCTTTTAATTTATCCAAGGGTGCGTTGAAAGGCGTTGCATAATATTCTTTCCTTTTTTCTTTCTCAGGCAAGTAATTATCCCACATCCATTTCATCATGTTAGCGGTTAGGAAGCGTCCTTCTGCATATTCTTTAAAGGACGCGCGACTGAAATCTGCATCAGTAACTGGCCATAATAGCAATTGGAATTTGATGTCCGGTCCGCCTTTATCTTTAGCCATTAAGCAGGTTACCGCAGTCATATTACCACCAACACTATTGCCGGCAACAGCGAGATTCTTGCCATCAACGCCAATCTCATCGCCATGCTCGGCTACCCATTCCGTTACAGCGTAAATTTCATTGATCGCCGTCGGATACTTGGCCTCTGGGGATCTGGAGTAATCGACGAACACAGCTGCAGCACCAGAATGCAATACAAGGTCACGAACTAAACGTTTATGCGTAGGGTAGTCTCCTAAAACCCAACCACCACCGTGGATAAAAATAAATACAGGTAATTTTTCATCCTTTGTAGCTGTTGGTTTTACCACTATTGCTTTGATGGTTAGCCCATCTTTACTGATCTCTAGCTCCTTTTCGGTAATACCAGAGACATCTACTTTCACGGATTTCTGTGCATCTTCGAGAACTTTACGCGCTTCATTAGGAGTCATTTCTTCCATCGGCTTTCCACCAGCACTGTTCAGCTCTTTTAAAAATGCTCTGATGTCTTTACTGATTTTCGGGTCGTTTTCTGCTTTAATTGCCATAGTTTATTGGTATTTAATTAAAAAGGCTTGCTATTGATGATCATCGCTCATTCAAAGCCTCGATACTAATGATATAACACAAGGGGTGCATTATTGTTAGGGACTTTTTAATTTTTAAAAAATTTCAAATCGCCATCGAGGGGTTTGATTCGTAATAATGATGCCGAAAGATATCTCAGAAAATAAGATAAACAGCGATTCAATTTGCTATAGTTTCGTATCTTGATCTCTGAAAAACAGGTTTTTGTATCCACACTGAAGTATTGATGAAGAATAAACTCTCAAACTTACTGATCTTGCCATGTTGCCTTGTAATGGCATTGAGTTCTTGCGCGCCTTCCAAAACCCTGCAAACCGGGAATACCAATGCAGAAAGGTTCTCCATTGTCGAGAATCCTGCTAGCCAACGTATTGATATTCTTTTAGACGGAAAACGTTATACTTCATACCTCTACGCTGATAGTCTGAAAAAGCCAATACTGTTCCCCCTGATGACAAGAAGTGGAAATAACATTACCAGAGGATGGCCGATTGAACCTCGCGCAAACGAAAGGACAGACCATCCTCATCAAATGGGGCTTTGGTTTAATTATGGAGATGTCAATGGTTTAGATTTTTGGAATAACTCAACGGCTCGATCAGTAGAGGAGAGAATGAAATACGGGGCAATTGTTCATCAGAATGTTGATAGCATCAAAGTGATCAACGATGCCGCTTCGCTGCAAGTTTCGAAGCTTTGGCTTTCTCCAAGGTCAGAACCACTATTGAGTGAGCAGTGTATTTATAAATTCAATATATCGAAGGAAGGGCAAATTATAATTACTATTGGAGTAAGATTACAAGCTTTACGTGATCTTTCTTTTGATGATAATAAGGAGGGATTATTGGCCATTCGCGTGGCAAGAGAATTGGAGCAGCCTTATCTGCAAAAAACCACCTTTACCAATGCTAATGGCATTGAAGATCCTGAGCCTCGAGTAGATAATCAGGGTGTCACCGGCCTGTATTACAGTAGCGAAGGGAAAATGGGAGATGATGTATTTGGCACTCGCGGGCGTTGGGCAATGTTGAACGCCGTTATCAATCAAGAAGAGGTGAGTCTGATTATATTAGATCACCCTCAAAATATCGGCTATCCAACGTATTGGTTCGCTCGAGGATACGGTTTGTTCGCGGCTAATCCATTAGGACAAAATGTATTTAGTAAAGGAAAGGAAACATTGAATTTTAAACTCGGAAAAGGTGAGTCGACGCTGTTTAAGTATCAAGTTATTATTCATTCAGGGAGCCATCTCGACTCCGCAACTGTTAATCAGCTTTCTAAAGATTTTGCATCACAGTAAATTTTAATCCTTCTTTCTCGCCATCCAGCCCATGTAGACTGTACTTTGAAAGAACTTGGTTGGTTCTTCGAATCCAGCTTCAATAAATAACTCGATGATTCTTTCTTCCGAAACATGCTGCAGCTCATGATAAATACGATCCATGCGTTTAGAAATCTCATCCTGCCCCATATCTTCGGGTAAGAGTTTCCTCAGTATCTCTAAATTCTTTTTAATTTCTTTCTCATTCCCTGTAATATCGAGCATAATCAACAAGGCTTTCGGTTCTAGTCGAATGGAAATATCGCGAAGAAGATCGAGCTTCTCTCCATCGTCTTTGAGGAAATGAAGTATCAATATCAAAGTTGCCGCATTAAACTGATGATCTATGGTCAGTTGAGAAACCAAGACTTCTTTAAGGACGATATCCGAATACTCTTTCAACTTATCCGTCGCTTGCGCTATCATTTCCGGCGAAGGGTCGATGCCCATGATAGAACCCGAATAACCGTTCTTTTTTAGTACCAGAATCTCATTTCCTGTTCCACAACCGACAGCTAAAAGCTTATCATTCCTGGTATCGTTGAAAAGATGGGGGAGCATATTTAAAAAAGTACCGTAATTTGGAATCCAATTCTTGACGAAACTATCATATGCTGTTGCTCGTTCATTTTCGAATAATTCAAACTTCTCCATACGTGCTAAACTTAATTTATTGTAAATACAATGTAATTATAGTTAAAATAATGAAACACTTATTGCCTTGTGGAAAACAATATCGTAAATGTTTGAAAATGAAAGATTGGTATAGAATTATATCCTAGCTATTGGGTTTAAGCGTCCAAATTAAAGCTTTCTCTATGGTGGCTCTAAAAATTTCGCGTGGGATACTTCAGGTTAGTCTACATATTGCCATTGAATATTCGGATCTTTGGGAGCGGTTGGAGCCGAATTAAAGAAAATACTATCGCTTTATCATTTTTGTATACATCAAAATTTTCAGGGAGACTTAGGTTATGCATTTGCAATATTTTCCAATATTTTTATATATCTCATTTGTATTTCTTTCGTTGATCGCATGCGTCGATAAACACGGGCGTCAAAATAAAGAGAAACGATATATCTCTATAGATGATAGAGATACAACCCGAATAAGAATCGAACCCCGGCCAGCCCAAGGTCCGAACCCTCACTAGGCAAAAAAGCTCCAATCTCACGATTCAAGCTTTTTGTGCGGAGAGTGAGGGATTGGTTCAGCCCCACATTCCCCAAACACAGCCCTGAACCTTCCAGAATCGAACCCCGGCCAGCCCAAGGTCCGAACCCTCACTACGCAAAAAAGCTCCAATCTTACGATTGAAGCTTTTTGTGCGGAGAGTGAGGGATTGGTTCAGCCCCACATTCCCCAAACACAGCCCTGAACCTTCCAGAACCGAACCCCGGCCAATCCAAGTTTCGAACCCTCACTACGCAAAAAAGCTCCAATCTTACGATTGAAGCTTTTTGTGCGGAGAGTAAGGGATTGGTTCAGCCCCACATTCCCCAAACACAGCCCTGAACCTTCCAGAATCGAACCCCGGCCAGCCCAAGGTTCGAACCCTCACTACGCAAAAAAGCTCCAATCTCACGATTGAAGCTTTTTGTGCGGAGAGTGAGGGATTCGAACCCCCGAACCTGTGACAGTTAACGGTTTTCAAGACCGCCGCATTCGACCACTCTGCCAACTCTCCGCGACAAAAGTAGAAATTTTTAATCTCTCTCCAAAACTTATTTGATACTATACTGAAAATGAGCCTGATTAATTTTTAAGCCTATTTATTTTATGCATTTTTCCTCTCTTTTTTCATAATTCAAGGTATTTCGAATGAGATTTTTATCGCATTTGATGTGCAATTTCACCAAATCAACCTGTCGCTATTAGAAAATCTCTTCGATCTCTTAATAATCTCCAGTTACAAAATAGCTACACCATAGTGCTGATTTCTTTATGATTATCGAAAACAATGTGGTAAATTCCTGAAAATAGGGCGCTTATACATTTTAAATTAATGAATTCATATAAAAGGCACCGCTTTTGCTTATCTTAGAAATAATAAGAAATTAATATATCAAGTTATGATCAAACGTATAAGTATACCATTAGTGTTGTTAAGCGTCTTATTTATATCATCTTGCGGGGTAAGTAAGAAAACGCACCAAGCATTAGAGCAGCAGCACAGAGATCTTGCTGAGCTATACCAAAAGAGTCAAGTAGATCTAGCCGAAAGTCGTTCAAGAGTAAAAAGCCTAGAAGATCAGCTAGAGCAGGAGCGCAAGAACAATGCTTCGCTAAAAGAAGCGTTAGCAAGATTGCAAGCGACTTTAGATAACAGTATCAGCAATACTTCCCAGGGAAATGCGAATATCTCGAAACTCGTAGACGAGATCAACGCATCAAATAAATACATCCAACATTTAGTGAATACCAAAGCAAAAAGCGACTCGCTTAATATGGTATTGACGAACAACTTAACGCGTTCATTGAGCCGCGAAGAGATGAAGGATGTTGATGTTCAGGTATTAAAAGGTGTTGTTTACATCTCGTTATCGGATAATATGCTTTATAAATCCGGTAGCTATGAAATCTCTGATAAAGCGGGAGAGACGCTGTCGAAGATTGCCAAGATTATCCAAGATTACAAAGACTACGATGTGCTAATCGAGGGTAACACGGACTCTGATCCGATCAATAAAGCAAATATCCGTAACAATTGGGACTTAAGTACATTGCGTGCGTCGTCTGTTGTACAAGCGTTACAAAACAACTATGGTGTGGATCCTAAGCGCTTAACTGCAGGTGGTCGTGGTGAATATAACCCAATCGCGAGCAACAGCACAGCCGAAGGTAAAGCTAGAAACCGTAGAACACAAATTATTATTACGCCGAAATTAGACCAATTCATGGAGCTGATTGATAAGGCACCGGAAACAAATGATGTCCCGGTAACAGAATAAATAAACAAAAAAGTCGTTCTTTTCGAACGGCTTTTTTGTTAGTACTTAGTACTTAGTAGTTAGTATCTAGACCTAGGGCGGCTATAGATGTGAGATATTAGACATTAGACACAAGATCCTGAATATCCTTTTTTCCTTCCTTTCCTGGTTCAGACAAAGAACATTCTGCCTATCCTTAAATCCTTCCTTTCCTGGTTCAGACAAAGAACATTCTGCCTATCCTTAAATCCTTCCTTTATTGGTTCAGACAAAGAATATCCTGACCATATTCTCATCCATCCTACTTTTTTCTTTTTTCAAATCAACATGCAATACAGATTGATCGAAGGCGTATCTACCTTTCGTCTACTCAAAGCCCTTTCAAACCCAATGTAAACCCAATGTATAACCCAATCAGAGCCGCTCGGAAAGGGGTTTGATATGGGAGACAAATGGTTATAGTAAATGTGAAATAGCATTCAGTCTTAAGCCAAGATCCTGCCTACCTAGAAATCCTTCCTTTCTAGGTTCAAAACAAAAGCAATCCAATAGATTCTCAGACAGATCTCTAATGTCTAAATTCTATACCCGCCATAGGTCTAAATACTAACTACTAACTACTAACTACTAACAAAATGGCCGACAAAACTACCAAGCTTAGGATCACGATTTTAAATTCGCGTTCTGGTAATATTTTGACGAGTTTAATGCCTAAAAACCACCTAAGAGGATGAAAGGAATTGCTAAAAGATTGAGGATAAATCCGTCCCAAGAGAGATTTTTCCAGACGAATAATTGGAGAGGAATTTTTGAGAAGTTTAGGATCATAATGAACCAGGCACCTGTTGCAACTAGCGTAAATTTATCTAATTTCTTTGAGAGGAGGTAAACCGTTAAGGTAGGGCCTGCGGCATTGCCTATCATCGTTGAAAATCCTGTTATGAGACCGAAAAGAGGGGAGTACCACCATTTCTTGGTGAATTCCGTACTTTGGTTTATTCTATCTTGCCGATTGCCCCAAAGCATAATTCCTACGCCAAGGATAATACAGGCGCCCATTAAGATTTTAAAAATTCGGTCATCGATATAATCGCCAACAATTAACCCGATGATTAAACCGATAACTGCAAAGGGTAGCAGCTTTTTAACTTCCGACCAGTTGAATTGTTTTCTATAGTAGATGACGGCGACTAAATCAGCAATACAAAGCAGAATTAGCACAATGCCGGTCGAGTATTTTGCTCCGAATAATAAAGCAAATAGTGGGACGGCTAGCGTCCCGACGTTTTGGATTCCGGTTTTTGATGTACCGATAAGCATGGCACAAAAAAAATACAGTACCCAGCCCATCGGTGTTGGTATTAATGCTAAGGCATTATCCCACATAAGACTGGATCATGTTAAGTACCTGTTTAGCATCGATATGCTTATAATTCGGGATATAGCTTGTACACACGGGCAGTTCTTCTTGCTTATGCGAACTCAATACACCTACAACCTGCATACCTGCGTTTAATCCGGCCGTAATCCCCGAAAAGGAGTCCTCGAAAACCATACAATGCTTTGGTTCTACGCCTAAATTAGCAGCCGATTTCAGATAGACCTCCGGATGTGGTTTATGTAGGCTTACGTTCTCACTGCCCAAAGTGGACTGAAAAAATGGACGTATGGCAAGTGCATCTAAAATAAGATCCATATTGGCACGTGGTGCTGAAGTAGCCACCCCGAGTTTAAATTCGTGTGCTTGGAGGTCTGTAAGGAACTCTTGTAAATAGGGAAGGGATTTCGCTTCTGATTTATAGATCTCACGGAACAGGCCTTCTTTTTCATCTTCTAAGGTCAACAATTCCTCACCGAAGATCTTACGTCCGAAAAAATGCGTAAAGATATAGCTGTTATGCTTGCCATACATATGCTGTTCAAACTGCTGTTGGTTGTAAGAAATCTTGTGACGATCAAAAAATACTTCAAAGGCTTTGGCATGATAGGGATTGGTGTGGGCTATAACACCATCCATATCGAAGATTGCTGCAAAATTTTTCATTGCAACAAAGGTATAAAACTTTCATTACACTACTGAAGGACGAGGCTAACCCTATTGAATACGAGAGCCTAGCATCTGATACGCCTGGTCGATAAAATTATAGAAAGAGGATTGCGGATTGGTACGACCGATTTTATCTATTGCATGACCTAAGCGAACGATAATCAGTTCGTCTTGCGGCACCACAATAACGTATTGCCCTAAATGTCCATCCATATAGAAGTAAGGCTTATCTTTATATTCGCCCATCCACCAGCCATAGCCATATTGTGGTGATTCAGGATATCTAGGTTGGATGGAGTTTGCGACATATGCTGAATCTAGTAGTTGCTGTCCATTCCATCGGCCGTGGTTTAAATAGAGCTTTCCAAATCTGGCAAAGTCCTTCGCATTACTTGCGATACAACAGTAGGCTTTTTCAATTCCGTTTTTCTCGCTATCAACCTGCCAGATTGCGCTATGTTCGGCACCCATCGGCTTCCAGAAATAGCTGGACATCAGTTCACTCAAAGATGATTTTGTAGCTCTTTGCAGCGCAATTCCCAGCATCTGTGTGTCACCACTTTGATAGATAAAGTTTTGTCCAGGTTTCTTGTCGACTGGAAGGGCAGGAATAGCGCCCTGTATATCTTTATCAAAATACAGACGTGTTGTAATCGAGAATGGATTATAATAACTTTCGTCCCAAGTGATGCCCGAACTCATCGATACCAAATCTTCCATGGTCAGTGCTTCTGCGAATTGACCGGTAAGCTCAGGTATAAAATCTCTCACTTTTTGTTGCAAGCCGCTTACTTTTCCTTCTTCCAAAGCTTTTCCTAGTATCGCAGCGGTTATGCTTTTCGCCATCGAAAAAGAATTGGATTTTGAGCTGTCTGAATATCCTCCATAGTATTCCTCGAACCAAACGCTATCCTGATGGATGATGACATAGGCTACTGAACCCCATCGCTCGTGAATACGTTTCAAGGAATCGGTAATCGGAACGGTATTGTAAGCTGTAGATTTTGGCCAGGGTTGTGGACTCCCCGCCTCGATCTTATGGTTGTCGAAATAGCGATAATCATCCAAGTAGGCGGTTTGATGCCCCTGCATATAGATGACATAAACGCCCTTTAGTATATAATCGACGCCAAAGGCATACATAGCAATAAGCAAAACAAATATAAGGCTAACGAGAGAAATCGATAACCATTTAAGAAACTTTAAGAAGTATGTCATGTTGGGAAACCTTGGTACGCTTAAAGATATTAAAAAGAATGCGTAATAAGATATTATTTTACGCTTTTGGCTTCATTCCAATACACATCCATTTCCTCCAAGCTCATGTCTCTCAATTCCCTGCCATTTTCCTTTGCTTTCTCCTCAAGATAACTGAAACGGAAGATAAATTTCTTGTTCGTTTTTTCCAATGCATTTTCTGGATTGATGCCGATATGGCGGGCATAGTTTATCAGCGAGAACAACAAATCACCAAACTCCGCCTCGGCACGTTCCTTATCTATCGCATCCTGATTGATGTCAAATTCGGCTTTAAACTCTGCAAGTTCCTCTTCCACCTTTGCCCAAACCTCTTTTTTATCCTCCCAATCAAATCCAACACCTCGAACCTTGTCTTGGATGCGATAAGCTTTCACCAATGCAGGTAGACTCTTTGGAACACCAGATAGAACCGACTTATTCCCTTCTTTGAGCTTTAAACTTTCCCAATTCTGTTTAACGTCGTCCTCATTCTCTACGATTGTATCGCTATAAATATGCGGATGTCTAGAAATCAATTTATCACAGATCGCATTTAGAACATCGACAATATTAAATTGCTCTTCTTCTTCAGCGATGCGCGCATAGAAAACCAAGTGCATCAATATATCGCCTAGCTCTTTTTTGATTTCGGGCATATCATTTTCCAAAATAGCATCCGCCAATTCGTACATCTCCTCGATAGTCAAATGACGAAGACTTTCCATCGTCTGTTTCTTATCCCACGGACATTCAACGCGCAGGGTATAAAGGACTTCTAATAGACGTTCGAAAGCTTCAGCGGGTGTGTCTTTAGCTGTAGGAGGGATGATAGCCATGAATATTGTGGTTTCTTTAATAAAACAATAAGCAAAGTTAGCTGTTTTTAATTAAAAGAAGATTAATACCATGGAGAAATCAACTTACAAGTACGCTTCAGCATCGGAAGCATTAAAACATCTTACAGACTCAGGCTATACCGTAGATTTTAATATTGAGTTTGACGAGCTGTCTGTAGAAGCGGCAGACTATGAGATCGACTATCTATATCGTTATGAAGGTATGACCGACCCCGCCGACGAATCCAGTGTTTACGGAATTAGAAATATTCATAACGGGAAAAAAGGCGTTTTTGTCGCTGGTGATCTTTCCCTCATTGAAGGAAAGAAAAGAGACATTATTCTAGATTTAGAGTTGCGCTATAGAAATAAACAATAGTCAATTCTGATAAATATTTAAGTGAGCTTAGGCATAGCAACGATTTGCTATGCCTTTGTTGTTAAATAACCAATCCAGCTTTTCGGAAACTAGAATTTCGATTCTTATTGCAATTCCTATTGATAGATTAAAGTTATTTAATTGTCTTATTTAAACGCGTCAGTAGCATTTGCGTAAATCGCTTCGTACATTTGTATAGTTAAAATTTATAACATGACCCTTGTTCAATTAGAATATATTATAGCGGTAGATACCTACCGCAGTTTTGTAGCCGCTGCGGAGAAATGTTTTGTGACGCAGCCTACGCTGAGTATGCAGATCCAAAAACTAGAGGAATCCTTAGGGGTAAAGATTTTTGATCGAAGCAGGCAACCTGTCGTCACGACTGAGATTGGCGAGAAAATTATTGAACAGGCGCGTACCGTGCTGACCGAAAGTAAAAAGATCGCTGAACTATTGCAAGCGGAGCGCGGAGAATTAACAGGTGATCTTCGTATTGGTGTGATTCCTACTGTTGCACCCTATTTACTGCCCAATGTGATTTCCAACTTCTTGAAGAAATACACCAAGCTGAAACTACATATTTGGGAATATACCACCGAACAGATTATTCAGGAATTAAAACTCGGAACGCTTGATTGTGGGATACTATCAACTCCTTTACATGAGCCTTCGATTCAAGAAACGCCATTATTTTATGAGACTTTCGTCGCATATGTCTCAGAACGCAGTGGTCTGTTTGGCAAGAAAGCGGTTGGTCCAGATGAGCTGTCGGAAGATAAACTATGGTTATTGAATGAAGGGCACTGCATGCGTGGACAGGTGCTCAGTATTTGCAACTATAAGCATAACCACTCCTTAGAAGGTACTTTCGACTATAATACCGGAAGTGTGGAAACCTTGAAGCGCATGGTTGATTTGAATGGTGGGATAACGATACTGCCTGAAATGAGCATTGTTAGTTATAATGATGAACAGATGCAGCATATTCGCTATTTCAAATCTCCGGAACCTGTTAGAGAAATTAGTTTAGTGACCCCACAGAACTACGTGAAAAAACATGCGATCAACACGCTCAAGAACGAGATTCTCAATATAGTTCCAGAACGATTTAAGTCTAGAAAGAAGAAAGAGGTAGTGGGGTTTTCGCTGTAATTGAGGGAGAATACTATAAAAAATAGAGCCGTTTCATTAAACGGCTCCTCGACTGTTTTCTAAATTCAAAAATGCTTTTTTAGATTTCCCGCGTCAAATGTTCGATTAAGAGAGTAGAAACTCAACCGATTATTGTCGTGCGTGATTCCAATATTACCCTCGTAGCTCCATAATTCGAGTAACATATTTCCCGATTATATCAAATTCCAGGTTTACCGTTTGACCGACTTGTAGATCTTTCATGTTCGTATGTTCCAATGTAAAGGGAATAATTGCTACAGAAAAACTATTTCTTTCCGAGTTTACCACTGTCAAACTAATACCATTAACTGTGATAGATCCCTTTTCAACGGTTATATTTTTATGGCCGGGTTCATACTCAAAAGTAAATAGCACACTTCCATCTTGCGGATCTGCAGCAACGCAGATTGCGGTTTGGTCTACATGGCCCTGAACGATATGCCCATCTAATCGGCCGCCAATTTGTGTACAGCGTTCTAGATTGACCGCATCACCTTCTTTCAGCATGCCCAGATTACTTTTCTCCAGCGTCTCTTTAATCGCAGTAACCTTATGTACGCCAGGCTCCAATTGGACAACCGTTAAACAAACGCCATTATGCGATACGCTTTGATCCACTTTTAATTCATCACTGATAGCGGATTCTATATAGAAATGAAGGTTTGATAATTCTGACTCAATCTTTTGAACGGTTCCAATGGTTTCGATGATTCCTGTGAACATATAATTCCTTTTTGTTTAATTACAAATATACGGTATTGCTTTCTAATAGGCTAGGAGGGGGATTCTTAAAATATTTTAAAAAATATTTGCAAAAGTGTAGAATGTACACTATCTTTGTGTCATCATAATTTAGGTTTATAATTGGTTATTAAAGGTTTTCATTCTCCCCGTTTGAAAACCTTTATCTTTTAAAATTAATATCCTGATTTCCAACTGGTTAATGTTTTTGCATTAAAGTACAGCCTTTAATTACACAAATATATTTGCGATTTTCAAAATAATTTATCTACCTTTGTCTTAGGTTTAGGTTGATTACCTCGATAAGAGGTTTTATTTAAAGCTTGAGCGGTCGCCCGATTGTCTCAAGCTTTATTTTTTTATTACAGTTTCCAACCGAAATATTCGTATTTTTTCATGAGTTTCTGCAAATCCGCTGTTCAGACATATAGTAAGGGTTAAAATGATCTGAGGCAAACGTTCTACTATCAATTGATTTCTCGTATATGAAATTTAACATATTAATAATCACTCTTTGGATATTTACAATTGGATTGTTGCTCTTGCTAGGGTTATTATTGTCCCGTATCCCATCATTCTCTTTTCCTTCGCAAATCGGTGCTGTAGTAATACTGGTTACACTTTTTATTGGTTCTGCTGCTATTGCAAAACTGTTTTCGGAAATATTCGATAATTTAAAATTCACAATCACGTTCGCTGTTATTTTATCATTAGCGTCAATTATTCTATCATATAAGGTTTATACACCCAAACTAACGATTACAGTTCCTAAAGGATTTACAGGTCGGATAACTTTGATACGATCTAACCTATCTAAAAACGTATTAAATGTAGATAGTAACGGAATTGGATACATTCGAAACCGTAACTTTAAACGGTTTGACATGAACCCAGTAGTTCTGGAGGTAGATGGTACTGATATAAGTAGTCGAACTGTAGGGTATATCCCTAGTGAATTCTGGGTAGACACTGTTATTCGTGCCCATCCCGAACTTAATAATCAAAGGATGTTAAAAGTCTCCTATGTGCATTTTGAGGCTGTTCCTATAGGTCAGGAGGGGAAGCGTAAAAACTATGGCAGAGATTTGTCTGGATTAATAGATACAGCGAAGCTGTATAGAGGGGATTGATATCATTTCATCAATGCATAAAGGCTGCCTTTGGAGGCAGCCTCATGCAATTGACTTTCACACTACAATATTGTTCTATCAATCTTAATTACCCGACATCAGGCGAAGCGCTGAAACGTAGAAGAATCCTGTACCATTATTATTATTCTCGCCTGCAGTGATAGTAATGGTTATTTTACCATTAGCGTCCGGTTGCACCCCTTTTGCAATTGCAATTTTGCTGGAATTGCTCGACGTATTAAGTGCCACTGAAACTTCATTTGCGCCCTTGCAGATGTACTTCGTTTCACGATTGTCACTGACCCCGCCGCGTGCGCCGAAAAACGAAAGATTATACTTTAGAGTCTTATCCAGTCCAGTAAGCTCGACTTTGGACTGCACAACACGCATACCACCGAAGTCTCCTTTCGTGTTTCCGAAGTAAGCATATTTAGAGACGTTTGCAGGCATATTTAATGGAGTCGTGGTTGTTGTCGGTCCGTCGGCATTTACACCGTTAAAACGCTCCGTAATGGTTGCTTTAATACCGGTATAAGATCCCAAACTATCTTTCAGACTTGCCGAGGTTCCCGCTAAAAACGAGCTCAGCTGATTCCAGCGATCCGATGCAGCATTATTGCCGAAGTCAATCAATACTGCGCTCGTTAAAGGACCACCAGCACCGCCTTGGAAATCCGTCATCTGTGTCACTTCAAACGGTTTTAATACAGCGAAATGTGCAGCATTTTGTGCAATGGAGCTTTCGAAAGTGGAGAGTCCTGCTGGTTTGTAGGCCATGCCAACTGCTGACTTTTTAAACAAGGTCTCAAACCAGGTACAAGCAGCGATATAACGACCAAAAGGAATGGTTAGGTGATATCCATCTCGAGTAAAGTTGTCACCGACGAGCGAAGTGCGTGCATTTTGTATGGCTGTTCCTGCGGGTATAATGATATTGATCGGAACAATATCTTTCACTTGTTTAGAAACATCAGCGATCGCTTGATACATCTTCATCTGATTTTTGTCGTAGTTGGCAAAACCCTCATGTGTAGAGTTTTGCTGATATGCCCATGTCTGATGATAAACGTACTGAACATTCGGATTTAAGGCTTTTTCTTTAACCATATTAAATACAGTCGGGAGTGCATCTTTTATCGTCTGGATTTGCCCGGAATTTTGACTGACCTGTTGGAAGGAGATATAATCCCAATGTTCATCAAGTAAAGCCGTCTCGATGGAGATTTTCGGAAACACTTTCCTCAGACCATCAGCACCTATCTTTCTATACTCATAGGCAGCTCCGCTGTTTTCTATATTTCTTTTGTGAAGTTCTAAAGAAGCTCCACCGATATAAAGGTTTCCAACGATTACGGTTTTACCGCTCTCCTTTGCCAATTCATAAAGATGGGATTCTATCGCATCTTCCGAAAAACTGTTCCCGATAGCGAGGATCCGGATATAGCCATCCGTAGGAGCAACCTGGGAAGAGGATATATCTGCATCTGGCAATTTATTGGGGTTCCCGTCTTTTTTACAGGAGAAAGCCAGGGTCATCAGCAGGATGACCATGAAGCTCTGTGATATTTTAGAGAATAATTTATTCATGTCTTTCAAATTGATTGGTTCGAATAGGACTAGTATCCCGGATTTTGCGTTAATACGCCTTTGGTTAAGTCGATCTGCGTTTGCGGAATCGGCAATAAAACATCGCGCGAGTTTTGGAAGTTAGTTTTGCCGGCAGCATGTAAAGCAGTTTGAGCTATTCCCCAACGTACTAAATCGAAGAAGCGGTCGTGCTCCATTGCCAATTCGATTCTTCGCTCATGACGTATTTTATTGCGTAAAGAGGCTTGATCGGTGTCAGTGACATCAGGTAGTACACCGGAAGCAGCTCCGCGACGCGCGCGCTCGCGCACTGAATTGAGTAAAGTACGTGCTTCCTCGCTCTTTCCAAGCTCATTAGCGGATTCCGCTAGCATTAACACTACGTCGGCATAACGAAGAATGCGAACATTCATCCACCAGGAACCGCGACTTATACTATTTCTCATAGCAGGATCGCTTAACACTTTATGGTTATACATCGGGTTCGGTACGTCCGCTGGATAAACCGGCATAGGCTCGTTGTACATGGATACATTGGTCTTCCCCGCAACGCTAGCGTAAAGAATAGTCCTGGCTTTTCTTGGGTCTCCTGGCTCGTAAGCCGCTTCGAGCGCAGCGCTTGGAGTATTCCATCCCCATCCTAAATTCCAATTTCCAGATCCCCGTACGCCCTGCAGATTCGCATACTGAATACCGTTTTTAGTGGTTTCATCCGCCGATGCAGTACCCTGAATTTCGAAAATTGATTCTCTTCCATTTTCACCTTTTTCAGAAAATATATCGGCATAATTCTGAGATAGGTCATATAAACCGGAACCCTTCACCATATTGGCAGCATCATACGCTTGTTGCCATTTTTGCTGTGTAATATAGACTTTGGCTAAGATTCCATTTGCCGCTCCTTTCGTAGCTCGGCCCACAAATTTGCTATCCCAGTTATCCGGAAGGTTTTGTGCTGCGAATTTCAGGTCTTCTTCGACAAATGTATAGATTTCTGCGGCACTGCTCTGCGGTATATTATTTTGCTTTGCAGGATCGGAAGACCAGGTTTCAAACTTGGGTACTCTGCCAAACAAGCGTACAAGCATAAAGTAGGCATATCCGCGCAGGAACCTTGCTTCAGCGGTAGCCTGAATTTTTAATTGCTCATCTTGCCCAGCTTTTGAGATACTATCAATCTGAAACATCGCGCGGTTGGTTTGGTTCACCAAACCAAAATAACCTAACCAAAGTGCGTTTGCACGTCCGCTAGTGGCCAATACAGGAAAGTTATCCATAGAGATGACGTCTGCACCACCATCGGAAGCCGTACTACCTTTGTCAGCGTCGTCGCTACGGATACTTGTTGCATTTACAAATCCATCGACATGGACATTATAACCCCGAAGATCATTATAAGCCGCAAAGATAAAGCGATCGTAGGGTGTACCGCCCTCCGGATAAGGATACGTATCTTCGGTATATTTCCCTTGAGGGGCAGTGTCTAAAAACTTCTCACAACTACTGAAGAGAATGATTGAACATCCTATACTCAGTGCAATTTTTATATATTTTGACATCTTCAATTTTCTTAAAAGGTTAAAACGATAGGTTAACACCAAAGGAGTAAGTCGTTGGGATCGGGTAAGTTGCATTATCTGTACCACCTGCAATTAAACTTCCAATTGCTGCTTCCGGTGTATAGCCTGTGACCTTGCTCCAGGTTTTTAAGTTCTGTACATTGACAAATAATCTCGCCTTTCTAATGAAGGTTCTTGCTAATAAATCATCATTGAAGCTATAGCCTAACTGTACCGTACGGATACGGAAGAAATCTCCAGGCTCCAAAAAGTAGGAACTAAACTTGTAGTTATTACCACGGCTATTATCTAGAATCGGCTCCACATTGCTGCTACCCGGTCCTGTCCAAGCATCAAGACGGTTGACCTCGTAATTCAAGTCAGCAAAGTTTCGCGTTCTCCTTTGTGCATAAATTTTGTTTCCTGCAACTCCATTTCCTTCCAATTGAAAATCAAACCCCTTGTAGCCCAGCGTGAAGTTAATTCCGAAATTATGAGGAGGGAAAGGTGTGCCTAGGTAGGTTCTGTCCTTTTCGGTGATTGCACCATCGCCATCCATGTCAGCAAATGCAATATCTCCGGGAGCCGATCCTGGTTGGATAGCCATATTTTCAATGTCATCAATCGTTTGGTATATGCCTATCTGTTTGTAGCCATAAAAGTAACCAATGGATTGCCCCGTTTCGGTCACATTCGCCCCGTCATTTCCTAAGATTTTGAAATTAACGTTATCACCGATCGAATTAACGAAGTTTTTGTTATAAGAATAGTTCGCATTGATACCGTAGCGCAAGTCATCTATCTGATTGTTCCATCCCATCGATACTTCTATACCGCGGTTAGTGATTTCACCTAAGTTGGTGAAATAGCGGTCGTCCGTTGCCGGCAGTGTCAATATGGTTAAGATATCTTTGGTTGTACGGTCATACAAGTTGATTTCTGCATTAAATTTATTGTTGAATGCTTTTACATCTAAACCCAAATCCATCCCTTGCACGACTTCCCAGTGTAAATTAGGGTCTGGGATGTAATCTGCCTTGACAGAAGTGTAGATATTGTCTCCAAATATGGCGGTATTTGCGTTAACCAACCCAGGTAAGTAGGCATTATCAGGGACGCCATTTTGATTTCCGAGTTTACCCCAAGCAAAACGCAGTTTCATGAAATTGATTTTCTCGATGTTTTGAAAGAATGCTTCTTCGGAAAGCACCCATCCCAAACCTACGGAGCCGAATGTACCCCAACGGTTTTTCGGAGCAAACTTGGAAGATCCATCGCGGCGCACGGTTGCATTCAATAAGTATCGATTTTTGTAAGCATAGCTTGCACGAGCGAAAGCTCCTACGACGGTGTTCTTAGAACCTCTACCCGAATAATTACCTTTTGGATTAGAGTCTTGATTGATGATATCTAAATACCAGAAGTCTGAATTAGGGGGAACATTGGTTGATGTATCGCGTCTTGAGCCTTCTAGTGCAGTGTTATCGTTGAATACTGTCGTAAATCCACCAACTGCCGTTAAGCGGTGATCTTCGTTAAACGACTTATCCCAAGTAAGCGTATGATCCTGTTGGAATCTTCTAAACTCTTCACTTTTCTGGCTTACCGAAGTGAACACGCGGTCATCTTGAAAGAAGGTGTCTTCGCCAGCATTTTCACCTAGATAGATAAATCTTGCAGCGAGCGGCGAGTAGCCGCGGCTGTTATTGAAACCAAGGTCGGTGTAAACAGTAGACTTCCATTTCAAACCTTCCATGATTTTAACTTCGGCAAACAAACTTCCTACAAAGCGATAGCCACGAGGTAAAGATGTACCATCCAATCGATTCAGCGTTGACATCACGTTTCCAACTTGCGCGCGCTGAAACGAAGGCATACCATAGAAGGTATTCTCGTCATATTGTACTCCAACAATTGGAGCCGACCATAACGCATTTGTAAGGGTTACATTTGTTGGATTCATATTCCAGTATGATCCGGAAATGTCTCCACCGATTTTAACACGTTCTGATACTTTCAGCTCTTGATTTAAACGTGCCGTAAAGCGCTCATAATCACCGTTTCTAATAACACCTTCCTGTTTGTTATATCCTAAACTGAAGTGGGTAGATGATTTCTCAGTAGAGTTTGAAATGCTTAAATTATTGTTAGTGGTCATGGCGGTTCTTAAGATCAAGTCTTGCCAATCGGTGTTTGCCGTATATTTTGTATAGTCAAATGGTGCTTTTCCAAGGTTGACCAATTGCATATCATACAATCTTTTGAATCCCTCAGCATCAACCACCTCAATACGATCATGGACTTGATCGAACCCTACAGAACCTGAAAAGTTGATTGCCGTTCTTCCTTGGGCTGCCTTCTTCAAAGTAACGGCAATAACGCCGTTCGCACCTCGTAAGCCATATATTGCGATGGAAGAAGGATCCCTCAAAACATCTAATGACTCAATATCTTGTGGCGAAATAAAGTCTATATTATCATGTAAGACTCCATCGACCACATATAATGGATTGGAGTTATTGGTACTGTTTACACCACGGATACGCACTGTCGGCGAACCGCCAGGAGTTCCGGAGTTTGATATCGTTAAACCGGCAACTTTGCCCTGTAAGGAGCTAATCGGATTCGCATTCGGCATATTTGCAATAGCTTCCCCCTTTACCTGAGCGATAGATCCCGTCAAATCCACCTTTCTCTGCGTTCCATATCCTACGACAACAACTTCCTCTAATGTCTCATCTGCACTTTGCAGTGAAATATTAAAAAAGGTCTGATCACCTACAGGCATTGTTCTCGTTAGATATCCAATAAACGTGAAAGTGATTGAATCAGTAGGGGAGGCTTCCAACGTAAATTTACCTGCCTCATCCGTTTGGGTCGATACAGGTTTTCCTTTGAGCGCAACAGTAACTCCCGGAATAACTGTCGAGCTTTGTCCGTCCTTTACTGTTCCCGAAATTGTCGTTTGGGCATACGACATTTGTACCCCAAAAACAATACATAGGAACATAAATAGATGCTTCATATGATTTGGCTTTATAGATTTATAAAAAGGTAAACAAGCAATAGTATTATTATAACAAAGGTTGTGATGTATATGTTTGATTACAAATTATTGATTAAC
The DNA here is from genome assembly GCF_030503615.1 of Sphingobacterium sp. BN32. NCBI lineage: Bacteria > Pseudomonadati > Bacteroidota > Sphingobacteriia > Sphingobacteriales > Sphingobacteriaceae > Sphingobacterium > Sphingobacterium sp. BN32. The sequence goes on from NZ_CP129963.1 coordinate 1,676,529, forward strand.
ACATTTCTACATCAGCATGAGTCCTATTGCTCATGCGCAATATCTGTATATTGTAACGTTTTGATAGTATGTGATTTACCTTGAAACAACACCTCTCAAAATGTTCTTCATAGTGTGTGATTTACACTTAATATGTCGTGTGGTAATGATGTAGTAAAACTAGCTAAAAAGTGGACATTTCTTACACCAAATGTGGGCTGCATCACACAATTGTTTTTTCCTTTTGAAATGTGGATGTCAGCATCTAACCACAAACTAAATAAGTTTGCGATGCGGCAAGTCGCGTTAGCTAAAAATATAACAGATAATAACGTATTTAGTGTCCCTCATTTTTGAAAAACTATCACACTGCTTATATGATGCATACGTTGCTACCTTTTGTTTTGATGCTAATATTGTTGACCGTATTTTTAACGATTTGGGCCAACAAAATGAAGATCGCATATCCGATTCTATTGGTCATTGCTGGTTTAGCAATCAGTTTCATTCCTGGTTTGCCAATAATCAAGATTGACCCAGACTTGATATTTTTTATTTTTCTGCCTCCTTTGCTGTTTGAAGCAGCTTGGGGAGTGTCATTTAAAGAAATGAAGAAATGGTGGCGTATTATCGGGAGCTTTGCTTTTTTGGTCGTATTTTTCACGGCGCTCCTTGTTGCTATTGTTACCAATCAGGTAATCCCAGGTTTTAGCATTGCTTTAGGTTTTGTTCTCGGAGGCATTGTATCCCCTCCAGACGCTGTGAGCACAGGTGCTATTACCAAATTTGTGAAGATTCCCAAATCCACGCAGGCCGTACTTGAGGGCGAGAGTTTACTTAACGATGCCTCATCGCTTATTATTTTTCGATTTGCATTAGTAGCGGTTGGCACCGGTCAATTCATCTGGCAAGATGCGGCTCTGGATTTTCTTTGGATGCTATTCGGAGGAGTGGGAATTGGGTTGTTAATAGCATTGATTTTCATGTGGATACATAAGCGCTTATCAACTGATGCTCCATCTGATATCGCGCTTACCTTGATAGAACCTTATTTTATGTATTGGATTGCTGAGCAGGTACATTGCTCCGGTGTTCTAGCTGTCGTTGCCGGTGGGCTATTTCTTTCTTCGAAACGCCTTAGCTATTTATCGAGTAGCAGTCGGATCAAGGGATACAGTGTCTGGGAGAGCTTTGTATTTCTATTGAACGGTATGGTATTTTTGCTTATCGGGCTTGAGCTTCCAGAAATCGTGGCCGGGATGCGATCTAATGGATTGCCGCTATCCACAGCTATTGGATATGGTATACTAGTGACGCTGGTATTGATTATTGCTAGAATATTGTCGGCCTATGCTGCGATGTTCGCAACTATTATTTTTCGTCCGCAAGTTGCCCATCAACAACAATTCTCAAAAAGACGCTGGACAACACCGTTATTAATGGGTTGGACTGGTATGAGGGGCGTGGTGTCGCTTGCGGCAGCCCTTGCTATTCCGCTGACCCTTCCAAACGGCGCTGCGTTTCCCTATCGAAATTTGATTCTCTTTATTACCTTTGTCGCTATTCTTTTAACGCTTGTAATTCAAGGTCTAACATTGCCTTACCTAATTGAAAAGACTAAGCTTTTTGTAGGGTTAGAAAATGATGAAGACCAAGAAAGGAATACACGCTTAAAGATGAAAACTGGTCTTAAGCAGCATGTGTATTCTTTTGTAAAGGAAAAATATGAACAGCAATATCTTGGCCACGCCGGAATGGAAAGGATTTTAAAACATTGGGAGGATCAATCGAAGGTGCAAGATAGTTCTTGGATGGATGATACAAGCCGGGAGATTCTCTTAGATATCTTTGCCGAACAACGTTCATATTTGTCCACATTAAATAAAGAAGCCGAATATGATGAAGACATTATAAGACAGCAGATTTATCAGATTGATTTGGAAGAGGAACGGTTGAAGTATGTGTAGAGCAGATGTTAGACCTGAGATGTGAGATAATAGAGTATGGCGCCGATTGGCGCCATTTTTATTGTTAAGTTTGTTGCGCGATGACTAATAGCTAAAGTTTCGTCAACTAACAGCTTGATGGAGAGCTTATTTAAGACCTCAATAAGTGATAGTTTATTGATTACTTTTTCATAACCCTTACTTACCCCTATCATAGCCCTTTGGAAGCGGCTTTGATTGGGTTATACAATGGGTTTGAAAGGGCTTTATAAGGGGTTTAAGCAGAAGGAAAGTTGTGGAAGTTATTATTTAGTTTCGAACAAGGATATTTGTCTCGTTTCGGGTCAGGATATTTGTCTTGAACCAGAAAAGGAAGGATTTAAGGATTGACAGGATCAGGTATTGTGGCATCATAGGTCTTAATACTAACTACTAAGTACTAAATGCTATTTCTGAACCAGGAAAAAAAGGATTTAAGGATTGACAGGATCCTGCTAATCTTTTTATCCTTCCTTTCCTGGTTCAAAACAAAAAACTTGCATGGCAAATTCTAATAACTAATGTCTGATGTCTAAAATCTAATCTAAATCACCCTACCTTCTCAAACCTACCATGAAGTTTCCAAAAGCAGCCCATATTTTCTACAGAGAAACTTTGTTTTTTCCAATCGTTAAGAACTAAATCTATCTGTTTGCTCTTAGCGTTATAGGTACCGAAGAAGTAGTCACTGTCTTTTAAATAAAAACCGTAGTGTTTGTCCAGGGTGTGTAGAATATCCAATTGGAGTTTTTCGAAAAATAAGATGCTGTTTTCTTCGAATGGAAATACTGAAGGATGATGAATCAGGCCGTTGTGTTCAATGGCAATAACTTGATTTTTGGTTGTGATAGGGAAGTAGAATGTGGGCAACTCGTCGATGCTGATCGTATTGTCATCAGCTTGTTGTATGATTTCACGGTTTAAAAAATGGATTGGATCCATGTTTTTTATAGCAAGCTGCGCAGAATCTTCCGTAAAATGGTCTTCAAAATTTAGAATTTCATTTACCGTAAGTTTTTTTTCAAGGAGATGGGCCACAGGTATGCTAAAATATTTTGCAATTTGCAGGATGACCGAAATTTTAGGTTCTGCACGAAATTCTTCGTAGGAAGAAATATTACCTCTAGTAAGATTAAATAGCTCTCCGAAGGCCTGCTGGCTTAAACCTTTAACACTACGTAATTTTTTAATATTCGTTCCGATTTGGGTCATTATCAAAAATATTAAATTTTTATTGCAAAATTATTTTGCATTATTTATCTTTATGCAAACATTATTAGCAAATATATAAAAATATTAGCCAATGCCATTTAACAAAGTTGAAAAATACTTATTAGACCTAGGGTTTACCGTAACATCAAAGAATAGAGAGGAGGGATTTTTCGTCGTGGAAAGTGAAGGGGAGGGCATCAAGAATTTGATTATTGGAGTAACTGCACCAATCATCATTTTCGAGCAGTATTTGTTTTCGTTGAAGCGGGATAACCTTGATGTCTTCAAAGCCTTACTCAAGAAGAATAGGGATATCATTCATGGCGCTTTCGCATTGACGGAAGACGGAAGACGAGTGATCTTTAGGTATACTTTGCAGGCGCACAACCTTGACCAGAATGAGTTTGATGCAGCGATTAATTCGCTATCGTTATTAATGAGTGAGTATTATGCACAATTGATTGAGTTTTCAAAACAGTAGTGAAGATGAACATATTTAAGAGATTACTAAAAATAGGGCAGTCAGAAATACATTCTTTGGTTGAAAAGATGGAAGATCCTATTGCGCTGACACAAGAAGTTATCAACGACATGAAGGGGCAGCTTCTAGAAACCGAAGAGCTATATCTTTCGGCGCGAGCCGTCGTTATCCGCTTAGAACATGCGATTGATGATAGAAAAGCAGAAGCCTTAATCTATGAGGAGAAAGCCGAAAAAGTACTTTTAATGGCTCAGAACAGAGAACTGAGTAGAGAAAAGGCGGAAAGTTTGGCCATTGAAGCACTTCGTTTGCAAAAGCAGCTTTTGGATGAATCCGAGGAGTTCAAAGAACAGGCTTTAATGCATAACAAGAAGGTCGAGGAAATTGAGGATAAAATCGATGTACTTAAATTTAATATTGGAAAATGGAAAAAAGAATTAGATTCGCTTATTGCTAAGAAGCAAATTAATAGCGCCACTGAATTTGCTAACCGTCAGATGGCCAATATCGATAATAACAGTACCGTTGACATGTTGAAAAAGCTTCGTTCCACTGATAAAGAAGATGAGGCTTATGCAGAGGCGATCAATGAGCTTGCTAAGCAAAAGATGGATCAAGACATTGATTATGCGTTGGAATCGGGAGATTCTGTTAAAAAAGATCTAGAGAGGCTTAAAAAGAAATTAGGATTATAAGAATATGAAAAGATTCGAATACAAAACACTTAAGATTGAACCAAAAGGGTTCTGGGGTTCCAAGCTAGACTCGACAGAAATCGATAAGATTCTAAACGAGTTGGGACAGCAAGGTTGGGAACTTGTTTCCATGCAAGATTTATCCGTCAGTGGAAGTTCCTGGAGTTTTCATTACACATTTAAAAGAGAGCATTAATCGTTCATTATGACAGAGATCTGGAACATATTATTTAATCCGCTACCCAATGCAATCATGACTTTGTTGACAGGGATGTCTCTTGTTTACTGGTTATTCGCTATGCTGCTTGGGGATGGCTTTGAGATGGGAACGGACGCCGACATTCAATTTGAAGGCGCCGACGTACAAGATGTCGATATGGATGCGGATACGCAGGCTGATATGGAGACTGAACAACATGTTGAACCCTCATTTTTTTCGAAAGCTATGGATTTTATATATGTAGGTAAAGCGCCTATGATGGTCCTCGTCACACTCTTCAAATTTATTAGTTGGGTCGTAACGATTGCTTCATCGCTCGTTTTGAACTTAGCAGCTTTCGGGTGGAAGTCTGTACTGATTTTGATACCCGTATTTATTCTGAGTTTCTTCCTTCTTCATTATGTTGCTATCCCATTCGTTAAACTTTATAAGAATGTTGGCTATGCCGGTGAAGAGTCTCATGAGTTTATCGGTCGATTGGGCAAGATGCGATCAACAATTCAAGGCGATCAAATAGGTGCAATTGAAGTAGTCATCAAACTGGATGTTATCCGTCTGAATGTCAAGAGCGAAGACGGTTCTGTATTAAGTTATGGTGACGATGTAATCGTGACGAACCAAGATCCGAATAGGAAGTTTTATTTTGTGCAGAAAGATATCAATTTAAACAATATTTAACCAAATCAATACTTTATTATATGAGCAACACACTGTTATTTCTGGAAGGTATCACCGGCGTCGTGCTTATCGCTGTAGGTGCTATCGTATTTATCATCTTTGCGTTCTTTGTAGTTCTAAGCATGTTCTACAAGAAAATTCCGCAGGGCAAAGCAATTGTACGTTCAGGCGTTGGTGGGACAAAAGTAGCGTTTAACAAGGGGATGTATGTAATTCCAGTTTTCCATAAAATGGAGATTATGGATATCTCGGTTAAGAAAATTGAAATTAATCGTATGCAGGGCGATGGTTTGATCTGTAAGGACAATATCCGTGCAGACATTAAAGTCGCATTCTTCGTACGCGTAAATAAGTCTGTTGATGACGTAATCAACGTGGCTCAGAATTTAGGTTGTGACCGCGCTTCTGATCCTGAAACCTTAAAGAGTATTTTCGAGGCAAAGTTTTCTGAAGCCTTGAAGACTGTAGGTAAGAAATTCGATTTCACCGAGTTGTATGAAGCGCGTCGTGAATTCCGCGATGAAATCCTAAACATCATCGGAACAGATTTGAACGGTTATATTTTAGATGACTGTGCGATCGACTACCTAGAGCAGACGGAACTTAAGTTCCTTAGCACCGAGAATATCTTGGATTCGGAGGGTATCAAAAAGATCACGGAACTGACGGCGAAGCAAAATATGAATGCTAACCTCATTCGTCGTGAAGAAGAGAAGGTAATTAAAAAGCAGAACGTGGAAGCTCGGGAGGCCATATTGGAGCTGGAGCGACAATTGGCGGAGAAGGAGGAAAGACAGCGCCGTGAAGTCGATAATATTAAAGCGCGCGAAGAGGCTGAGATTGTAAAAGTCCGTGAGGAAGAACGCTTAAAATCTGAAACTGTTCGTATCTCAACGGAAGAATCATTAGCAATTCAGGAGGAAAATAAGCTTCGTCAGATTATTATCGCTGAGAAGAGCAAACTTCGCACGGACGCTGTAGAAACCGAACGTGTAGAAAAAGATAGAGCATTAGAAGCAACGGAGCGCGAGCGAATTGTCGCTTTAGCACAGATAGATAAACAACGTTCTATCGAATCGGAGCAAAAAAGTATTCAGGGCGTAATCAAAGAGCGCGTTCAATTAGAAAAAGGAGTTATTGAAGAGCAACAGGCTGTTCGTGATATTGAAGTATTCCGTGAGGTTGAGCGTAAGAAGCAGGCTGGCGTAATTGCTGCGTCTCAAGAAGCAGAAGAGCGATTAATTGCTACGGTGAAAGCGGCGGAAGCGGCAAAGATTGCTGCAGAACAAGAGGCGGAGAAGAAAGTTATCGATGCGGAAGCGGCTCGCAAGATTGCTGAAAAGAAAGCGCAGGAGTTGTTGATTGAAGCCGAGGCGAAGAAAGAAGCATCGGCGAAAGAGGCGGAGGCTCGCAAGATTATTGCGGAGGCTCAGGCGAAAGAAGAAGCGGCCATTGGTCTATCGGAAGCGGAAGTAATGGTTGCGAAGGCAGAAGCGCAAGAGATTCAAGGTAGCAAGGAAGCGGCAGTCATTGAGAAAAAAGCTGAAGCTATGCGTAAAGAAGGTCTCGCAGAAGCAGAGGTTGTTCGTGAGAAAGCATTAGCAGAGGCTAAGGGTATCGAAGAAAAAGCGGCAGCCATGAAGCAATTAGATGGCGTTGGAAAAGAGCATGAGGAGTTCAAATTGCAGTTGCAGAAAGAGCGCGATATCGATTTGGCGCATATCAATATACAAAAGGATATTGCTACGGCTCAATCTGCTGTGTTGTCTGAGGCATTGAAATCTGCGAAGATTGATATCGTGGGCGGCGAGACGATGTTCTTTGAGAATATTGTCCGTCAGGTGTCTAACAGTAAAGGATTTGACCATTTAATCAATAATTCTACGCATGCAACGGCTATCAAGGATGCCTTATTAGGAGGTGATGGGAATGGCGATTTAGCGGCAAAGGTGAGAAGCCTGGCTGACAAATACGGTATTTCTTCAAACGATATCAAAAATTTAACGGTTTCTGCGGCATTGATTAAACTACAGCAGGCCGCAACGGCTTCCGATGATGAAGAGGATACAGGATTTATCAATTCATTAATCGGTATGGCTAAAAACTTAGGATTGTCGAACAAGAAATTAGGATAGTATTTGTTTAAGAAGGAAAACGAATAAGGATGACAGAAAATAAAGAGTCTTTAGACGCTGCAGCATACGATATCATTCAGAAGCGATTACAGGCGCAAAAAGATGACTTAACGAAGCGTTTGCAAGAATTAAATACCGCCCGCAAGGAGGTATTTAATTCTACAAACTTCGTACTGAAAGCGAATCAGCGTATTACAACGGAGAATAGCTGTGTCGCTCGCGGAATTATTGCGTTGGATAATGTCTGCATATTTGGGTATAATGTGCATATCGGGCTCCGTACGGAGATCAAATTAGAAGACGTATTTAGTATTTTCTTATACGAAGAGGGGCAATTCATTCCCCAGTCTTTGGATTTGATTAAAGACCCGAACTTCATTACGGATTATCAGAATCTTTATAAATATTACCGCGATTCTATCTTTTCGAAATTCCGTAGAACGGAGACTTACTTGTATATGATCTTTCAAACAAGTAAGAATCCGGACGATTTGAAAGCCTTTAAATGGTTGATCAAAGATGGGAAGCTACATTATGAAAACGACAGGAGCATTCATGAGGTAAAAACGCCTGCCCAATTTGAATTTGAATGGACTAAAACAGGACTTGAGGATAGACGCTTAGGGAAATTTCCGCATATCTCAATCTTAGACAAAGTGTTTATTGAGGCCCTACATGGCGATATTACTTTTAAGATTGAGAATAACACAGATTCTGGGCAAGGTATCTATTCAGAAAAAGTTGCCAATACGGATCAGCAACTGGATGATGCTGAATATTACTACGCCGATTTGGGGAACTTAATTGCCATACGGATAAAACCGTATCAGGAGGAGTTTAGGGCATATATCTTCAATCAACGAACGAAGGAAGTTGTTAATCTGAAGTCCTTGAATGAATCGGCGGTCCTTCTTCCAGACAATCAGGGTGTTATTTTCTCAAACGGATATTACCTCCAGAATGGAACTTCGAAGATATTTGACAATGCGCTTTCCAATGTAACGTTTCTGAAGAAATTGCAGTCACCAAATGGCGAAGACTACCTTTATGTCTATACGCATGCAGCTTCGAATACCTATATCCTGATGTCTTATAACATCATTCAGCAGACGGTTGAAACGCCTATCATTTGTAATGGCTTTACGATATTTAAGAATGGTAATCTCATATATTTCAGAACGGAGGCAGAGGCGACGCGCCATCACCAAGTCCAGATTTGGGATACGCCTTATATGGCTGTTTTGAAGGAAAATGAGGAACGAAAGGATGACCCGCTGTTTAAGGTCGGGAATAAGCAGATTGTGCAGGCGATGGCTGAAGCACAGGAAATTATACAATTGATAGGGAAGGAGGATAGCTACGAAGGGCTATATGAGGATATTCTCCAAAAATCTAGAGCCTTACAGGACAGCTACTTCTGGATCAATGATACCTCGTTAAAAGCATTAGGCGCGCCACTGTCCCAGATTGAACAGATCGCCAATACAGCGATAGATGAGTTCGTAAAAGTTCAGGCGCAGCGAAAGCATGCTGTCGAGTTGTTAGAAGCGAGCCGAAAGCATCTCACGGAACTTGAATTTAGCATAAACAGTACAGTTGTAGAACATCTGGACCAACTAGTTCATCAATTATCGGACACGCGAAGACTACAAGGTGAGCTAATTGACATTAAGAATGTTCGATACATCGATATTGAACAAGTCGATAATTTGCTTCTAAAAATTGAGGAGATCAATAAGGATCTGTCTGAGAAAACAGTAAATTATTTACTTCAAGATGATGCCCTTAAAGTATATGAAGAGAAGGTTGTCGACCAAAAAAATCATGTTGAAGCGATCGAGAAGGTTTTCGATGCCAAACCGATCGAAGAGAAAATTGTAGAGATATCTTCAGAGCTTGAGCTTTTGATTGATATATTGAATAGCTTAAAAATTAGTGATGCGACTCAGACGACGAAGATCGTTGAGAAAATATCGTTGATATTTGCTTCGTTGAATGAGATCAGAGCACAATTGACTCGTAAAATATCCTCACTGAAAAGCACAGAGGCGGTTGCAGAGTTCTCTGCGCAGTTGACTCTTCTGGAACAGTCTGTTGCTAATTATTTAGAACTCTCGACAACTGAGCTTAAAGTTGATGAGTATTATACGAAAATAATCGTACAACTCGAAGAGCTAGAAAGTAAGTTTTCTGAGTTCGATGAGTTTGTGCTGAAGATCGCTGATAAGCGTGACGAGGTAATCAAGGCTTTCAATTCTCGTCGAGAACAGCTAGTTGAGCAGGTTAACAAACGCAGTTCCTCGTTAGAACAGATCGGACTTCGGGTTTTAAAGAATATCGAGAATAAGTCCAAGACATTTAACTCGCGAGAGGATATACAAAGCTTTTATGCTTCTGATTTAATGATCGACAAGATTCGGCAGCTCGTTGCTGAGTTGAAGGATCTTTCAGACGTTTCCAAAGCAGAGAATCTGGAGAATCTCTTGAAGAAATCGCAAGAGGACGCGCTAAGAATCCTGCGAGATAAATCGGAACTTTATGTTGATGGCGACAATATTATTGCTCTAGGTAAGCATAAGTTTACGGTGAATAAGCAACCGCTGAGTCTTACACTTATTCGCCGAAATAATGAGTTATACTATCATCTGACGGGTACTAGTTTCTTTCAGAAAGTTAAGAATTCGGAGATATTAGCATATCAGGACATTTGGGAACAAGAACTGGTATCTGAAAATAATGAGGTTTATCGCGCCGAATATTTGGCGTATCAAACCTTACTAGCCTCTCGTGGACAGTCGAATTTCCATGCAGAACACTTTATTAATCAGCGCGTAGAGCAGAATTACAGCGAAAATTATATTAAGGGAGTTCACAACGTTGATGCATTAGCGATTTATAATGCGCTTGCAGCGATTGACAACAAGCTTGATTTGTTGCGATTTGATTCCCAGACGAGGGCGATTGCGCAGTTGTTTTGGCATGAATTGGATGACGACACGCGGGATAAGTTAGCAGCTTTAATTCAGGCAACGGCTGCTGTCATGCGTACATTCCCGAATTCCAAAAGGAGCGAGGAAGTCACGAAGCAAATAAGCAAAACCTTTCTTCAATGGCCTTTGTCATTGCATCTTGAAGGAATATCAGCAAAAAATATTGCCGACTATATCTTCCAAACCTTTGCGAAGTATAAGCGATTTACGCTGAGTGAAACTGCCGATCATTTTCGTCAGGAGTTCTTAAGATTACTTGAGCATAAGAAAGTTTTGAAAGAGTATGAACAGGATATCAATCAGGAACGTTTTAAAAATGAAGATCGTTATTTATTGATAACGAATTGGTTATATGGCTTCATAGAGCAAGAGGATAAAGCAGAAGATTATGGCAGACATATCGAAGAAACAGCTGCAGCATTACTTTTTCCGAAGGATGAGTATGAGTTGATTTTCGCAAATGATCGACTCGTAGTTGACGACTTAAAAGGTAACCACCCCAGTATTTCTGCGGGGCACATCGATATACAATATCATTCTTTTATTGCGAAGTTATCAGATTTTACGGAGAATAAAATTCCTCGTTTCCAGGCCTTTAGTAGACTAAAAGAAGAACTTAACAAAAACTACGCAAAAGAGTTAAAAATCAATGAATTAGAACCTAAAGTATTGACTTCTTTTGTTAGAAATAAGTTGATCAATGAAGTTTATTTTCCGTTGATTGGCAATAATTTAGCAAAACAGATAGGGGAGGCCGGAGATAACAAGAGGACGGCACGAATGGGGATGTTGTTGTTGATTTCTCCTCCAGGATATGGGAAGACAACCTTGATGGAATACTTGGCAAAAACCATTGGATTCCACTTTGTCAAAATCAACGGTCCAACTATTGGTCATTCGATTACATCAATAGATCCATCGGAAGCTAAAACTTCTGGAGAACGCGAAGAATTGAAAAAGATCAACCTGGCATTTGAAATGTCAGATAATGTGATGCTTTATCTAGATGATATACAGCATTTGAATGCTGAATTCTTGCAAAAGTTTATTTCTTTGGCAGATGGTCAGCGGAAAATAGACGGTATATTTGATGGCGAAAGTAAAACATATGATCTTAGAGGAAAGCGTTTCTGTGTAATTATGGCGGGAAATCCATATACGGAAAGCGGTTCTAAATTTAAGATCCCGGACATGTTAACCAATCGAGCTGATGTCTATAATCTAGGGGATGTGATAGGAGATACTGAACATCTTTTCAACCTGAGCTTGATCGAGAATGCGGCTATAGAAAATGTACATCTGGAGAAGATTGCGAGCAAATCATTCAATGACTTCTATGCGCTGATTGACTATGTAACAACCGGAACCGATCAACTGCCAACGCTTGAAGGGAATTATCAAAAGCAAGAAATCGACGACTGTATTGCAGTATTAAAGCACATTCTTAAGATTAGAAACATCGTCGTAAAGGTTAATGAGAATTACATACAGAGTGCTGCTATACAGGATAATTATCGTACAGAGCCTGCATTTAAACTTCAAGGTTCATATCGAAATATGAACAAGCTTGTTGCGCAAGTTGTACCGATGATGAACGAAAAAGAAATCCAACAGCTGATTTTATTGCATTATGAGAATGAGTCTCAAACTTTGACAGCTGATACCGAAAGTAATATGCTGAAGCTAAAGGAACTCGCAGGATTAATGTCTGATCAAGAGAAAGCACGTTGGGAGGAAATTAAGACAATATTCAGAAAGAATAACAAACATAACGGCTTAGCGAAAGATGATATGATGTTTGCACAGCTGTTAGAATTCAATGAAAACCTTGAAGGAATAATCAAAGCTATTCGTGGGAATTGATTATTAAGAACATCTGGGCAGTACGTTAAAATTGTGCTGCCTAGATTTCATAATTTGTTAAAATGTATTCTAATTTAATCTGCTTAAGAACACGTAAGTTTATAGTGTAAAACGACAATATAAACCTGCATATCGCTAAATAGCCTGTTTGGATTTTTTATTTATTATTGTATCATAATTTATATTATGTTAAATAATGCTATGCAAGGAACCTTTCTGTAAAGCCCCCTGCTATATTTATGCAGATTGTATTATTGCTGCAGCAACAGTGATATTAGTTCTTGGATCGATTATAATCGCTCGAGCATTCTCCGGAAAATCTTCTTGTCTATCAAATACAATATCCTCGGCAGATCTTATCTGCACTCGTCCGATATCGTTCAAACGAATTGACTCATTATAAATCTGATCTTGCGTATGCACGTCGTATTTAAATAAAATCTCCGGAATTTTAATTTTAGTCACTTTTGCGTGGGTTTGCAACAAATAAACCTGATTGGTATCCAGCTCTTTGTTTTCAAACCATGAGATATTTGCTTCCACGTTTCTCTCTGTTAAAGATGGATTAGACGCACTGACAATCATATCACCACGGGAAATATCAACGTCATCGGTTAGATGAATGATTACTGAAGCACCATTTTGCGCTTCATCAAGCTTTTCCTCGTTAAATTCGATTGCAGCGACTCTAGAGCGACTCCCACTGGGCAGAATAATCACCTCCTCTCCTGTTTTCAGCCCCTCTCCTAAGACTCTGCCGGCATACCCCCTATAGTCATGTAAATCAGCACTTTGTGGACGAACTACCCACTGTACTGGGAATCTCCAACCTTTACTTTCTTGAGTCTCTATATTAACTTCTTCTAGATATTCAAGTAATGAAGGTCCTGTATACCAGTTCATTCTAGTCGAACGATTTACGATATTATCACCTTTCAACGCGGATACCGGGATAAAGTCAACATCGTCTAATTTCAATTTCGCTGCGAGTTGCAAATAATCATTCTTGATATTTTCATAGACTGCGAGCTCATAATCCATCATGTCCATCTTATTCACACAAACGAGAACTTTCTTTAAGCCCAGTAGCTTCGCTAAGAAGGAATGTCTTTTTGTTTGCTCGATTACTCCTTTTCTAGCGTCAATAAGAATGATGATGAGATCCGAATTACTAGCGCCGGTAACCATATTTCGTGTATACTGTATATGTCCAGGAGCATCGGCGATAATGAACTTACGCTTCTCTGTTTGGAAGTATTTATAGGCGACATCGATCGTGATACCTTGTTCGCGTTCTGCTTTTAGGCCATCTGTTAGGATTGCCAAATCGACCGTTCCGTCGTCGTTTTTGCGATTTGCTTTCTGTATTGCCTCCAACTGATCGTCTAAAATTGAATTGGTATCATATAATAGCCGGCCGATTAGCGTGCTTTTTCCGTCGTCTACAGAGCCTGCGGTAATAAATTTTATTATGTTCATCTGTTGTTTCCCGTTTAATTGATTAAAAATAGCCTTGTTTCTTGCGTTCCTCCATTGCTGCTTCCGATACCTTATCATCCATACGAGCACCGCGCTCGCTGACCGTTGAAGCCTTAATCTCCGCAATAATATCGTCTAGTTCCACTGCGATAGAATCTACTGCAGCAGTACAAGTCATATCTCCTACCGTTCTAAATCTCACTGACTTATGCTCGACGATATCTTGGTCATCAATCTGCAGAACAGGGTCTGCGGCCATCCATTGTCCATTCCGGAGAACGACGTCACGCTCATGGCTAAAGTAAATTGATGGCAAGGCAATCTGCTCGCGTTTGATGTAATTCCAAACGTCTAGTTCAGTCCAATTGGAAATTGGGAATACCCGGACATTCTCACCGCGTTGAATCTTGCCGTTAAAAATGTTCCAAAGCTCAGGGCGCTGCCTTTTTGGATCCCATTGTCCGAACTCATCCCGCACCGAAAAAATACGCTCCTTTGCTCTTGCTTTTTCTTCGTCGCGACGCGCTCCTCCAATACAAGCATCAAAACCATATTGTTCAATTGTATCTAATAATGTCACGGTCTGCAATGCATTACGGCTCGCGTTCTTACCACGTTGCTCAACAACCTTTCCAGCATCAATACTATCCTGAACATGTCCTACGATTAGTTTTTCTCCGATTTGTTCCACCAACCAATCTCTAAACTCGATGGTTTCCGGAAAATTATGGCCGGTATCAATATGTACTAGTGGAAAAGGAAATTTCCCCGGTCTAAATGCTTTCTTAGCTAGGTGAACCAGCGTTATTGAGTCTTTCCCACCTGAGAATAACAATGCCGGTTTTTCAAACTGTCCAGCAACCTCACGCAATATATAAATGGCTTCCGCCTCCAAATGATCTAGGTAATCCATATGTTAATCTATTATTTACTTGTAACATGTAATCCACACTCTTTCTTGCTTTTATCTTCCCACCACCAACGTCCCGCTCGGAAGTCTTCTCCTGCTGCAATCGCCCTGGTGCAAGGCTGACAACCAATGCTTGGGAAGCCTTTATCATGCAAAGGGTTATAAGGAACGAAATTGACCTTTAAAAAGGTCTCGACCATAGCTAAGGTCCAGTTGAACAATGGATGAATCTTGATGATTTGATTACCCTCATCCCATTCGATAAATTCCATGAGATCCCGGTTTTCCGACTGTTCTGCGCGAATACCGGTAATCCAAATCTTATAGCCCTTAATCGCTCGCTTAAGCGGCTCAATCTTCCGTATAAAGCAACATTCTTTACGATTCTCCGTCGATTCATAAAAGCTAGAAGGCCCTTTCGTGCTGATCAAATCTTCTACAGCATCGGTCTTCGGATAGTAAGCCTTTATGGGAAGCTTGTAGATATCCAACGTTCTATTCCAGACATAATAGGTTTCGGGAAATAAACGACCTGTGTCGAGGGTAAAAACACGTGTTTTAGCATTTATCTCTGATAATAAGTGCGTAATAACCTGATCCTCTATCCCAAACGATGTCGAGAAGATAGCCTCTTCTCCGAAATGCGCATTGATATAGGTCAGAATTTCCTGAGCATCCAATCCCCTTAATTCGTTCTTTAATTGTTCTATCATGATCCTGCTCTTCTTAACAATGCTTCCGTATGCGCGTTTAATACAGTGACCTTTCGTTGAAAATCGCCCTTAAGGCTATGTCTATAAGAAGCCATGAGATTCAATGTCTCATCTATTTCTTCCGGTAAAAGATCATTTAGAAACTCTTTTAAACGCTTCGCTATTGTCGGTGACTTGCCGTTGGTCGAAATGCCAATCTTCAGGTTTCCTTTCTGTACGACTGAACCCAGATAGAAGTCACATAAATCAGGCTTGTCAGCCACGTTTACCAATAAATTTCTTGTCTTAGCGAGCTGTTTGACCTCCTCATTAAAAACAGGATTGTTCGTTGCCATAATCAGTAAATCAATGCCTACTAAATCTTGCTCTTCAAAATCGCGTATTTCTAAGGACAAGAACTCATTTGAATTCACAAGAACAGCAATCTCATCAATCACATCACGTGCAACAATCTTTACTTTCGCGTTCGGAGAATTGCTAAGCAGGGCTTGCAGCTTTTCCAAACCAACAGCTCCGCCTCCAATCAGCAACGTATTGATTTGATCCAACTTAACGTATATGGGAAATAAAGTATTCATCGGATTATGCGTTTTGAATGCCTGCTAACTCTTGTTTCACTACCTCAAACTCCTGATGTTTGGCAACCACTTCGCCCAACACGATAATCGCCGGAACACCAACCAAACTGCGTTCCGCATCTTGGATAATACTGTCGATTCGACCTAATACAACCCGTTCATTAGGTAGAGACCCGTTCTGAATCAATGCGATTGGCAAATCCCCTTTACCTTCAGACTGATACAGCGCTACGATCTCGCGTAGCTTCGAAAAACCCATTAATACAACAACCGTCGCGTTAGTCTGTACGGCAGAATACAAATCGCTAGATAGACGGCCATCGCTTGTAGAACCTGTAATTACCCAAAAGGACTCCGATATTCCACGATAAGTCAATGGGATTTGCTGAAGGCCGGTTAATCCAACCGACGACGAAATACCTGGCACCACTGCAGTTTCGATATCGTATTGGCGAACAAAGTCCAGTTCTTCACCGCCACGCCCGAAGACAAAAGGATCACCTCCTTTTAGCCGAACGACATGGCCATGAGTCAGTGCATAATCAACTAACAACTGATTAATATGGTCCTGCGAAGTCGATAAGCGCTCGGCGCGCTTTCCGACATATATTTTTGTGCAATCCTCGCCGGCATATTCCAGCAAGCTTTCGTTGACCAATGCGTCATATAAAATAACATCGGCAGAGGCGATTGCACGTATTCCTTTTAAAGTGATAAGGTCTGGATCTCCGGGGCCTGCACCTACTAAAGTTACTTTCGGTTTAATTTCTTTCATTCTTCCTTCCATTTTTATTGACTAACCGCCTTTAATTCTTCCCTACGTTCCGCTCCTTCTAATCCGAAAGCGGTGGCCTGCAACAGATATGTTTCCGCAAATTCCTTAGAGGGCTCATACTTATTAATTTGTAAAACACGCTCGCTGAAACTTGTTGGGAAACTAAATAATCCTTCGTTCACATAGTGCGTATCAAACTCCTGAATAACTGCTGATTGTGTTGATGCATTAACACCTTTGTCTAACAATAAAGCTTTTGCCGTCCATACAAATGAACTGTAAGCATGGTAGATCGCATCTGCATATTGCCCGTTCTCTAAAGCGAGTCTGGAGAGATCCAATTTCTCTTCAGCTTCCAATAACAAGGTAGCAACCAAGTCAATGACAACTCCGGCACATTCTCCAACGCCAATTGCTGTCGCAAAGGTCTCTTCATGTCCCCAATCGATGTGTTCATCAGGGGTCAAGGTTGTTAAGTCGGCAAGCGGCTTCAGCAATCGATAGAAATAGTCTTTCGTTTGCTGATCATAATAATCATGGAAATTTTGCTCTGCTGATTTGTTTGTCTTAAAGTCCGTGAGCAAGATATCCACAACTTGCAATACACGCTTCGTTGGAACTTTGATAACACGCTCTGCAACACGACCTTTACCATCGCCAATTGTACCTCCAGCTAACATCACTTGTGCAGCAGGAATAACGGCGCCGCCAGCCTTTACCGAACTTCCATGAAAGCCAATATGAGCAAGGCCATGTTGGCCGCAAGAATTCATACAGCCTGAGATCTTGATCTTTAATTGCTGTTCAAAAACAAAGTCGGTATGAAACTCATGTATATAGTTTTCTAAAACTCGAGCCATCTCCGTTGAGTTGGAAATCCCGAGGTTACACGTATCGGTGCCTGGACAGGTTGTTATATCGGCCGTGCTGTTATGCCCTGGTTTAGCAAAGCCTAAGCTTGCCAATAAATTATAAATATGCGGCAAAGATTCTTCACGAACATATTTGAAAAGTAGGTTCTGATCCTGAGTAATACGGATATCATCCGCAATATGCCCACGCAGTCCAGCAACTAATACACGTGCCTTTTCAGTTGGAATATCGCCCGTTTGAATATTCGCATAAACGCCATAATATCCCTTTTGCTTCTGCTCGAAAACATTGGTCTGTTTCCAAATTTCAAAACCAATCTGATCGAACGCCTGTTCTTCGACCACTTCTCCGGTCGGGGCTGCAGGTTGCTGAATCAGATTTCGATCAACCTTTACCTTTTTGTTTTTGATCGCCGTCTTTTCTTCTTCTATAAGTGCTAATACCCTTTCTAAACCTAGCTTTTGTATCAGGTATTTAAAACGAGCCTTATTACGGTTATTGCGTTCTCCATGTCGGTCGAATACACGCAACGTCGCTTCTATATAAGGGATGAAATCATCCTCGGCCAAGAAATCGAAGATTTCATAGGCAAGAATCGGTTGAGCTCCTAAGCCCCCACCGAGCATCACTTTAAATCCGCGTTGCTCCTCGCCATCTACAACCTTCACTTTCGGAATAAAGCCGAAATCATGTATATAAGAAAATGCTGAATCCTTATCAGACGATGAAAACGACATCTTGATTTTACGTCCCATTTCCGCACAAACGGGGTTTCTTAAGAAATATTCGAACGTTTTTTGTGCATACGGTGACACATCAAACAGTTCTTCAGGATCAATGCCAGCAGTTGCTGAAGCAGTCACATTACGGACTGTGTTTCCGCACGCCTCACGTAGCGTAATATCATCTTTCGCTAGCTTTGCCCATAATTCTGGAGTTTTGTCCAAACTAACAAAGTGTATCTGTATATCCTGGCGGGTCGTTAAATGCAGATTCTTGCTCGCATACTCATCAGAGATATCAGTAATCTTCAACAATTGCTTGAATGTAACCTTGCCAAAGGGTAGCTTAATCCGCACCATCTGGACCCCCGGCTGACGTTGTCCATACACTCCCCTCGCTAATCTTAAGGAGCGGAATTTCTCATCTGGGATCTCCCCTTTCCGAAAACTCCTGATCTTTCTCTCCAGCTCGATTATCTCTTGCTCAACGACTGGATTCTCTAATTCCGTACGAAAACTCTGCATGTTTAACCTAGTTAGTATTATTAATAATTCAACAACATCAACCTTATATTATAGTATTGTTAAGGTTCGATGGACAAATGTATAAATTTTCTGTAAAAATAATATATAATATCTAGTGATTTAGTATATATTTGTAGAAATAATTACGAAACACACTTTTAAGCAAGTCTATGAAGCTTCACAAATCATTGTCCATCAGCATTTTATCAGCACTTCTGTTGAGCAGTTGCGCGCCGAAGGTTTCTGAGGGCTATGATTCGGAGCGTGGATATGTTGGTAATATTTCTATATCCGGAGCCTTTGCACTCTACCCTTTAGCGGTACTATGGAGCGAAGATTTCAAGAAGGAAAATCCGGACGTTCGCTTTAATATTTCCGCTGGCGGTGCAGGTAAAGGCATAGCAGATGTCTTAACGAATATGGTTGATATCGGTTTAGTTTCTCGCGATCTACATGCGCAGGAATTAGAGAAAGGTGCTTATCCTGTCCTCGTTGCAAACGATGCTGTTATTGGAACGATCAATACTGAGCATCCGAATTATCAGCTTATTAAAGAGCGCGGACTTACTCAGGAAGAATTGAAACACATCTTTTTGGGAGGACATTATAAGTTATGGTCGGATATCGACCCGCGTTTTGTTGCTGAACCTCTGCAAGTATATGTGCGTTCGGATGCTGCAGGAGCGGCGGAAACATGGGCGAAATTCTTTAAAGCCAATCAAGAAGATTTAAAAGGAATAGGAATCTTTGGCGACCCTGGACTTGCCCAAGCTATTAAAGACAATAAGCTAGCCATTGGGTTCAATAACATCAATTATGTATACGACTTAAAATCGAAGAAAACCAGCGCACAGATTGCCGCCTTGCCTATTGACCTGAACAAAAATGGCAAAATCGATCAGGATGAGAACTTCTACGATAATATCGACGAACTGACGAGCGCTGTTGCTCAGCAAAAATATCCGTCGCCCCCCGCACGCGAGCTCATGTTCGTCGTTCGTAATGATCAGCAAACAAGGCTTCTGAAAGCATTTATCGAGTTCGTACTGCAGGAAAAACAGCAGGCTTACCTGTTAGAAAATGGTTATGTGCCGCTGGAAAAAGACATAATAGCACAACAATTACAAAAATTAAGCATTGGTGATAAACAGATTAGTAAAAGATAGGATAGCGCAGCGGCTATCCGCAGGATTATTGGGGATCACCAGCTTAGTCATCGTACTTATCGTCGTTGGCTTAGTATGGAAGGCAACTCCACTTTTAACAGAATTCTCGTTATGGGGGGTTGTGACCGAGAGTGTTTGGGCACCACTAAAAGGTGAATTCGGTTTTCTTTCTTTTATACTAGGCACGATTTGGGTGACACTATTATCCTTACTAATCGCTGTTCCGCTATGTATACTCGCCTCGGTCTATCTAGTAGAATATGCATCAGATCGCTTGCGAAATATGGTATTGCCTTTGGTCAATGTGCTGGCGGCTATTCCACCGGTACTCTATGGTGTTTGGGGCGTATTATTTGTAGTTCCTTTATTGGGCAATTATATAGCGCCCATATTTGGTGTTAGCACGACGGGCTATTCGGTTTTTGCGGGCGGTATTGTTCTGGCGGTGATGATCTTTCCAATCATGGTCAGCATCATGGTGGAGGTTTTGAACACGATTCCGTATGAGCTACGTGCCGTTTCTTTAAGTCTTGGTGCGACGCGCTGGGAAACGATCAAACATGTCGTACTAAAAAAAGCAAAACCTGGAATTTTTGCAGCAGTGGTCTTGGCCATCTCCCGCGCATTTGGCGAAACGGTCGCCGTATTGATGGTCTGCGGAAATATCCCGCAAATTCCTAAATCAATCTTCGACGCCGGATATCCCATTCCCGCTCTGATAGCAAATAATTTCGGCGAAATGATGTCCATTCCGCTATATGACTCGGCTTTGATGTTTGCAGCACTATTGCTATTTGTCATCATCTTTGGCTTTAATCTGATTTCGAGATTGATATTAAATAAACTGGAGGCAAAATATTAACATGAGGAATGTAAAATCTAGACTGTTTCAAGAGAAGCTTGCCAAAGTGTTTATGCAGCTTTCCGGTATCATCATCACCGGCTCTTTATTTTTCATCGTAGGCACTATACTCTACAAAGGTTTGCCCTATTTATCCTGGGACATGATTAGCAAGGTGCCGCAAGGTGGATTTTATATTGGAAAGGAAGGTGGAATTCTAAATGCAATCTTGGGATCACTTTACCTGGCTAGTGCCTCAACTTTGCTCGCGACACTGATCGGAATACCTATTGCGCTCTACCTGAATATCTATGTTAAGAAAGGTTCTTCCCTCGCGCGTAGCGCTAAACTATTGTTTGACGTGTTGTTCGGCATCCCTTCCATTGTCTATGGAGCGATAGCCTTCAGTATTATGGTATTCTTAGGGATTAGAGCGTCCTTGCTCGGGGGTATTATCACCATTACTTTGCTTACTATTCCTATCGTTGTGAGGACCTTAGATGAGCTTATCTCGACAATACCTCAAGATTTAAAACATGTTACGGCCTCTCTTGGGGCAACTCGTTTGGAAACAGCCCGTGTCATGATTAAATATATAAAACCAGGGCTTTTTACAGCGGTGCTATTGGCATTTGGACGTGCTATTGGCGATGTTGCCGGTGTTCTGTTAACCACGGGTTTCAGCGATAATTTACCAAAATATATCGACGAGCCGACCGCGACACTGCCGCTAGCGATATTCTTCCAGCTGAGCAGCCCTATCCCGGAAGTGCAAGGCCGCGCGTATGCCTCCGCATTAGTATTAACTATCATTATCTTAATCATCGTTTTATGCTCACATATCCTAGCGTCGAAGCAGAAAAAGCACAAGATCTAAGCCGTATCGTCCTTCCAAAGATTCAGATCAAGGATTTGAACGTTACGGTAGAGGGAAAACAGATTCTGAAGAATATCAGTCTTGATATCCCAAATAATTCGATTACCTCGATTATAGGTCCGTCTGGCTGCGGAAAAACGACGCTATTGAAAACTTTGAACCGACTGCTAGACGATCAGAAAGACGTGGAAGTAACAGGCTCTGTTTTGGTTAATAATGAGGATATCTATGCGCCTGGTGCAGAAGTGACTCACATCCGTAAAAAAATGGGATTGCTTTCCCAAAAGCCATTTCCATTACCGATGTCCATATTTGATAACATAGCTTACGGACCAAAAATCCACGGTATTCGAGATAAAAAGACTTTAAAAGCGATTGTTGAACAGCAATTGGTTAACGTAGGTTTATGGGATGAGGTAAAAGATCGTTTGGATGCTTCTGCGACACGTTTATCTATCGGACAGCAACAACGGCTATGCTTGGCACGCGGACTTGCTGTGGAGCCTGAAATCATCTTAGGCGACGAGTCTACCTCCGCCTTAGATCCCATTTCAACACAAACAATTGAAAATTTACTGATTCAACTTAAAGAAGATTATACCATTGTCTTAGTAACCCATATCCTACGCCAGGCCCGTAGAGTGTCTGACTATATCCTTTTCTTATATAACGGTGAAATCATCGAGTTCGGAAAAACAGAGGATGTTTTACTCAATCCACAAAACGAAATAACCAAACAATACGTGAAGGGTTATATTTCTTAATTTGGCAATTAATAATTCATATATTCAAAACGAAGGGGATGCTCGCTTGAACATTCCCTCTCTATTTAAGATCTTGTTTCGTTTTCAGGTCCTTCTTCGATAACCTCTGCGATTTCCTTGATTCCGTCTTCGTCAGAATCCACACGGAAAGGCGCTGCTTCGTCAAATTCACCTTCCCATTTCGCTACCACAACCGTCGCTAAACAGTTACCAATAACGTTCACCGATGTTCTAGCCATATCCATCAACTCATCAATACCTAAGATCGCTGCGATCACGAATACCGGCAATCCAAACTGATCCGCCGTAGCAATCAGTACGATTAAAGATGCTCTAGGAACAGCGGCAACACCTTTAGAAGTAATCATTAAGGTAAAGGCAATCGCCAATTGCTGTCCAAAAGACAAATCAATACCGGCTGCTTGCGCAACGAAAATCGATGCTAAGGACAAGTAAAGCGAAGTTCCATCGAGGTTAAAGCTATATCCCGTCGGGATAACGAAAGAAACAATTCGACGCGGAACCCCAAATTTCTCCATTGCGCTCATCGCTTTCGGAAGCGCAGCATCCGAGCTAGTCGTCGCAAAGGCAATAGAAACAGGTTCTTTTATCGCATTAACAAATTGTTTTACAGGTACTTTTAAATACAATGCCACCGGTAGCAAAACCACCAGTAAGAACATGATTAAGGCTAGGTAAAGGGTTGCCAAAAGCATGAATAGGTTTTTAAGGATATCGACCCCTAGGTGTCCAACCGTATAAGCCATCGCTGCACCCACACCAATTGGCGCGAAAAGCATCACCAAATTGGTGAATTTGAACATGGCTTCCGATAAACTCTCCGTGAAATCGACGAGCGGCTTTCGCTTTTTCTCTTCGACCATCGCTAAGCCGATACCAAAGATTACCGCAAAAACTACAATCTGTAATACTTTATTCTCATAAATAGACTTCACGATATTCTCAGGGAATGTGTCTCTAAAGAATGTCGTGAACTTAAATAACCAATGTGCACTTTCGTCGATATGCTCTAAAGCCACCTTATCGGCTTCCGAAACGGCCGAAGTTGTTGGAAGCTCTTCATGTGGCATGTGTTCAATATCAATACCGACACCCGCCTGTGTTAGGTTGATTGCCGCCAAACCGATGAAGATCGCACAAGTTGTCGCTAAGAAAAAGTATAGCATGGATTTCCAAGCCATACGCCCTACCTGCTTCAAATCGGAGTGTCCAGCAATACCAAATACCAAAGTCGAGAAGAGAATTGGCCCAACAATAGTTTTCACGAGCTTGATAAAGCCTTGACTTAAAGGTTGTAATGCACGTGCAGCATTCGGTAAATCAAGACCGATAAAGATACCAAGGATCATACAAGTCAAAATCCATGTGGTAAGATTTCGACGAACCAAGGCATTCATAACCAATACGGCAGCAGTAACCCAACGTACCACAACCATAACCGTAGCCGGAACAGCAACAATGTTAAATTCGTATAGTAAGGTGATAATAGAGGCTATCGCAATGGTTATTAATAGAATATATCCCGTTGTTTTTTTAGACATGTAGTTAATTTAGGGGTTATGTTATTCGTTATTTTCAATTTTCCGCCTGACAAAAATAAAAAAATAGCACTGTAAAGCAAATAATTTAGGGAAATGGACAGCCCTGCCTGAGAGAATAGGTTTGGTAAGTAGTTGAGGTCTAGTTTGTTTTAAGCCTTTGTCTAAACAGGATGGGAAAGTCGGTTTTGAGCGGTTGGTAAGTGTTTTGTCTTGAACCAGGAAAGGAAGGATGTAGGGATTGGCAGGATCATGCGGAAAGGAAAAATTGTCTTGAACCAGGAAAGAAAGGATATAAGGATTTACAGGATCATGCGGAAAGGAAAAATTGTCTTGAACCAGGAAAGAAAGGATATAAGGATTTACAGGATCCTGGTTATCTTTAATTCCTTCCTTTCTTGGTTCAAAACTAAGGAAACAATAAGACTGCCGTATAGTTCATCATCAACTCCTTAGCAAATCACTACCATTTCACTCCCCTATCATAGCCCTTTCGAAGCGGCTTTGATTGGGTTATACATTGGGTTTACATTGGGTTTGAAAGGGCTTTAAGCAGAACCAGTGTTCAGCAATGGCTATTTAATAGTTAGGCCAGATCCTACCAAGCCTTATAGAATAGTATTTAGTAGTTAGTACTTAGTAGTTAGACCTATGACGCCAGACCCTACTAGTCCCCCCTAATTTAGCACAAAAATGAAGCGCCTAATCGGCGCCGTCTAATATCGTATATCTAATTTCTAATGTCTAAAACTACTCCCGCCCAAGGTCTAACTACTGAGTACTAACTACTAACTACTAAAAAACAAAAAGCCTGTCGTTCGACAGGCTTTTTGTTTTTTTTATTTAGATGCTTATTCAGCGTGTAACCAAGCTTTCTTAGCTAGTAATTCGTCGTTAGTTTCGCGAACATCTTCGTCATCCACACAACAATCTACCGGACACACTGCAGCACATTGCGGTTCATCATGGAATCCGACACACTCTGTACATTTATCAGATACGATATAGTAGACCTCGTTAGAGATTGCTTCTTGCGATTCATTTGCGTCTAATGTAACGCCGTCGCCGAAATCAATAACACCATCCAAAGCAGTACCATCCGAAAACTTCCACGTTACTCCAGCATCATAAATTGCGTTGTTTGGGCATTCGGGTTCGCAAGCCCCACAATTTATACATTCGTCAGTAATTTTAATTGCCATTTATGTCCTTACAATAAAATAATAAACTAATTTTGCACTTGTCAAAGTTAACATTAAATATATACTCGATAAAAATAAAGTATATCAATTTAATAGTAATTGACTTTTATGTGGCAAATATAAGACAAAATTAATAGAGAATAATTCTAAATAGTAAGTTTTGGTACGAGAACAACGCATTCAAGCATTCAGTCATTTAGGTTCCTTTTTAGCATCAGATGATGCGGAAATTCAAGCAGTTTTAGATCGCGTTGAGCGCTTAAATCCTTGGTACACCTCGCGGTATGTAGCACAACAATTTAAGGCCTTGGGCGCACAGCTGACGGAAGCAAATTTAAATGCTTGGTTAGCTGATTTTCCGGATCAGGAAACCGATAAGGTAGTCGGCTTGGTGCTTGCTGGAAACCTCCCGCTTGTAGGCTTTCACGATATTCTATGTGTTCTGATTACGGGCTTTAAAGCACAGATTAAGGCTTCTTCAGATGACGCTGGTTTAACCAAGTTTGTTTTGGATAAGTTGGTCGAGACTGAGCCGGCATTCGCTGATCGTTTTGCTATCGTCGACATTCTTAAAGATTTTGATTTAGTAATTGCAACCGGAAGCAACAATTCCGCTCGTTATTTTGAGCACTATTTTGGTAAAAAACCACACATTATCCGTAAGAACAGAAACTCTATAGCAGTATTATCCGGCGAGGAAACGGAAGAGCAGTTAAAATCCCTTGGCCACGATATCTTTGATTTCTTTGGCTTGGGCTGCCGGTCGGTTTCCAAAGTTTTTATTCCGGAAAATTATGATGTGGCGAAGTTCTTTGAGGCTGTGGAATCATTCAACTGGATCAAAGATCATTTCAAGTACAATAATAATTACGATTTTAATAAATCAATCTACCTGATTAATAAGAATCAACATTTCGATAATGGGTTCTTGTTGTTGAAAGAGGATGAAAGCATGGCTTCTCCCCTCGCTGTTGTTCACTATGAGCGTTATAGCTCGCTCGCGCAAGTTGAAGAGTACATCAATAGCCATGCATCGGATATTCAGTGCGTTACATCGGCGATTGATTTGAAGGTAGATTCTCCGGTATTTCCGTTAGGGTCTAGCCAATCTCCGGCGCTAGATGATTATGCCGATGGAGTGAATACGTTGGAATTCTTGCGTGCGAACCAATAAAAGGTAAATTGTGGCGTTAATATAACTGTGTATTAATAAAAAATTATAATTTTGTTTACATGTATGTTATCAAAGTAAAGGGTGTTGCGAAGATTCCGGATTATGTTCAATTGCGTGATGATGCATTTACCCTATTAGCATACTTTCGAGTAGATCGACCTGATAAATCCCTTGATAAAATTGGCCTTGGTGATAAATTGGATTATATCATGGATGTAGTTCGCGAATTGCCATTTGGTCAGATAAAAAAAATTGACTTATAGAAAGATATGAGAGAAAATACGGTTATAAAACTTAAGAACGTCGATATATACCAACAGAAGCACTTGGTTTTATCTAATGTAAATTTAGATATTGCTCAGGGCGAATTTCTTTACTTAATCGGTCAGTCTGGTTCTGGAAAGAGTAGTTTATTGAAGATTATCTACGGTGATCTTTATATCGCTAATGGCGAAGGCATGGTCGCTGGATTTGATTTGAAGAAGCTTCATGAAAACGATGTTCCCTTCTTGCGCAGAAAGTTAGGGATTGTATTTCAGGATTTTCACTTATTGAATGACCGTACAATTGAGAAGAACTTAGAGTTTGCGCTTCGTGCAACTGGCTGGAAGGAAAAAGGCTTAATTGAGAACCGCATGCTTGATGTATTGGAGAAAGTAGGTCTGCGTTCGAAATTGAAGAAAATGCCGCATGAGCTTTCGGGTGGTGAGCAGCAGCGCGTTGTTATTGCCCGAGCTTTATTGAATAACCCTGAGATTATTTTGGCCGATGAGCCTACGGGTAACTTGGATCCGGCGACTTCCGAGGAGATCGTATTATTATTGCGTGATATTGCTTCTTCAGGTACAGCGGTATTAATGGCTACCCACGATTATCAAATTATTAAGAATATGCCTGCACGCATTATCCGTACTTCGGATGGTGGTTTGCATGACAATGTCAGCATCTAAAAACTGACATTCATCTGAATAATCCGACATTTTGCAAGTGTAAACATATAAAACACTGACAGGCTGTCGGATTTTTTTTATTGGCAAAAGAATTGATTGAAACAGATTTAAGAATATAATTTAAAGGTGATGATGAACGAAAACGAAAATATTCAAGACGAGCATTTAAATTCAGAAGAGACAGATTCGACGACAAACGTTGAGAACCCTGAAGTTGACGAAGTAGAAAGCCTAAGCAACAAATTGGCAGAGTCTAATGACAGATATACACGTTTAGTTGCGGAGTTTGACAACTATAAAAAACGCACATCCAAAGAGAAACTTGATTTAATGCAATCAGCGGGAAAAGAGGTGTTAGTGAAATTATTACCTGTATTAGATGATTTCGATCGTGCGATGTCTTTTATGAAAGATATTCCTAACGACGACAGCGTAAAACAGGGCGTTGACCTAGTGAATACGAAGTTCCGCAAAACAATGGAGCAATTAGGACTCAAAGAAATGGATGTGATCGGGCAACCATTTGATCCGGAGTACCAGGAAGCTATTACTTCTATCCCTGCACCTAGCGACGATTTAAAGAATAAAGTAATTGATGTGATTGAGAAAGGCTATTTCTTAAATGACAGCGTATTACGTTTTGCAAAAGTTGTAGTAGGTCAATAAGAAAAATAAAATGTCAAAGAGAGATTATTACGATGTCCTAGGTGTTTCCCGCACTGCCGAAGTGACGGAGATTAAGAGTGCCTATCGTAAATTAGCTATTAAGTATCACCCAGATAAAAATCCGGGCGATAAGGAAGCGGAAGATAAATTTAAAGAAGCTGCTGAAGCTTACGAGATATTAAGCAATTCGGAGAAGCGTGCGCGTTATGATCAGTTTGGTCATGCGGGTAATTCTGCTGCTGGCGGTTATGGTGGCGGCGGTATGAATATGGAAGATATCTTTAGTCAGTTTGGCGATATCTTCGGCGGTGGTAATCCGTTTGAGAGTTTCTTTGGTGGTGGTGGCGGAGGCCGTGGTGGCCGTCGTGTGCAACGCGGAAGTAACTTACGTATAAAAGTGAAATTGACCTTAGAGGAGATTGCGAAAGGCGTTGAGAAAAAGGTTAAAGTAAATAAGCAAGTAGTTTGCCATACCTGTAGCGGTACTGGCGCTAAAGATAAGAGTTCTTACCATACCTGTAACACGTGTGGTGGTAGCGGTTCTGTTCGTCGCGTGACGAATACCATCTTAGGTCAGATGCAAACAACAAGCACCTGCCCTACTTGTAATGGTGAAGGCGTTGAGATTACTGCGAAATGTACAACCTGTAAGGGTGAAGGATTAGAGCGTGGTGAAGAAACAATCTCTATCAACATTCCTGCAGGTGTAAGCGAAGGTATGCAATTGTCGATGAGTGGCAAAGGTAATGCTGCCCCTCGTGGAGGTATCCCTGGAGATTTAATTATCTTGGTTGAAGAAATTCCGCATGAGACCTTAAAGCGTGATGGCATCAACGTAATTTATGATCTTTATATCAACTTTGCAGATGCAGCGTTAGGCACAAGCGTAGAAATTCCGACTATCGACGGTAAAGCAAAGATTAAGATCGACCCAGGAACTCAAGGCGGTAAAATCTTACGCTTAAAAGGAAAAGGATTGCCGGAAGTGAATTCTTACCACAAAGGCGACCAATTGGTCTACGTGAATGTATGGACACCAAAGACTGTTTCGAAAGAAGAGAAAGAACTTTTGGAGAAATTGAAAGGATCCGCAAACTTTAAACCTCAACCAGGTAAGAGTGAGAAGTCCTTCTTCGAACGTATCAAAGAGTATTTTGAGTAGAGATTTTAGATGTTAGACATTAGATATTAGACATTGAAAAGGCGCCGACTAGGCGCCTTTTTTTTGATTTTGGAGGGTATTGTCTTTGAACCAGAAAAGGAAGGATGAAAGGATTGTCAGGATGGTGCTGTCTTTGTACCAGGAAAAGAAAGATGGAAGGATTGGCAGGATGCTCTTGTCTTGAACCAGGAAAGGAAGGATTTAGGGATTTACAGGATCCTGCTCATCTTTTTCATCCTTCCTTTCTTGGTTCAAAACAATGAACAATCATTATCCGCAAAAGGTCTTAATACTAGGTACTAACTACTAACTACTAAAAAAAATCTAATATCTAGACTAAACAACCGCCTGTCTTACGCGGATCAATTTCTCCATTAATCCTTCTAAAAGGTCTAGGTGCAGCATATTTGCGCCGTCGGATTTTGCGTTTGCAGGATCTGGGTGAGTTTCGATAAATAGTCCATCGGCACCAACAGCGATTGCTGCTTTGGCAATTGTCTCGATTAGTTCTGGTTTACCGCCGGTTACTCCGGACGATTGATTCGGTTGTTGCAGAGAGTGTGTACAGTCCATTACCGTTGGGACGTTGAAGTCGCGCATGGTTGGAATTCCGCGAAAATCGACGATTAAGTCCTGGTATCCGAAAGTATTACCGCGGTCGGTTAAGAATACTTTGTCGTTTCCAGAATCTTTAACCTTATCTACAGCGAACTTCATGGATTCTGCTGCTAGGAACTGTCCTTTTTTAATGTTTACGACCTTTCCAGTTTGCGCTGCAGCGACCAATAGCTCCGTTTGACGACATAAGAATGCTGGAATCTGTAGCACATCTACGTAGGCAGCAGCCATTGCTGCTTCATGGCTTTCGTGGATATCTGTTACCGTAGGGACACCGAAGGTCTTCCCTACTTTTTCGAGAATCTTTAAAGCTTTTTCATCGCCAATTCCGGTAAAAGAATCTACTCTTGAGCGATTTGCTTTGCGGTATGAGCCTTTGAAGATATAGGGGATATTGAATTTATCTGTAATCGTAACGATACGTTCAGCGATACGAAGCGCGATATCCTCGCCTTCGATTGCACATGGGCCTGCCATTAAGAAGAATGCATCAGAATCTGCATTCTTGATATTTGGCAAATAAGTATTGATCATATTCTATTATTAATTTCCTAGTTCTGATATAAATTTGATGCGCATAAGCTGAATGTCTTCGAAAGAATAGTCCTCCTCTCCTAGTTCATTCAATGCACTATCGATGCTATCATTCTCCGCAGATTTGAAGTAATCATAAACCTCATCCTGACGATCCGGATCGATCATCTCATCGACAAAGTATCCGATGTCCAGCTTCGTACCTGAGTTGACGATAGATTCAACCTCTTTCAGCATATCCTCGTAGCTGATTCCCTTAGACGATGCAATATCTTCCAAGCTGATCTTTCTGTCGATATTCTGAATGATGGAAACCTTCAATGCAGATTTGTTTGCCGTGCTTTTGATCACCAAATCCTGCGGTCTGTCGATATCGTTGTCTTCAACGTATTTCTTAATCAACTCAACGAAAGGTGCACCAAACTTCATTGCTTTCCCAGATCCTACGCCCTGAATTTTCTTGAGCTCTTCCGTAGAAATAGGATAATGAGTACACATCTCGTCTAACGACGGGTCTTGAAAGATCACAAATGGTGGAAGTGACTTCTGCTTGGCAATCTTCTTGCGAAGATCTTTCAGCATTTTCAATAGTTCGGCATCCAAGGTACTGCTGTGTCCCGCTGCACCATCGGAGCTATCTCCGCGCGCCTTTTCCATCGGGCGGTTGATGATGTATTTAATCGGGTAAGGGTTGCTGATATATTTTTTGCCGGTCTCCGTCAATTGTAGGAGTCCGTAATGGTCTATATCTTTCTTGATAAAATCGGAGAATTCCGCTTGGCGGATCAGTGAATTCCAATAATTCACTCCCAATTCTTTACCTGAGCCAAATAAAGGGTGAGTGTCGTGCTTATAGGATGATATTGGTTGGTTGTTCTGACCAATCATTACATTGATAATATGTTGGTCATCAAACTTATCACCTTGCTCTTTAATGAAGTTCAATACCTGCAATAGGGATTCTTCGGCGTCGAAATAACTTTTTTGCGAACGGCAGTTATCACACATATTGTTACAGCCTGTTTCGTCGAATTTCTCTCCGAAATAGTACAATATCTGCTTTCTGCGACACACTGCAGATTCTGAATAGTCGATAACTTCTTTTAAGATCTGAGTGCCAATTTCCTTCTCAGAAACCGGTTTATCCTTCATGAACTTAGTCAGTTTCTCTACGTCTTTTTCCGAGTAGAATGCTAAACAAAAGCCATCACCGCCATCGCGTCCTGCACGTCCTGTCTCCTGGTAATACCCTTCCATAGATTTTGGAATATCATGGTGGATAACATAACGAACGTCTGGTTTGTCGATTCCCATACCGAAAGCTATCGTCGCAACAATGACTTCGATATCTTCCATCAGGAACTTGTCCTGCGTTTCAGCACGCGTTTTGGCGTCCAGCCCCGCATGGTATGGTAAAGCTTTGATACCGTTGATATTCAGCACCTCAGCAATCTCTTCTACCTTCTTACGGCTAAGACAATAGACTATACCGGCCTTACCGGTATTATTTTTTATAAAGCGAACAATCTCCTTAATAACGTCTTGCTTAGGGCGAACCTCGTAATAAAGATTCGTCCGGTTAAACGAAGACTTAAATAAATGAGCATCATTCATCTGTAAGTTCTTGCGAATATCAGATTGTACCTTTGGTGTCGCAGTGGCCGTCAGCGCGATAATAGGGATGTTATCTCCTACTTCATTGATGACTTGTCGGATTTTACGATACTCCGGGCGGAAGTCATGTCCCCACTCCGAAATACAATGCGCTTCATCGACAGCGACGAAGGACACGGTAATACTCCGTAGAAATGCCACATTGTCCTCCTTGGCCAGGGATTCCGGTGCAACATATAACAATTTGGTTTTACCCTCTGTTACATCCTGTTTTACACGTAGAATCTCATTCTTAGTCAATGAGGAGTTCAAAAAGTGTGCAATGCTGTCTCGACCACCGAAGGCTCTCAGTTGGTCTACTTGATTTTTCATAAGCGCAATTAACGGCGAGATCACAATAGCTGTTCCTTCGCTCATTAACGCAGGTAGTTGATAGCAGATGGACTTGCCACCGCCCGTCGGCATAATAACAAAGGTATCTTTCTTGTTTAGCACATTTGTGATAATGGCTTCCTGATCTCCTTTGAAATTATCAAACCCAAAAAAATCCTGTAAATTGTCAAATAGTGATTTTTCTATTTCCATTCACCTAGCGATGTTAAATTAGATGACTTTACAACATTAGGAATACGCCCCAAATAGTGTATTTTTGTGATGTAAATTGAAGAATAAAAATAAGTAAATTTTACGTGAAAAACAATACAGATATCAAAAAGGTTGCCGTGAACACCTTTGAGTTAGAGGCGAAAAACATCCTTGCATTATCAGAAAGAATTGATGATGATTTTGTTAAGGTTGTTGAATCAATACTTAGTTTAAATGGCCGAGTTATCATTACGGGAATCGGCAAGAGCGCGATTATTGCGCAGAAGATTGTCGCAACGTTAAATTCTACAGGTACACCGTCAATTTTCATGCACGCAGCAGACGCGATACATGGCGATTTAGGAATCATTCAGCAAGAGGATTTGATTATTGCCATCTCCAAAAGTGGTAATACACCAGAGATTAAAGTGCTAGTACCCTTCCTAAAACAAACCAACAATAAGCTTGTGGCAATTGTTGGAAACCGAAACTCCTTCCTTGCCGAACAAGCTGATTATATCTTGGATACGACGATCACGCGCGAGGCTTGCCCCAATAACCTAGCCCCTACGACAAGTACGACCGTTCAGCTTGCTATGGGAGATGCGATCGCTGTAGCTTTACAAACGGAAAGACAATTCTCCGATCGTGATTTCGCGAAATACCATCCAGGTGGCGCCTTAGGAAAGCAGCTTTACTTACGCGTGGGCGACTTGTCAGACAATAATGGTCTTCCAATCGTCGAACCTACTATGGACATTCGAAATGTGATTATATCAATTACGAAGTTTCGTTTGGGAGCGACGGTGGTATTAGAGTATGATAAAATCCTCGGAATTATTACGGACGGGGATATTCGACGTATGCTTGAAAAACATGAGGATATCTCCCGTTTGAGCGCCAAGGACATCATGAGTCTTAACCCGAAGACTATTGACAGGAATGAATTGGCTGTGAATGCTTTACATACCATGCGTCAGTTCAGCATTTCTCAATTGGTCGTAACGGATGAGGGGAAATATGCAGGAATTATTCATATTCAGGATATTCTGAAAGAAGGAATCATTTAAAGTTTTTGTAATATTATTGTTGATTTAGGCAAATCTGTATGCTATAGGCTGGTTTTTTATAAAATTGGTCTTAGATTTGAGTATTACAAGTAAATAAAAAACAACTAAACAAATTGAAGCAATGAAAAAAATTACAAGTATATGTGCGGTGGTAATTGCGTTTATTAGTTTAACAGCAATGACAATGTTGGCGGCAGAATTTAAGTTCGAAAAAGAAACGCATGACTTTGGAAGAATTCCAGCAGGCAAACCAGTTTCTTTCGAATATAAGTTCAACAATGCTGGCGATGAACCAATCATAATTGCTGACGTTCAACCTACTTGTGGATGTTCAGTAGCAGAGTTTACAAAAAGCCCAGTAAAACCAGGTGAAGCAGGAACCATTAAAGTAACGTTCAATGCGGAAACCAAAGGGCCTTTTACGAAGTCTTTCATCGTAAAATCAAATACAAAGACTCCTGTTAAAACTTTGACGATAAAAGGTATAGTAGAATAAAACAATATCTAGAATATTATTTAGCGAAGCCATTCTATAAACAGAATGGCTTCGTTATTTATAACCTTTCCTTCGAAGATTATTCGTAAATTTGATGCAGTCAAAACGAAAACAAATTATAATGCCAACAATCTCTCAAAAGGGCATACAAATGCCTGCGTCACCCATTAGAAAGCTTACACCATTTGCCGATCAGGCTAAAAGAGATGGAAAAAAGATCTATCATCTAAATATTGGTCAGCCAGATATCGAGACTCCTGAAGTCATGTTAAACGCTTTGAAGAATATTGATTTCAAAGTATGGGCATATACTGCTTCGGAAGGGACTCTATCGTATCGTACGAAGTTGGCTGAGTATTATAACAAACTTAACTATAACATTACGCCAAGTGATATCCTAGTAACCAACGGAGGTTCTGAAGCAATCACAATTGCTATGCAGGCTTGTTTAAACCCAGGTGAAGAGGTTATCATCCCGGAGCCGTTCTATGCCAATTATAATGGATTTGCCTGCTCTGCAGATATTATTGTAAAGCCTATTATGTCTTATATAGACAATGGCTTTGCTTTGCCGTCTATCGCGGAGTTCGAAAAGGTAATCACGGAAAAAACGAAAGCTATTGCAATCTGTAATCCAAATAACCCAACGGGATACCTTTACTCACGTGAAGAACTTGAGGCCTTGCGCGAGCTATGCTTGAAATATGATCTTTACTTATTCTCAGACGAAGCTTATCGTGAGTTCTGTTATGACGGGCGTGAGTTCTTGTCACCAATGCACTTGGAAGGTTTAGAGCAACACGTTGTTGTATTTGACACCGTTTCTAAACGTTACTCTGCATGTGGTGCTCGTATCGGTTGTATCATCACCAAAAACAAAGAGCTGTATCAAACCTGCTTAAAGTTTGCTCAAGCACGCTTAAGTCCATCCTTGGAGGGACAAATTGCGGGCGAGGCCGCTGTCGATACTCCGGATAGCTATTTTGAAGCGGTATCTAAAGAGTATACAGCAAGAAGAGATGTCTTAGTAAAGGGACTAAACAACATTGATGGTGTGTTCTGTCCTAATCCAGGCGGTGCCTTTTACGTAGTTGCTAAGCTTCCGATTGACAATGCAGATAAATTCTGCCAATGGATGTTAGAGAAGTTTGATTACAACAATGAAACGGTGATGATGGCACCTGCTACAGGTTTCTACTCTACTCCAGGCGCTGGCCAGAATGAAGTTCGTCTTGCCTATGTGTTAAATCAAGATGATCTAAAAAAGGCACTAGTTTGTCTGGAAGAAGGCTTGAAAGCATACAATAAGTAGCTATAAGACTTTAGATATAAGACTTAAGACCCTGTATAGGGTCTTTTTTTTTGCGCTAATATGAATTTGTGATTTCTATGTTCATTAAGTAATTAATTATAAACATAGGCACAGATAACTCGATTGGCTAGAGGGTTACAAAGAATACTTAAAAAACGTTAAAACCAAAGATCTTAAAACAAAATCGCGGTTGCCACGTTTATATATTATAAACTAATGAAGTAGAATTTATGGATAAATTGAAGAAATTTGACTTAATGGAGAAAATATCCAGGGAATTGGAAGACATTAGAAATAGTCAACAAGCAGTTTTAGAAAAGATTGCGAAAGTAGAAGTCGACAATATCGAATTGGGCGATAAGACTATTGAGAAAAAAATCCCTGAAATTTATCAGCGTACTGCTGATAACTCCGAGGCTATCCGAGAGATATTGGAAGCATTTCAAACTAAGACCGATGATTTTGGTGAGAAAAACAATATTGACAAGCTTCGTGAACAAAACGAAATTGACAATATGAAATAGGAAAAAAGCTGGCTTATGAATAAGCCAGCTTTTTTTATGCGGTTTGCATTCTTTTGTTGACCAGGTCAACAACAAACGCTAATTGTTCTTCTTGATTTAATTCGCTATTATCTAATACGACGGCATCATCTGCCTGTCTTAATGGGCTTTCCTCTCTGGTGCTATCAATATGATCACGGTGGGACAGATTATCTTTAACCTCTTCCATGGTGATGACCTCTCCTTTTGCAGTAAGCTCTGCAAATCTTCTTTCCGCACGAACTTGAGGACTAGCTGTCATGAAAACTTTCAAATCAGCATTTGGAAATACGGTTGTTCCGATATCGCGACCGTCCATCACGATGTTACGCTTTGCCCCTAAGGCTTGCTGCTGCTTTACCATTGCATGGCGAACAGCTTTAATTGCACTAACCTCACTCACATATTCCGACACTTCCATCGTTCGGATTGCATCAGATACATCTTCACCATTTAAGAGTACCTGCGTTTTATCCGCGAGAGGAACTAAATCGATATGGATGTTTTCAATAGCCGATTTAATCGCAGCGTCATCACTCAGGCTAATATTATTACGTTGGAAATATAGCGTTACGGCGCGATACATCGCCCCGCTATCTACAAACACAAAGTTCAATTTCTTGGCTAAAGCTTTTGCCACGGTACTTTTACCACAAGATGAGAATCCATCTATTGCAATCACGAAGTTGCCATTTTTCATTAGTTTGTTCCTCCGATCATTACGCCGGGCTTATTGACCAATGGAATCTTGATCAGATTCTCATCAACAATACTGTCTGGCAGGAAAATATACTTTTTATCATAGATTACACCATCGATATAGTAGCTTAACCAATATTCATTGGTTAAACCAAACACTTGAATATCAATAGCTTCAATCTTTTGCGATGAATGAGCGTCCATATCACCGATAAAGTGGCGTAAGGTTGTCGTAATCACTTTGCGACCATCTTTCTCACCATACCCTTTGGAAGATACCAACACATTCTGGATCGCCTTATCCTTCTCGTTGATCAGATACACATTCCAAACCTTCGCCCCGGGTGCCTCAGACTCTAATACGACCGCAATCGAGATGTCTTCAACGATGTTTAAAGGTAAGTCTTTTTTCATAGCTTACTTCTTTTTTGCTTTCGCTGCTGGCTTAGCTGCCTTCGCCGTTTTAGTGGTTTTAGTAGTTCTCGTCGCTTTCTTTGCAGAACCACCTTTGCTATCCTCTTCAGCCCATTTCAACACGTCCTCGTAGGTAATCTTTTCCACTTCCGTTCCTTTCGGAATCTTTAAGTTTTGCTTTCCAAAACGTACGAAAGGTCCCCATCTACCGTTTTCAATCTTTGCTTCAGGATTTTCATCAAAAACTCTGATAATCTTATCTTTATCCTTCTGGCGTTTTTCTTTAATAATCTCTACAGCTTGCTCCTCAGTTACGTCCAAAGGATCCACTCCTTTAGGTAAAGAATAGAAGCTGCTGTTGTGGCGAATATAAGGTCCGAAACGACCGATTGCAACCGTCATTTCTTTCTCTTCAAATTCCCCAACCTTCTTAGGCAAGTTGAATAAATCCATCGCCTCTTCAAAGGTTATCGTTTCGATCATCTGGCCCTTGCGCAAAGAAGCGAAGCGAGGCTTCTCTTCATCGTCAGCAGACCCTATCTGTACAAGTGGTCCGAATCGACCTACACGAACCGACACTGGTTTTCCGGACGCAGGATCAACACCTAACTCGCGTTCATGCGTTGCTCTGTCTGCATTTTCAAGCGTGTCCTGCACTTCCGTATGGAACGGGCCATAGAAATTCGAGAGCATGTCTGTCCATTCTTTATATCCCTGTGCAATTTCGTCAAACTCCTTCTCTACCGTAGCAGTGAAATTGTAATCGACAATATCATTAAAGTGTTGAACTAGAAAATCATTTACCAGCACACCGATATCGGTTGGGAATAATTTACTGCGTTCAGCACCGGTAATCTCCGTTTTCTTTGTACTGGAAACTTGTCCGTTCTCTAAACTGATCACTTCATATACACGTTCTTTACCGTCGCGATCCTCCTTTACCACATATCCTCTATTCTGGATAGTCGAAATAGTCGGCGCATAGGTAGAAGGACGTCCGATTCCAAGTTCTTCCAATTTCTTTACCAAAGAAGCCTCCGTAAAGCGAGCGGAAGGACGTGAGAAACGCTCTGTAGCGTTCATATTCTTCAACTGCAAGTCCTGGCCGGTCGTCAATGGAGGTAATAGCTTGTTTTCAGAATCGCCATCATCCAACCCATCCTGATCATCGTCGGTCGATTCCATATATACTTTCAAGAAGCCATCAAATTTCAATACTTCTCCGGTGGCAACAAAGTCTTCTTTACGTGTAGACACATCAATTTTTGCCGTCGTTTTCTCGAACTCAGCTTCGCTCATTTGTGATGCGATTGATCTTTTCCAAATCAACTCATAAAGGCGTCGCTCTGAATTGTCACCATCGATAGAGTGCTCGTTGAAATATGTTGGACGAATCGCCTCGTGTGCCTCTTGGGCTCCTGCGCTCTTCGTACGGTATTGTCTTTGTTTATGGTATTGATCCCCGTAGGCACTTACAATCTCTGCTCTAGCAGCCTGTAAAGCTGTATCAGAAAGATTCACCGAGTCGGTACGCATATAGGTAATGCGTCCGGCCTCATACAAACGCTGTGCAACCTGCATCGTCCTAGCTACCGAAAAGCCTAGCTTTCTACTGGCTTCCTGTTGCAAAGTCGAGGTTGTAAAAGGGGCTGCAGGCGTTCTTTTCGAAGGTTTAGTTTCTAGGCTCCCCACTGTGAAGCTAGCTTCAACACAGTCTTTTAAAAACTTCTCCGCTTCCACAGAGGTTTGGAAACGCTGTGGTAATTCGGCTTTGAATTGTTCACGAGCTTTTCCTGTATTAAATATCGCAACTACTTTATAAGATGCTTCTGCTTCAAATCTATTAATCTCACGCTCGCGCTCTACAATTAAACGTACAGCAACAGACTGAACCCGACCTGCGGAAAGAGAGGGCTTAACTTTCCTCCACAATACAGGTGATAATTCAAAACCCACTAATCTATCTAATACACGGCGTGCTTGTTGTGCATTTACTAAATTGAAATCTATTTTTCTAGGCGTCTCTATCGCTTTTAAAATGGCTGGCTTGGTGATCTCATGAAAGACGATACGTTTTGTATTCTCATCCTTCAGACCCAAAGTTTCATATAAGTGCCATGAAATAGCCTCTCCCTCGCGGTCCTCATCGGATGCTAGCCATACTGTCTCTGCAGTTTTTGCCAACTTTTTCAATTCACTGACAATCGCTTTCTTATCGGCAGGTACTTCATACTTCTGCTTAAAGTTGTTTTCCGTATCAATTGCATCATCAGTCTTTACCAAATCTCTGATATGACCATAGCTGGACTTCACAAGAAAATCCTTCCCTAAATACCCTTCAATTGTTTTTGCTTTTGCCGGAGACTCGACTATCAATAGATTTTTCGCCATTTATTTTTAATAGATTTCATGCAAAGAAAATGATTTCAAAATGGAATGCAAATTAAATTTTATGTGCATTTGCTAAAAAGTGAGCAATATCATGCCTTATATAAAGGCGATATCCAGTAGGTAAAAGACCATAAAAACCACTGAGGCAATACCATTAGTGGTCATAAAGGCACGGTCGACTTTACTTAAATCTGTGGGGCTCACAATTCGATGTTGGTAGATTAATAAACTTCCGTAAAAAAGTAATCCTATATAATAGAACCAACCTGTAGGCATAAAGAATACAGGTAGACTAACAAATATAAAAGACAATACATGTAAGACTTCGGAAATACGTAGCGCTTTCGGTCCGCCGAAATTCGCAGGAATCGAATTCAAGCCATTTGCACGATCGAACTCTTCATCTTGTAACGCATAGATGATGTCGAAGCCACTAACCCAAGTTAATACAGCCAAGCCGTAAAAGATGGGAACAATTGCGAAAGCCCCGGTTACTGCTAAATAGGCTCCGACAGGTGCCAAGCCTAACCCTAAACCCAATACCAAATGGCATAATGGAGATATGCGCTTCATATAGGAATAGAATAGCACCACAAACAAGGCCACCGGTGCCAATACCAGGCACATCTCGTTGATGAAGTAGCAGGCAACCATAAATATCACACAGTTTATTATGGTGAAAGTCAATGCTTGCTTTGGCGATATTCTACCCGCGGGGATATCACGAACCGCTGTACGTGGATTTAACGCATCAATATCCCGATCCAGATACCTATTAAAGGCCATCGCCGCATTCCTAGCGGTGACCATACAGACCAGCATTAAAACAAATAACTTCCAATCGAATTGGAAGCTTGTTGTATTTATTGCTAAGAAAAATCCGATAATAGCAAATGGTAGTGCGAAAATACTATGTGCAAAAAGCACCAACGACATATATTTCTTCATGGATTACTCGATCGGCGACTCAAATTGTTGGTTAATAGCATCAATATTCTCTAATACCAATTCACAACCTAATTTCGTTTCAGACGAAGTCAGGAAATGAGTCGGTATCTCCTCAAACCACTTTTTCATGGCTCTACGGAATTTTGCGATATTCTGATCCGACTTAACGCCCGATTGCTTATCAGCTTTGGTAAAGATCATCTGGAAGGGTATTCCCTGCTCCCCTAACCAAAACACAAAATCTAAGTCAATCTTCTGTGGCTCTAATCTACTATCAATCAGCACATATACGCATTGTAAATTAACTCGATTGATTAAGTAAGCACGAATGAATTTTTCCCAGGTCGCTCTATTCTTTTTTGATGTCTGCGCAAAACCATAACCCGGTAAATCCACCAAATACCAGGTTTTATTAATCAGGAAATGATTGATCAACTGTGTTTTACCCGGCTTTTGAGAAGTTTTAGCTAAGCCCTTTCTACCGGTCATCGCGTTAATTAGCGAGGACTTTCCGACGTTTGAACGACCAATAAAGGCATATTCCGGTAGATTGGCAATAGGTAACTTATCAATTTCCGTATTGCTGCAAATAAATTCTGCGTCTTTTACGATCATGGCACAAAGGTACGATTTATAAAAACTTTTCCATCTTTTCTCAATTTTTAAGATTTAGTTTCATGTTAACGGCATTTTAATTAATTTAACCACAAAAACCCAACTTATGCTAGATATACGTAACATCGTGAAGCAGTATGCCAATCATCGCGCTTTAGACGATGTGTCCATGTTTATTCCTAAAGGCAAGATATTCGGGCTGTTAGGTCCGAATGGTGCTGGAAAAACATCCCTAATCCGCATTATCAATCAAATTACCGCGCCCGATGCTGGCGAGATATATTTCGATGGCGAATTGCTATCACCAAAACATGTCGAACGAATTGGCTATCTCCCCGAAGAAAGAGGCCTATATAAGAAGATGCAGATTGGCGATCAAATGATCTATCTAGCTCAATTAAAAGGTTTATCAAAAAATGAAGCCAAGCAACGCCTTAAATACTGGTTTGAGAAGTTACAGATTGAATCCTGGTGGGATAAAAAGGTCGAAGACCTCAGTAAAGGAATGCAGCAGAAAGTACAGTTTGTAGCTACGGTACTCCACGAACCAGACTTGATCATCTTAGATGAGCCATTCTCTGGATTCGACCCGGTTAATGCCCAGATTATTCAAGACGAAATATTGGAGTTAAATAAAAAGGGGGCTACAATCATATATTCGACTCACCGCATGGAATCGGTCGAAGCTTTATGTGATAATATTGCCCTTATCCATAAATCGAGAAAGATATTGGATGGATCGGTTCGAGAAATCAAGAACGAATATAGAAATCAAACCTACACTATTTCCTACGCATCAAATGGCACGGACCCTATACATCAGGATGAGCTTTATCAGCTGATTAAACATGAACAGCATGAGGAAGAGCAAAAACTTACCATTCGGATTTCCGATAACCGCAGTCTGAATGATGTTTTAACTTTCCTGATCCCAAAGGTTGAGATACATCAAATCTTTGAAATCATTCCATCCATGAATGATATTTTTATCACACGTGTTACTCAACATAACTAACATAGAACGCTATATATGAACAAGATATTATTAATAGTACAAAGGGAATATTTAAGTCGCGTCAAGAAGAAATCCTTCTTACTTACCACTTTCTTAGTTCCCCTATTCTTCATAGGCCTCTATGTCGGTACGTTCTTATTGACGCAAAAAAGTTTTGAAGACTCGAAGGCGTTGGTCTATGTGTTGGATCAAACTGATTCGGTACATCAGCAATTGAAAACAAACGAGCGTATTACCTATGCAAAATCCAATACCGAGCTGCAGGAACAGTTAAAAGAGGTTAAGGAACAAGGCGACAAAACCAGCTTATTGATTATTCCAAAGGATTTCTTCCAAACGCGGAAAATAGAATTCCTTTCCTCGGGAAAGCCGAACATCAAAATCCAAGCAGAAATCGAGAGTGAATTGGAGAAAGTTTTGTTAGCGCATGCTTACAAAGAACTGCATATCGATGCGGATAAGATCAAAAACATTAACACACAGGTTTCCACTTCGGCCAAAGAGATTACCGAATCGGGCGACACGAAAGATAGCGATACGCGCATTGCTATGGGTATAGCTATGGGATTATCGATTCTGATCTACCTGTCATTATTCCTTTACGGCGCACAAGTGATGCGCGGAATTATCGAAGAGAAATCCAGCCGTATTGTGGAAGTCATCATCTCTTCGGTGAAGCCATTTCAATTGATGATGGGTAAGATTATCGGTATTGGACTCGTCGGCATTACCCAGTTTGTGCTGTGGATTGTCCTATCATTTACCCTTTTCACTGTAGCGACAAACACCTTGATCAATAAGGAAGACCTTCAGAACCAAATGCTCCAACAGGCAAATGTAGATAAGACAGAACTCTCAGACACTAGTGCTATTGCGCTCGACATACAAACCGCCCTAGATGGCGTCAATGTCACGGAGCTTCTGATCTGCTTTTTCCTGTTTTTCCTCTTAGGCTATATGCTCTACAGCGCTTTATTTGCCGCGGTAGGCTCTGCTGTGGATTCGGAAACCGAAGCGAATCAGTTCACCATGCCAATTACGATGCCCTTGCTCCTCGCCTATTTGTTATCTTTTGGTGTCTTGATCAATGATCCTCATGGTAGCATAGCGACCTGGCTGAGCTTTATTCCCCTCACATCACCGATTGCGATGCTAGTCAGAATTCCTTTTGGTGTGCCGACCTGGCAAATCATTGTATCCTTCCTGCTCTTAGTAGGCGGATTTCTTGTTACTACTTGGGCGGCGGCTCGTATCTATCGTGTCGGTATCTTGATGTACGGTAAAAAAGCAAGCTTTAAAGAACTTATCAAATGGTTCAACTATAAAGATTAAATTAAATCAAGACATTAAGGTTGGGCCGATAAATCGCATTAAAATGAGCAGTTTAACGGCCTAACTTCATTCTGGACCGCATATTTACGACAGGTTTGTTACCCGATTCCTGTCGGTTTTTACCCAGCAATCACTTTCTTTTTCATATATTTACCCCTTTATTTTTCACATTCCATACGAACTATTATTCAAAAAATAATGGCAAATCTGATTAATCTAACCGTTTTCAAAAGGTTCCTTTCGTCGAACTATGCAGGAGGAATTCTCCTATTTTCATGTGTTATCATTTCCTTAATTATTGCGAATTCCCCTTTTGCCGAAGGATTTAATCAGTTTTTTCAACAGGTCATTGGTTACGAAAGCGAAAGCATTCAGTTAAAATACTCGGTTAAACTATGGATTGACGACGGTTTAATGGCTATCTTCTTTCTTTTGGTGGGTCTTGAAATTAAACGTGAACTTGTCGAAGGCGAACTTTCATCGCCTAAGAAAGCCGCCCTTCCTATTGTGGCTGCAATCGGCGGTGCCCTGGTACCTGCTGGAATCTACATCGCGCTGAATTTTAGCGAACCTACACATCATGGTTGGGGTATCCCAATGGCGACTGATATTGCCTTCGCATTGGCTATCATTACGCTGCTCGGCAAGAAGGTACCTGCAAGCTTAAAAATATTCTTAGCGGCATTAGCCATCGTAGATGATTTATTGGCAATCTTAGTAATCGCCATCTTTTACTCTTCCGACATGCACCTCACCTATCTGATGTATGCCGGCGGAATCATGTTGCTTCTTATTGCTTTTAACCGCTTCGGCGTTAAAAATATCTGGGCTTACCTAATCCCGGGTGTTTTCATTTGGTATTTTGTTCACCATTCCGGGATTCACGCGACCATCGCAGGTGTACTGGTGGCCATGACTCTTCCCACAACA
This sequence comes from Sphingobacterium sp. BN32, assembly GCF_030503615.1. Lineage (NCBI taxonomy): Bacteria > Pseudomonadati > Bacteroidota > Sphingobacteriia > Sphingobacteriales > Sphingobacteriaceae > Sphingobacterium > Sphingobacterium sp. BN32. Next base: position 1,720,818 of record NZ_CP129963.1, read on the forward strand.
CCGGACGCAACAGAATCGCCGCTAGAGAAACTGGAGCATGCCCTAGTAAATCCGGTAAACTTTTTTATTATCCCTTTATTCGCCTTAGCAAACACCAATATCACGCTTCACGAAGAAATGATCAGCGGACTGACCTCTCCACTCGGATTAGGTATTATCTTAGGTCTATTCCTCGGAAAAACCATCGGAATTTTCCTAACCTCCTATATCTGCGTTAAGACAAAGCTTGCTAACCTCCCTGAAGAAGCCGGCTGGAAACATATGATTGGTGTCGGTATGCTCGGTGGTATCGGATTTACCATGTCAATTTTCATTTCTATGCTCTCCTTCAAGGATCCCTTATTTATCGAAGAAGCTAAATTTGCTGTCCTGATCGGGTCATTGATTTCCGGCTTATGCGGATATTTCTTCCTGAGTTCCTTGGCGAAGAAGGCTGTTTAGATTTTAGATTTTAGACATAAGAATTAGATATAAGATTTTAGACATAAGATATTAGAATATGGCGGCTAGAGATGGTCGCCATATTTTTTGATAGTGAAGCTTGTTTTTTTTGATGGAGCTTGTTTTGAACCAGGAAAAAAAGGGTTTAAGGATTGGCAGGATCCTGTTTATCCTTGCATCCTTCCTTTCCTGGTTAAGAAATAGTAGTTAGTATTTAGTACTTAGTATAAAGACCTATAGCGTAATACCCCGTCAATCCTTGAATACTTCCTTTCCTGGTTCAGAAATAGTAGTTAGTATTTAGTACTTAGTATAAAGACCTATAGCGTAATACCCTGTCAATCCTTGCATCCTTCCTTTCCTGGTTCAGAAATAGTAGTTAGTATTTAGTACTTAGTACTTAGTATAAAGACCTATAGCGTAATATCCTGTCAATCCTTGAATCCTTCCTTCCATTGTTCGCGCCATACTCTAATGTCTCATATCTCATATCTCAAATCTAATACATAAAATTCCCTGTACAGCTATTGTATACTCCTTTAATCGCTGTCACTTCCGTATTGAAGTTTTTGATTGCGATTTTTTCTCCTTCACAGGTGTAACCTTCGGCTGGTGCTAAAGTACTGCAGTTTGGACACATGGTCATTGGAAAAAAGATTTCCTTACCCTGATATAGTCCTCGATAAAGATTAACCTCCATTTGCCCCTTCTTTGAGCAGCCTAACTGCTTGTCGTATCGCTGCTTCATTTGGATATAGCACTCTGGTGCATTGGGATCGTCTTGCTGTTTGTCGCACGCACTTAAGAAAATAAGGCTGCTGAATAGGATTGTGATCAATCTTTTCATATGGAATATTATTGGTTATTCATAGTACGTAAAGTATTCCGTAAATGCTACATAGAATAGTAGTTAGTATTTAGTACTTAGTATAAAGACCTATGGCCGCCAACATGGTCATACTAATACGGCACAGCAAATATCTTATCTCTATTATCTAAAACTTTACCCACCCTAGGTCTGAACACTAACTATTAAATACCAAATACTACCCCAATCAAACCCGCTTTGGAGCGGGTTTGATTGGGGTTATCAATGGGTTTACAAGGGTTCTATAAGGGTTGTAACTTGAAGCAGTCTCCTACTTGGTTGGTTTTGCACTTTATTTAATTGAAATCTTCGCTTTTTTAAGACTGAAGCTTGTTTCATGATATTAGATAACAATTTATTGCAAATAAGTTAATAATCAAAAGTTATTATTGCTGATATGGGGCCATATCTATTACTTGTAACAGGACAGATTGTGGTTTTTAGCTTTTTCTTTTCGAAGACTTTGAAACGAAAGGAGAATAAAGACCAGATTCTCTTTATTATTTTATTTTGCTGCAGCTTAGGCTTGATTTCCAAACTGATTATTCAGTTTTCAAATTCGGCAGTCAATTTCGAATACGGCATTTCGTCGACCATTGGTTTTTCAACTTTTGCCTTTCTCTATAGCAAACATATTTTCTCCCAGAAGCCTATTCGAAGGGTTGAACTCATCTGCTTCTCTCTACCGTTCTTTAGCACCGCAATTATTTTTATGATCGAACTGCTCTTTAATAAAGGAATTGCTCATTATCAAGGACTGGCGAAGGCGATTGATTTTTATGTATTTAATTTTCGGCGATTTATCCTTGCCATTTGTTTCCTTGGCAACATCTATTTGCTAGTTAAATATTGGGATAGCGTTAAAAAACGTGCTCGGACGAACGAAATAGGATTAGCATTAAGTTTCATTTGCTACAATTTTTTCCTCTGTTTCCTTATCTCGAGCTCTTTGTTGTTCAAGCCCTTTGATTATCAATTCATTCTTTATTTGGGACTGGCGAGTTCATCGATTATCGTCCTATTGATCGTGTATTTCAGATTTGTTAATCCGTATAGGGACAGTTTGGGTCTATCTGTACAAACGGCGAGTAGATTAAGTGGGGATATGAGGAAGACGAATGAGGAAAAGTATCAGAAGAACAGTGCGAAGATTGAGGGATTAAGACCACTCGTTGCTCAGATCGATGAACTGATGATTAAAGAACAGCCTTTTCTCAATCCTGAGTTTGCGCATTCTGACCTTGCCAAGAGTTTATCGATCAGCAATCATGATCTTTCCATTATCCTCAATAATTTAATGGACTCCAATTTTTATCAATACATCAACTCAAAACGAGTATCCTATTTCATTGCTCATGCGCATCGAATTGTTCAGGAAGATCAGAATATTTTAAATCTGGCATACGAATCGGGCTTTCAGTCCAAGAGTACATTCAATAAGTATTTCAAGATGGAGACCGGACAATCGCCTACGGAGTTTCTTAAAGAAAAGGTATCGAAGATTTCCTAATAATTTGTTAAACGAAACTTAACAACACATAAAACGCTTATCATCAATCACTTATACAGTAAAAAAACACAGCTAAAGTTCCTCCCAATTGGCGCGGTCGATATCGTTTGAGATTTCCTCTCTCTTTGTGGCAACAAATCAACATAAGATGAAAAGAATTTTTTACTTCGTATTTTTTCTGCTATTCCTAAGCTGGCAGGCTGCATTTTCGCAGCAGCAATACAGCATTACGGGAAGGATTATTGATGGGAAAACAGCACTTCCCGGCGTTACTATTAAAACAAAAGACAATAGCATCGCTACACAAACCAATCTGGACGGAACTTTCCGAATTACGGGAATCAAACAAGGTAGCTATGAGCTGGTCTTCAGCTATCTGGGTTATGAGTCGATTGAGAAGACAGTTAATGTTTTGGAGAAACCTTTTAATGTTTATCTAGGCGATTTATCCTTCACGGGAAATGATGCTCAGGATATCGATGAAGTTGTTGTGCAGGGCATTATGGCTAACACGCAGGCCAAAGCCTTGAGCATACAGAAAAGTAGTCCAGCGATTATGAATGTTATCGCGTCGGATTTAATTGGTAAGTTGCCCGATCGAAATGCTGCAGAGGCGGTTCAGCGTATTCAGGGTATTGCTATTGAACGCGATCATGGCGAGGGGCGCTATGCGAGTGTACGCGGAACGCCCATGCAATGGAATTCTACCTTGGTAAACGGCAATCGGATGCCGACTTCTGAAGGTACGTCCAACAATACGACGGGGAGTAGAACTTCTCCCTTAGATATCTTCCCTTCCGAAATGATCGAATTTGTTCAAGTGTCAAAAGCGATTACGCCGGATATGGAAGGCGACGCGATCGGAGGTTCCATTAACTTCGTCACCCGTACGGCGCCGGTGAGCAAAACATTAAAAGCATCCCTAGGGACTGGCTATAACGGACAAGCGCAAAAGGGTATTTACAGCGGTAGTTTTATGTATGGGGATCATTTTTATAAGAAGAAGCTCAACTTGATTATCGGCGGCTCCTATTGGAAGCGAAATTGGGCTACCGATAATACCGAAGCGATGTACAATCCAGATGACTTTGCGATGGAGAGTTTTGAACTCCGCGATTATAAAGGAGTACGTACGACCATGGGATTAAACGCTGGGTTATCCTACAATTTCAGTCCAAGCCATACCCTATTCTTTCGGGGCATCTTAACAGACTTCCAGGATCAGGAGACAGCTTTAGAGCATACTTTTTCCTACACCGACAAGACTTTGACCCAGCGTCGTCGAGAAGGCGTCATGGGAATTGGACTGTTAGGTGCTGAAGTCGGCGGTATTCATAATACTTTGGGTGAAAAGTTGAATATACAATGGAAGTTGAGCAACTACGAAACCAACATGGAGACCAGAAAACCGTCGCATGCCGATAATCCGAAGAAAACCTACCGCATGAGCATGTTTGCCAGCAAGGTGGATTACGCGAACCTTGCTTCTGACGGCAAAATGTATCTGGATCTGGATGCGCCTGCTGGATTTCAAAGTTCAAATTATCAGTCGTTCGTACCGATGTTAAAGTCGGCAGTAAAGTCTTCCGATTTGATGCTAAACATATTATTGGACCTTCAGTTACAGAGTTTTGAGCGCGATAGAATCGCAGAGTTAGATTTTAAATATCAACTGAACAATAATATTTATTTTAAAGCTGGCGGTAAATTCAAGGGTAAATACCTTCGTCGTGGTAGCCCGGTGGATATCTATGCCAATACCGGAGCTAAAATTACTGTTGCAAGTTTAGCGACGGAGGGTTATGATTTCAATGGTGGTTTTTTGAAAGAGACCGGTGCTGATTACCATTCAATTTTGTTGGATGGAATTACCTTGACGCAGTTAGACCAGCTCTTGATGGATAGCTATATCACGGAGAACAAACTGATGCATATCTCTAGAGGTGAATCCAGTCCAGATGCCGCTTCTGCGTTTTACAGGGGCAATGAGGATGTCTATGCGGGCTATGGTATGTTCGATATAAAGCTTTCGGATAAACTACAACTGATTGCAGGGGCGCGTTACGAACACACTGCTTTAACTTACTACGGCAATGAAGTAATCCGCAAAAACGTCGATGGGAAGCCGACCGCAGAAATCAATAAGGTCGAGAACAGCAATAAATTTGGTTCGCTATTGCCGATGGCACATTTAAAGTACCAACCGATCGAAGCGATGAATATCCGTTTAGCCTATACGAGAACATTCGCCAGAGCTAATTTTTCAGATCTTAACCCAACGGAGAATATTAACATGATTTATATCCCTCCGGTTATCTCTCGTGGTAATATTGCTTTAAAGCCTACTTTCGCGCACAATTTTGATTTCATGTCTTCTTATTATTTTGACGATATCGGTGTTGCGAGTTTTGGGGTTTTCTACAAGCAATTGAGCAATGTAATTTACTCGTCTCAATCATTTCAACAGATTGATGGCACGATTTATCGTGTTACCCAACCTGAGAATTCCGAGAGTGGTTGGCTAGCCGGATTTGAGGCAGGGATATCGAAACGTTTGTCATTCCTACCTGGCTTTTGGAATGGATTTGGAGTTGAAGCGAACTACACAATGACGACTTCTGAGATGGAGGTTCCACGCTTTAGCTTGGACGATCAGGGGCAGGTTACAAAGACTATTGCCAAGGAAGTACTACCAAATCAATCAAAACATCTTTTTAATGCGGCAATTTTCTACGAAAAAGGTAAGTTTATGGCACGCATTGCCGGCAACTACAAAGGATCGGCATTATCCATTGTACAAGGCAACCCGGAGAATTATCGTTGGTATGGTGAAAACTTCACTATGGATTTTTCAGCGAACTATAGAGTTAACAGGAAAGTTTCTGTCTTTGCTGAGCTAAATAATCTAACGAATGCAGCCTTGCGCTATTACCATGGCGATTCTCGTCGCGTAGAACAGTTAGAGTATTACTCCTTAAGAGGATTAGTGGGAATCAATTATCAGATATTTTAATCAGAGGGTTATGAATTTCAAAAAATATATCGCATTTACATACATTCTTATGCTTGTATCATTAAATATCATCGCGCAGACTCCGAAGGTCACTAGAACATTGGAGGAAGGTTTTCGAACAGATCGCATAAATAGTACATCTTATCGCATTTATGCGGAACACAATTTCCAAGGTAATTATTTTATCGGCAAGTCGGTAGAAACAATCGACTATAGCAAACCTTTCAGCTTGACGAAGGATAGCATTGTCGCTGTGGAGGAGAACGATCGCCTATACTTTGCATCTATTCTGGCTGGAGATACGATTGTTATCACTGAACGTTTAATTCCTTTAGTGGGGCCTAGTAACTTCCGCGATATTGGCGGTATTAAAACAAAGGACGGGAAACAAGTGAAATGGGGTCAGTTTTATCGCGCTGATGCATTAGGGAGTATTCAGGAAGCTGAGTTTCCATATATTGAGAGCCTAAAGATCAGTAAGGTGTATGACCTGAGAAGTGATGAGGAAATTGCCACATCGAAAGACAACTTGCCTTCTAGCATCCGCTGGATTCATCACCCGATCTTTAGTGGCGATAATACCGCAGAAATGAATGCGGTTATGCAGAAGCTTAAAACCGGTGATATGACTGCTCAAGACTCTAAAAACTTGTTGATTACAGCAAACAAGGCGTTTATCAATTCGAATTTAAGAGAATTCAAAGTTTTGGTTCGTGAGCTCCTGGACAATCAAGCACCCTCATTGTTCCACTGTACAGCCGGTAAAGATCGTACCGGGTTAACCTCTGCCCTATTGTTATCAGTTTTGGGAGTCGACAAGGAAACAGTTATTAACGAGTATTTAATGACAAACTATTACACACTGCCAAAAATGGCACAAAAGAAAGACGCGAAAACAGCAGCTGCATTTGCGAAGGTCGATCCACAAGTGATGTTGCCATTGTTGACGGTAGATCGCAGCTATCTAGAAGCAGCATTTACAGAGATTGAAAAGAGTTATGGCGATATGGATAGGTTTATCAGAGAAGGATTGGAAATATCAGATGTCGAGCGAAAAGGATATCAAATGAAGTACACGTATTAAATGTTGGACTAAATTTCGGAATTTGCATTGCTGGAATCTATATAGTTTTAGCCTGTATGTCGGAGCCCTTTAGTGAAAGGGCTCTACGCATTGGCGTCAAATAAAGCGACTATACATTTCAATCAAACAGTATAGGTATTAGCGGATTGTCTCTTTGCTAAATCTTTATAGCAACTATTATAATGAAAGTTTAATTTGCCAAAAACGAAGATAATTTCTATTTTGTTTTCAATTCAATCTAACACATAAACCTTTCATTAACCTGTCTCTTTATGATAAGATACTTGTTTACTTCGATCCTAATATTTTTCCTGACTACGGCAAAGGCCGATATCGTACTATTTGTTTCTCCGACGGGGAATGATCAAAATATCGGTTCGTTGGAGCAGCCCTTGCATTCCTTAAATTATGCGCTCGCGAAAGCCAAAGAGATGAAACAAAAACAACCAAAGGAGGCAGTAAAGATTTATCTACGGGCGGGCGAATATGCGTTTAATAAGGCTGCACGAGTTGATCGTGCTTTGTCCGGAACCGCAGGGCAACCGACCATTATTGCTGCCTATCAAAATGAAGAGGTTGTTTTTACAGGAGCCATCAAAATTAACGGGTCGGATTTCGCACCTGTAAAGGATCGGAAAGAACGTAGTTTCTTACATAAGGATGCCGCAAATAAGATTTTAGTAGCCGATGTCAATGCTTCAGGGATTGCTGTAGACGAGGGGCTTTTTCCTCATGGATTCGGGTATAGCATTGAGGAGCTTGTACCGTCGAGCAGCATGTTGTTTGTTGACAATGAAGCCTATGATTTAGGTCGTTGGCCAAATGCAGGCGAACCTATTGTTAAGATCGCTGAGGTGCTAAATAAAGGGTCGATTGCGCGTTACGGCAAGGTGGATAATCCGTATGGCGCTCAGTTTAAATATATTGGCGACGTCAAGAACTGGAAACAAAAAGATAATATCTGGATTTATGGATACTTTGCCTACGGGTATGCGGATGATAATGTGATGATTCACGCTATAGATACGAAGAAGAAGACCATTAGCACAACACATCCTCATATATACGGTTTCCATTCCAGCGCAGATACCTCCGATTGGGGCTTAAAGCATTCTCATAAGATTCGAGGCTTTCATTTTTATAATATTTTAGAAGAGGTTGATCAGCCGGGAGAATATTATTTCGATCGTGATGCCAATAGACTGTTTATTTATCCAAGCAGTTCAATTGCTAGTGGAACGGATGTTCGCTTGACACAGTTTGCTGAGCCTTTTCTGATCGTCGAAGGCGTAAATTATTTGAATATCGAGAATATCGATTTTAAGTATGCGCGCGGATTGGGTATTTATTTGGGTTATGTAAGCCATGTAACTATTCGGGACTGTCGTTTTGAGAACCTCGGTGGGCGGGCTATTTCAATGGGCGACACCTACCCCACCGATTTGAAGACAGAAATCGATAATCAGAATCAGAATAGCTTTGTACGCATTGAGAATTGTTATATCAACAATATGGGATCCGGAGGAATTTATATCAATGGTGGTGACAATAGGACGCTGACGCCAGGAAATAACCTAGTTCAAAACTGTGAAATATCAAACTTCAATCTTTTCAATAAGACTTATGCTCCGGCGATACGCGTTACTGGCGTTGGACATACGGTAAGACATTGCTACGTACATTCGGCTCCGCATATGGCGATAGGTTTTCAGGGGAACAACTTGCTTTTTGAATACAATAAGATTGCCAATGTCTGTCAAAATGCTTCTGATATGGGTGCCATGTACACCGGTAGAAACCAAGCCGAGCAGAACAATACGATCCGTTACAACTATTTCGAAAATGTTTATAAGGATGACGAGAACCGCGTTTGTGCAGTTTATCTGGATGATGGCACGGTTGGCCATTATGTTTATGGCAATATTTTCAATCGCTGCGGTAACCCAACGGATAAGGGATCATTTGGCGCTGTGCATGTGAATGGCGGTTATAACAACTATTTCACGAACAACATCTTTATCAACTGCAAACAAGCGTTAGGCAATAGCCCCTGGACCATTGAAAAATGGAAAACTGACCTCATGGCCGCTGACCTTCAGAATAAACTGACGGAACGCGTAGACATTCGATCTAACGTTTACAAAGACGCTTACCCTCAATTGCATACCATTCTAGATACAGCCGTTGTACCGATGCGGTACAACTTTTCGGATAATAACATCGCGTTCTTATGCGGCAACTTCGCTTCCGGAAACTACGTCAATTCTAATATGCTGTTCCTGAAAGATAGCGAGAAAAGCGATCCTTTTGTAGATTACAAGAACAAGAACTTTAACCTCAAGGACAGCATCAGGATAAAAGAGGTATTACCGAAGTTTCAGGCGATTCCTTATAATAGGATTGGATTAATTGAATAGTATTTAGTAGTTAGTAGTTAGTATAAAGACCTACGACGCCAGGTCCTTATTATCCAAAAATCGCTCTTTTCCTGGTCCAACGACATCTTAATATTAAAAACCGCCAAGGGTCTTAATACTAACTACTAAGTACTAACTACTAATCAAAAATTTGGCGGTTTAAATTACATTCCAATTTAATGGGGATTTTCGTATTTTCCCGGCATCAAGCAATATCTATGATCAAGTTACTACGTTCCTTTAATCTCCATTATGGAGAGGAGTCTCGAGAGGTTGTGTTGGAGAATGTGAAATCGAATATTTCCTTCAAGGGCGCTAATCTATGGATTTTAGCCTGTGCTATTGTTGTTGCCTCGGTGGGTTTGAATGTCAATTCTACCGCGGTAATCATCGGTGCCATGTTGATTTCCCCTTTGATGGGACCTATCGTTGGGGCTGGATTTGCGTTGGGGACTTACGATTTCGATTTGTTGAAGAAGTCTGCGAAGAACTTAGGCATTGCGACCTTGGTAAGTTTATTTGTATCGTTTTTATACTTTTTGTTAAGTCCTTTCAAAGAGGCGCAGTCGGAATTGTTAGCCCGGACTGCTCCTAATATTTATGATGTTTTGATTGCTTTCTTTGGCGGTTTGGTTGGCGGAATTGCGATTACGCGCAAAGAAAAAGGAAATCCAATCCCTGGAGTCGCGATTGCAACGGCCCTGATGCCTCCACTTTGTACAGCGGGATATGGATTGGCTATCGGTAATTTCGCATATTTCTCCGGAGCAATCTATTTATACACAATTAACTGTTTCTTCATCTGTATCTCTACTCTTTTCATCGTGAAGCTGTTGAAATACCCTAGGGTTAAGTTTGTGGATGCTCAACGTGAGAAACGGATAACTAGGACCATCACCGTCCTCTTGATTATTATGTTAGTGCCTAGTTTCTATTTGGCATACAGTTTATTGCAGGAGAGAAAGTTCACCCAAAATGTGTCTACTTTTATCCAAAACGAGTTTGCTGCCAAAGGATATACGGTGATCTATGAGCGTACGCAATTTAATAGCAGAGAGAAAAGAATTGAATTGGCCTTTCTTGCAAAGCGTTTCTCGGATAGTGAGCTTAAAGATTTGAATAATCGATTGGATAATTACGATTTACAAAACACGAAGTTATTGATCCGTCAAGACAGCGTGGATCTTAAGAAAGACATCCTTGCGGAAATTAACAAGCAATCGCAGCACGTCTCCGAAAAAGATATTACAATACAGAACCTGCGGAACGAACTTGCCGCTTATACCTTTACTGATAAGGCGCTCATTGAGGAAATTACGACCTTATTTCCTCAATTGTCGCCATTTTCTATAGGGAAACAAAATGTTTATGTTAATAAGGATAGTTCTTACCTGCAAACGGTTTTAATGATTGATGGGAAGGATAAGCTAAATGAAGCGGACCTTAATCGATTGGAAAGCTGGCTTAAGGTGAAGCTGAAAAGCGACGCCGTTTCCGTTATCACTCGATAAATCGAAGATAAAAATTCGCTTTTCTCGTTCAAAATGCTTATATTATAGGAAAGGAATGCTTCCAAGGCGTTCCATTAAAACCGTGTTTATATTAACTTTTTGTCCTATGAGAAAGTCTATTTTAGTCCCCATCGATTTTTCGAATAATGCTCAAATTGCTTCGCAATACGCGCTCGCTTTTGCTGAGAAGTACGGGTATGATGTACATTTTGTTCATGTCTATCAAGCATTTAAATCCGCCTTTCAAAGTCATTCCAGTAATGAAAAAGATAGCGAACAAGCACATAACAGTTCGCAGGCGAAATTGGAAGCCTTCAAATCAAACTTAGGGCTGACATCGTCGGATGTAACATTTCAATGTGTCGAAGGCGCATTTTTGACTAGTATTCAAAAGTACATTGACGAACATCAAATATCGTTAGTGATTATGGGAACACATGGAGAAACTGGCGCGAGGAAAAATGTTTTGGGCAGTAATACCTACGATCTGGCAAAGAATATGGAGTGCTCTTTATTGATTGTCCCTGAGCGACCGAATGAGTTTCATCTGTCGCACGCCGTGTTGTTTACCGATTATCAAAAAGGCGATGAGAACACGCTGAGATCCTTTATGGATGTTGTTGCGGGCGAGCAATTGAAGTATAGTATAGTCCATATGCATCCGGAAGTTAAGGATCCTACAGTTTATGAAGAGCTGGAATTAGAGGAACACCGCTATCATTTGCAGAAGGATTTGGGAATAGACGATCTTCAAATGCAGTTGATTCGTAGTAAAGAGAGCACAAGTTTGGTGAAGGAAGTTGTGGAGGAAATGCAGGCCGACATCCTTTTGCTCACTTGGAACAGCGATAAGAACTTTTTCGCAAAACTATTTAGTAAAAGTTTAGCAAAAGCAATTATTATGAATCCAATGGTTCCTGTGTTTTTGGGCAGTAAATAACTAAACGTAGTAGATTAATAAATCAAGTTTATTGACGCTTCAACAACTCGATTATATTCTCAGTTGGTCTACCAATTCGTGCAGTACCGTTCTTTACTACGATTGGGCGTTCGATCAAGATTGGGTATCGTGTCATTACATCAATCCATTGATCGTCATTTAATTCGATATCCGCAAAATTCTGCTTAAAAACATCTTCGTTCTTACGGATGAGATCCAGCGGTTTGATACCTAGCATGTTTATCAGCCCCTCAAGCTCTTTTTTGGTAGGAACTTGATCGAGATATTCTTTCACGATAAACTCTTCGCCACTTTCCTCTAAAAGGCTTAATGCCGCACGACTTTTACTGCAGGAATGATTATGATATATTTTGATCATGTTGATGGCGTTGAATCTAAGCTACGCGAAGATACAAATTTCGATATCTTTCCAAATCATTTAGCATGATGAACGACTCCCAACATGCGAGCGATCGAATGCGTTTCTGCGACTCAACAGATAGATTTGACCACTTAAAATCGTATATCTCCGGTTGCCATCAATTCGATAAGCAATTTTGAGAATGCCATGTTAAAGCGTACCTGAATAGTCTCACTTTCCGCATTAAGAAGGTTCGCTCGTGAAATGTTCAGATCGTAAATGCTGATTTTCCCTGCGTCAAAGCTCTTTTGACTGATATCAAACGCCAATCGGGTATTATCTAGTGCTTCATTGCTTAAAACGAGTTGCTTCTCGTAGTTTTTATAATCCAAGAGATAGCCTTGCATTTCTTGGGAGAATTGCTGCTTGCCTAATGCTAATTGTTCCGCATTCTGTTGGATTAATATCTTATTCCTTTGAAGATTATACTTCACGCTGTTTCGATTATAAATAGGGACGTTCAAGGAAAGTGTTACTTGTTGCGAGAAATTATTTTGAATCTGTTCCATGTAAGGGAGTTTTCCAAAACCCTGAGTAAGATTGTTGAAGTAAAAACTACCCACATTCACACTCAAATCAATACTTGGATAAAGGCTAGAACGGATGATCTTATTTTCGGCTATAATCGATTCATTCAAGTATTGATATTTCTTGATCAATGGATGATCAATCCACATCATGTTTGAATATGAACGATGCTTATCATCGGTTTTTAAGAGTTCTTCGATCAAGGATATCTTTTCATCGACTTGAATTTCTTGATCTTCTTCCATGTTCATCGCATACTTGAGTGCCAACAATGCTTTATCAATTTGCTGTACAGCGGCCGCTTTTTTCTGTACATCTCGACTATAATTCGCTTTCGCTTCATATAAGACCGATAAAGCAGTCACACCTAAATCGGTTGATTTTTGGATCTTTTGCAATTGTAAATTCGAGAATATAGCACTAGAATCGATCAAACGGGCCATTTCTTTCTGTAGCAGCACCTGTAAATAGGCTTGCAGCACCTGCACGCGGGTATTTCGCTGTACGAGTTCTACATCCTCTTTTGAAGCGTTGACTAAGGCTTCCGCTTTGATTACATTGTTCTTGATGCGACCAAAGTTGAGGAGCGAAACAGAACTTGATAATCCCAGACTATTACTAAAATTGTCGTTCCTTGCGTTGTTTCCAAAGATATCTTGCGACTGTCCGAAATTGCTGGAAATATTACTAAAGCCATTTAGGGTTGGCAGTCTCTCGCGCTTCGCGGTCTCTATATCAATTGATTTATTTTCTACATCCAACTTCGAGAGGGCGAGGTTCTCATTTCGTTGAACAGCATAATCCATACATTCTTGTAAAGACCATTGTTTCTGAGCAAAAACACCGTTCACTAAAGACAACATAAATAATGCGATGAGTATAACTAATTGCTTTCCTGCCATAGCTAGTCGTTGTTCTGATATTTTAACACACTTCTTAACTGGTCTAGAATTCTTTGAGCAAGTGTTAGTTCTTCTGTTACGATGTCTGCGCTACCCGTAAGTTCCTGATCAAAGTTTAATTGCTTATCGTAAGAGGTTTTAAGACCATTGGGCAGTGCCACTTCGACATAATATTTTCCATCTTTATCGGGGGTTAGCGAGAGTGATTGGATACGGCCCGTAACGATGCCAAACTCTTGATATTTGTAATTATCAAGCTTGATCAATACGCGTTGATCCTTCTGTATTTTTCCCTGGTTCTGTGCGGCAATCAGCATCTGACCAATGATGACATCGCGACGTTCCGGAAGAATGCTCAGCAAATTAGAACCAGCTTTCACAAATTGATTTTCCCCTAAAAATTGTAGATAGCTTACTTTTCCGTCTATAGATGCTCGAATAAGGAAGTTTCTCTCCCACTGTATGATTGATTTTCGAAGTCGCTCTAACATTAAAATACTGCCTGTAGCGTAGTTCGATTCATCCTTGGTCTTATTGATCTGAACTCCTGCTTGAATCTTCCTGAAGTTTAATACGCTTTCCTCCAACTGCGCGAGCGATAATTGCGTATTCTTAAAGTTCTTACGTTGCTCTAGCAGTCTTATTTTCTCATTTTCCAAGTCTAGGGCCGAGATCACCCCCTGCTGCTGAAGCTGTTCCGAACGTTGGTAGTTCTTTTCCGTAAGTTCCATTTTAGCCTCTTCGATCGTGTATTGCTGCTTCATGTTAGCAATTCGATTCTCATAGTCATTGATGTTCTTGCCCGCTGTCAGACCTTCTGTGTCGTATGGTTTCAATTTGGCAAAAAGCAACTCGTCCTGTACGGCTTTGGCAAAGGCCGTATAATCTTCCTGCACTTCACCTAATCTAAATGTCGATGTCAATGCAATTGGAAATTGAGCTAAGGAACTTAATTCTACGCTATCTAGAAGACCCTTTAGGCGAATCATATCTTCATAGTTGGCATTCGACTGTAAGACTAAAATAGGTTCACCCTTCTTCACAGATTTTTGATCGGCAACAAATATCTTTTCAATCCTCGAATTGACGGTCGCTTCAATCTTTTCCGGTGGGTTCTGCGAACTGATAACGATCGTCCCTTGAATAAACTCGGGATATTTAATGATACAGGCGAGCGTAAAAAATAAAACAATCAGTAAACAGATCACTGTACTTCCCCAACGAATCAGCCAATGCGGTGGATTCTCCAAGACATCATTCACCTGCTCTGAACGAAGGTGTATATTATCTAATGTATTTCTATTAGTTTCCAAGTTCTAACTGATTTTTAACTAAACGATAGTATTCTCCTCTCCTAGCAACTAATTCCGCATGGCTCCCCTCTTCAACGATCCGGCCATGATCCAACACCACAATTTTATCTGCATTTTTCACGGTAGATAAGCGGTGAGCTATGATCACCGCCGTTTTACCTTTCAAAAAGTGGTTTAAATTGTCTGTAATAATTTTTTCGGTGTTGGCATCCAAGGCACTTGTTGCCTCATCGAAAAACACAAATTTTGGCTCTTTATAAACCGCTCTGGCGATGAGCATACGTTGTGTTTGTCCGCCGCTAAGTCCTAATCCTTCGTACCCTATTTTTGTATTGTAGCTCAGGGGCAAGCTTTCGATAAAGTCTTTAATATTTGCGACTTCCACCGCTTGGCCCAATTTCGCTTTATCGACACTATCATCCCCTAAAGCAATATTATGGGCGATACTCTCATTGAAAATATATCCATCTTGCATAACAATTCCGCAGTTTGCTCGCCAAGTATGGACAGAGATATTCTTCAGCTCTGTTGGTCCGATCTTTACTGTTCCCAAATCGGCATCATAAAACTTTGCCAATATCTTCATCAAGGTTGTTTTGCCACTTCCGCTAGCACCGACAATTGCGGTCGTTTTTTCGAACGGAATGGTTAGGTTGAGCCCTTCGAATACCGATGTTTCTGAGCCTGTATAACGGAAAGAGACATTTTGCAATTGGATATCGCCATCCGGTAGGTCTGTAAGTTTCGCTTGATCCAGCTGCTCCTCATCGTCTTTTTCATGTATCTCATTCAGACGCTCCAACGCGATTTTTGCATCCTGAAATTGACGGATAAAGCTGACTAGCTGAATCAACGGCGTATTTAGCTGTCCGATAATGTATTGTACAGATAACATCATCCCCAGCGTTAATTTCCCTTCAACAACCAGACTCGCAGCAATAAAGCTGATCAAGACGTCTTTTAATTGGCTAATAATGTTACCGCCGATTGTTTGCACTTGCTCCAATTTCAGAGCTTTGATCTTTATTCGGAATACTTTGATCTGAGTCCCCTCCCATTGCCAGCGTTTATAGTTCTCGGCATTGTTCATCTTGATTTCCTGCATACCATTGATCAGTTCCATCACCTGGCCCTGTTCTTCCGATAGCTGGGAAAACTGCTTATAATCCAATTCTCGACGCTTTTTTAAGAAAAAAGTAATCCATAGCACATAGGCTAAAGCGCCAATGAAGAAAACAAGGAATAGCTTATAGTTGTAAATTAGGAGCACTATTCCGAAAATGAGGAAGTTGATGAGTGAGAAAAGTGTCTGCAGTGAACTATTCGTCAACAGCTGCTCGATCCTGGAGTGGTCTCCAATTCGTTGCATAATATCCGCTGTTACGCGCGTATCAAAGAATTTAATAGGCAAACGCATTAGCTTGATAAAGAAGTCCGACACAATGGAAATGTTGATTCTCGACGATAAGTGCAGCAGTATCCAGGCTCGAATCATCTCAATACTCATCTGTCCTAAATACAGCATGATCTGCGCGAAAAGCACTAAGTAAATGAAATTCAGATCCTGATTCTGAATACCGATATCGACGATACTCTGTGTCAGAAATGGAAGTACGAGCGCGAGCAAACTTCCGCCAATTAGCCCGATGGCTAACTGAACAATATATTTTCTATATTTTGAAAGGTAGTGTTTAAGGTATTTATAGATTGAAAATTTCTTATCCGTATTCTCTTCAACCTCGTCAAAACGCGGCGTTGTCTCCAGTACCAGCGCAATACCCTCTTCTGTCGTTTCATTGGCGCCTTTACCAATCCAAGCTTCCAGAAATTCTTCTTTCTTGTAGGTTATTAAGCCATAGCTCGGGTCGGAAATATAGACTTTATAATCATTTCCGGTCTTCTCCACTTTATAAACGACCACAAAATGTTGCTTTCTCCAAAAGACAACACATGGCATTGGTACATCTTCAAAAAGTGTATTAAAGTCAATCTTTACCGCTAATGTCTTGAATCCGATCGCTTCCGCTGCACGGCTAAGTCCCATTAGACTGGAGCCTTCTCGCGTGGTTTCTGAAAGATCACGCAACATTTGTAATGAAAGCGATTTACCGTAATGCTTGCTGATAATTCGCAAACAAGTCGGGCCACAGTCCTTCGCATCAGGTTGCTTATAAAACGGAAACTTTGCCATCTTACCCTTTATCGATTAAATCTTCCATTTGATAGTAAGCGACAGCATGTTGTTTCAAGGGATTCTGCGACCAATCTTCCCAGGAATTTTGATAAGGATCATAGCCACATTTCAGCGGTTTCGATCTGTCGCGACCATCTTGATCGATATGTGTTCGTTCTGTGAAAGCTCTACAATCCGTGCAGATATGACGAAATTCGCAATCTTTGCAAACCTCAATACTGTCTTTATTGATAAACCAATCCTTCCTAAAGCTTGGATTAGCAAGAATGTCTGCTAAAGATGTGCTTAAGAAATGGCCATAATTTTCTTTCATGGATGGACAGTTCTTTATAAAGCCATCTTTGTCTATTGCTAATTTTCTATTTAGGCAAGTATTGTGGAGCTGACTCTCGGAAAACAGCTCTATGCTGGTGCTGAAATACGAAGGCTGAATGACCCCACATTGCAGGTTTGAGTGCAAACTGCTTTCACTGAAGACGATTGAAGCAGAGTCTCTGAACAACTTTATCTGCTTTGTTTTCGGTGCTCCATGAAGTACTACGGTATTGAGCCTGTAATCTGTCTCCATCAAATCTTTAATCCGCTTTTCTGTGTATTCGTTTGCCCAGGCACTAATCAATTTGATAGACAATACCTTGCTATACTTAAATAAGGCAAGTAACTCAACTGTTTCTGAAAAAGGTATCGGTTCGTAGCTTCTCAACTCGACCGCTGATAAATTCAACGCCAGTAAATCCTGAATAAAAGCGACATCATATGCCGTTCCAGGCTTAATCTCTAGAATAACATTTGTGATTTCGGAGAAGGCGTCCCATTCCAAAGACAAGGGTACCAGTTCTCTGATGATATTGTCGTCTAGAAAGCCCATATCCATTTTCAATACAAAATTGATATAAGACTGTATTGTTGCTTTGTTTTCTGCACCGAAGTTTTCTATCGTTTCTTCTACCGAATGGTCGCCTAGAAATAGCAGCACTTCGGCCATGTCGTTCGGAATTTGATAGTATTTTCTAAGTTGCAAATCGCAGAGCAGCGACATGCTCGCTCCTTTGACCAGTTTGCAATTTGCGAAGATATTGAGATAGCCCATAACTAGAGTTTTGAAACTGGTTTGTAATAACTAATCACTCGATAGCCTTTGGAATTAATGTCTTTGGCTTCTTCTAATTTATATGGGCTCTTGTCCAAATCCATTTGATCTCTTTCCAGAAAATAGATTGAAAGCGGAAGACCATCCATTTTTTTTAGTTTTTTAATAAATCTATGCTTCATGGGAAATCTTCTTTTTAAATATTAATGCCATTTCTCGTTCTAAAAAGTAGTTGCAAGGATGAGAAACCATGCCAAATTGCCCCTCCGGATTGATCTCTAGGAAGACGTAATCACCTTCCGGCGTAAGGATCAGGTCGATAGAGCCTGTATTGAATCCTAAACCTTTCATCAGGGTATCCAGCTTGCGCTCTATGCCTTGTGGTAATTGATAAGGAACGGTTCTATTTGGGCGTTGATGGTCGTAGTTACGGAAATCGGTTTTTGTGTTCTTATTATTTTGCGAATAGATGGCCATAGAATAGAATTTGCCATAAAGGTAGAATACCCTGATTTCCATCTTCTTTTCGATCGCTTGCTGCACTAACGATGGAAAGAATTGCTGAGGAACATATTTCAACGTCTTCTCATCAATTACCTTCGACAACATGTTATAGTGCGCATCACCCTCATCCTGTAAGTAAATCACTTCACTAAGCGGTTTTAGAATAAGTTTTTTATAGGTAGCAAGAAATGCCTCAAGAGCAAGCTTGCTGGTCATGACCTCTGTCTTTGGAATTAAAAGACCTTTTTCTTCGGCAGCCTGCAATACATGTAGCTTATTAATCCTGTTGAATACAAAAGGATCGCTCACCCATTTATCCAGTTCGATCTTCTCAAGGATATAGAAGAATAAGGCTTTAAATTCTGAGTTTAGGAAGTCACGAAGTGTTCTCTCATTCTCAAAATGAGGGGTTCGGAAACTGTATTCGAGATTCGGAAACTTATGAATGCGACGTCTATACCATACCAATGCATAGTCATCATTTTGCGGCAATTCGGACAAACTGTTTATAACAAACAGATCCTCTCCATTTAAACGTTTGTATGGAGTGGCATAATACCCCAACCACTTACAAAGGTAATCTGTAGAGGTTTCAAAACTGGCCTGGCTTATGATTAATACTTTGCTCATTCTTCCTTCATTAGTATGATCACCTTCAGATATTTCTGCAGGAATCACTTTACTGTGTGAAAATAGAATAATAGCAATTCAAAAAAACGCGGGTTAAATAAGATGCTAACTGTCAATCAATATTCGTAGGCTTTGAAAGTATATTCGTAATACGGATTAGTAGTTAGTATCTAGATATAAGACATTAGATTTTAGACATTAGAGTATTTTCTGAACCGTTGGTTTTGAAAGGGAATTTTGTGTTGTCTTTGAACCAAGAAAGGAAGGATGAAAGGATTACCAAGATCCTGTCAATCTTTGCATCCTTTTTTTCCTGGTTCAGACAAGCGCTCATACTTTTATATCTTACATCTATGTTCTAATATCTTATCCCCCCTTAGGTCTTTATACTAAATACTAACTACTAAATACTAGTAAAAAGATAAAGGAGCTGCCCATAATGGACAGCTCCCTTAAACTAGCTGATTGCAAATTATTACTTTGTATCAGGAGCATGGTCACAAGTATAGTGCTCTGCTAAGCGACCTTTTGTAGGTCTGTGCTCTGTTGTTGGAACTGAACCTCCGTCTACTACATCTACTGAGAAATCAACGAAGATGCCTGCGCCGCCCTTAACTTGCTCAGTATTTGCAAGTTTGTTTGCATTTAATTTTTCTAACTTTTTCATAGAAAATAAATTTTATAAGTGTAAGTATTTTGTTTATTCGTTTTAATTATGGTCTTGTGCAACCGTCGTCGATATGGTCAGCAACTGATGAATCTCCGAAAAGTTCATTTGAACTACTTCTTGTCGGAAGAACGCCATTGTCGATACCATTTGATAAGCCGCGTCCGCCAAGAATGCCACCTTTAACTTGGTTCGTGTTAACCAATTTGCTTTGTTTCAATTTTTCTAATTTTTTCATGGTTTTGTTAGTATTAGTGTGTGTGTGTGTGTGTGTGTGTGTGTGTTTGTGTGTGTGTGTTTGTGTACTACTGTTATAAATCGACATAGTCTCTCCAGTTGTCAGCCACTACATAGCCCGTGCTTTTATTGCATGTCGGATCAACGCCACCAGTGACAATACCTGTATCATTACTAAAGCTTGATTGGAGTCCAATCGATCCACCTTTGATATTGGCTGTCGCTAATATTTTTTTGGTCTCAATTTTCTCTAATTTTTTCATCTCTGACTTGTTTGTTGATTTAAATATCAAGGAATATTTTAAAGATTTTCGTGCGATTAAAGATTGGTGCCTATATAAATCAATAAGCGTTGAGTTTTGGAAAATATTCGATTTTCGAAAGATGTAGGATCAGAATAAAAGGTCCATAAAACACAAAAAACGCACTGGAAAGTGCGTTTAAACAACTAAAAATTAAAATCAACAGTACTAGGTAAGTCTTTCGATAAACTGCATGATGGCTTCTCGCTTTCGGTTAGAAACCGGAATTTTCTTTCCATCTCGCATTTCCAATTGTCCGTCCTTATAGTATTTATGGATAAAATGAGAGTTAATTAGATACGATTGATGACAGCGAATAAATTGTTCTGGAGGTAACATGGCTTCAAAGTGCTTGATTACCTTAGAAACCATTAGACTGACACCATCTTTGAGGTTAAACGTTGTATAGCCCTTATCACTATAACAATACAGTATGTCTTCCACATTTACGATTTGAGTAAACTCAAAAGTTCTTAAGGCAATCTTTTTAGGGATAGAGGGATGCTTCAGATGATTTTCAGCAATCTTAAGTTGCAGTTGGTTGAACTTAAATTCTGACGTTTTCTTATAGCACTGCTCAATCTTCTCAACTAGGAGATTCGGGTCTATTGGTTTTGTTAGGTAGCCAATGGCGCCGAGGTTTAAGGCTTCCATTGCGTATTGATTGAATGCGGTGATAAAGATAATGTGGGTATCCAGATTAAGGTTTGCAAGCAACTCTAGACTAATTCCATCTTTGAGTTGAATATCGGAAAGAATAAGATCAGGAGATTCTTTGGGAATTTCTATTTGCGCCTTCTTTACAGAAGCTGCGGAACCCAGCACAGTGACATAAGGAATTTCATCGAGGATGGTACGGATGTATCGGAGTATGTTTTCCTCATCTTCAAGTATATAGATCTTCAGCATATTTTAATCAAAAAATAAGGTTAATGGTATATATATTTCAACTTTATATCCAGAGCCATCGGTTCTGAAATTTGGAAAAGTCTTTAAGCCAGCAGTCTTGATATCCTTACCATAAAGCAATTCAATACGTTCCTGCGTGATAATATGGGATAGAGATTCCTTTTCAAAATTTTTGACGGATTCTTCTGTCGCCCCTTTTCCATTGTCGGTGATTTCGATATGTAAGGTCCGGTCATCCTGATAGAACTTCACTTGTAAACAGCCTTGACGATCGAGGTTCATTAAACCGTGTTCAATAGCATTTTCAACAAATGGCTGAATTAGCATGGGCGGAATTAGGATATTATCTATATCCAAATCAGTAGAATCTACTTTGAAATCGAAAGAATGACTAAATCGCATCTGTTGTAAATTGACGTAGTTCTGCAAACTTTTGATTTCTTTTTCTAAAGGGATGAAGTCTTTTCGATTCAGCTCGAGCATATCTCTGATTACTCTTGTCAAGGTGATCAGATATTGGTTGGCTTCTTGCTTTTGGTTGGTACTGATGAGGCCTTGTAGGTTTGCGATGGAATTATAGATGAAATGAGGGTTCAACTGATTTTGCCTATTTTTTTGCTCTAAGAGAAGCTGTTTATTTTCTAGCAGCAATTTATCATGCCGCGCTTTAAAGAGCTTCTGCTTGTAGAAATTGAACAGAAAGAAGCCTAGCAGAGCGAGTAAAGCAATTGATATACTGAAGGTCCAACGTTGCTGTAAGATCAATTTGTCGTTTAATTCATTATTGGTCTGCAGCGATTGGATAGCTTCGTCTTTCCTTTCGGCATCATAGCGCGCTGTCAGTTCCGCAATTTCAGTCTTCTGAATAAGTTCAGTCGCTTCTTTAAAAGCTTCATTTTCCTTTTTGCTGTAATCGAAAGCTCGTTTGAAATCACCTTTCATGGCATATGATGCACTATATACGAGGTAAGTTCCTGCCAAATCCTTGGTGTTATTTTTTTGAATCGAATCCAATTTAACACCTTGGTTCAGATAGAAAATTGCGGAATCCGGCTGACCGTTGGCGAGAAATAATTCTGCAAAGTTAAGATAGCGTTTTATCGCATTGTACCTTTTCGTCTCATTGGCAAATTGAAAGTAAACCCTCGCCTTCTCTATTGCTTCTTGCGTCCTGCCCGTCCGTTTAAGCCATTGCGCTTCGAAGTCGTAGGATCGCATCAGCGCAAGTGTATCATTTAATGCGATGGCTAAGGATTGACAGCTATCTAAAAACTCCTTCGTTTTGACCTTGTCGTTGTAATTTAATGAGAGCATGAAACGTATATCGTAATACATTTGCCTAAATCTGGGATGATGCGGATAAGGATAATTCCGCTTCAGCAATTCTACATGTTTCAATGAATTTTCTGTATCCCCATTGACATAATAGGACATTGCTAAAAGGTTGTCTAGCTCATATATAAATATGGAATTAAGCTTTTCGGCTTCTGAACGCGCTTCAATCAATTGTTTTAATACGGCCGATGGGTTGAGATCTCGATCGTTGGATTTACTTTTCAACAATATCAACTGTTGAAGAACCCATTCTTCAGGCTTTGATTTAGGGATATCGATAGCTTCTACAATTTTGACGAGTGTATCATTTTTAAAACCATAGTTTAATTTCCCGACTTTCGTAATCCAATAATATATGTTATCTCTATAACCTTCTGTTCGCTCATAGGCTTTCAGCAGGGTGTCTGCGTCCGCTTCTCTGGATTCGATTGAAAGGGTAAAATATTTTAGGAACTCTCGCTTGGCGACGCTATCCAATCGTTGTTGCTCGTTCATTGATACACCATTGCTTTGATCGGTATGACAGGCATTGATCATCAACGAGACGGTCGAGATCACTGCGATCCATAGTACCATTGGGCGTATGAGAAAGGTGCGAACGGTCGGATTTTGGTTCATAAACATAAAAATGATTTATTAAAACATACTAAACGGAGTTAATTCGATATTCGACAGTCCTCAGTCCATATTCGACGATACAGCAGCCATATTTCAGAGAATAAGTTACTCAAGTACGATGCTTGTAAATTGCGATAGCTACTAGAAGTGCTAGTTTCAGGTTGGCCCCGTTAGTGTGTGGGCTCAAATATATTGAAAATTACTAAATTTAGTTTCATAGAAATTCCTCGTCCAGGGCTTCGCTCAGCGGATTGGATAACCGAGAACCGCGATATTTTAATTAACTTTGTCGCTACACATTCATTTAAAAAATCAACAGTGTCTTTAGATAAATTAAAACTTAGCAAGCGTCTTTACTCAAACATGAACGAATTAGGTTATTTTACTGCGAAGGAATTCCAGATAAAAACCCTTTCTAGAATTGTTGGAGGTCATAGTTTAATTGGTATTGCTCCTGAAGGTGCCGGAAAAACGACTACTTATATTTTAGGTGTCTTGATGCGCTTAAAATATACGGATGATGAAGCGCCTAAGGTTTTGGTTTTAGCGCCTAATGAAGAGCGTATCGAGGAGATAGTGGAAGCGTTCTATAGCATTAGCAAAAACAAGAACCTCGCTATTATGGGGTTAAAATCTTCGGGAAGCATGGAGGAGGAAATTGAAGATCTAGTTCGTGGTGTCGATATTGTCGTTGCTACTCCTACTCGCGCAAGAGCCGTTTATCTGAAATTAGGATTGAACCTGAATCGTATTCAGACCTTCATTGTTGATGATGCGGAAGAGATTGTAAAACAAGGGATGTCAAATACGGTGCGAGAGCTCGCTCAAAGCTGTGGAAAGGTTCAGTACCTCGCATTTAGCACAGTGGAGCATGAGAAGCTTCACGCGATGATTGATGTTTTCATGCCGTTTGCTACGTTGATTGAGGTTGAAGATCTGGGCGATTTTACCCACGACACACATGAACTTTTATTATATCAGGTTCCAAACTTTACTACGAAAATCAATTTGTTGAATGATTTGATGCGCGACGAAGAGGTTTTCGATAAGGTTTTGGTATTTGTCAATACCGTGCATACGGCACGTAAATTATTGGAAAGACTACATGTTAAGAAAGGGGTTGCAGCGTTATATCAGGGTATCAATCCACAAGACTATAACATAGATGATGTCAACATCTTCAAGCAATTGCCGGAGTGCAGAATATTATTGGTTGCGAATGAGAATACGTCTGATGTTGATCTGAGCGGCATTCCATTTATTTTCCATTTCGAAATTCCGGAAGAGATTGAGCGCTTTGTAAAACATGTTTTAAAAACGTCTGATGAGGATGCTATCGCGATCAGCTTTGCGACAGACATCGAATTACCGGAAGTAAAAAAGATTGAGCAATCTTTGGGCAAGAAAATCCCGGTTGAACCATTGCCGGAAGATTTGTTGATCTATACCCCTTCTGATGCCCCAAAAGAGAAGGTCGTTATTGACGAAAGTCAAGGCGGCGCTTTCCATAAGAAGAAAGAAAGCAATAGCAAGACCTACAATTATGGAGGTGGTGCGAAAGCGAAAATGACGATGAAGAAAAAGAGAAGGTAGGATGTGCTGACAGGGTTTAGATTCTTTGGATAAAAAACCTTAGAAAATCAGTCTTTCCTCAAAAAAAAAATGTGGCAGAAGATTTCCATCTTCGCCACATTTTAATAACATACTTACAAGTTTGTTATGCGATACGCACGTTTGTAGCGCTTAATCCTTTCGGAGTTTTTTCTACGTCGAAAGTTACAGTATCATTTTCTCTGATATTGTCTCTAAGTCCTGTTGTGTGTACAAAGATATCTGCACTACCATCATTAGGTGTAATAAATCCGAATCCTTTGGTGTTGTTAAAGAATTTTACTTTTCCTTCTTGCATTGTTTTATGTGTTTAATGAAATATTCTGTTCTGGCAAAAGCCTTTCTGCTATCGCCCTAATGCGACAAATAATCTGTTGTTAGCTAGCAATGATGTGTCTTAGAAGAATTTGAAGGAATACAAATTCGAATAGTTTCTGCACCGTTGATTGGAGAACAAATAAGCAACTGAAATAGCGAAACTAAAATGGATGAGTAAACTGATCTGTTTCAGAGAAGCAAAGGCAGAGCCTGATTATCATACCAAAGATAGGATAATTAATCGTTAATAAATTTTTAAAATTCGTTAAATATTAAGAATATGCGATTAAGTCCATTAGACGCATATTTTATATGTTCCAGAGATCAAGATAACGGATTATAAACGTAACAATACGACAAGAAGATCCCAGTGAACTACGTTTTGGGTACAAGCCAGCATATACGTTTGATACTCATTTTTCGTTTGAGGTGCCGAAGGTGAATAGTACGGCTATTGAATTAAGTGATGGAGCATTGAAGGCTATACAAGGGACTGTACGCTATCCGGAAGCCTTCGGTATATATTAAACTTTTCGTTATATTCGCACTATGACACTAGCAGAACTTAGAGCCGCATTATTAGGCAAATCATTTCCAGAATCTGTACAGATTAATTCATCTTCCACGGTGACAGAATCAGGGAAGTTTTTAGCAATTCAGTTTGCTGATTGCGAGCGCTGGACAAGGGAATTAGAGAAGTGCCCAGCTTACATTCGTTTGGTACAGTTCTATGAAGCTACGAAGTAAGTTGATGATCGTGTTACCATCCTATCCCCTCACTCTTTCTAATTCTTCATCCGAGAAGTGCAGCATATCTGTTAATACCAATACACCGGTATCTTCTTCATCAATCTCTTCAAGATAATACCAAAGATCCCCTTTCACTTTTACGGGGCCGCCGCGTTGCAATACGTGATACCCTTGTTCGATTAAATCTTTTACTTCATTTCGTTTCATAACTGTAAAACGTATAGTTTTTAAAATAGTTTTTCGACCTGGCGGATATATAGAAAAACAGAAGCTAGATCTCGATCTAGCTTCTGGAAATTTATTAATGCAATTGAGTTTTACAATGTTATTTACAGCGCACCGTTCTACGTCCATAGCCTCGACCGATAATAACTGTTTTTCCTGCAACCGTTTGTGAAACATCCACCGTATTGCTTCCCGTGCTGTTCCAAGTTACTTTATTAAAAGTTCTATTTCCTTTTAATCGTAAAGGGAATAGTGGTCCGTTATTTACTTTGCTACCGAACAATTGGACTTCGCCGGTTTTGCTGATTACGATTCTAATGATCGGATTAACACTCGTTCCTTTTAACATGTAAATCATGTCGACTTGATCGCCGTATTGAGAACCATCTTGAAACTCGATATTAACCGCCTGTCCTTCAGCTGTCCCGAATTCTTCGAATTGTATTTGATTTGTGGATGTTGTGCCGTATATGAATGTACCGTTTACTTTCATATTGAAAGCATTGTCTAGCTCTGTGATGTCAAACTGGAATCCATAATTCGCTTCCGGAGCCGTAAAGGTATTCACGATCGTCTCTCCACTTTCATAGTACTTATTTTCATCTGTTTTATATATTCCATACAATGTTCGTCCGCCCAATCGCCAACTCGTTTCCGGATAATTCCAGTTCAACGGTGCCGACGTCACTTCTTCTAGACATGAACGGATCTTGATATTCATGTTATAGCGATGTCCCGGAGTTATTTTAATATTTAGAATACTGATATTGGTTTTTGTTTCCGAATCAATAACCATGGAGGCGATTGTTAGATTAGATGAAACCGTTGTTGGACTAATAATAAATGTTGGGTCGCTCGTAATTGTTCGACCTCCAAATGCCGACGTTGGATAGGCAATATTTGCTGACGCATCTTCAGAAGGAAACTCCAGTGTTCCATCATCGAAGTTTATCGAACCTGATACTTTTGTTGGATTAAAGGCCGCATTGCTAATTGATTCGATTACACCAGTCATCGTGTTGTCCATTTCGAAACTGGTCGTGATTTGACTAAACTGATGTTGAAGAACAGCATCAAGATTATTCATTCCTAACTGTATTTCCATCGTTCTTTTGAAAAACATGAGATCCGCACTAATGTTACTCAATTTTGCCGTGCTTAAATTCTCTCTTCCTTCTATATCCGGAATGGATTCCGTGCTATTGATTGAATAAACAATAAATGTATAAGTTGCTCCTGCCTGGACAGCGATGGAGGTGCTAGGTGGCGTAATACCATATTGATAATCCTGGCTGCTGACATAATTACCGGATGCATCATACACCGCTACACGATACATTGTACCATAAGCCAACGCTCTTAAAATACTACTGCCGGACGCCTTCGGCGAACCTTTAACGCTAATACCGGAATTGCTAGAGCTAATCGTTGTACCTTGTTCGGTAACTGCAACCTCAAGCGTCATCCCACCGTCCAAATAAACATTTGATCGTTGAATGTTCTGAACAGCTTTTTGAGTTGAACGATTTCCTGCAAAAGTTACTTTCTCTTCCGTAGGGTCGCCAACCGATAAATTAATCATCACGGATGCATTTGCATTCGCCGCGGGCTCATCTTTCGATTTTTGGCAGGCAGCAAGCACAGAAAGGCAGGCTATCGCAATAAATGTTAATATGTTGTTCGTTTTGAGTTTCATAATTTTCATAAACATGTTTCTTTCTCTTTGTCTATTGGTCATGCTAAAAGTTCCAATCAAATTCTTTGTTCTGATCTTCCTCTTTATGCCATTCTTCACTAATGGTATTTGTTTCATCTTGAGGTCGCGTGTCCGATGAGGTTGCCGCGATGCCCTCCTCCATCTGTATTTCTTCCATCCAGATTGTTGGTTTTAAATATTGTTTTTTCATTTGCTCTTGTTGATGTTTTACCCAAGTTTTCTACTAGAATTTGCAATTCGCAAAATCGAAATGGATCGATTGAACAAAATTATCTAGTTAATATATTTTCTTATTAGTGCTATTAGGTAAGGTGTGTTTTTTGGATTTATTTGTAGAATTGACTCTACAGGGCTAACCGATATGAATAATTGACAATTTACGTATATCAAGGAATCAGATAATTAACTTATGCGATATATTATATTGTAAATAGTTGAATTATAAATACATGCGAATTTTGACTAATTCAAGAAATTAGTCATGATCTGGAAATGAAAGAAACTTCGGAATTATTTTTAGTATTTATACACTCATTATAAGGCGATTAACTAAGAAATTGAAGAATTTAGTAAGCTTTGGTAAGTTGTCGCGAGTAGGATTTTTGAGATTCTTCTTAAGATTGTTGAAATGGGGGAATGATTTTGAAGACCTTATAATTTTAAGGCATTTTCAAACCTAATTCCGATACGAATAAGATAAGCTCTGAAAAATCAATTGAGGATATGCCAACAAACACTGAAAGACTGACGTTAAGTGTATGTTCATCCACTTTCTTCTATTATCTTTATAAGAACCAAATTATAAAGAGAATGAAAAGATTAATCTATTCATAGTCGCACTAGGCTCTTGTTAAATCTCAAATACTAGGAGAATGGGATTTAATGTACGCTGCGCCCATTTTACTTTTGAAGAAGAAGTCATTCAATTTTGGAAAATCAGATCTAGCGATTACGGGGATAAGATTGGACGGGAAATGGGGTCAATCTATTGCAGGCTGGGATGATGAGGCTACAGTAGAATTTAAGTATTCATTAACTGATCAGAACAGAACATTGACGATTATATATGAAGATGATGTTATTTTGGATTTTGATATTTTAAAGTTAGATGAGAAAACATTGATGATTCAATCAAGATTTGGAGAACAAGAACCTTATCTCCTTCATTTTATGAGACCTATATAACCTACCAACAGGCCACCGACCGGAATAAAGAAAGTACTGTAGCGTTGATTAATGGAATATAGTATATTTGGGTATGGGAAGAAAAAATTTTGCTAAATACATTACCTTCACCAAAGAAGAAAAGAAATCATTTAGTAGAAACTATTCTAGATATTTTATAATTCTTGGAATTATTTTTTTATTGGGTTTGGTAATTGCACATGGCTTTAATTATGATCGTTGGCCAATAAAATTCTTTTTCTACCTGGTTTTATTTCCTTTGCTGATGGCATTTTTTAAGAAAGTTGAAAAAACTAACCCCTAAACTTGCAATTCGGCCTTCCAAACTCTAGTCAACTGCCGATCAAAATAAAAACAAGAGATTTGGTGAGAAGTGTGTGCAGTTTTTTTAATCCTAGTTCATATGCCTATTTCCCCTATCAAACCAAAAGGCTAGTTTATGTGCAAAAACAAGATTCACAGCTACGATTGTAACACCAATAACACTCCATAATAATATTTCTTTTATTTGAAATAAATTGTTCTTAATGAAGTAGTTCAAAGAAAAAACGCAGTATATCAGAGAAATAAATGTGGTATAAATAGCTGGAATGTATCTTTTCAACAGGATGAATTGTATTAGATGGGTGAATAAATGAAGGAAGAGCCCCATAAAAACTCCTAGCCACAATAAATATGTCTCAAAAAGTACAGATACTATTGTGATCACACTCAACAATACAAATTCTTCTGCAACAGCAACGGTAAAAGCAGAAGTTGATAACCCGTCGAATTGTGAAAAAAATCGCTTCGAAAATTTAGGATATTTCTCAGTTAAAAATGTTTTGTTCTTAATAATCCAATCTTTAAAAAATATTATCTCCTCAAATTCATGAAGCATGAAAACGATAGGAAACAGCCAGACTATAAACAATAAATCTAATTCCATATTTTGTATGTTATATTAAACAACGACTTATAATAAAATATAGATTACTCCCCTACTTCCCGATACAATAACTATTAAGTAGCTAAATTACAGTTGATTAATAATCATAAAGGTGTAGCAAAAGAACAGTGATTTTATAGAAAAATAAGTTTTCAACATCGGCAGTAATTTCGCCTGTTATTTCACCCATTGTCACATTTAATTTAGAAAATTATAGAGACTTCTGGAAAGTTGAAAATCTACTGACTACGTGACTACATGACTACAAATACATCAATAATAATTACAAACAATTGACTTAGAGACACATATAACAACAAGTTAAAGTTTTGCTTTTTCAAATTTACTGACTACAAACAGCATTTTTTAGTCGGTAAACCTTAAAAAACTACCAATTTAACTCATAATTGGTGCTTCTGCCACCCGAATCTGCCTTTATTAGAATACCTTTATTCACTAAATCTGTAATGTCTCGTAATGCAGTATCTGCGGATACTTTTGTCATCTTTGCCCACTTTGACGAAGTCAGATTTCCTTCAAAATTATCCATTAATTTATTCAGTATTAATCGTTGCCTATCATTACTAATATTAACATTATTATGCATCCAAAATTGATGTTTTCTAACAACTTTATCTATTATCCTATTCGAAGCAATAATAGCTTCTTTGAGGCAGTTTAAAAACCAAACCACCCAATCGGTAATATCCGAATCTCCTTTTTGCGTTTTCTCTAGAATCGAATAATATTCCTTGCGTTCATGTTTAATTTGCGAAGACATACTATAGAAACGTTGATTGATTCCATCTGCTTTCGACAATTGCATATCTGTTAACGCACGAGCAATACGTCCGTTTCCATCATCAAATGGATGTATAGTTACAAACCATAAATGTACAACAGCAGCTTTTAAGACTGGATCGATAAGAAAATACGTATTAAACCAACCGATGAATCTCTCCATTTCTTCTTCGAGCCGTTCAGCTTTAGGTGCTTCAAAGTGTACTACTTCTTTTCCCATTCCTCCAGATACAACCTGCATATCACCACTTCTCCATTGTGCTACATCAATCTTGTACAAGCCACTTCTACCGATTGGAAATAAAGCACCATGCCAACCAAATAATCTTTCTTTACTTATAGTCTTGTCTGTATTCTGTGTAGCGTCTAGCATCATTTCTACTACACCATCGATGTGACGATCAGAATTTACAAGACCTGAATTGTCCAACCCTAATCGAGTTGCTATCGATGAGCGGACTTGTTCTGGATTTAAAACCTCGCCCTCTATTTCTGATGATTGAACAATATCTTGGATAAGTGTTTCCAAATTTGCTTCGTCTTTTAACTCAAATCCTAGCAACTCTACTTTTCCAATAAGCTTTCCTTGTAGATGCCGAACTTCACTTAATAGATTAAGTATCTTCTCATCTTCCCATTGAAAATCTGTCCAATTATGTCGTACGTGTATATAGATTGCCATGACCTCAAAATTATATGCGGTAAATATAAGCAATATTTACCGCAAAAAATGCGGAGAATAACAATGTAATTCTCCGCATAGAAATTTTATTAAAAGCTCTTCAAAATATTGATCCTAAATTTCACCAAAATATTCAAAAAAGTTAATTTTTAAAATATCATATATATATATATAACTAATTAAATAAACCTCTAATTAGTTCTGGCCAATTAACTCTATGTTCGAATCTTTGCCTATAAAGATCCTCAGCAATTAATTCCGCTTTTGATAATTGGGAAAGCTCCTCCCAGTTATTACCCAAAACATAGGTTGCATTATTATGAAAAATACTCTCTAGGACAAAAAATTCTCTTTCTGGAAAGCCAAAAATAACATATCCATTAAAACCCGCTCGACCAATAGCAACAAAATTTGGATTATTTGAAGTTATAATTTGAAAACGTTGTCTAATAATTGGTTGATAATTAGCTTTAACTCTATCTATTAAAGCATCTATGTTTCCTCTTAATCTTTCCCAGGGGTATTCTCCATGAGGCAATACTGTCCAGTTAAGCCGACGTAAAGGTGCATTAAAATCAATTACAACGTTATTATCATTACTTACCGTATCACATTCCCCAAATAATTCAAGGAATAAGTTAACTATATGCAAAATATCTTTATAATTAGCTGGATCATTAACAAGATCATCAGAAACAATTAATAGTTCATTTTGAGTATTTTCCATTACAGTCAACTCAACACTTGGTGGAGGAATTAAGGTTCTTGGATATCTAAAATAACCAATATCCACAGTATGATAATTTCCATGCCAATCTTGGATAACACTTTCTCGATAAACTCTTTCTTTCTCTCTATCACGGTGTATAATAAATCCTCCTTCAGCGTTAAATTTGCTTTTAGGCCCTACAATATTCGGAAGAATTTGGATACCAGATTCTAACTCATTAAATCCAGCATGATTTACTTTCCTCTCAAAATCTCCTAAATTCAATAAAGCAATTCTAAAAATATCACCCTCTCTCAAATCAGAAAGGTACTTTTCTATATTACGAACTCGTTTTCCTTGTATTTTCATTTTAAACTCTTTTTTTTATACATATTTTTTTGCCGATCATTAAGCATAGTCGACTGGGATATACGAAAACACTTCGGCTATACCATATGCAAAAATGCAACCATGAAATCAATCAGGAAAAGAGGAAATAGGAGTATATTTTTATGAATGCAAAATAAATTATACCTTTGCACCGTTTTAAACATAGTATAATATAATTTATCCTCTTTTCAATCCTAGCTGATTGATTTGACGATAATGTAAAACTATAAAAGACTCGGGTTGGGTAGGATCTTCCTGAGTTTTTTGTTTTTTATCGTCACTTAAACTTTCTTCTAACTTCTCATGTTATACAAATTTTTATCATCCTCAAATAATCTCATCTGAACATTCAAGTTGTATTTCTGTCCATACTTCAATCTGAACTCATACCAAGTTGAACACTCATTCATACATTCTATTGCTTCATAAATGAACTGGTCTAATAATATCTTTCCCTCATCACTTAAAAATTGAAAATGTTTATATGTTCTCATAAACATTTTTGCATATGGATTCAGATATTGAAGTTTAAACAGCCCATCGCTTGTAAACCGCATATAAATTATTTCATTGGTAAATCTTCCAACTATATATTTTCTTATTGTCTTATTTTTAGGAATTGGCCATTTATTCAATCTATAAATTTCATCATAAAAAAGTTGTGGAAATCGCTTTTCGTACACGGAAGCCTCGGCAATAAAATATGAATCAAGATTTTTTCTTATCTCAGATAAATCTATTATTTTACCGCTCGTAAGAAGTATTTTTTCATTTTCCCGATCAAGACTTTCATCAGTAGTTTTTTCTTGAATTATTGCCTCAGTTGAGTCAAATAAAAACTGTTGCAATGCATCTTTATCCAGATCTGTTTTCGGTGTATCTAGCCCCTTTTTATTTCCAATATGGTTGTTGTAAATTTTCTTTGCCATAATTAATTGTAAATATTCTTATTTCTGCTTACATATTGGTTTATACTATCAATATCACTCCAATTCGAATTTAAATCCCCTAAACTTTCCAAAACATTAACATTATATTTTTGGGCTTTTATCCAATTACCTGGCTTATTCCCTGTATCATAAGCTTCGAATAAATAGATCATACTAGGGTGTACGTCATTAAATTTTGCAAATTTAACTACCTCTAAATGATTATTTAAATGCCTTTTAACTAATGAGGACTTCTCCTTAGAAAAAAGATATTTTCTCGCAAAATTATCTGCTTCGCCCTCCTTTTGTGCTAGGACAGCATCATCCGAATTATCAATACTTAAATGATAATTACCTTGAGAAATTTCATCCCAATCAAATAATACATGATACAATTCATGAATTAAAGCAAACCATAATGTTGCATAAAACCCCTTATAATCGGTTAATATAACAGCTGGCTTTCCTTCGCATGGTATTGTCGCTCCCCTAACATGTAAATTGGGAAAAGATGGCATAAACACAATGCTAATACCGCATTTATATAACAAGGAAATAACATTTTTTAATCCTAAACTTACATCTGTTGAGTACCATCTGATTTTAGGAAAAATCTCAATAAGTTTATTCCTATCATAATGATATGGATTGTTTAATTCCTTAAGTAACCCCTCAGCTTTAGTTAACCAAGTACTCTGACTAAAACTATTTTTCTTTTTTATTTTTCCAGCACTAAAAGCAGGAATTTTATCAGAAGGCTTATAGTCTAATATATTCTTCAAGTGAAATAATCGGCATAAACTAATTTTAATTTCATTATAATCAGTTATATCTTCAATAAAACCAACTTTTTTCAATGTCGCTAAATCAAAATTTCTTTTTATGAAATCTATTTCTTCTTGTGTAGCGTTGGAAGAGTATTGGTCTCTAAATGTATTCATAAAAAGATCTAATACGTCCTTTTGAGGCAATTGTAAAAAAGCAGATAATTTATCAAGTGTTGAGAAATCAATTCGCTTTAACGTGCCATTTAAAATTCCTACCAAACCACGGTGTTGAATTCCCATAATTTCAGCTGCGGAAGTTTGATTAATATTTAGTTCAATCAACCTTTGTTCAAAAATGGAAGATAATGATTCAGAAGTTTGATTCCCCATCTCGGACATTATCTTTCCTAACAAATCATCTACGTTAAAATTTTCCATATTCTTTTCTAATACATTACAAATGTAGTAAAAAAAACATTAACACATATTATCTTGTTAAAAAAATGTATTAGTACATTTTTTTTAGCAAGATAAATTCAATTCTCAATTACCACTACTGTAATTGCTCTTTATTTATTTAAATTCTGGATGTTTTCTTAACCCTCTAGCTACTAATTTAGCTCTCAAATGAAACTTAAAATCTTGTTCATTGGCCACTGCTTATTATTGTGACATTATCTCCTTACGAATAACTTCGACAACAGTTAATAAATTATGCTTAAAATACCACAATTTCAATACGGGAAACAGTAATAAACACCAATAAAGAAAGAAAAGGAAAAACAGCTAGTAAAAAGAAAAAACCTAGCAGCGCTGGGTGACCACAATATAATTTAATGATTTTTTAAAACAAGTTTTATATCTCTTTAAATTTAGCTATGTTCTTGCAATACCTTCTAAGTCGTTTATTCATCGATTTTTTTACAAAACTCTGGATTCCTCGAACATTCTGCACATAGCAAAATACTTTTCTTGCCTTTTTTGAAGTACAGTCCATCTCTAAACCATTTTCAGGAAATTCTTATCTTCCGTTGTTCATTTCTATTTTATTATGCTAAACAAGTATACAAAATTGATCAATGTTCATTTTCATCTTGAAAGTGGACATTACTATACATACATCAAATAGAATGATAATTTTTCGATCTGGAATTTTTAGATCTCGATGCTTGCTGTGTATATCAGAAATAGCGATAACTTGCATATCCAAATTTATGGATTATATGCACTAAGACAACAAAAAGACAGTCATTATGTCCGCAAATCCGTATATTTATACCATTAATTTATTGAACGAAACAGCGTAAGCTATCGTATTGGTTAGACTGAAATTGCGACCTTCATTTGACAGCCACATTCGATAGACTTACGCCCGTGCCTTATATGGGCGTGGGCTAAGTCTTTCTGGTTGTCAGGCCGTCGCAAGCCTCAGTCTTGGATCGATCTTAGTTTCACGCCTTTTTTATTTCTCGAAATAAACCTAAAGTATGGCACAGGAAAACTTTTATTACCCGTATAATAGCATTGCGCTAAAATACATTGATCAGCAAATCGTTAAACAAATTATCAAAGCATATGAAAGAGGTGATCAGATTGGAAAAATAAAAACAGATTTTCCAGATGCTCCAATTACCAATAGTCTATATGTTAATCTTCCATATGAGCTAACCGATGAAAAATGCATCTGTGGTCTCTATATCTACCGAAAGGTTTCAGGGAGAACGTCCTACAAAGAGAATTTTGGTATCTGTCCAAATTGTTGGCACGATGCTCAACAAAAACTCTGCGAATGCCAATACTGCTCAGAAAAGCGTCTGACTGCTGAGAAAAAAGAAAATAGTGAGTTTTTGGAGCGGTGGTTATCATACTGTGAGTCACTTTCTCAATTCAAAAGAAAGATTAGCGATTTTGATTTAAATGATATTCTTGACCTGATAGTCATACTTAACCATGATAATTTAATCAATTACAACGCCAACCAAATCAGCTTTGATCTTGTTCACAAATCACATGATGGTCATAGTGAATTATTATATGTTAGAAGTTTTAATTCTGAACTGATTAAATCACTGCAATCCCTTATAGACCGTCATCTACTAGTTCCTGTCGAGGCGCTGACTCCCAGAAGAATTAACACCTTAAAGACATATGATGACCTTTCAAAAATCCCCTTTTACCTCGCTAAGTGGAAATTTAACATTGTAGACGATAAAAATTTATTCAATACAGATATTAAAACGTGGATTTCGCAACGACTTTATAATGAAAATGAGCTCAATTTCTTTTGGCTAGAGTTATACCATACTGAACTATCTCAGTACCTACAAGATCAAGCAAAAGAAAACCTCAGTCTAGTATTGACAGATCTTGAAATCCATTCGATATCAGAATACTTGGCAGAACTATATCCGCTTTCCAAAGCATTCAATCTGATTTATTTCTCGGTTAGCTCCGCATTACGTTTTCAAGTACAGAAAAAGCCGAAAGAAAAAGTCTTGAGAGACTATCTAGTCAATAAGATCTTAGATATGGCTGAGCAAAAGAAAGACAATCAGCATATCATCAAAGATTTTAACCGACCTTCCCAGACACCTGTTTCTATTAAGGCGCAAATCATCAGAAAAAACATCTTCAAGCTCGATTTAGACCATTTTACGTTGATAAAAGCAAATGCAATAGCTACTGTCACTAAACTATAAAAGAAAAATAATATTATAAAACCCCATTTAACATGAACAAATTCAATCAATTACTAATTATTGCAACAATCCTATTATTCAGTGCTTGTGGAAAGGATAATCCTGAAGTTGAGGATCAAAAGTCCGTCAAGAAAGTCGTAGAAGTAAAAATTTCCTTTGGATCCAATTACGCTAGTTATGGTGTTAATTTGGGGTTACAGGTAGCGAGTGCTGATGGAGGTCTGAATAGTAATTTTAAATTTGAAGGTATCATTTCAACACCATCCATCGTTCATGAAGCATCGATAATCCATCAGGTTGAAATGTCACCAATCAGTAGTTCCAGCCAATGTATCAAGACATCAATGCCTGTGAGTACTTTTTCCATTGCCACGACAGCAACGAATCTGACTGAAAATACCACCCCGCTAACAGCAAAGTATGAGTTCTACATCGATGGTAAAAAGACAGTGGAAAAATCGCTTTCATTCCAACCAAACGATTATGCTGCTAAAGTTCTGATTTTGGATGTATCGAATCCCTCTAAAGTCATTGAAAACTAGACAATATATCTCTTATTATAACATTGTAGCATTATACAATTGTATAATACTACAATGTTATAATGTTGCAATGTTATAATTGTATAATGATAGCTTTATATAATTATATACTGTTTAACGCCTGAGTTTTCTTCTTCTTCGCTTTTCATCTTCATCTATCTCGTCACCGCCAAAACTACTAAGTAAGCCACTAAGACTGCTAATAACGGTACTTGTACCAGTAGATAATTGATTAGAAACTGCTTCTTCAAACTCTTGTTCTGTTTCTTCATTTCGGCCAGCTCGTTCAGAATTGGAGTATGATCTACCTTTGTATCCATTTTGGACATCGTATTCATCTTTTGATCTAATATGGCTTGGTTTTTCGTTACCGTTATTTGGAGTTCGGATACTTTTTCGATCCTGATTTTCAGCTCCTCGACTTGATTTTTCAAGTAAATCTTTAAATCTTGCTCTTGTTCGATTGTTTGTCTCGCCAATTGTCTGACGGTCTCGGCTTTGTTCATAATTGAGTTGTTTTAATAAATTTGACCATTTATATTGATTACCTAATTTTTGCCCCTTTGCGATAAACCCTTCACTTGAAATGTAAGTGATTCCTGAAACTCGTCCAGTACTTTCTGATTGATTAAAGATGAGATAGACTCCATCCTCTTTGCATCCGTTTATAAAGTCCCTAACACTATCTGCTTTCGAAAGAGCACCTTTAACTCGTTCCTGCATAAGCATTCGATCAGAAAGCTTTCCAGTACGTTGAATCATCTCTAATTCATCTTTACTGGGGGCTCGGTCTATTGCTTCTTTTGACGATTTCACAGCTTGTAAGCCATACTTTTGTTCGAGTTTGCGACAAAGGTTCTCACTTCTCTGATAATTATTTGAATCTGAAACTACTGAACCATCATACTTGATTCTCGAGGCCAAAACATGAATGTGTAAATGATCAGCATCGAAATGTTGCCAGATAGCATAAGCATTATCATTAAACCCCATGCCTGTTAAATATTCCCTACCAATTTCAGACAACTGTTCGTTACTTAATTTATCTGTTGATGCAAAATTTAGTGACACGTGATACGCATCTCTTGTCAGCTTTGGTCGTAATTGTTGTAAAAAGCTTATTTCTTGCATAATACTTTGTCGATCATATTTGAAAAAATTATGATCTAACAATTCCGCACGATCCCTCGGACTTTTGAGATCCATCTTTTGATGATTGTAATCAAATGCGGCAACAAAACCGTGTATTTTCTGCTTAGCAATCATTGTGTCAACATTTTTTCATGGATACGATCGAGTAAATCTTTAATCTCTTGAAAAATCTCAAGTTCAATTTTGCTAAGCCGTGTTTCATGGACAGCCCTAACGTATTGATTAAAATTATTCGAAATACGCCGCGTCAATAGATGTGTAGAAACATCTATTTTACTGATGCGATTGACCTTCAAAGAAGCGTTAATAATCAGCTCACGAATGACAACGCTAGCGTTATCTTCTCTCATCAAAATCAGTTTATCCAGTTTATTCTTTTCGTATTTATTTAATGCGACCATTACATTAAATATGCGCAGGTCATCTATATTTTTTCGTGGTCTTGCCATATTATTCAAAGGAATGAAGTGAATTTGTTTGCTATTTGAGCAAGCGTTATCCCTTAGGGGCAACATGGCTTGCTCACTCAACAGAAATTAATAATCAATAGTTCCCCAGTAAATAATCGTTTAGATCTTTTCCTTGAAAAGTCGTCCTGTAATCATAGAATTTACTTTTTTGATTTAAAGCTTCTGCCTTTAGTAAACTAGTCGCTCGATCTCCAGCGTTATCACGGTCAAAAAATGCAATCGACGATTGCTTCAATGGATGTACTTCCAAAGTCTTTTTTAAATTGTTAACCGAGTTCAGTATGCAATAATCATTACGGCTTTCCTGATCTGGATAAATCATTAAAAAGCTGAAGAAATCGAGAATGCCTTCAAAGTAGATTCGGCTTTGTACATTAGAATTCGTAAATAAAGTAACACCTTGTTGTGTTGCACACTTAAAACCTTTCGAAAACAGATTGTATCCACCAAGGTGGTTTCTTATTCCAAGATTCCAATATATTTTGCCATTAGCACTATATTGATAGGCTTTTAAATAGCGCATAGCAATCTTTATATCAATACCTCGTTCTGCAACTAGATATTGACATAACGACTCGTGATTAATAATTATGTCTTCTTTCAAAATAGTAAAAGGATCTGAAGCCCTCTCTTCGCAGTTATTTGAAGCCGTTGTTAGCTGGTGAAAAGAAAAAACACCTTGATTGAAATTTCTAACAATATCCGAAACGCTAAGTCCTGGATAAATTAGCAAAATCAAATCAATCAATGTACCTCCACGGTTATTATCAGAATAATCTACCCATAGATTATTTGAAGATATTTTAAGGCTTCCTGTTTGTTGCTGTGGATTAATAAATGATTTATATAGCCAATATCCATTGTGTTTTCGCTCTGGAAAGTATCCTATAGATGACAAAAAATCTATAATTGATAGTTTATTTATGTCGCTTGTATTCATTTTTCTTTTCAATAGCTGAGTGATTTTATTGTAGTCACGTAGTCAGTAAAATTATTTTAGTGACTACAACAAAAAACACGGTTTAAACTAGTTATAATACACTTTTATTGTTATGTAGTCATGTAGTCAGTAGATTCTTTAATAAATAGACTCTGCGTGAATCAGCAATCACTTCTCCATCTGTATTGACATGATTTCTACGGTTAACAGGTTGATAACCTAATGATCGCAATGCCTGTCCAATTTTTTTATCGTTAAACTTCAAATAAGTCTTTATTTGGAGATCGTTAAGGATTTCTGACGACATCATAGCCACATCGTAGTCATCTTCGGCACCAATAGCGTAGTATTTTTGAATCATTTCATATTCGATAGTATGAACCTT
The DNA here is from genome assembly GCF_030503615.1 of Sphingobacterium sp. BN32. NCBI lineage: Bacteria > Pseudomonadati > Bacteroidota > Sphingobacteriia > Sphingobacteriales > Sphingobacteriaceae > Sphingobacterium > Sphingobacterium sp. BN32. The sequence goes on from NZ_CP129963.1 coordinate 1,761,452, forward strand.
GTACTTGTTATTGGATTTCTCATTAGATGCTATTTCATCCTTAGAGATCTCGCAATTAAATTTATTCAAATACAGATCATAAGCTTGTCCCCATACAAGATCAATATCTACTTGAGATGAATATTTCCAATCGATATCCATCACGTCAAAACAAATCCAACGCACATTGGCATCCCCAGTCAGAAACTCGTAGGTATCAGTAGTGCCAATAAACGAGACTCTGCGTGGTGTCATTTTAGCCTTTTTCTCAAAAGGATGACGAAGATTAACATGTAATCTAGACATATAGGATTTGTAATCTTCAAGATCTGATTTTTGCATATTACCCAAATCATCGAGTAGACATAAGAAGTTGGAGGACATCGCAATCTCACCATCTTTGGTGAGTTTAGGATTTTCAATGTAATAGCTGGCCAACTCATCAGGTAATAAGAATCTGGTCAATGTAGATTTACCTAGGTTTTGAACCCCAGACGAAACTAATACGATTGCTTGCTTGTTAAAATAGCGATTATCAATGGCGCATTTCACCGTGCGGACAAACCACTTAGTCACCTGAACAATAAACCTGTAGCGATCTTCTGTAATAATGTAATCCAAGAAATCTTGAATATAATTCCCATCAACTTTCCGCTGTTTGTATTTTTCATGGCATTTAAGAAAATATGCCAGCAGAGGGTCATAGCTTTGTATTCGTGAAGATAAAAGGAATGTAATTACGTCATTTGCCGATGCTGAGATACCTTTATGATGTAAATCTATAACGAGGTCATGCTCATTTACCTCTTGGAATTGTAATTGCTCTTTAGCTGAGTACTCTAATGTATTCTTAACGATGTTTTTTCGGAAAGTATACGACTTCTCTAGCGCATCAATGACACGCAAAAGCTTTAATTTGTTATCACTCATAATTGGAAATTCAGTATTTGTAAAAATTGATTAACCACTGAATTTCTTATATTTGCACTGTCAGGTACTTTAATAAGAAATTCAAAGGATGGGTTAGGTAGCAATACCTATCCCTTCTTTTTTGAAATCAGTTTTGAGTTATGAGTAAAAGCTTGTCGTTGTATTTCAGTAGTAGATTTATGGTGACTTCCCATCAACCATGCGTCAATAGCTTTCCTACTAAAGAACAATTTAGCACCTCCCGCTTCCGATTTGGAATAAGGAATTTTGGATTCGTGCACAAGTTTGTAAATGTATGCAGCCTTATAACCTGTATAAAAAGCAAGGTCTTCGACATTTAAAATGTCTTTAAATCCGATTAGATACTTTTCTAATCGATCTAATTTTTCTAAGATTAATTCATTTTTCTCCATGATTTACTTTGTTTGTTAAGTCAAGCGAAGTAAACTGAAGTAAAAAGCTAAAAGGTTGAAAAATAGGGTTTCCAACCTTTTAATAGTTTTATTCCAACCTTTTCAAAATTAATTAACAAAAATTAATTCAATCAAATTTCGGTTTTTAATATTTTCAGGAACACATTTTCTATACGATTCCGTAATAGAATCAACAGTAGCTTTAGTGTTTTTATTTTTAACTATTTTCATAAAACCTGTCAGCGACAAATCCTTGGTTTCTTTTGCTAAAGATTCAAACAAAACATACGTTTGAAGATTGTCCATCTTTAGTTGAAATAGCGGTTCTGAAGGAAAATTACCAGTTGTAAAAATCTCTACGAAACGATTACGTATCTCACTTTGTTCGTTCAAATCTTCAAACCATAGGAAATCATATCTAATTAAACCGTCAAAAATCTGACGCATTTTTTCAACGCTGGCATAAGAAGTGAAATCACTGGTATAGTTTCGTACAAGCTTTTGAACTTTTGACAAATACAGCCTTTCAAATGATCTACTTAAAGTCTTAAGCAAAAGCAAGAAAATTATGGCAAACAATGAGATTAGTACTACACACAAAAAAATATCAAAAATGGAATTATCAATTCTTTCAGTCAGTACTACATTGCTATTAAAATTGTTAAACGAATAAAATATAATAAATAGGGTTGGTAAGAAAATTGAAAAAATAAAAATTCTTGGTCGATCTACTTTTGCTTGAAAGGTACTTTTATCGGTCATCATGTAGGAAGCATACCATTTGAAACATTTCCTAAAAAACAAAAAAGTAACAGCTATTAATAATAATATCATTATTGGCTTTACAACCAACAAAAAGCTGTTAAAAGAATAGAAAAAAATACCAAAAGAGGTAGCAACTGCAATAAAAATTAGTGTCAGGATTATGATAGATGCATCTTTCTTCATCGCTTAAAAATTAAGTTCTGGAATAATGTAGGCAGATTCACGCATCTTTGCATCCGCGATCTTGGCGTAGATAGCGGTTGTTTTTATCACCTTGTGACCTAAGCGCTTTTGAACGGTGTATAAATCCGCTCCATTCTCTAACAACAATACCGCATTAGTGTGACGTCCTGAATGGAATGTTATATGACGCATAATACCCGAATTTAGCACCCATTTGGCTAATTCATTATTATAAGTCATACCATACTTCAGCCCTTTAAAAACTCGCTCTTTAGGTTTGCCTCGTTCTCCTAGAAGATCTATTGTCTGTTTCGATACATAGAGGTATTCAACACCATCGGTTTTCTGTTGTCTAAAATTTATACGATAAACACCATTCCCTTCATCACGTACCTCAGACCAGATTAACTTATTGCAATCGGACCACCTCAGACCAGAAAGGCATGAAAACAGAAATGCGTTCTTTAGAACAGGATATTTGCAGTCAGTAACTATTAGCTTTTGGAGTTCTTCAAAGGTTAAATATTCTCTTTGGGATTCCCCTTGCTCAAAGCTCTTTAGTTTTTGGGCAATATTTACTGTTAGGTAGCCGTCATTAAAGGCGCTTTTCAAGCAAGCTTTAAATTTATTGAAGTAAGTATATTTTGAATTTGTAGAAAGAGGTAGATTACTTTTGGTTCGAGCTTCACGTTCAAAATAGCTTCGCACCATTTTGCAAAAATCTTCTGTTACCTCATCAAAAATTAGATTAGGACTTATGATCTTGACCAAGTGAGACTGTACCGATGTCCATACGCCATAATTCTTATCCGAATTAATGTGAGCATTGGCCTGCTCTTTAAAATAATCTAGGAAGGGTCTTTTTGCCTTAATATTATTTTTAAGCCCATATTTTCCTTGAACATAATCTGCCTTCCGGATAGCCAAGATACTTTCAGCAAGTTCAAAGTTCTCTTTGTTATTTTTCTTTTCACTGGCAGACTTTGGATTTTCAAATTGATAAAGCTTGAGGTACTCAAAATCTCTAATATGTGTCCGTTTACCATTTTCTCCCAAAGCTGTGCCTTTATAAAATTCAATATAAAGACTAATCATACCGCTCTTTAGCTTCTTCTCCTTTAGTGTTATTTTCATGAGACTATATTCAAGGTGTACAATGCTACATCTCCAAACTTTCGAGATGTAGCAAATAGACAACGAATATAGTAATAAAGTAATTTAAAGAAAAACGAAGCGACTCATAAAGAACTGACAGTCAGATAAAAGAACGCAAAGTAAACTAAAGAAAAACAGATTTACTTCCCGATACAAAACTTACTAAATATATTCTCCAGCAAATCATCCGTAGTAACTGTCCCGGTAATCTCACCCAAATGGTGAAGCGCTTGTCTAATATCCATCGCCAGGAAATCCGAGGTAATTGGATTATCAATTCCAAACAACACCTTCTCCAGAGCCTCTCGAGTATGTTGCAGAGCTTCCAAGTGACGAATATTCGTCACTATCGTATCATCCGTATTAATTTGCGAAAGATTAACCTGATTCAGCAGCTCATCTTTCAGCTCTTCAATACCCTGCTGTTGTTTTGCGGAAATATAGATTGGGTTTAGCACTGCATATTCAGCGCGTTGATCTTCGGAGAGAAGATCACTCTTATTAATAATCGTCACAAATGGAATTTGGAGTACTTCCACTTCTTTAATTTGCTGCTGCACGGCGGCAATATGATCTTGCGTAGGGTCGAAAAGATAGATAATCAAGCGTGCCTGCTTCATTTTCTCCATCGTCCGCTCCACTCCTTTCGCTTCGATTACATCTTCCGTCTGGCGAATACCGGCGGTATCTATAAAACGAAAAGTAACGCCATGTATATTGATCTCATCTTCAATTGTATCGCGTGTTGTACCGGCAATATCCGATACTATCGCACGTTCATCATTCAATAAGGCATTCAACAGCGTCGATTTCCCTACATTAGGCTTTCCGGCAATAACCACCGGCACACCATTCTTCAAGACATTACCCTGCTCGAACGATTGGATCAAACGCCCGATCACCTGATAGATCTTCTCGATCAGAATTCGTAACTGATCGCGATTAGCAAATTCCACATCCTCTTCCGCGAAATCCAGTTCCAACTCGATTAAAGATGCAAAGTGTACTAGATCCTCACGCAACTGCTTTAGCTGATTCGAGAAACCACCACGCATCTGCTGCATAGCAATCTGATGCGACGCTGCAGAATTCGAAGCAATCAGATCGGCCACGGCTTCCGCCTGCGACAAATCCAATCCGCCATTTAAAAATGCACGAAGAGTAAACTCCCCAGCCTTCGCTGCCCTCGCCCCTTTCTTCATCAACAACGTCAAAATACGCTCAATGATGTACTTCGAGTTATGCGTAGAAATCTCCACAACATTTTCTTTCGTATACGAGTGCGGCGCAATAAACAAAGATACAAGTACCTCATCAATCACCTGATCACCATCACGGATAGTACCGAAGTGAATCGTATGCGAAGCCTGTTTGCTCAAATCCTTCCCCCTAAAAACAGAGTCCGTAATAGCCACAGCCTCCGGACCCGACAAACGAATCACAGCAATAGCACCATTAACCCCTGGAGAAGTCGCCAACGCGACAATTGTATCTTGAGAATGCGTAAATGACATGGAGGCAAAGATAGTAATTTAGATTTTAGATATAAGATTCGAGACATTAGAGTATTGGGATTAGCAAGAGCATTGGTATTAGCCGTAAGATGCTCATACCTTACCAGCGCCATCACCTTACGTTACGCTCCTTAATCCTTGAAAGAAATCATGAATTAAATAAATATCTATACAAATAATCTTCCTTCTCTCTTTCAAGAAATTGCCAGCCAATGCTCTAATGTCTAAAATCTGATGTCTAATATCTGAACACAATTTCATTAACAACCTCTATCTCATCCGCCACTATCGTATGCGGCATTCCCGGATAAATCTTCTCAGTTACTTGGGCGCCCATCTCTTCCAGTAACCTTGTGCTTTCCTGCACGCGGCTTACGGGTACATGGAAGTCCGGATCGCTGGTACCGATAAAAATTGGCGTTCCGGCGAAATCACCTTGGTAGTTCTCCTTGTAAATCTCATCGCCGATTAGGCCTCCTGTGAAGGCTACGGCTCCGCCGTAGCGTTGGGCATGTCTTGCTACATACTCTAGCGTCAAGCAGGCTCCTTGCGAGAAGCCTAGGAAATAGATATTCTCCGCTTCTATACCCTGGGACAACGCTTCTTTTACCGTCTCGGATACTAACGCTAGAGCCGAATCCAGGTAAGGCTGATTTGAAGCAACCTCCGCCATAAAAGAATGCGGATACCAGGTATGATTTGTCGCCTGTGGCGCTAGCAGCAGGTAATCCTTGACGTTTAGATGCTCGGCAAGGGATAAAATATCCTGTGCCGAACCTCCTCGTCCATGTAGCATAATCAAAGCCTTCTTTGCATTGCTGGTATTCCCTGCCTGTAATATATTTTTCTGATGCATGTTGTTCTCCTTTTCTAATTATCCTTCCAACTGTGGCAATACTTTCTCGATCTCCGCGCGGCTGCCTTCATATTGTTTTGGCAATTTCAAAGCAGATCCTAAAGAATCTAATGGCTCATCCACATCAAAGCCAGGGTTGTCGGTCGCAATTTCGAATAATACACCACCTGGTTCGCGAAAATAAAGCGAATGGAAGTAATCACGATCAATCTGTGGCGTAATCTGCAATCCTGCGCTCATAATAATTTCACGCAGCTCCAATTGGTCTTCATCATTTTTTACGCGGAATGCAATGTGGTGATTAGTCCCCGCTGTGTTAATTGCACGACCGGCGTTTGGATCAACCAAAATATCAATGATATTTGCCGAATCCACCGTGTCGGTAGCAAAACGATAGCGATTACCTTCCTCCGCAACTTGCTGATAGCCCAATAAATCTATCAACACCTTTGCAGTGGGATCCAATTCGCGCAATGTCAAAGTCGTGTTATGAAAGCCCTTGCTTGCTACATCCTGCGTCACTTCCTTCGTGGTCCAGCCGGTTCTAGCATCGCCGGCTTTCGGAACCACTAAGGATAAATTCAATCCATCAGGATCCAAGAATGGATAGTATAGTTCACCAAAACGCTCCACAACCTCTCCCGTCAAAACATTGTTTTCTCCGAAACGCTCGGTCCAGAAATCCAAACTACCCTCAGGAACTGAGTAGGCAATCTCGGTCGCCATACCCACACCGTTGCGGCCGCGACCAATGCCCTCCCAAGGAAAGAAAGTCAATATAGTCCCTGCCGAACCTTTCTCGTCCCCATAATAGAAATGATAGGTTCCAGGATCATCAAAATTCACCGTCTTTTTCACCATTCTTAAACCCAATACTTTGCTGTAAAAATCATAGTTGCGCTGAGCAAGATTTGCTATCGCTGTGATGTGGTGTAATCCTAATACTTTATTTGTCATGATATCTCCTTTTCTATTTAACCAGCTTTGAAAGCTATTGTTGTTATTTATTAATACAAATGTGCAGAGAATCGCACTTCTATTAATTGATGTATGATAAGAAGTATTCGAAGCAAATTTGCTGCAAATTCCTCCACCCCACCTACTACTTAGCTACTACATCAGAACGCCGTCTATAATATCATTAATAAAATTAACTCCTAATTAACTATATTTGATTAACCCTGAAACACACCTATCGGGGTTGGAGCCAATTATTGATAACCCAAAGAAATGACACAGCAAGTTCTCTTTACACAGCTGGGCTCCGATTTTATCCTGAATTCTATGCAGGTTGCCGCCCACACAAATGATATAGCTCTCACTAGAAGGATATATCCAATATCACACAGCAAAGATTCCATCAGAAGGGAAGATCCCTTAAATAATCTATACCGTAATCCATTCATCATATCCCCATGATTCCTTTCCAATTCAAGAAAATCCTGATCATTATAATGCTGTTTCTTTGTAAACATCTCGCTGCACAGACCGAATACATCGAGGGCTATGTCCTTTCCGAAGGGAAGCCAATAGCCTCCGTCTACATTCGTCTCACCCTCGGTACGGAGTTGCTGGCATCTAGCAGCACTGATCATTTCGGCTATTTCATGATCAAGATCCCCGATAAGAGAAACTTAAAGGAGGCCCACTTGGAATCAAGCCATTTAGCCTTTAAATCGGCTAAAATCGCATTGATCGAAGGAAAGACGACCTACCGATTTATTCTCGAACCAAAATCTACAGCAATCGATTCGCTAGTGATCAAAGGTTCACAAAGACTGCGCGTTAAAGGAAACACTCTGACATTCAAAGCTGATTCATTTTCAAGAGCAGAAGATAGAAGCATTGAAGATGTTTTGTCGCGTGTTCCGGGGATGCTCATAGATGAGACTGGAAAAATAAGCTTTAATGGGAAGGAAATTACAGCGCTTTACATCGATGGCAGCAACCTCTTGGATGAAAAATATGAATTCGGCAGCAAAACCATCCCGAACAAGATTATTGAAAACATCGAAGTGCTTCAACGACATGTACACCACAAAGTGCTGCAAGACAATACGCTGAGCGACGACCTAGCACTCAATTTAGTAACAAAGGATGATGCAGCGCTAAAAGTCAATGGTCGCTCGACCTTGGGATTGGGCATCCCCGAGCAATACGATTTGGAATTATCTGCCATGCTCTTAAACAAGAAAATTAAAACTTTAAATACGTTACATGGAAACAACTTAGGGAAAGATTTATCGAGCATGTTCATAGGCCACACAGATTTTAAGCGAAATAGCCGCATTGTAGATCCGCTACCTAAAAATCTGCTTCGACAAGAGACCATCAGCTCAACAACTGGACATCCCTATGTCAACAATACGGCGAGGAGTCAATTTCTCGCTTCAAACAACTATTTTCAAATAAGCGAAAACGGATCTTTACGGCTCATAGCACAGCAACATTTGGGGCGAAGAGAACCCCTCATATTTTCCTATAATGATAACTTTGCAAGCCTAGACAGCATCCGATTTATAGAGGACCCAAACAACAATCCGCTACTCAGAGGAACCGTATTGGCTGCTCAATTCGAAATCAACAACCCCAATTACTTCCTCAGTAATAATGCATATATGGAGATTGATCGCCGGAAGGAAAGCTCAGAACTGCTAGGAAACTCCGTGAAACTGAACCATCCCTATCGACATAAGCTCTTACAATGGAGCAATCATTTCCAATATAGCCCAAAACTGAAAAACGGCGACATCGTCGACTTTCAATGGACAATAGAACACAAAAATTCCAAAGAGCGTCTACTGGTCGAGCAACTTGCCGGAGATCCACACATCACGAGCAACAAGGAAGAAATCACGCGGCAACGCTTAGAACTCCCCATATTTGCCAATCTTATTAGAGCGTCCTACAAGTTTAACAAAGGCACTATAAAACACACATATCTTGTAGGACTTTTGAACGAACGCCAAAAGTTTAACAGCGAACTAATTTTAGCGGGTACAGAGTATCAGTTTTCCGAACTCGGACTTCGTGCGCAATTAAACGACCTGGACTGGCACAACAATGAGTTCTACTTTGTGCCCATGCTGGAAACAAAAGTAAAGAAATGGGAATTTTCGGTCGCATTGCCATTCATCGCCCAACATATACACTATTTAGATCCCACGAATAATTTAGATAAAAGCAGAGATAAGGTCTATTTTAACCCCTTGTTGAACAGCAAATTCTTCCTGAATGCGCAAGACTATTTGCAGCTACGCTTTCATCATCAGCGATCCATAGGGAACATGGCTAACGTTTTCTGCAAGCCTATCCTAAAAACTTACCGTAGTTTGGCAAATAACACGATCGACCTGCGCGAGAAAAAGAAAAATGAACTCACTCTGAAATACAATGTGCAACGGCCATTACAGCTATTCTTTGGAAATATAACCGCTAAATATACGTCCGTTAGATATCCCGATTTGCTAGCCACTCTCGTCACCGACAATTTGCTCTCCAAAATCGTGGTTCCCGGTGCTCACAAATCGCAAGAATATGGATTAATTTTATCGGCGACGCAGTATATTAACGCCCTTCGTGGTCCATTGCAACTCCACGCAAGCTGGACAAACCTGAAAGACGATATGGCGGTCCAAAGACAGGCAACAAGGCTGGATCAATCAGCGCTATTAATCAACCCATCATTTGACCTACAAGTACATAAAAATTTCAGTGTAAACTATGGAGTCCATTATTCTTGGTTTAAAAGTGAGATTGTTGCCACACATGTGCCCAGCGACCGAATTACGAGTAGTAACTTAACTAATTCCTTCAAATTAGCTTACACCCCAATCAAACCGCTATTCGTTGAATATAGTTTCAACCATCAGCACAATAAACAAGGAATTTTTACCCACAATCACCTCTTTATGGATCTATTTTCCCGTATCAGCTTACCGAAGAGAAAAGTCGATCTCGAAGTGGAACTCAAAAATATCGCAAACATCAAAAACTACCACCATCAGGTATTAACTTCCGACGAACTCTATAGCACGGTTTACCGTCTAAGAGGACGCATGCTCAACGCCCGATGTATTTTTAATTTTTAAAACATAAAACGGATAGTAGCAGTAGTAGCAAATTACTAACTAAACAAAAAAACAAACAGGGCGCCCCAAAGGCGCCCATGCAAATCTTATAGCTAATGTCTAAAATCTACGCTCTAACAAAATGCCGCAATCATCATATGCGGACTCAATGCAAGCAAATGCTCATCATTTTCCGTAATCTCGGTAATCAAGTCCAGATTCTTCCGCTTCTTAGTATTCAGCATACTTTCAAAATAGTGCTTGTCAAGCCAGGTAATACCTTCCACGGCAAACAATTTATCAAACCTCAACCCCGCCGCCGCAAATTCTGCCTTTAGTTGCGCGGGCTTATGGTAGAAAGATTCCGCCATCACCCAAGGCAAATCCGACGGCGCATTATGAATACCTGTTGTCAGCTCCGATTTGCACATATCCAAAAAAGAGGGACCATGAATCAAACCATTCAACAAACCTACAATAGTCGAGGCCGTATAGTTGATTGCAAATCCCAATACCACCCCACCAGGCTTAAGCACACGTTTCGCCTCCGAAATAGCACGCAGCCTCGCCTCCTCACTTTGCAGATGATACAACGGACCATGCATAATCACCACATCCGCATATCCGTCTTTAAAATCCAGACGCTGGGCTTCCCCTTTAATCACCTTAAAAGACTTCTTAGCCTTCTCCGAACGTTTTTGAGCGATCTTGAGATGCTTATCCAAAGGTTCCACCATATGAACATCATGCCCTTCCTTAGCTAGCCACTCCGCATACTTGCCGGTACCACCACCAACATCAATAACCACCCCCAACTTCGGCAGATACCTAGAAATTAATGCTTTGATCCTTTCAAATTCAAATATCCCCAACCCCTTGCTGAGTCTATCTTCTTCCGAAGCCTGATTGTAGAAATCCTCAATCTTCGCGCTAACCAATTTCTTGCTGTTCATACGACAAATATAATGCTTTGGAAGAATTCGGAAGCAGATTTTAGACATCAGACATTAGATATTAGACCCGATTCTGCCAATCCTTGCATCCTTCCTTTCCTGGTTCAAAACAAAGCATCCTGCACAACAAAACCCCAACTAAAGTTCAAATCAGCAACCCTATCAAACATAACCACAATTGAAATTCCAAACAAAGATACTGGCCCATAAGAAAGGCGCCTAATCGGCGCCCTACTCTAATGTCTAAAATCTAATATCTCATATCTATGATCCCATATCTAATCTCAATCTTTCATTGCACTGATATCTCCCTTTGGTTTTGGAAGATTCAACGCTTTAATTTCTGCTTTACATTTATCGACCATGGCTTGCGTCATACGGTAATCATACTTTCCGTAATCATCCATTTCGAATTCGCCAACATAGAAGAAACCATACTGATCGAAGAAATCCGTTAAATCCTCTTTTGCTACTTCACAAGCGGTTTTCACGAAGTTAAGCTGATGAACCGCAGGGTTTCTGTCCCGATTCCAAGGATTCTCTTTCGCTTCTTGCTGACGGAAAGTTTCAAACAAGTTCGGGTAGAAATCTGCCTTTTTACCAGGCCCAGCATAGTAAAGTTGCAATTGCCAGAATGGTACCAGGCGGTTAAACACGTCGGGATCCTGCAGGTACGAAATTTTCTTATCGATGATGGAAGCGCGCGCTTTAGCGTAGTTTCCTTGCTCAGAAATTCTAGATTTATTGCCGAAAGAAGTCGTCACATAAAGCGAGTAAATATTATTACTCACCTCACCTAATCCGCCCCAGCTTAACTTCGGTCTTGTTTGGTGCACATGACCTACTTCATGGCTGAATCCCCAACAAGGGTCGCCACTGATTACCCGGGCTGGATCCAATACCATCGCCATGGCATAACCACTTTTACCCCCCATATAGGCAACTCCATCACCATCTCTGAACATGTAATAATTATAATTAACGCGCGATAAGATCTTATTCTCCGGTACACGATTGTATTTGATCAATCCCATAATGCGGTGTTGACGGTGTACTAAGGAGTCGTAGTTGTTTATCAATTCTACCCCTTTCCCTCCGGCATATTTCTTTAAATCGGCAACTGGGTAAGCCGTTTGAATGTACTTCCCTTTCGCATCGACAACGCCATAGACAGCTTTATCCAATAAGTTATCCCAATCGGCATTGTTTTGTTTCTGGCTATCGAAGTAACCATTTACCTGCCCTGTCAAAAAGTGAACACGGATAGGCTTTTCCTCTTGCGGATTTTCAGAGAAATAATAGATATATGCTAAACTACCGAAATCCTTTAGATCGATAATATTGACGCCATTTTGAAGTTCAAACACTTCCTTTTCAATTCCCCATCCCTTTGGATCCTTCGTCGGTTCCTTCGGATCAGGAGCCTGTCTCAACCAATTCGGAACAATCAGTTTTATTTCCTTGCCACGCTCGATACCTTCTGCAAGCACGATATGCTTACCAACGGGCAAATAAACACCTGTTATATTCTGATATTTGCTGTAGCCATCCCCAATGCTTAGCTGATGGCCCAACATCGAAGGCGACAAAATCGCATGATAATCCGCTAATTTATAATCAGACTTATAATTGCCCGCCAACACATTTAAAGCATGCTTGCGGATATGCTCATCCGCTATTTTGTTGATGATTTTCTTGGAAGTCCCTTTCTTCAGCGTCAATGCCAGAGGATCTTCAAAAATAGATAACTGCTCATAAGTCTGTTTAACTTCCTTAGCGCTCTGAGCATAGCCCATCGACGCCATCAAACATGCTACAGCAAAGGTTAAAATGGTTCTTTTCATATTATATTTGAGTCGTAATAATTCTCGAAAATACAGGAATCCAGCATTTAAAAAAGTTCCGGAAATCAACTATAGCCCTCAATTCGCTTGAAATGCAATCGCAAACGTTTGAGTAATTTTTTTAAGAGAGAAAACAATTTGTCTTGAAGCAAGAAAGGAAGGATGCAAGGATTGGGATTTTGTCTCGAACCAAGAAAGGAAGGATGCAAGGATTGACAGGATCCTGGTCATCTCAAAATCCTTCCTTTCTTGGTTTAAAACAGTACAATAAATTAAGTCAAGCATAATACAGCATTAGCTCATTAACCATTCACTCCCACTTCAATCCCCTTTCATAACCCTTTCGAAGCGGCTTTGATTGGGTTATGAAAGGGCTTTGAAAGGGTTATATAATGGTTGTAAGTGAATGTAGAGTTGAAGTTGCATAATGCTAGTGTCCCCCCCGATCCTGCCAATCCTTACATCCTTCCTTTCCTGGTTCAGAGATAGTATTTAGTACTTAGTAGTTAGAGCTATGGCACAAAATCCTGCCTTTCTCTACATCCTTCTTCTCCACAATAAAAAAGGCGCCTAATTGGCGCCAATATTCTATTATCTAATATCTTATATCTAAAATCTAATCCCAGCCATAGGTCTAAATACTAACTACTAACTACTAAATACTACTTTACCCATTAATCTTAATATCCCCTAATTCAGGAACTTGTTTCAGGTCGTATGGAGTTTCTTGGTAGACATAGTAGTTCAGCCAGTTGTTGAACAGCAGATTAGCGTGACCTGCCCAGCGCACTACAGGGCCAAGCTCAGGCTTGTCATCCTGATAATAATTTACAGGAACGTCGATCTCAAGCCCTTTTTCGATATCGCGGGTATATTCTTCGTGCAGTGTAAGCGGGGCGTATTCCGAATGTCCCGTTAAATAAAGCTCACGGCCACCACGGGTCGATAAGATTGCTAATCCGGCTTCTTTAGAGGCTGAAAGCACCGTGATATCCTTCTTGGCTTCCACATCCTCCGCGAGGATCGTTGTATGGCGACTATGAGGAATATAGAATTCATCATCAAAACCGCGGAATAGTGGATCCTTCTTGTCCCAGGCAGTATGTTTGAATACACCAAACAGCTTGCTGTCTAGCGGTTTCTTTTCAACACCATAGAAATGGTAAAGAGCAGCTTGGGAAGCCCAACAGATATATAGGGTAGAGAACACATGTTTCCTTGCCCAGTCGAAGATTTTGGTTACTTCTGGCCAATAGGTGACTTGCTCGAAAGGCATCATCTCAACCGGTGCCCCGGTGATGATCATACCATCGTAGGTATTCTCTTTAATATCTTCAAAGTTTTTATAGAACAGCTCTAGATGCTCTTCAGGCGTATTCTTAGGATTATGTGTCGCTAGGCGCAAGAAATCCAGCTCCACCTGTAAAGGATTATTCGATAACAGGCGGATAAAATCAGTTTCTGTAGAAATCTTTAGAGGCATTAAGTTCAGCACAAGTAATTTCATCGGTCGGATGTCTTGAGTATCCGCGCGTAAATCACTCATCACAAAGATATTCTCCTTTTTAAGGAGTTCTATCGCAGGTAAATTATCTGGTATCTTAACTGGCATAAAAATTCTCTTCTTTTCAATCTAAGTTGACAAATGTACAAATTGAAAAACTAATTCCTCAATTAGAATACGATTTTGACGAACGTAAAACATGAAAACAATTTTTGTATAAAATTGGCTTTTAATATTAATTTTCGCTAATATTGCGATACATTAAATAAAATATCACTAATAAATGTCCCTAAACCTTAAGAATTTTATCAAGAACGTTGAGCTGCGTAATCCGAACGAGCCGGAATTCCTACAGGCGGTAACCGAGGTAATTGAAGATTTAATCCCTTACATCAATGAGCATAGACCAGACTTTGCGGATTTGCGAATCCTAGAGCGTATGGTTGAGCCTGAGCGTGCACTCTCCTTTCGTGTCGCTTGGATGGATGACAAGAATCAAATCCAGGTTAATAGAGGGTATCGCGTGCAGATGAACTCGGCGATTGGCCCTTACAAAGGTGGTTTGCGCTTTGCGCCGGATGTGAACTTGAGCATATTAAAATTCTTAGCATTTGAACAGGTATTTAAAAACAGTTTGACGAGCCTGCCAATCGGCGGTGGCAAAGGTGGATCAGACTTCGACCCAAAAGGCAAGTCGGACAATGAAATCATGCGCTTTTGCCAAAGCTTTATGACCGAACTATACCGTCATATCGGTGCAGAAACGGATGTTCCTGCTGGCGATATCGGTGTTGGAACGAGAGAAGTCGGCTATCTATTTGGACAGTATAAACGTATTCAAAATAATTTTACCGGTGTTTTAACTGGTAAAGGCCCCCAATGGGGCGGTTCCTACATCCGTCCGGAAGCGACAGGTTATGGTCTACTCTACTTCGTTCAATGTGTATTAGATTACAATAACGAATCTATCGAAGGAAAAGTGATTTCTATCTCTGGAGCGGGAAATGTGGCCTATTATGCTGCAGAAAAAGGCATTCAGCTAGGCGCTAAAGTGATTACACTATCCAATAGCACTGGAACGCTGTATGATAAAGAGGGGTTGACCTTGGAGAAATTAGCCTACATCGCAACATTAGGACGCGACTTAGCGAAATTCACAAAGAAATATCCATCTGCAACCTTCCATGCAAAAGAAAATCCTTGGCAGTTTAAATGTGATATTGCATTACCATGTGCAACGCAGAATGAGATCAACGAAGCGGATGCAAAGAAGTTGGTTAAAAACGGCTGTACCATTGTCGCTGAAGGTGCAAATATGCCATCAACTGCTGGTGCTATCAAGGTTTATGATGCTGCGAAAATACATTTTGGACCGGGCAAAGCTGCGAACGCCGGTGGAGTGGCGGTATCTGGATTGGAAATGTCGCAAAATGCTATCGGACAGCAATGGAACCATGAGAAAGTGGATCATCGCTTAAAACTGATTATGCAAAACATCCATAAAACATGTGTGCGATATGGCAAGGAGCCGAACGGATATGTTAATTACCTGAAGGGCGCAAATATCGGTGGCTTTATCAAAGTTGCCGAAGCCATGAAGGCTCAAGGAGTGGTTTAAACCTAATTTATTTATATCTATATTTGTAAGGTTCCGGCATCTGTCGGAACTTTTTTATTTCTGACTTAATTCTATTTAGCATGCGCGTATTAGCCGAATTACCACATCCGGATTGTAAAATTACAATCTTCGGAATGAACCAAAAGTTTATCATCAAGTTTGAACAAGGGACCTTGGAACAGTCTTATAAGTTAGCTGAAGCCGATGTAGTCGGTGGTGTTAATGGAGTCTTTGAAATGCTTGATGAACAGTTTATACAACAGGTTATTGGGCTGTTTGCGGAGATGAGAAAGGCAATAATAGGAACTTACAATAAGTATCAATAATCCATTTAGTTGATTTCATTATGTAACTGATAAATAGCGTCTTAAAAATATAAAACCTCTAATACAGAATTATATTCCGTATTAGAGGTTTTTTTTTGATATCAAGCTTTTCTTTAATGTAAATATTAAATTTACTATAATTACACAAATAATCTGATTATTAGCATCTTATATAGTCACTCAAAATATTATTTGGCTAGTATTTCTGCCAAATAAGTGACACCTTTGCTCGCTGACTCCGCGATTTTATGAACCTGTGCAGGAATGGCTACTTGTTTCGCATTTGGGTCGATCAGTATGATTTTACAGCCGGGCTTACAATCGAATAATAAGTTTGCAGCGGGATATACCTGCAAGGATGTTCCGATGATAATAAACACGTCGGCATCTCGAACAAGGCGGGATGCTTCTACCATATTCGGCACCGCCTCCCCGAACCATACCACATGCGGGCGCAAGGGCGAACCCAACTCGCGAGTGGCGTCCATCGCAATCTCATCGCCTTCGATATCGTATATTAATTTTGGATTCATTGAGGATTGCGATTTCCGAATCTGCCCGTGCAGATGCAGCACTTTGCTGCTTCCCGCTCGCTCATGCAGGTCGTCAATATTCTGGGTGATAATCTGTACATCGAAGTCTTTTTCCATTTCTGCTAAATAGCGATGGGCGGCATTCGGCTCTACACGGATACAATCCTTTCGACGCATATTATAAAACCGTTGTACCATTTCGGGATTGCGCTGCCATGCCTCCGGGGTGGCAACTTCTTCAATTCGATGCCCTTCCCACAATCCATCGGCACCGCGAAATGTAGGCAGCCCACTTTCTACAGAAATACCGGCGCCGGTAAATACGACTATCTTTTTCATTAAATACAGTTGAAATTTTAAAAACCTTCATGTTTCCATTGAAATACAAACAAGGATGAATCCCGTGCTGACCATTGAAAACAAACACTATAGCAAACATAAGAAAAGGCATCTAATGTTTTAGATGCCTTGACTTTGGTTGTAATTAAATCGTTCTATTTTACGAAATAGCGATGTTCAATAACGGTTGCCTCTGGCTCTTTAGACTCTACAGAGTCTTTGATGGGGCAATATCCTGTAACACCACGATAAATCAGCGCACCACCGAGCGTAATGCCCGAGAAAGCTGTCATCGGATGTTTTACAATAGATTTAATTCCTCGTCCTAACAAGAATCCGCCAGCGACTACAGACAATATACGTTCCGATGTCCCTACATTCCCATCATGACAACTCGCATCGAGTTTGTTCTTTAGCGCATCAAAGGCATAGTTTAATATTCCGCTCATGTTGTTCAAATTTATAATCCTATCTATTAAACGAATAATTTCGATTTTTGTTTCTGATTAGGTATAAATTTTGATTGCCTTTGCTATTATTCGTATTTTCATCCACATTTAAACTATTAACTATGCTGGTAAAGAAGTATTCGGGCGAACTGGTCCCCTTTGATGAATCAAGCTTGAGAAGATCATTGATGCGCTCGGGCGCTTCGGATGGGGAAGTTCAGATGGTATATGCCTCTATCAAAAATAAATTATACGATGGCATTAGCACGCGAGAGCTCTATGAAATGGCTTTCGACGCCTTAAAATCAAAGAAAAACTCCTATGCGGCTCGTTATAGCTTAAAGCGCGCTCTTCGCGAATTAGGACCCGAGGGTTTCTATTTTGAAAAATGGGTAGCGCGACTTTTTCAGGAAGATGGCTTCGAAGCGATTACCGGACAGACCGTGCAAGGACATGCTGTAACGCATGAGATTGATGTTGTTGCTGCAAAAGGCGATGTGATGCTTGCAGTGGAATGTAAATTCCGCAATGATGAGGACGCAAAAATTTCTGTGACAACACCAATGTACTTTAAATCTAGAGTGACGGACGTGACGGGAATTGAATATCCCTTTTTCAATGCACACCGTCAGTTTACCGATGGCTGGTTAGTAACCAATGCCTACCTCACTACAGACTCGATTAAGTTTGGAGAGTATTATAAGATGAATTTATTGTCCTGGGATTACCCGAACGGACAGAGCATTAAAGCGCGTGTAGACAATACCGGCGAATATCCGATAACTTGCTTAACTAACTTAACCTCACAGGATAAAGCGATGTTATTAAAGAATCAATGCATCTGCGTAAAGGATCTTTTAAAGGATCCGAAGGTGCTTAGCCATATACAGATTCCTGCAGACAAGCAAAAGCAAATTATGCAGGAAGCCGAGGAATTAATAAATAGCCCAATAGAACATGAGTAATAAATTTGTCAGAGAAGAGATAAGTTTCCTCAAAGGTGCCCGTGGGCGTTGGAACGAGCTCAAATATGTAATCGGTGTTTTCTTTCAATTCATGAAAGGGTTTAGGACCTTGCACTTCGTGGGCCCCTGCGTAACGGTTTTTGGATCTGCACGATTTGGCGAAGACCATGTTTACTACAAACAAGCACGCCAGGTATCGGCAAAGCTCGCCGAGCAAGGCTTTACCATCATGACGGGTGGAGGTCCAGGTATAATGGAGGCCGCGAACCGCGGGGCTAAGGATGTTGGCGGCGCTTCGGTGGGTTGTAATATCGTATTGCCGCATGAACAGAAACATAATCCTTACATGGACAAATTCGTCAATATTGAGTACTTCTTCGTTCGTAAAGAACTCCTGCGAAAATATTCATTCGCTTTCATTATTATGCCGGGAGGATTCGGAACGCTGGACGAGTTTTTCGAAACCCTTACACTGATTCAGACGAAGAAACTATCGCAGTTCCCAATCGTTGTGATGGGCTTGGAATACCATAAAGGTATTATCGAGCATGTGAATGAAATGATTGAAGCAAAGACAATTAGCCCGGAAGATCAAGACTTACTCCTATTTACGGATGATATAGATGAAGCTGTAGAACATATTAGGCAATATGCAGACACCAACCGAATAGTTAAGCTGCAGGAACAAAACCCAAATTGGATATTGGGCGAGAAGAAAGCAGTTTAACTAGATATTAGACCTTAGATATTAGATTTTAGATGCTGATATGCGGGATAATTAATGTTGATTTCGTTCGTGTAAGGTTGGAAGAGAGATTGCGTGATGGCATAACTGCAGTGTAATTAAGAAAATTTGAATTATAACATTCGATTAATACCATGTTAAAGTTTGCGAATGCTAAGATAAATATAGGTTTGCACATTACAGAGCGTCGTTCGGACGGCTATCATAATTTGGAGACTATTTTTTATCCGGTTAAAATATACGATGCTGTGGAGACACAGCTATCTGATAAGGTGGAGCTCGAAATTCACGGTGCTGATTTGAAGGCTGATGAGGATAACTTATGTTTGAAAGCATACCGCCTATTGGCGGCTGATTACGATCTTCCTCCTGTGAAAATTCATTTATTGAAACGCATCCCTATCGGTGCTGGCTTGGGTGGCGGTTCTTCGGATGCGAGTGCGACCTTGCAATTATTAAATGAACAGTTTGATTTAGGCATCTCCGATAAAGCGTTAGAAAGCTATGCTGCGCAATTGGGCGCCGACTGCCCTTTCTTTATTCAAAACAAAGCTACCTATGCTGAAGATATCGGTACCAAGCTTTCTGAAATTGAATTAGACCTATCGGACTATTATATTGTGATATTAAAGCCTAATATCCATATCTCCACCGCGGAGGCTTACAAGAACGTCACCCCTTTGACTCCACAAATAGATTTAAGGCGCGCTGTACAACTGCCTATACAAGAGTGGAAGCTTCATATTAAAAATGACTTTGAAGCCGGCTTATTCGAACTGTATCCGCAAATCGGAGAGATAAAACGAAGATTCTACGAACTCGGCGCAGTCTACTCTTCCATGACAGGCTCGGGATCTGCCGTATTCGGCATCTTCGAACAAGTAACAGACGTCTCCGAAATGGCTAAGCTGGGAGAAATATTCCTTCCAATGGATCTTTAAACTAGAAAATATCAGGGGCAGATTTATAGCTGCCCCTCTATGTTTTTATTGCGCTCCACCCCAAAAAGCTTTGACGAGCTCTGCTCCTTCAAACACCTCACAACTAACACCCTATTAATAACAAACATACTCGACATTCCACTCTAATTGTCTAAAATCTCACATCTAATATCTAATCCCTAAATAGTATATTTGTTCTATGCCCTGGAGGACTATAATATTTTTTGTTGCTTGTATTTTCACGATCAGTTTAGCCTTTGGACAAAATATCCCTAGGGTTGGATCGCCTTATGTTAAGCAGTACAATAAGTCTACCTATCAGGCAGGAAATCAGAACTGGAGCATTGCGGTCAGCAAGGAAGGCTTTATCTATGTAGCCAATACCGAGGGTCTTTTAAGCTTCGATGGGCAAGAATGGCGTCTTCACAAAGCAAAGAATCAACGTAGTCTGCGAAGTGTGAATATCGCTAAGGATGGCCGTATCCTCGTTGGGGGTTCTGGTGAATTTGGCATCTGGGAGCGTGGGAAGTTCGGAAAGATGGACTATCGCAGTCTCTCGAGCCTAGTGAAAGATCAGGCTGGGTTGAAGAATGATGAAATCTGGCGTATCAACACCCAAGGCGATAGAATTTTCTTCCATAGCTTCTCAAAGTGCTATATCTATGAAAATAACGAGATCAAAACACTTACGGCAGATGGCGAGCCTTTCCTCTTCAGTCATCAAGTAAATAACCGCCTTTTCTTTGAACAACTTCCTTCCGGTTTATTCGAACTGGTCAACAATAGCTTGGTACAGGTGAAGGATGCAGCGGTCTTGCACGGTATGAATATCCTCAGTATGTTGCCTTTTGATCAGGATAAAATATTGATTGCTACATCGAACCATGGTCTATTTATCATGGATAAGGGAGGCAACATTTCTCCTTGGCAAAATCAAGTGCAGCAACAGCTTATCCGATATCAGGTAAACAATGGCGTTAAGCTATATGGCGATCAATTTGCATTTGGGACTATACAAAATGGTGTGTATATCCTGAATCGTAAGGGCGAACTCGTTCAGCAGATCAACAAGAACAACGGGCTACAAAATAACACAGTCCTGAGCATGACGGTCGATAAGCAAGCGAACCTCTGGGTGGGCTTGGATAATGGTGTAGACCGCATTGACATCAATAGTCCGCTTTATTATTATGCTGATTTAACCGGAAAGATCGGAACAGTCTATGCCGCTATCATCTTTCAGAATAAGGTTTACTTAGGAACTAACCAAGGGCTATTCGTAAGCGATTGGAATGGTATAAATAATTTTCAAAATCTAGACTTCAGCATTGTTCCCAACTCACATGGTCAAGTTTGGCAGTTGGTGAATATGAATGGGCAGCTCGTTTGTGGACATAATAACGGAACTTATTTAGTGGAAGGCCGTAGTATGCGTAAGATTTCTTCCGTTACGGGTGCTTGGAACTTCGCAGAGATTAGTGGCGGAAATAAGTGGTTGCAGGGTAATTACACCGGAATCGGTGTGATGCAAAGTGGCACTAGCACTAACTTCATTAAACAATTCCAACAGATCAAAGAGCCTATCCGCAGTATCCTTCAGCGTAGCGATTCGGAGTTCTGGGCAACAAACCAGCAGAATGTCTATAACTTGAAACTTAATGCTACGAAGGACGATGCACAGTCCATCAGCGCGGTAAAAGCAGGCCTTCCAAACAACACTACACTGCATGGCGTCTATAACCTGGCAAACAATATTGTCTTTGCTACGGACTCTGGTTTCTACCAATACGATAATATTGTAGGATCATTTAAACCCTACGTTGAACTTAACGAACAATTGAAATCTTTCTATACTGCTAACAAGATTATTCCGATTAAACAGAACGAATATTGGTTTGTAAAGAAATCGCATATAGCAAAAATAGAACTGTTACCTGAAGGAAAGGTTAAGATCGATTCATCTTCATGGAATTCACTTCGCGGGAAGATGATGAACGATTATGAGCAGATATTTAACTTGAATGATCAAACATCCATCATCGGAATGGACAATGGTTTTGCGATATATTTTAATCAGCTGAGCACAAAAGTTAATCTCCCCAAACCGTACATCACACAGGTATGGAATACCAGCAATGGCACTACTCCCCTCTATGACGATTTGTCGATAGCCTATGGCGAGAACAACCTGCGGATTGCTTATGCGAGTCCCTGGTATTCTTCATCGAACCTGAAGTACTCTTATTGGCTGGAGGGATATACAGATAATTGGTCGGAATGGGAAGATGTCTCTTTTAAAGACTTCACCAATCTTCCCGACGGCAACTATACGTTTCATGTGCGTTCTATGGCGGCGAACGGTACGCAGTCAGAAATTACCAGCTTGGACATAACAATCCGTCCGCCTTGGTATAGACATTGGCTTGCCATCGTTAGCTATCTGATTATTCTTACGGCGCTTTTCTTTGTCGGTAAGCGTTATTATGAGCAGCATCTGAAGGAAGAACAGCGAAAGCTAAAGGCAAAAATGCTGGCCGATCAAGAGGCTAGATTAGCCAAAGAGGCAGAACTCAACGAGCGTAAGTTGATGGCATTGAAGAATCGTCAATTAGAGCAGGAACTGGAGATCAAGAACCGTGAACTCGCGAATGCAGCCATGAATATTGTTTACAAAAATGAGATGCTCAATAATCTGCATCATGAGCTAACGAATCTTAATGACTCTAATGGTAATAAACTGAGCTCCGATCAGTTGCGAAAGGTAAGCAAACTAATTGATGAGGCACATTCAGACGATCGCGATTGGGATCTCTTCGAAAAGAGCTTCAATGAAGCACACGAGAACTTCTTCAAAAAGCTAAAGTCAGATTATCCTGCCCTCGTTCCAAACGACTTAAAGCTCTGTGCATATCTTCGCTTAAACATGTCAAGCAAGGAAATTGCATCTTTATTGAACATCAGTACACGTGGGGTGGAAATTCGACGCTACAGGCTGCGTAAGAAGCTTAACCTCCCTACTGAAAAGAATCTGACAGAGTTCTTACTAGAGCTTTAACCTTCTAATCTCTTAAGAAGGCAGTACATCATCCCCTCACAGGACTCAATGTGTAGATGTTACACCGTGATGTTATTTTGTTGTAGCCACACAAGTCAATAAATAACAGATTACCAACTCAATAAGTATTAACATCTCCATGTTTGAGCAGGTATTATTATGCTGTAGTAGTAATGAGAACGACGAAAATTTCCTTTTCAAACTAATAGAAGACATCTTTGTTTATTGTTAATCTGCATGACATGCAGAATTACCGATTATGGGATTCCTCCGGATCAGAGGAGGCTTTATATCTACAAATAACATATGACAATAAAAGCATTTACCTTTTCTGGCATCTTACTAATGGCATTGAACTTTGAGTCCTGCCAGATTAAGAACAACAATCACGAACAGGATAGCAATGTCCGTAAAGACAGTCTGACATCTATGAACGACTCATTGCTGACGAAGATTCAAAGCCAGACTTTCCAATATTTCTGGGAGGGCGCCGAGCCCATTACAGGACTCGCTCGCGAGCGCATCCATATCGACGGTGAATACCCACAGAATGACCGCAATGTGATCACCATAGGCGGTAGTGGATTCGGCTTGATGAGTTTGGTTGTCGGTATGAAGCGGGGCTTTATCAGTAAGAGCGAAGGAGAAGAACGCCTCCACCGAATTATGGATTATCTGACTCGTATCCCGAGATTTCAAGGCGCATGGGCACACTGGTACCATGGCAATGTCGGCGAAGTGAAAGCCTTTAGTGAAAAGGACAATGGTGGCGACATCGTAGAAACGGCCTTCCTCGCTCAGGGGCTTCTTGTTGTGCGCGAATATTTCAACGAGGGAACTGAAACACAGCGAGAAATTGCCAAGAAAGCAGATAACCTTTGGAGAGGAATCAATTGGAAGCATTATACAAACGGCAAGAACGTGCTGTTCTGGCACTGGAGCCCAGTCCATGAGTTTGGAATGAACCATGCGATCGAAGGTTATGATGAGTGTTTGATAAGCTATGTCTTGGCGGCATCCTCACCCACCCATGCGATAGATTCTTCGGTCTATTATCAAGGATGGGCAAGGAACGGTAAGATCAAATCCGATATCAAGAAGTTCGACATCCCAACCGTAGTAAAACATAACTCGCGCCCTGGTGAAGTAGGTCCATTATTTTGGGCGCAGTATTCCTTCTTAGGCTTAGATCCGCGAGGACTCTCTGATAAATACGTGTCCTATGAAGATGCTGTAGTGAATCATGCAAAGATCAATATTGCATATGCAGAAGCAAATCCAAAGAAATATGTGGGATATGGAGCGGATAAAGCTTGGGGATGGACAGCTAGCTATTCTATCAATGGATATGATGCTCATCACCCGGATAATGATAAGTCGGTGGTAACTCCTACTGCGGCTCTAGCGTCCATGCCGTATACGCCGAAGGAAAGTATAGCATTCGCAAAGTATCTTTTCAATAATCTTGGCGATAAGGTTTGGGGCAAATATGGCTTCTATGATGCCTTCAGCGAGACTAACAATTGGTATCCACAGCGCTATTTAGCGATTGACCAGGGTCCGATTGTCGTGATGATTGAAAATTATAGAACGGGTCTTATTTGGGACTTATTTATGAATGCTCCAGAAGTGAGAATAGGATTAAGAAAATTAGGATTCAAAAGTCCACACCTAAAGTAAAACATCAATGAACATCCGTAAAAGCATATTATCCTGTAGTTTAATCGCTTTTTCACTGATTGCAAATGCACAGGATAACAATAAGATGAATCAGTTTATCGATGGGCTAATGTCCAAGATGACTATCGAGGAAAAGATCGGCCAGCTTAACCTAGTGACGGGTGGCGAAGCCACTACCGGCTCCGTCGTTTCAACAGATGTCGAAAGTAAAATCAAAGCAGGTCATATTGGAGGGATATTCTCCATGAGCTCACCTGCAAAAATTCGAAAAGCGCAGGAGCTCGCCGTTAAACAATCTCGATTAGGAATTCCTATCATCTTCGGAATGGATGTAATTCATGGTTATAAAACTGCATTTCCGATACCATTAGGTCTTGCCGCAACTTGGGACATGGCCTTGATTCGCAAGACAGCACGTATCTCGGCTGTCGAAGCGACTGCCGACGGTATCAACTGGACCTTCTCTCCTATGGTCGATATCTCCAGAGATCCGCGCTGGGGAAGAATATCAGAAGGTAGTGGCGAAGATACCTACCTAACATCCCGTATTGCAAGAGAGATGGTTTTAGGCTATCAGGGCGACGATCTTAGTAAAAACAACACATTGCTCGCCTGCGTTAAACATTTTGCACTGTATGGCGCCGGAGAGGCCGGCAGAGATTATCATACGACGGATATGAGTCTGCATCGAATGTATAATGAGTATCTACCTCCCTATAAAGCTGCGCTAGATGCTGGTGCGATGTCAGTCATGACTTCCTTCAATGATATCAATGGCATGCCGGCAACAGCCAACCGTTGGCTACTGACGGACTTACTCCGCAACGAATGGGGATTTAAAGGTCTTGTCGTAACCGATTATACAGCTGTAAATGAGCTGATAGACCATGGTTTAGGTGATTTACAACAAGTATCTGCCCTTTCATTGCAAGCCGGTGTAGATATGGATATGGTCGGCGAAGGTTTTCTGACGACCTTGAAAAAGTCTCTGGACGATAAGCGAGTGAGCGAAGCTGATATCAACCGGGCCGTACGATATGTATTGGAAGCGAAATACCGATTAGGGCTATTTGATGACCCCTATCGCTATTGCGATGAGCAACGCGCTAAGAAAGAAATCTTTAAAAAAGAACATCTGATCTTTGCTAGAGAAGCCGCGGCGAAGTCCTTTGTCTTGTTAAAGAATGAGCAAACACTACCGCTTAAAAAGACTGGAACTGTTGCTGTCATTGGCCCGCTCGCAAACACTGGAGCAAATATGCCGGGTACCTGGAGTGTCAGTGCAGACCATGCCAATACGCAAAGTCTTGTTGAAGGAATGCGTGAAGCTTTAGGCAGTAAAGTAAAGATTACAACGCATTCAGGTTCTAATCTAACCGATGATAAAGCGCTTCAAGAACGCGCGACCATGTTCGGTCGAACAATACCTAGAGATGAGCGAGATCCGGCGCTCATCATCGCCGATGCCTTGAAGTTTGCCGAAAGTGCCGATGTTATTGTTGCTGCACTGGGAGAAAGCTCGGAGATGTCGGGAGAAAGCTCAAGCCGTACGGATCTTAATATCCCTGAGAGTCAAAAACGCTTATTGGAAGCCCTATTGAAAACAGGTAAGCCGGTAGTCTTGGTGCTATTTACCGGGCGCCCATTGACGCTCACCTGGGAGCATGAGCACGTTCCGGCGATATTAAACGTTTGGTTTGCCGGCACAGAATCCGGAAAAGCGATTGCCGATGTATTATTTGGCGATGTTAATCCGAGTGGTAAGCTTCCTGCCACATTCCCACAGAATGTAGGTCAGATTCCGCTATACTACAGCCATAAAAATACAGGACGTCCTTTGGCTGAAGGAGCTTGGTTCCAAAAGTTCCGCTCAAATTACCTTGATGTCAGCAACGAGCCCCTATACCCTTTCGGATACGGTTTAAGCTACAGTACATTTGAGTATGGCGATATCATACTGGACAAAAAAACGATCAAGAAGAATGAAACCCTAAAAGTCTCCATCGAACTTAAGAATACGGGCAACTTTGATGGCGAAGAAGTGGTTCAGCTCTATATCCGTGATATGGTGGGTAGTATCACACGACCTGTTAAAGAACTTAAAAACTTCCAGAAGGTCTTTCTAAAGAAAGGAGAATCGAAAAGAATCGAATTCACGATATCGGAAGAGGATCTGAAGTTCTACGATCAACAACTTAAGCACATTGCTGAGCCGGGTGCTTTCAAGATATTTATTGGCGGAAACTCCCGAGACGTTAAGGAAGCGGATTTCGAATTGACAGATTAAAAATATTCCGAAGTATGTTTATCTTTACCTTATGGTAAAATTGCTCTACTTCGTCGCTTTCTGGCTATCTCAAATCGTTTCCAGTATTATCTTTAAATATGGAGGTATCAATCCGAAATTTCAATGGCCTGCCTTGATTATCGGAAATATCATTATCCTATCAGCAAGCTGGTTTTTGATACAGCTTTTCAAGAACTTCCCACAGCCTATCGTTATTGCGGTTTGTTCTGGAGGTACATTCTTGACGGTACAACTCGCTATGGCCCTATGGTTTAAAGAATCGTTGAACTGGATACAGGTGTTAGGATGCTTAGTTATTGTTTTCGGTATGGCAATGATTACCTTTGGTGGTAAACAGAGCGTAACTCCTTAGCTATGGAAAATCAACAAAACCTAGAAGTCTGGATGAGAGGTCCTATTGAAGGCATTTCAGAACTATTACAACCCGTTGCCCATGCATTGCTGCAGGTCAGCGAAGATGTCCCCAAATTATTAAATAGTGAGGATGAGCAAATCATCCGGATCAAACCCTTTGGAATGGCTTCATCAGCCTTCCATATCCTGCATATCACCGGAGTAATTGACCGTATGTTCACCTATGCGGCGGGAAAATCCCTATCCGAAGAGTAGTTTGAATACTTAGACAAAGAAAACAGCCCAAATCAAGATATCTCGGTAGATGAAATGCTCGATAATCTCGATCATGCGGTCGAACGAGCGATAGACGCTTTAAAGAACATCGATAGTTCCACACTAACCGCGGAGCGATTCATCGGCAGAATGATGATTCCTACAACACAGTTAGGTCTGTTATTTCATGCCGCGGAACATGCGCAACGACACTACGGGCAATTGCTCGTTACGATAAAAACCGTACGTGGCTTATTTCAACAAGGCTCAATACATTAATTAAGGAAGTTCCAATACCGATTGGTCTACGATTGCATAAACTTTCGTCAAGCTTGTTTTGGGCAATATATGCAAGCCAGTAAACTTTCCAAATGCGGGTAAAGTGAGCACCCTATTCTCTAAATGGAAACAAGGAAGTCGGAAGCTCTGCCGACCAGCTAGAAATATTTGGCAGCCTGGGTGGATATGGCCAACCACATTGATGATATGACTTTCAAGACCTAGCAAAGGTTCGTGAGACAATACGATCCCTTCTTCCAACAGCAAATGATCGACGATGCGGAGTGCTGATCTTTCCCAATGTGCATCCTCCAGAATATCATGATTCCCTTTAGTCAAAGTGAAGGTAATATTCGGCTTAGCTTTCGTATATATACAGAATTGTTCCCAGTCGGAATTCAACTTGGAATGAAAAAGATCTCCTAGAAAAACTACTTGTTTGACTTCCAGGGCATTTAGCAAAGTATCAAGCCTGCTTAACTCCTCCATCACATTCGGGGCAGGAACAAAGAAACCTTCTTTTCTAAAATGCTTCAACTTGCCCAAATGCCAATCTGAAATTACAAGTAGTTGATGTTTGGCGATATACATCGCCTTTTGTGGCAATAAAAAACAATCTAAACCATTCAACACAAGCTTCTTAGCCATCAATCAATTGCATTTTAATTTTCTCCAATTTGCTTTGCCAGTCTTCATTGCTATATCGCTCGCGGAACGACTCCGAGAATATTGGAAACGCGAAAGGCGTAAGTTTCTCCGGTTTCCGAAAAATAATCCGGTGACTATCGATACGCTCAAACGCTTTTATCATCCTTCCCTCCTCAAGCTGAAAATCAAAGACTTCGTCATAAGACTCACGCAAAAGTAAGTTGTTTGGTTCATATTCTGAAAAGACAGAAAAGAAAAGACCTGCATTGGCTTGCAAATGCTTGCTCTTCATCTGCTTTCCGGGAAAGCCCTGAAAAACCAAACCTGCAATGCCCGCAATATCCCTAAAGCGTCGCCTCGCCATCTCATGCACGTTGATACCGGAATTGATATCTGCATGCAATTGATGGGGTGAAAAGATCTGTTTCAAAATATCCTCATTGAGCTCATAAGCGGTGTCACTCAGTAGCTCAATTCCATATTCATTTGTGGCAATACTGAATGTTGCCGGAGTAATTTGCCCTAGCCTATAAGCGATAACCTGAGCCATCCCCTCATGCACCAGCTTCCCATCAAAAGGATATAAAAACAAATGGAAACCATACCTTGTTTCTGTGTATTCCACCAACAGCTCATCTTCTTTCGGAAGTCCCGAAACACGCTCTTGTTCTTGAAATAGCGGCTGCAAAAACTTAATCTCTGCACTTTGTCCCGATTTCTTGTGGATACTGCTGAAGCTATGGCGGATTGCAATGCCCAAATCCGGCGATATCGCAAAGCGACCACCCATCCAGGATGGCACAACGCCTTTTTTCTTTTGCGAAGGCTTGACGATTGCATCATTAGCGATCACCTGAATCAACTCTAACTGTCGACCGGAAAACCAGAATACATCACCGACATTCAATTTAGAAATAAACGACTCCTCGATCGATCCTAAATACTTGCCCGACAGGAACTTTACCCGCATCATCAAATCCGATACAATAGCACCAATAGACAGCCGATGTCGCATAGCAAGTTTCCTTGACGTCACTTTATAAAGCCCATCGACCAATTCCAAACGATGGAAATCATCGTAAGCCTTCAAGCTACTGCCCCCATGCAACAACAAACTCATACATTGATCGAACTCCTCCCGACTGACCGACTCAAAGCAATGTGTATTCGTAATCTCCTGATAAATCTGCTTAGGATCAAATCCATCGCCAACTGCCAATGTCATTAAGTACTGCGTCAGCACATCGAACGAACGCACATAGGGTATTCGTTGCTCGACAATCTTTTCTTTTACCGCAAACTTGAGCGAATCTCCTTCGATGATCTCCAAAGAGTTCGTCGGGACATAGTAGATAATGGACGTTGCGTCAGGACGGTGTCCGGAGCGTCCTGCGCGCTGTAAAAATCTCGCCACGCCTTTGGGCGACCCAATCTGTATAACGCAGTCTACAGGCCTAAAATCAACCCCTAAATCCAAACTACTGGTACAAACCACAGCTTTAAGCTTTCCGGCATGTAAAGCTTCCTCCACCCACATGCGTACCTCATCACTCAAAGATCCATGATGGATAGCGAGCAAGCCGGCAAACTCCGGATAATTGGAGATAATCTGCTGGTACCATATCTCCGCTTGCGAACGCGTATTGGTAAAAATTAAAGTGGTTCCGTATTGATTGACAACATCGACCACCTTATCCAAAAGCCGAATACCTAAGTGTCCAGCCCATGGAAACTTCTCCAAACTATCCGGTAGGATCGTCTGTATATCAATCTTCTTATTGATCTGTGCCTTGACCAAAACACCTTTATTTGATGCACCCAGCAAAATATCCTTGGCTTGCTCTAGATTACCGATGGTTGCCGAAATGCCCCAAATCTTTAAGTTGGGATTAATACTCTTCAATCTGCTCAGCGCAAGTTCGATCAGCACTCCGCGTTTAGAACCTAGAAGCTCATGCCATTCATCGACGACGATAAATTCCAATTGCTTAAAGAAGTCTTGGCCTTGCTTGGTTGCTAAAATTAAGTGAACACTCTCCGGCGTGGTAATTAAGGCTTGCGGCGGATTCTTTCGCTGCTTTTGCCTGACGGCGGTACTTGTATCGCCCGTCCGTAGCTCGATCTGGTAATCCAAATCGAGGTCTAATGAAACCCCTTCGGTTACCCGGTGTATTTCCTTAGATAGTGCCCGCAAAGGCGTTATCCAAAGTGCATGTAGCCCTCGCTTGCGTTGTTTTTCAAGTTTCGCCTGATAAGCATCCGAATAATAATGTTGAATAACGCCAAACCAAATGGCAAAAGTTTTACCATAACCGGTCGGCGCATTTAGAATTCCAGAACGATTTGCTCCAATCTCATTCCAACACTTCTTTTGGAAATCATGAGGCTCCCAGCCCTGATTATAAAACCAAACATCCGCCAATTCGTTCTTCATAGACCAATTTATTGTTTCAAATTACAAAGAATATCACCCACTATACAACATTTTACTCGATTAATTGTTAGCACATGTAAAGAGATATTATTATGGAAAAGATACAAGTTGGCTTATTCGTCGGAAGCTTGAGAAAAGAATCCTTCAATAAGAAAATCGCAAAACATTTGATTAGCATAACCCCCGAGGGATATGAATATAAAATTATCGAAATCGGACAACTGCCATTTTATAATGAAGATTTAGAGGGCGACAAATTGCCGGATAGCTATAAAGCTTTTCGCGCCGAAGTGGAGGCCTTAGACGCGGTAATTTTTGTCACTCCTGAATACAACCGTTCGGTGCCTGCCGTATTAAAAAATGCAATCGATGTTGCGTCACGCCCTTATGGAAAAGGGAAATGGGCTAAAAAGCCTGGTGCAGTAATCAGTTCATCAATCGGCGCCATCGGAGGCTTTGGGGCGAATCATCACTTGCGTCAGTCCTTAGTTTTTGTCGATGTACCAACGATGGCACAGCCTGAAGCTTACATCGGGAATGCAGCGAAACTCTTTGATGAGCAAGGTAAATTGACAAATGAAGACACTGCAAAATTTCTAAAGAACTATGTTGCAGCGTTCAGCGACTGGGTTGAAAAGTTTGTAAAGAAATAATATTATTTAAACGACACCTCGCCGAAAAACTGCGGTAAGTGGAAATTCGGCGTTGGGTTGTCAATATCATTCCAAGCGATAAAATGTGGATTGGGCAATGCATCTCCACATTTGTAGAAATTTGCATGCGCTTGTTTTCCCTTCAAATCTTCAGCATTAACCTTGAAAACACTGAAAGGAATCTGCAAAATCTGCTGCCAACTCTTCTTGCCGTCAATCGTTTGAACCGAGGAGAATGCATTAATTTGAAGAATTTCTTCAGCGCTCAATCGGTTTCTATCCGATTTGACAGAAGTGCCATAGCCAACTAGCCCCACCCCTAAGACATTGAATTCCACGTTATAGTACGTTTCTCGATTGTCGAAGGAAATGAAAAACTCTACACAGCTATCTTCCCAAACATTTTCATTTGGACGGATATACTGCCCTTTAACATATTCTTCTTGGACCGAATAATGAACGAGAATAGCCTGATCGGTATAAGCCACTTGAAATTGAACACATGGAATATAGGGAAATTCAGCTTGCCATGGCGCCGAATTGATATCATGCCATGCTAATGAGCTCATCGTTTTCGCTAAAGAAGCGTAATCGCCTATTAATTCCTGAACGCCTATTTTTTCAATCTCAAGGGTCTTCATATTAGTTCGAATTTAAGTTCGCTGCTAATATATCAGTTAAAACCTTATGATTTGCCTCTAATTCCTGAACTAATTTCAATTGTGCCTTCGTACGCACCAAATTATGCTCGGGATAAGCGATTTTGTAGTAGGTATCACCGTCAATATAATCTGTTAAAAAACGAACCGCTTGCATATATGGCAACAAATGAACCCCATGAATCAAGGATTCAACTTCTGTTTCATTTAAAAACTCCTTCGCCTCAGACAAGTAACCTGCCGTGAAAGCTTCGAATAATGGAACGTTTAATACGATTTTAGACAGGTCAGCTTCATCTTCCGCCGCCGAATTGATGATCGTACGGATGGCATCGCCAAAGTCATAAGCCACATAACCAGGCATCACCGTATCTAAGTCAATAACACACTGAACTTGATCATTACTGTCCAACAAAACATTGTTGAACTTCGTGTCATTATGAGTGATACGAAGCGGTAATTTATTTGCGCGCCCCAATTCAAGGATGGTACGCATCTTGTCTTCACGCTCGAAAATATAATCCAACAAGTCTTGAACCTCTGCAACTCGATTTACACGATCGTTAGCAATCGCTTCGCGAAGATTGTTCATGCGGAATTCGATATTATGAAAGTTTGGAAGAACTTCAACTATAGATGTAGGATCCAGATCGCTCAGCTGCTTTTGAAATTGACCGAAGGCCATACCACCGGAAAACGCCTGATCTGTTGTTTCTAAGATGTCGTAACTGCGGGTATCCGGAATGAGGATAAACACACGCCAATAATCACCCTGCTCGTCTTTGTAGTAATGCTGTCCGTCCCAAGTCGGGATTAACGTCATCGTACGCTTCGCCACTTCTTCTTGCCCTAAATGTGCAAGTTTCTGTTTTAGATGAAGACATACTCTCTCTATATTATCCATCAAGCCGTCCACATTGCGAAAAACGTGGTGGTTGATGCGCTGAAGTAAGTATTGCTCTTTTTTATCCGAATCAGTAACAATCTTGAACGTATCATTGATATGCCCCGAGCCAAAAGGAACTGAGGATACAATGTTTCCCTCGATCTTAAATTTCTCTGCTGATAAAATGCTGTTTTCTATAGTATTGGTTGACATTACTTCACTTTTCATTTCATAATTTCTGAGTAAGTGTTCGCAATATCTACATAACTCGCCAATATTAAAAATATTTTTTTCAATCAAACGGTTGCACTGTTTTATTTGTTAATAACACGTAAATCTCGAATTAACATCTAATGATTATTCTCAACAAATAGCATTTAAAACGAAACAATGTGTATATTTTTTGTATTTTAGGACATCAAAGCGAATTTGCCTTTATATGGTCACGGAAATATTCATTATCCTCATCTTAATCATCCTAAACGGAATCCTGTCAGCATCTGAAATCGCCATTGTATCCAGCCGGAAGGCACGACTACAAGCAGCGAGCGAGAAAAATGCAGGCGCTAAAACAGCATTAGAGTTAAAAGATAACCCAAATAATTTCTTATCAACGGTACAGATCGGGATTACCTTAATCGGTATCTTAACAGGTTTTTTCAGTGGAGGCTCCATATCGACCTTCCTTGCTGAGCAAATGAACCAAGTATCTTTCTTAGCACCATACAGCTCACAGATTGCCGTTGTAGTGGTTGTGTTAACTATCACATACCTTTCATTAGTAATTGGTGAACTAGTACCGAAACGAATCGGTATGGCGATTCCAGAGAAGTACGCGTCTTTTATTGCCGTCCCGATGAACTTGCTAAGCAAGATCGTGAAGCCCTTTGTTTGGTTGCTGAGTGTCTCTACGGATTTTATTGTTAAACTATTCAACATTAAGTCGAATCAGAATGCAGTAACAGAAGAAGAGATCAAAGCATTAGTGGACGAGGGTGTAGATAGCGGAGCTATCGAAGGAATTGAACACGATATGGTAGACCGCGTGCTAAGTCTTGGTGACAAACGCGCGATCAACCTGATGGTACACCGATCGAAGATTACCTACCTGGATATACAGAAATCATTCGAGGAGAACAAAGCCTATATCCTTGCAGATGAACATACCGAATACCCCGTGTGTAACGGTAATTTCGACCATGTTATCGGTGTTGTACATATTAAAACACTTTTTAAGGAGTATTTGACAAGCGACGAGCCGGAACTGACCAACTTACTGCAACCGATCCCCTTCATCAATGAAAACACATACGCATACAATGTTATGCAGTCGATGAAGACCTCCGGCGTTATGCAAGCGGTAGTAGTCGATGAATACGGAAGTCCACAAGGGATTATCACCATGGCCGATCTGGTCGGTTCCTTAGTCGGTGGATTCGACTCGCCAGAAGATGATGAGAAGAAAACTATCCGACAACGTGAAGATGGTTCCTATGTGATTGACGGTAGCTACCAACTAGACGATTTCATCGAACTATTCAATATCAACCTTACGGAAGACGATGAAGATGAAATCGGAAACCTAACGACCGTCGCAGGATTAGTATTCCTCCTACTCGACCATATCCCTGAAGAAGGTGAACAAGTAGTCTACAAGAACCTAGAATTTGAAGTCCTCGATATGGACGGCCACCGAATCGATAAGCTTATCGTCAATGTACAAGGCGAAACAAGCGATGAAACGGCAAATATTGATTAGTAGTTAGTATTTAGTAGTTAGTATTTAGACCTAGGGCGGGAATAGATATTAGACGTTAGATATAAGAGATTAGAGCAGGGCGCCGATAAGGCGCCTTTTTTTGTATCAATAGCAGAGTTTAACTTGAATTTGTTGCAGGCAAGGAGATAGTATTTGTCGTTTAAAAGCAGTGTTTGTTCTGAACCAAGACAGGAAGGATGTAAGGATTGACAG
Source organism: Sphingobacterium sp. BN32 (assembly GCF_030503615.1). Classification (NCBI taxonomy): domain Bacteria; kingdom Pseudomonadati; phylum Bacteroidota; class Sphingobacteriia; order Sphingobacteriales; family Sphingobacteriaceae; genus Sphingobacterium; species Sphingobacterium sp. BN32. The sequence goes on from NZ_CP129963.1 coordinate 1,796,717, forward strand.
GATGTTTGTGATTCCGTATAATGGGAGGCCATATTGGCCGCAATAGGTCTTTATACTAAGTACTAACTACTAAATACTATTTCTTTCCTGGTTCAAAGACAAATCATCCTGCAAATCCTTACATCCCTCCTTCCTTCCTCGTTTAAACACTTGGCTGAAGACCAACTTCTTCACCTATCCAAACACAAAATCCAGCACCTACATTTATCAAGGCGTCGTCGACCCTTCGTCTGCTTAAACCCATTGTAAACCCAATACAAAGCCCTTTCATAACCCAATCATAGCCGCTCCGAAAGGGGTATGATTGGGTTATGAAAAGGTATTGATTAAACTATAGTATGTGATATCTCCAAAGGATGCTGGAGAAAGCGATATTGAAGTCAGTAGCCGACCAGAAGTCTAACGACTAAGTACTGACTACTAAATACTACCCGAGATTGCGGATCAATTTTACCAGCTCGCTTTTTTGCTGCAAACCGCTTTGACGCCAAACCTGCTCGCCATTTTTGTAGAGAATTAGCGTGGGTACTCCCTGAATCTGGAACTTGGCAGCTAATGCCTGGTTTTTATCCACGTCAATTTTGATCACACTCAGGTCATCGCCCAATTCGTCTTTCACTTCTTTCAAGATTGGCGCTAGCGTTTGACATGGTCCACACCAGGCTGCCGAAAAATCAACTAATACTACTTTGTTTCCTTGAATTAATTCGTTAAAACTTGCCATTTTATTAGATTTTAGATATTAGAATTTAGATTTGAGACATTAGATTTTATATATATAAGAACTAGCAAAGTGCTGAAATTGTTTTTCGTTAGATATTAGACGTTAGACATTAGATATAAGAACTAGCAAACTCCTGACATTGTATTTTTTAGATATTAGACGTTAGACATTAGATATAAGAACTAGCAAACTCCTGACATTGTGTTATCTACAATTTTCTTAGAACAAAGATTGGAGACAGACATTCGAAACAACGCTCTAATGTCTTAAATCTAATGTCTCAAATCTAAATTCTAATGTCTTAAATCTAATGTCTCAAATCTAAATTCTAAAATTTACTTCATACATAACTCTTCGAGTTCTTCGATACTGCCGGTGTACATATTTAGATCGACGGGGCCTTTAATGCCTCTCACGGATCCTTTCTCTGAGAACTGCCAGAAGTTCCAGTGTTTTTTAGGTCTTTCGACCCAGAAATTATAGTTAGCAATCCATAGGGTATAGTCTTCGAATTCCTTTTCGAGGAAATCAGCAAAATACTTATCTCCGGAATATAAAATTGGTTTTATTTCGTAATGATTTTCAACAATGCTGAGCCAACGCTTTAAGCCTACTTTTAGGCTATCCATGGATTGGTTTCTAGGCATCTCTTCAATGTCTAAGACTGGTGGAAGATCGCCCGACTCCAGCTTTACGGTTTTGATAAAATTATTGGCCTGCTTTGTCGAATTTTCATTTGGCCGAAAGTAATGGTATGCTCCCCGCAACTTATTCCTTTTTTTAATTGCTTTCCAATTTTCTTTAAATGCACGGTCTTTTGCTCGCTCGCCCATCGTAGCGCGCACGAAAATAAAGTCTACAGGAAACTCGTCATGTATCGTTAATACCTCATCCCAGGAAATATCCCCTTGATACTGGGAAACGTCAATGCCATAAATCTTATCATCATAACGGCGCATGAGCTCCTTGTTGCGGATATCGTATTTAGATAAGTCCTCCCTTTCGATCTTTCCTTTCTCGAACCATTTTACAAAAAGATAAGATATGCCGGCACGATGCTGAATGGCGAAAATAAGGACAACTAAAGCGAGCGGAATGGCAATGCTCCAAATCAACAACTTACGTTGAACCTGCTTATCTGTTTGCACTTTTTTCTTGCCAGATTTCCTGCTTTTTGACATATTGCGTGAAAATAGGCTATTTCTGCCGCATAGTCAAAAAATATTTATTCATGATTGTTTACAACCCCAAGGACTGGTTTAAGACCATTAGTTATCTTCACAATAGCAAAATATTCAAACGTCTTTTACCCTATCTTATCATTTCTATATTTGTTTCCTGGGGCCTGGCATACCTCGAATTAGAATATCTAAAACTCTCCGACCGGAGCTGGATAAAGAATATTACGACTGTTCACAACCTTCTAGGCTTCGTGTTATCCCTGCTCCTCGTTTTTAGAACCAATACTGCATACGACCGCTGGTGGGAAGCGCGCAAGCAATGGGGCGCATTGACAAATACTAGCCGCACCCTTGCCATTAAGATGAATGCTTTTCTAGATCCGCTTGATAAAGTAAATCGTAGTTTTTATAGAAAGTCCATCACGTTATTTGCCGAAACCTTATACACCTACCTGCGTTCTGATTACACAAAATTCATGTTGGATGAAGTCGAGCACCCGGAACTAAACGCATTGGATGAAAAGAAGCATGGCCCGAATCAGGTTGCTGCATTAATCTATAAGAAGACGAATTTATTATATAAAGAAGGAAAGCTATCGGGTGATCAATTTATTTTGATCAATAAGGAACTGACTGCGCTTACGGAAGTAACCGGCGCATGCGAGCGCATCAAAAACACGCCAATACCGTTAGGCTACAGTGCTTTTATCAAAACCTTCATTGTTTTGTATACAGTGACACTCCCAATTGGATTGGTATTTTCCATGGGCTATTTTGTAATTGCCGCTGTTCCTTTTATTTTCTACGTGCTTGCCACGTTGGAGATGATTGGTGAATCGATCGAAGATCCCTTTGGTTCGGACTCGGATGACCTACCGATTGAGAAAATCTCAGCTAACATCAAGAAACATACGCAGGAAATACTCCTCGCCTAATAAAAATATGGCAACCGTTATTACAACGGTTGCCCATTCATTTTAAGCAATGTTTTGATCAAAATAAACAATAAACTGGGTTGGATTAAGCCCACGATGATCTTTAATTGATTTCGCAAATTTTCCGTAGGACGAAAAGCCGCAGTAAGCTGCTAGATAAGCTAATTTAAAACTTCGTGCCTGTTCGGTTTTACGAAGGTAGTCTTCCAAAAAGCAAATTCGCAGATTATTTACATAGTTTGGAAAATCACTCCCTTTGTTCTTGTTTACGACGTAGGAAAGATACTTGGAATTACAGCCGATTTCGCGAGCTGCTGATGTAATGGAACACGCTGGATTAAGGAAGTAGCGTTCTTGTTCCCATTCGTTTAGTGCATTTAAAAGTTTGCCCTCTGTTTCATGGCTCATGTAAGCCTTCGTGTTAGAAGATTCGTTTTTCGCAATCATACAATTTGGTTGTTTTACTATTAATATTTAATTCGCAGTTTTTATTTGTTTCTGTTTCGCAGATTATAGTTTTAAAGGCTTCGCAGCGCCTTGACGTTTATAATTCAATTAATTAATTTAATTTAAGATAATATCCTAAATTATTCTCTTTTCCATCGACCATATCTTTAATATTTCCGTTTTTATCCTTCGCTTCTTTATGAAGTTCTTCATAGTCCTTCGTGTATAATGCGTTGGGAACCACGTTCACATCAAATATCAACTCTTCCTTATCGGTCGTTGCAAAGTTGCCATAAAGCTCGATGTAGTGCTTCGCATATCCTATGTTTTTGGCGCTATTAAATTTCAGACTGATCACTCCTTCTTCTCCGGGTGGAACGTTCTTCGTCGTGATTTTATTAACGACCAGACAGCCACAGGATGTAATAATATCGGTAAGCAGCAGCGGAACATCCCCTGTGTTCTTAAATTTATAAACTACATCTAAGTCTTGTCCCGTAAGAATCGGATAGTAATGGCGATCATTATCAATGATCTCAATCTTTGTTTTTTTTCCTTTGAAATCTGAGCAAGAGGAAAGAATGAACAACAGTATGTAACAATTATATACTAATCTACTCATTTTGCTAATTTTTTTAATTAAAAACTTGAACTTCATCCAAACCTAGTCTCGATAGTTGAGCATTACTTGAACTGATTTTAATTTCGCTAACGACATCCGCTTTTAAGCCATCTAGTGGAATGCTTAGCGTGTAGACCGATTCTCCTTCTCGCACATCACTGATGTCGGTCTGGAATACAGGTTTGCCTGCTTGGAGGATCGCTACTCTGCTCGGAGCAGCGTATTTGTGGCGATTGTTTTTTAGAAATCTGAGTTGCATTGTTTTCTTCTGTGACAAGGCACCTGCTTCTAAAACCAATGTCAACTGCTTATTTGCTGTGAGCCATCCCTGATGAAAGTCGTTGCTAAATCCAAGTACGCCGTCGGCCAGCACACTTTTGTCTAGAACGTCATTTTCATTACTTAACGCCGTGAGCAGTTGTTCAGGCCGCAGTTGGTTCGGCTTCTGTAACTTCTCCGAATAAGAAGTCCATTGTGCCAGATAATCGTTCAGCTCGCCATCGGCTTCCTTATAGCGCTTAATAATCCCATGGTCTACATCTTTTTTCAACTGCTTGATCAATGTGTTTGCAGCATGATTTGGACGTACCTGCTGATTAACAACTTCAAATGCACCTCCGGTCCCTGTGCCTTTGTTATACGCAATCTGCAAGCTCGTATAACGGAATGCCGCCAGTAGCTTTTCCAATGCTTCGCGTTCAAATCCTTTGGTCTTAGGAAGAATGCTCTGCAAAGCCTTGTTAAACGATAAGAATTTGTCGGCATCAAAGTAAGATGTTTTCACTTCCGAAAAACCAGCATACAACGAGTATGGCTTAGCTTTCTTGGCAAAATCGTCTTCCATTTGTAGGTAATAGTCAGCGAGCAACTGATGTGATTTCGGATAGAGCTTCTTAAAATATGCTCTTGTCAATGTATGTATATCCAGTTCTGTATTAATCATTAGTGCGGCAGCCACATATGTTTTTAGATCATCGAAGCTACTATAGTCATATCCCGAGGCATTTAAGAATACACCTTCCACTCCCTCTTTCTTGAAGCCTTGAAGCTGTGCTTTCAAAACAGATAGCGATGGTAAGGGCGTTAAATAATCGTCGAAATTCGATGCGTAATCCCACAAGTAGATGGTCTTTGTTTTCGATTTCCAGGCCTCGATTTCATCTATTAACGATTGAAAGCTAGAATTGTCCTTTAAATCGGTAATTTTAGGTAGCTCGATAGTGCTGAAGAAAAGTCCGGCATTGTCTTCGAATTCATAAGCCGGGGGCTCATTGACCGAGTGATATCTAATGGTAAAGAATTGATGCTGTCTAAACTCCTTCGCCAGTTTGTTGATCAATAAGACAACGGCAGGCGCTGCATTTTTATCCGTATTCCCTGTCGCTTGACATCGGTCGCAGGTACAAGACAATAGGTTATCATTTGGCGCAATCATGAACTTCATTCCCTCTTCAGGCTTATCGCTAAAATTATCTTGAATGTATACTTTCAACTGATTGTAAAGGGAATCACTGCTGAAGCAATATTGCTCTTGTGTTATCTTGCCATCCACCTCCGCCCATATACCGGGCGCATCTTGTAGGACACGTGTGATATTATGTCCCCATATCCCCCATTCGCTGTCCAGGTTGTTGGTTCCTAATAATGCTGCGTATTCTATATTTGTGTTCGGGGCATAATGTGGTTCACGATATACGAAATCGAAATCCTTACATTGATTATTAAATTTGATAATTGCAGGCGGCAGGTCATCGGTATTAATTACCTTTTTAACCTGTCCCAAGCTTTCGATCAACTGATAGCTCATCCAGGTGGCAATCGCTTTCGTCTTTACGCGTAGATGTAACTTTTCTTTTGTATGCTGTATACAGTAGTCGTTATTCAAGTCAGGTGCAATCTCCACATGTATCTGTTTTTGATTCGCCGCGATATGCTCATCGTCTTCCGAACGGCTAATGAGTCCTTTCTTGGCGCTTCTCTTGCTCAAATGATTGAACAGATACTCTTGCCATTGCTCGCTCGCTGCATCTTGTTCTGCCGTCAATACATAAGCATTAGCATCTAATTCATTAAAATCGGATCCACAAGAGGTAAACAACATGATAAAACAGCTGAAGATGATATTAAAAAGCAACATTGGCTTGTAAAAATAAGTTATATAAATTACGGTACTGTACGGGGTTAGGGCTGGTTTGAAAGTTGTACCAAGTACCCATAACACTTGCTGATACATTTTTGGTTATCAAGCGTCCAAGTCCTGTTCCTACCATACTATTCATCACCGAAAGGGTATTGAAACTTTGGTAGTCGAGAATATCGACATCAGGAGTGGAACCCAAATTAGCTAAAGCGACTACATAATTCTTAGGATTATCGAAACTATACCGTGCTTGCGCTGCTATATTGTAAACCCATTTCTCTTGCAATACTGCCTGTGTAAATTTGGCTTGCAACCTGAACTGCTTGATGTCTTTTCCGAAACCTACAACAGCGGAGCTCATCTTTTCATCATTATAAAGTTTCCTGTGTCCGAGGCCTAATTCTATTTCCCAGTCCTTCGGAAGAGTTCGAATAACAGCACCGTGAACGGCAAATTTAGAGAAATATTTGTTAGCGCCGCTAACATCGATTCTAGACGCCCAATTGCTATTCCAGTTCCTACCCCATTCTAACTGTCCCTGAACGCCTTTGCCCTCTTCCCGACCCGAGTAGAAAACGCGCGCGGTATAGTTATTTTTAGCGCCCTTACGCATGTATTCTAATGCAGAAATCGTTTGGATCGAATAGTAGTCGCCATAGCGAGAGCGCATATGACTGATGGCAAATTCGTTCTGATACATTCTATAATTCAGATATTTTAAATTGGCTTTGAACTCGTCTAGCTCTAACAAGCTAGGCTCGTAAAACGACTGATAGTAATAAGCCGAATCGTATTGCTTCAATTTTTCATAAGCAAGGCCCTTCAAATATTTAAGTTCCTTGTTTGTTGGCTGATATCGCAAGGCCTGGTCCGTTACTTCTAAGACTTCCTTTTCGGCTTTTTCCGACAACAGCTGCGTGGCATGATCCTGCGACGCTTGCACATAGGCATTAACGACTTCGTTATGATAGGGATTACGAATGATCTCTTGACCCATCATTTCCCAAATATCTTTGGTCGGAGCACCGTTCAATTGCATGGCAGACGCTAGGCGCACTTTAAATAGGCTCTCTTCCGGATAGGCTTCGTTTGCACGCTTTGCAAAAGCAAGCATCTGAGCTTTATCTTGCAATTGATGCGATAGATTTACCGCATAAAGCAACGCTTGATGATTCTTTGGAGCCACTGCCAACCAACGAGTTACCCAATTCATGGCATCTCTATAACGCTGAGATTCTGTACTTTCTTTGACTACTTGAGCCATCATATCATTAAACCCAGTCAGGTAATAGAATTGTTGTTCGGGTTTTAAGCTCCCCAATAAGGCTTCATAACTAGCTACGGCTTTGTCATACTGTTGTAGACGCATATAGATGCTCGCTTTTTTTACAGCAAGATTGGCGTCACTAGGATTCACGCGATGCATTTCTTCGATAATTTGAAGAGCTTCTGTAAACTTGCCTTGTTGATAGTATGCGTTCTGTAAGCTATTATTGATAAAGTCGCGATATTCTGCATTTGCGTGAGGAATCAGCTGACGGAGTTTAGTTTCGGCGAGGTTCCATTCCTCTGCAGCCAGGTGATCTTTAATCTCTTCGCTGATCACTTTAACAAATCCTTCCTTTAGGTCGCTATCGTTCGGATAGTTCAAGAACATCGTCTTTGTGAGCTGGTTGACTTTAGAATGATCGTTTTTAAGGCGGTATAATTCAAGTTCCTTTGCAGCGAGCGTCTTCGAGTTACCTTTGATTCGCATAAAGCTATGCATTCTGCGCAATGCTTCATCGTATTGCTGTTGTGCCACTAAACTATTAAATACGACTTGGAAGGCTTCTTCATTTCCTGGCGTTGCATCCAAAATCTTTCCGTACAGCACTGCCGGGTCGTTCTGCTTAGCAGATCTGGCCGCTTCTAAAAGAAAGTAATTGTATTGCCCACCATTGATAGCTGAGGGATCATTCTTAATAAAGGCAAGAATCTCATCATAGCGTTTATTCTGTTCCAACAAAGCGATTTTCTTTTGTCTCAAGGCCGCATTGCTTGGAAAGGTATTCAAGCCACGCTCGGTCGTTACCATAGCACTGTTATAATCGCCTGCTTTAATATAACTGTTTATCAAATCCATGTAGACTTCGATGTTCCTTGGCTTTTCTTGCATAAGCAGCTTATTGACTTCGATAGCATCGTCAATGCGTCCGGATTTACGTTTGTTATTCGCAGTTAATTCCATTTGATAGTTGAGGTCTTCCTGGATCTGCCCATCCTCTGGAAAGATCTGAGAAATACGTTTTAATAGGCGGTTGGCTTCGACCTCATTGCCCTGCAGCCTATAAAGCTCAATCTTTTTGCGCCAGAGTCCTTTCCAATAGGGATTAACCTCCAGTAGTTCATTAACATAGCAAATGGCACTGGAATACCGCTTGGTTTCTGTTTCGACCGTTACTAAAAGATGACGGGAGTCGACATTCCCTGGATTGAATTCTAAGGATTTGTTCAATTCAAAACGAGCTTTATCGTATTGTTTGGTCATAACATAGTATTTTCCCAATAGCATTTTAAGATCAGAATCCTTTGGAGATTTCTGCAAATTGATTTCTGTCAATTGCTTGCCATCCTGGAGTTTACCAGCATGATATAAAGCGTTTATTTTCTTTACAACATTGCCTTTATCGCTGATGCTGACTTTTTGTTGGCCATAGAGCCTATTGCCGGAGAAATCGACCATGCTGCCAGTGCATAGCAGGAGCATGAATATTCCCGTGCGGAGATATGTGAAATTGCTGTTCATTAAATTTTAAGCTAACGTTTTAATAACATGTTTTAAGCTGCTTTTGACTCGGTATTCGATTGAAATCCTTGACGGGTCATAGTTCCCCATTTGAATTTTTTCTTGGTCAGGAACTGCCAATAGCCTTTGAGTGAGAAAAACACGACGAAAGGGTGATAGAAGAACGCTTCGAACGATGAAAATAGAATTAGCCTTAAATATTCTGCAAATGTTTTATATTGTTTTTTAATGGATAAGTCGAATACAATTGTTAAGGTTGAAATACTGACACCAATCAGATAAACATAGAGCAGCATTAACCAAAAGGTGTTGAAGTTAATTTGTTCTGTATAAAGCTGAAAGATGAGAAAGAACAAGCCGGTAGTCTCAATAATTGGTGCTAACAACTCAAAGAACAGTGCGTAAGGCATAATGACTAGGCCCATACGTCCGTACCGTTTATTGAATAGAAAGCGGCGATGTACGAAGAAAATTTGTAATAATCCTCTTCCCCATCTTGTTCTTTGGCGAGCCAGGACGTTGAGATTTGGTGGTCCTTCGGTCCAGCAACAGGTCGCTGGAGTTTGGACTATGCGATAAGGCTGTTTGTGCTCGCGCTTATAAGCGATCATGCGCAGCGTCATATCCATATCCTCTGCGTGCGAGTTCGTGTCGAAGCCTCCACAGTCGATTACCGTTTGTTTTTCAAACAAACCAAATCCTCCAGATACATTTGGTATTGCATTGATTGCCGACCAGCCCATTTTTGCTACCAAATACGAGCGTAGGTACTCCGTTTCTTGAAATGTAGGAATCACTTGTCTCGGTGGTCTAACACGCTTCAACTTTCCTTCTTCCACCTCGCAACCATTCGCCATACGCATTGTAGCACCTACTGCGATAACAGGGATATCCGAATCGAGTACCGGAAGAATGACTTTGGTTAGGGTGTCTGGCGCTAGGATGCAATCCACGTCCGTATTGATGAAATAGTCGTACTTCGCTACATTAACCCCTGCATTCATCGCGTCCGCTTTTGTCCCTCCGTTCACTTTATCAACTACGATGACTTTTTCATATAAGGGGTTGAACGACTTGAATACACGCTTCATCGGTCTACATTCTACTTTATTGATATAAGCATACGGAACTTCCACCATATCAAAATTGGAGATCAAAAGTTCTAACGTGTTATCCGTACTTCCATCATTCACAATAATGATTTCGTAATTCGGGTAGTTTAGGCTTAATAACGACTTTACGCTGTCGATAACAATTACCTCTTCGTTATAGGCAGGCGCAACAATGGAGATCCCTGGTGCTGCTTCGGGATATTCAACAAGAATGCGTTCTTCCCTTCTGGTATATCTGGTCTTATGGCGCCAAATATTGAAGTAGCCCATTACCGCAAGCGACAAATAGATCAGCGTTATGGATGTGGCATAGAAGAAAATGCCATAGCCATAGATAGAAAATAATATATCTAACATCTTTTCGTCCCTTAAGTTTACAAACCTGATTGATAGGTCACCTGATCGAAGATTTTCTTTCCAAATTCATTGCTCTTCGCAGATAGCTCTTTTAATGCATTACTGCCTTCTTCGCCGTACTGCTGAATAGCGTAGGCTACTTCAATTTTAATTTCATTGTCGACAATTCGATTATAGCTATAGCACAGAAAGCGAAGGCCATCGGCTGATTTGAAAAGTGTTATTGCTTTAATGATAGCACGTTGCACATCTTTGCTTGTCATCGGAAAAAGTTTGAAGAGATTGGGTTCAACTTCTTGATGTCCTAATTTCCCTAAGGTCTCGATTATTGCGATTTTCAAAATGTTCGAGTCTTCAGTTTCCAACATACTTGCAAGAATAGGCGTAGCTTCTGACTGTTTGAAGAATCCGATTTCTTTGATCATAAAAGCTCTAAATGCTTCGTTCTCCGAAGTCCTAACCCAACGTGTTAGCAATGGAAGAGGTCCGCTTTTCGCCCTGCTCGTTAAGAAATGGTGAATAAGAATCTCGTCTAGCGCATTAAAATCAGAATCAAAGCTGTCTTCTAAGAATTTGAACGGATCGTTAGTATCGTATTGTAAAGCTGCAGCACGCGCATGCTTCCTTAGCCCTTTATCCTTGTGATACGCTGAACGCATAATAATTGCACCGGCACAGCCATTGCCTAGGTCGTCAAGCTTGCGTAAGGCATTCCTACGGCGGCTGGAACTGCTCGACAAGAGTTCTTTCTCCCAGAAACATGGGATCTCGTATGCATTCAATAGCGCCCGAACATTCTGTTGATTAACTTTGTTCTTCTTCCCTGAGGCAAGTTGTATCAGGTCAATGATGATGTCAGTAAACACCATCTTATCCTGTTTATTCTTAACCAATCGGATAGAGTCTGCAAGTTCAAATGCCACGTACTCCTCTGAAAGATTTCGCTCGTCAAAAATAATAGCATTGATACGATCCCCCATCTTCGTTTCAATGCGATTCTTTCTGCGCTCGATCGCTTTATGATATAGATTAATCGCCAAGAACCGGATTAAACTAAATATGTAGACTAGCACCAGAATCGATACAAGTAGTACCGTTAGACGGATGATCAGCGGATATCCGAAGAACTTGCTCTCCAGGTATAGCGCATAATATTGAATGTAGTAACTGAGATCCATAATGTTTTAAAATAAGGTAAATGATTAATGTTGCTGTTTTGTGTTCTTGTTTATTCCTGTTTGTTGTTAAACCAAAATTAGAATCAACGCAAAAGAAAATTATCTCATTTTCGTAGGTTTTTGACCACTTGGGAAAATAAGACATAGTGATACACTTTTTAAAAACTTAATTATCAGCAATTTAAAAAAGACAGAGCATAAGCTTTTGCTCCTATCCATTTTCTGAATTCGGCAAGAAAATTGTCGAAAATTCGGAAATTGGACATAGAAAAATATGGTGGACATTTCCTGTTTTCTGCATGTTTATATCGAGAATAGTATAATTTGAAAGAATGCCTGTGAAAATAAATGATGATGATCACGAAAATGAAAGACTTTTGAACGCAATAAAGAGAGGAATCCACAAAATAATGTCGATTTCATGTGTTTTATCTACGCAATTGTAAAAATGCGCACATGTCTCAATGCCAAATGAGCCGTAAAGTAAGGAATGTCCCCTACCTATTTAGGATAGTTTAGGCTGAAAGTGATACTTAAATACTGATTTCGCTTCTGATCTCTTCAATATATTGGGAAGGAGTCTTTCCCATTACAGACTTAAATGCCGTAGTAAACTTACTGTGGGAGGAAAAGCCACTAAGCTCGGCTAAATATGCAAGCTTATAGTCCAGCAGGGAATTATCAGCATTGATCTTTTCCAATAGATAATTAACCTTTTTATGTTGTAAATAGTCATTAAAGTCGAGATTTCTATATTTTTTAATGATATGGGAAACATATTTTTGGTTAGAACTTAAGCGACCAGCAAGTTTATTTAGCGTTATGTCCCGTTCTAGAAAGAAGTTTTCCTGTTCTAAGGCAGAAAGTTCTCTTATTAACCGCGTTTCTGTTTCTAGCGCAATGTTTAACTCTGTCTCAGTAGCATGTGTTTCCGGTATACTACGGCTATGCTGCGCAGGCTTGGGTGAGTATTCCTCATTCAGCTCTTCCCTATGCTGTAAAGGCCGTAGGTTTATTGCCGCCTTAGAACGACGATATCGAATCTGATAAGATAACAGCAGAATAACAACGACAGAGGCTACGGAGATACACCACCAGAATAAAAGCTTATACTTACGATTCTCTAGTTCTTCTTTTCGTAATTCCATGATTATCCTGGAGGAAATCTCTTGGCCAATCAGATATTTATCCGAATCTAAAACTTGTTGCTTTTTTAAATATTCGTTCGCCATCCTATCATCTCCGGATAGCATATAATATTTCGCACTTGTCGCTGTAAAGAGTTCTTTCAACCTTAATCTTCCCGCTTTCTTCAAATAAGCGCTGGTAAGATCTAAGTAATGCTTGCAAGAGTCTATATTCGCCCCTTTTAAGTGATATTCCGCCAGTCCACGATAGACGAAAGGGATAATATTTCGATCTTCTTCAGTTAGATAACTTAATGAGCTATGCATTAACTCGTAAGAGGTCTTCATATTTCCTAATTCCAATTCACAGATACCCTGCAAATGATAATTTGCAGCCTTTTTAATCCGTAAGGCATCGTCGGTTTCTGGGTCGAGCGCAATCAATCGTTTCGCACTGTCTAACATGTCCAATGCGACGCGATAGCTACGCGTATTCATTTTATATAATGCCTGTTCCTGATAAAGTTCAATCTGTATATCGGACTTTAAATCAAGATCATCTAGCAAATTACACATGCTTTCCGCAGTAGCAAGGTAGGATCGCGACTGTTCATATAGGCCAAGCTCGCGGAAGTTCGTTGCCAGTATTTTGCAAAATACTGCTCGCCATCTGTTGTAACCTGTAAGCTGAGCGAGGCGATCGCCGATTGTCGCATACTTAATTGCACGCTGCACATTCCCCAAGCTTTGTTGAATATTGCTGTTTAAAATATAGCTCTTAATCTTTTGCTCGTCAGTTTCCGCAGCCTCTATAACAGAATCACCCATCGTTGCGGCAGCTTCCACGTTGGACCCCATATATTGCTGATGGCAAGCCGTGTATAGACTATCGAATTTACTCGATTGCCCCCATGCACAAAGTAAAATGCAGAAAAAAAACAATATGGAAAGAATAGCCCTACGCATAATACGAATTACTTCACTACCGATTTCTCGCGAAACTCTATTGGAGAACAGCCCATCTCCTGATTAAAATTTCTATAGAAGGAAGCTCGAGAATTAAAACCACAATGCAAAGCGAGTTCCTCAATATTCATATCAAAACCCTCGTCACTTAAATAAATGCAAGCTTCCTTGATGCGCAAGGAGTTGATTACTTTCAGAAAACTTTCATTAAAATGAAGTTTAAAAAACTGTTGAATAACAGGCTTTGAAACATTCAGAAGCTTTGACATCTTGTCGATACTAAACTCCGTATCGAGGTAGGATTTCTCCACAAGATAGTCTATAATCTTCAGTTTAACACCTTGTTGTTCAGCATGTGTTAAGCCGGATAAATTACGTTCAAAAGGCTCCGTATTCAGTTCTCCGCTTAAAGATTGCATTTCTAATCGCAGCGGTCTCCGAAGTCGACCCAAGAAATAATTATAGCCTAATAAGCTTCCTAGCAACATAATGAAAAAGATCGTTGCACCTGAACTGGGTGCATCAGCACTACCCTTTTCAATTATTCTATTTAATACCAGGGTTAGCATAAAAATGGAGGACACCAGAATCAGGATAACGCTGTAATAATAGATTCTTCTTTCTAATCGCGCCCGGTTTGCACCATTATTACTCAGTATAAAAACACCTACCGGATAGAAGAACCAAGAAAGGCCCATGAGGCTGTAAAGTACGATATAATATTCTCCTCGAAATTCCATTCGAAAGGAATAGGAACTAATAAAAACAACATGCCCCACCAAAAACAATAAGAACGGCATGCCGTGCCACAGCACTTGTTTTACGGTTATCCTCTTTTGTTCGATAGCACGATAAGCGAAGTATAGAAATGGACCATACACTAATCCAAACGGTGCCGACCTGTCGACATAAACAAGTCCTGGAAGGAGATCTCTAAATACTGCTGCATGGCAAATATGGATTAATAGGAACAACAGAAAAAGCTGTGCCAGCCTATCCATATCCGTTTTTTGCTGCAGGTAGTGGCTAATTTGAAGTCCAAGCAAGCAAATGAGGGAAGTTGCGCAATATAGAAAAGAGAAAATCATATATTCTGCAACATTTTAAGCCTGTATTCCGATGGCGATAACCCGTTAAACTGTTTGAAATATCGCGTAAAGGACGTCCGGGAGTTAAAACCACATAGATTCGCGAGGAATTCTAATTTTAAATTATCAGTACCGCTTTTCAAGAGCTGTATCGAATAGGCGATCCTATATTTTGCGAGCCATTCATAGAAATTACTTTCTAAACTGTTATTAATAACATAAGATATGTGGTGTTTGGGGATATTGGTATACACCGAGAGACCTTCTAAGCTCAAGTTAGCATCTAAAAATAGCTGCTCGCTCTCCATGATGCTATTTAGTTTCGTCTTGTACAATTCTATTGTTTCCCGAGATAAATTCAGATGTATCAACTCTTCCCCAATTGGAGAACCCTCCTTCTTAGCCTCAAAGCGCGTCGTATAAACATACCATATGATCAATCCCATTGAAATAATCATCAAGGAAATAACAACAAATAGCGGATTGACATCAAAATCAAATGGCATAATCATGTTAAAGAACAATAAGCCGAAAAAGAATGCCGCGGCAACACCCAATAATGCCAAATTTTCTACAAATAAGATCTTGTTTACTTCTGTAGTCTCTGCTTTGAGTTTCGACGATTTGAATAATACATAAACCGGATAACCTGTCAGCAGGCAGAATACCGCCAGCATATACGGAATATCAACTTCATTATACCAGCCCGTGGGGTTCAACAGGAAAAGTATCAGAAAAGAGATAAGCGGTGTTAGATGAAGCAACACGGTGCCCACATCGATACGCTCCTGCAAACTCGCCTTAAAAATGAAAAACAACATTGGACCATATACTAAAGGTATTGGCAATATGATCACATTCAAGATCAGTATGACATGTATACAAAGGATGGAAAAAAAGAGACCGATTATAAGTCCAAATAATCCGTAACGTTTGATTGCCCTGTTAAACATCGCCGAATCTTCAAATTCAAAAAATACAGTTAATAAATCGTGGTTAACGCAGTTTTGCACAACGTTTTACAAATATACTTATTTATTTTTTTAATTAAGATTCTTCCAATTATAGAAAATATTATCATAGTATGAGGGAATTATTAAACATATTAACCATACTGGTTAAATATTAACCCTAAATGTATTTTTAATCTTAATTACCACATTATTTAACTCGCATCCGCATGAGTTAATTAAGAAAATAGAAATCAGGCAAACAAAAACCGGCTGAAATTGTTTGTATAGCAGTATGCAGAATCAAACCCCGACAAATTCTGGCAAAACTCTTATCATCTCCAATCGATTGCCAGTCAAAATTGAACGTAAAAAAGGAAAGCTAAAATTTACCGCAAGCGAAGGTGGACTGGCCACAGGACTAGGCTCCTTCTATAAAGATAATGGCTCTTGGTGGATCGGATGGCCGGGCATTATTCCGAAAACCCAGGAAGAGGAACAGCATATCCGCGAAGAATTGTACAAACTAAATTTGATACCGGTATTTCTTACCCAAGTAGAAATAAAAAACTATTACGAAGGTTTCTCCAACGCTGTGCTCTGGCCACTTTGTCATTACAGACCCAGCTATGTTGAACTACGCAATGACTATTGGGAAGCCTATGAACAGGTGAATCAGAAATTTGCAAAAGCCGCTCTTCCCTATATTGAAGAAGAAACAACGGTTTGGGTTCATGACTATCAATTAATGTTATTGCCCAAATATATTCGGGAGCAAAGCGAGCCAAACAGTATTGGCTACTTTCATCATATCCCCTTCCCTCCTCCAGAACTCTTTAGCATGTTGCCCTGGAGAAAGCAGTTACTCGATGGACTTTCCAGCGCCGACTTAGTCGGATTCCATACCTATGAAAATGCTCATAATTTCCTGGAAGCAAATCAAACCCTGTTGAGCGCAGAGATCCATCACCATCATATCAAGTTGGAAGGCCGTAGTTGCTTTGTCGATGTCTTCCCGATGGGAATAGATTATGAAAAATACAAACAACAGGCTATCAATTCGAAAACCCAGTTGTATGCCGCTGAGCTCAAAAAGCTGTTTGACGACAAAAAGATTATTCTTTCTGTCGATCGTTTAGACTATAGTAAAGGAATTTTACAGCGATTAGCATCTTACGAAAAACTATTACTGAAACATCCGGAACTGCAGGAAAAAGTCGTGCTATATATGCTTATCGTCCCTTCCAGAGATCAGGTTAATCAATATAAAAAGCTACGGAACGAGATTGACCGCAAAGTCGGCAATATCAATGCCGTCCTCGGATCGCCAGGATGGCAACCCGTTTCCTATTTCTATAAATCCTTGCCATTCGACAGACTTTCGGCAGTATATGCAGCTGCGGACGTCTGCTTGGTCAGCTCCTTGTACGATGGCATGAACCTCGTCGCGAAGGAATATATCGCTAGCAAACAACTCCAAACCGGCGCTTTGGTCCTTAGTGAGTTCGCCGGTGCTTCCAAAGAGCTGTCCGATGCTTTATTAATCAATCCCTATGCGATTGAAGAATCAAGCGACACACTATATGAGGCACTAACCATGTCTGAAAGCGAGAAGATGGAACGAATGCAGGCAAGTCAGCAGGTCGTCGAGAAGTTCAATGTCTTTCATTGGGTTAACCTCTTTTTCCAGCGCCTGCGTGAAATAAAAGAACAGCAGCGTAATGCGATCACACGCAAAGTAAAAGATCAAGTTCGAACATCCATCAAATCAACCTATCAACAGGCGACAAATAGATTGATCCTCCTAGACTACGATGGTACCTTAGTCGGATTCAATAAGGATGCCGCCAAAGCCACGCCTACCGACGAACTGCATCAACTGCTTGAGAATATCGCAAAAGACAAACAAAATACGCTCTCATTAGTGAGTGGCAGAAAATATGACAATATGCAAGATTGGTTTCCCGGAAAATCCTTCTTTACGATTGCAGAGCACGGTATTTGGTCCAACTTTCCGAACCACCAATGGCATATCAAAGAAGGATTATCCAACGAATGGAAAGTCTTTGTACGCAGTATCCTGCAACGCTTCACCGACAGAACCCCCGGTTCGCTGATCGAAGAGAAAACCTACTCCCTGGCCTGGCATTATCGAAAGGTAGATCATGCCTTGGGGAAAATTAAAGCACAAGAATTACTACAGGAACTCCATCCGCTCGCAAATGAAATAGGTTTGCAGATTATCAATGGTGATCGAGTGATCGAGATCAAGAACGAAGAAATTAATAAAGGGAAAGCGGTTAGTCAATTAGTCAATGAAATAAACCCTGATTATATCCTATGCATTGGCGATGATGCGACAGATGAGGATATGTTTAACGAATTACCCGCAAATGCCGTCACGATTAAAGTCGGTAATAAGCAATCTGCGGCAAAATATTTCGTTGAAAATAAAGATGAAGTCTTAAAACTATTGACTGAGTTGACACAAGCTTAACAACAAAACCATATTGAATGAATAAAAAACATTTATATAATTCTGGCATTATTGGAAACTGCAATTTTATTGCTCACGTCCATAAAAGTACAAATATCAACTGGCTCTGCTGGCCAACCTTCCGGGATAACTTTGTCTTCGGATGCTTGCTCGATAAGAATAAAGGGGGCGAGTTTAACATCAGACTACAGGGCGACAATGTATATTCCAAACAGTATTATCTAGAAAACACCAATATTTTAGTCACCGAGGTGCATAGCGACCAGGGAAGTTTTAAAGTGACAGACTTTGCTCCTCGATTCGAGCAATACGAACGATTCTATAAGCCGCTGATGCTGATTCGCATTGTTGAACCACTGGCAGGCAATCCAAAGGTAAAAGTTACCTGCAGTCCGAAAGCAAATTATGGGTTGGCAGATTTTAACCGGTCGAGAGGCAGCAATCATGTGCAATTCAACTACGATAATGAGCATATGCGCTTGACCACGAACATCCCAATCAGCCACTTTTTCGACGAAGATAAAGGGAGCATCATCCTCTCTGAAAAGAAATATATGGTATTGAGCTACGGGAGTGCATTTGAAGCTGCCTTGGAAAAGACAGCGGAAGATTTCTTAATCAGAACCAAACAATACTGGCGCAACTGGACGAAAAAAGCTGATATCCCTAACTTTTATCAAGATCAGATTATTCGCTCAGCATTAGTGCTCAAACTGCATCAGTATGAAGATACCGGAGCGATTATCGCATCAAGTACAACCAGTTTGCCTGAATCGCCAGGCTCGGGACGAAATTGGGATTATCGCTATTGTTGGGTGCGCGATAGCTATTACGTGCTGACAGCACTTGCGAATATTGGCAAATTCGATGAACTCGAAAAATTTGCAACCTACATCACAGGAATCACGCAGTCTGATAGTGGTAGACTACAGCCACTTTATGGTATCCTGGGTCGACGCACCTTGACCGAAGAAACGCTGGATTACCTGGATGGTTATCTGGGAAACAAACCGGTACGTATTGGAAACCAAGCTTATGAACATATACAGAACGATGTCTATGGTCAAGCTATGATAGCCCTGCTTCCCCTATTCACCGATTTCCGGTTCCCTGCCGACGAACGCAAGGATGCAAAAAGCTGGCTGACTTATATTCTGGACAAGATCGCAATGACGATCGATGAGAAAGATGCCGGCATCTGGGAGTTCCGACATATTGCCAACAGACATGCTTATTCCAACCTATTCCAATGGGCGGGCGCATCCGCTGCATTAAAGATCGCTAAGCAAAATGGCTATCAGGATATTGAAATCCAGGCACAAGAGTTAAAAGACAAGGCCGCAGCACATATCGAATCCTGCTACGATGAGGAAAGAAAGGTTTATCGAAACGCTGCCGAAGGATCCGATTTGGATGCAAGCACGCTGCAGCTCATCATGATGCACTATTTAGACCCCAATTCGGAACGTGCAAAACTTCATCTGAATGAATTGGAAAAAGTGTTGAAAGGTAAAAATGGATTATTCTATCGCTACTTACACCAAGATGATTTTGGAAAGCCACAATCCACTTTCTTAGTCTGTGCGTTTTGGTATGTGGAGGCTTTGGCCTGTGTGGGAAGAATCGAAGAAGCGCAGGAAATTTTCCATAACTTGATGGGTTACAGCAATCATCTAGGGCTATTTAGCGAAGACGTGCATGAAGACGATGGCAGTCAATGGGGCAACTTTCCACAAGCATATAGCCATGTCGGACTGATGAATGCTGCATACCGAATTGCAACAAAATTAGACTGTCCAATCTTCATATAGCGTTAATGCATCCTTTACAATTAAATTACAATTGGCATAAGGTTTGCCTAAGGAAGATTGCATTACTCACATTTTACTATGAAAAATACATTATTATATTCACTAGCTCTAGCAACCTTAGCGTTGGGAAGTTGCTCGACTGATGATGGTATCCCGACTGGTAAAACGCCGTTAACCATTAAGATGACGGACGCACCGGCAAATTACGATGCCATTTATTTGAACATTGACGAAATCGAAGTCCGTACAGTAAGTGGAAACGAAGTAATCGATGTAGATGCCGACCCTTTTGATATTCTTCAATATCGTTTCGGTAGAGATACAGTAATTGCTGCACACGATGTACCCTCCGGAAGAATTAAGGAAATTCGTCTAAAACTAGAAGATGAAGGCAATGAAATTGTTGTCGATGGCGTTCATTACCCGTTAACTACGCCTTCAGGACAGTCATCAGGTGTAAAACTGAAAGTGCATGATGATCTTATCCCGAATGTAGCTTATACCCTACTGATCGACTTTGATGCTGCAAAATCGGTGCACCGCGCTGGAAATGGTAAATGGATGTTAAAACCAGTTCTTCGTGCAATCCCAGTAGCAACATCGGGCGCTATTGAAGGGGTTGTCACCCCATTCTCCGCTTGGCCGAATGTATATGCTATTGCGGGAACAGATACGATTGGTACAATCACCAACCCACTAGGAAAATTCTATTTCCCAGGGGTGGATCAAGGTACTTATAAATTGCTAATTCAACCTACAGAACCCGGATACGACACTGTATCTCAAGATGTTATTGTAACGCAAGGAAAAGTAACGAATGTAGGTACAATTAACCTAGGAAAAGTTTTAGCAAACTAATCCCGATATACTATAAAGTAATAGGTTGTCTATTTTTAGACAGCCTATTTTTTTTATGATTATAAACTCGCTTCAATAGCGTCCCAAAGCGCAATTCTTTTCTGTAGAGCCTGCTTAGCCGTCTGCTGCATCTCTTCCCATTTCTTATTATCCTCACCTGCTAATTCCATGATCATACGCATTGCTAATGGACCGTGCTCATCGCCATCCAATTCGATATGGCGTTGGAAATAATAGATCAAACGGTCTAAGTCGGTATCCGGAAACTGAACCTTTAACGAATCCAGAATAGAACTGAACATATCCGGAATCAAGTCCTCACGACCAAAAGTAAAAGCCGAAGCAATTTTATGGGGCTCCTGACTCGCAATACAATCAAACGTAAAATGTAAAAAGTCTTTGATGCGCTGATCAAAAGACTGCGCATCAATAGCACCGCGAATGTCTGATTTACCTTTCAATCCCGATACAAAGCCTAGAATAGGCTCGCAGTTTGCGCCTAATGCCTGCATGGAATCCAAATACATCTCAAAATGGCTTAATCGACGTCCATCGTAATATTCGTCCGACTCCTCTGCCAGAACAATTTCATTGATCAAATAGCGAGTGTCTGGATATTCACTCGCAAACCAAGGCACTTGGGTGCAAGTTAATTGAATCTGCAAAGCCTTCAGCAAGGACATAAAATCCCAAACAGCATAAACATGCCCCTCGGTAAATTTCCGAAGATCGTCAACCGTTTGGATTTTCTGGTAAAGGGGATGGCTCAAAAGTATAGCGCGTTCTTCGTTAATAAAAGAATGGATAGTGTTAATACGGTTTTGCATGCACAAAAGTAAGCATACCTAAACGATATTATCCTCTTATTGCGCTGATTATTTTTAAACACTAAATTAGTTTGATATTTAACTGTCTATTATTTAACTTTGCATATCAATCAGCAAGCTATGAATGAAGATATCGCATTAGTACGAAACTTGATACACGACGTAATTGCACTTCGCGCTGGAATAAAGCAGTTTTATTACCAAAAAATTAAAGAACTTAATCTAGACATCACCTATGAAATGATGCAGGTAATGGCTGTACTATGGCGGAAAACAGAGGTTAATCAACAGGATATTGCCGAAGCGGTACAGAAAAGCAAAGCCAGTATCACGCCCCTGATCGATAATCTGTGCAAGCGTGGGTTAGTCACGCGCGTTTCAGATCCTTCTGATCGACGAAATAATAAAATAGAACTTACAGAAAAAGGCTTCCTTTTCCAAGAAACAATGGCTCCCGTTCAAGACGAACTATTCCAAAGAATTTCAAAAGTAAGCAGCAAGGAGGAGATCATCCGCTTGCGCGAACAACTGCAAAAAATCGCGACGGCAATCGTTTAGATTTTTTTAACTCATTAGTTCAATGTTGAACTAATTTAAACATATGCACATCACAGTATATGAATCAGAAAACAACGAAACAAATCAGTCCGAAAGAAAAGATACGCAGACGTAAAATCTATCTCGTCAATGCAATTTCCATCATCGTTATTCTTGCGGCCATTAGCTGGGGAATTACGGAGTTTTTCCACCTCAACGAAAGTGTGTATACCGAAGATGCACAAGTAGACGCACATATCAACCCGGTTTCTGCAAAAGTATCCGGTTATGTCAAAGACATCAAATTCCGTGAACACCAATATGTACACAAAGGCGATACACTCGTCGTACTGGAAAATGAGGAATACAAAATTCAAGTAGAAAACGCAATGGCAGCATTGGCAGATGCGCGAGCCGGTCACGATGTGGTTCAAACCGAAGTTCAAATTGCGAACAACAGCTTGAATATAGCGGATGCAAACATTGAAGAGCTCAAAACGAGACTAAACAACGCGGAAGCAAACTACAATAGATTCCAAGCATTAATGGACAAGGATGCCATCGCTGTTTACCAGTACGAACAAGTTAGAACAGAATATGAGTCTCTACAAGCGAAATATAAATCGCTATTGGCACAGAAGACGAGCAGCAACCTAAGTTCGCTAGAAACGCGAAAGAAAACTGCAATCAACCAAGCCAGCATTATGCGCGCACAAGCGGCGCTGGATTTGGCTCGATTAAACCTGTCTTACACCGTCATCCTTGCGCCCTATGATGGCGTATTGGGTCGTGTACCGGTGGAAGAAGGACAGCTAATACAATCCGGACAGCAGCTTTTCAGCATCGTGCGAGATCAGCAAAAATGGATAACCGCAAATTATACTGAACGACAGCTAAAAGAATTAGCGATAGGTAAAGACGTACAGATTACTGTAGACGCCCTGCCAAACCGTATATTTAAAGGCAAGATCAGTGCGATATCCGAAGCAACGGGCTCAAAATATGCAAGCATCCCTGTTGACAACTCCACCGGAAATTTTATCAAAGTACAGCAGCGCATTCCTGTTCGTATAGACTTCTCTCAACAGAACGACACCAAGGAACTCGAGAAACTATTGGTAGGAATGAACGTCGTCGTAAAAGCCATATAAATGAAGGGTAGCATTTTTCAAAGCTGGATATCCGAAAGGTATAAATTCCCTATCCTACTGCTTATCGCCATCACCTTATCCTGCAACAGCGGTATTCCCAGTACAATTTATCCCTTCGTGATGGGCGCACTATCCGCCAACTCGCCAGATTTATCGATGGCCATGTATGCCTATTGTGCCGGAATGGTATGTTCGATACCCCTGATCTTTCGCCTCGGAGGCGTTATTCCGAAAAAAACACTGATCATTTTTTTGATCCTTGTTTTAATGGCAATTAATTTCCTCACGGCGATCAACGACAATGTATTAGTCAACGTGATGCTCATGTTTGTGTTTGGCTGCGTGAAAATCATTGTAACCATGGCACTGATAACCGAGCTTATGCCCTATCTGATGCCGAAAGGCGAGCGATATCAAATGTATGCGGTTTATTATCCAATGAATATGATTTTGCCTGTCATTGGCGGACTAATATCTGTCATGCTCGCACAGCGATATTACTGGGAAATCGGATTTCATTTCCAGAACCTTATGCTATTCATCTGCCTTTTGCTCGTACTTTGCACATTCAAAACACAAGCTATAGTCAAAATTCCACTTTTCCAATACGATTGGTTCGGAACAATTCTATTAGCAAGCTCCTTACTTTCTTTTTCATTTGTATGCAGCTATGCCGTGCAGAACAATTGGTGCTACAGTCCTTCAATCATTATTGCAACGGTGCTGTGCATCGTGTTCTTTATGCTCTTCTTCAACAGAAATTACCGAAAGAAAAGAAAGGTTATCAGCTTTTCGACAATGGTTGATAAAGGTACATTTTTAACCCTCTTGACTATATTTCTGCTGGGGATGTTCTATGCAAACAGCAGTTTATTGAATTACTTACTAAACAATCTCGTGCCGAATAACCCCGGCAAAGTAGCAGAGATCAATGCGTATGTCATCATCGGTTACCTCATCGGCAGCCTTATCGTTTGGCTTTATTTCAAACGCACGAAGAAATGCAAAGCCATCATGCTATTTGCGGGCCTGTGTTACCTCGCTTCAAATATCTTGATGTATCGCTACATCAATACGAATACTGCCGTAGAATTGCTTATTACCCCGATTATTCTACGAGGAATAGCCATCATCGTGTCCTTTATTGCTACGGCCGTTTACCTGGCCGCCAATGTCAACCCGAAACAATTCCTGCATAGCATCGTCCTCTTCTTGTTGGTCAGAACCTTTATCGTTACTGTGTTTTGGTCTTCGTTCATCAATTACTGGTATCAACATCAAGTAGCGGTGCATCAAACGCGTTTAGCCGAAATAATAGAAAACTCGATCGTATTAAGCCGCTCAAGTCTGGCGAGTTTTCAAACACAAACCGCGCTACTTGCGTTGCAAGATGTTTATTGGTACCTTATCCTGGCGAATATCGCGGTATTGCTTATTATTGCGATACTTCCATATCATTCCTCAACGATAAGGCATATCTACAATTGGGCAACCAAGAAAAACGCAAAAGAGCTGATACAGGCAAGCCCTATGTAGTCTATAACTGTACTTAATCAAGACTGACCCGAGACGACTTAAAACCCTTTCAAACCCAATGATCACCCAATACAAACCCCAATCATAGCCGCTTGGAAAGGGCTTTGATTGGGGTGTAAATGGGATGTAATTTATGTCATTGTTGTTCTAGTCTTGAACAATTCTGCACAAAAGCTTGTATTTAATATATTCGCTGAACAAATATCGCTTGATACTATGAGGAAATTTGCTTTTATTCTGTCCATTTTATTATTTTCCCAAGGTCATTGCCTAATCGCTCAAGAGCAAGAGATCAAGCAGATCGAACCTACTGCGCAGGAAAAAGAAGCATTATTTTTTCAAAAGCTGTGTTTCAGCCAAA
Organism: Sphingobacterium sp. BN32; assembly: GCF_030503615.1. Lineage (NCBI taxonomy): Bacteria > Pseudomonadati > Bacteroidota > Sphingobacteriia > Sphingobacteriales > Sphingobacteriaceae > Sphingobacterium > Sphingobacterium sp. BN32. The sequence goes on from NZ_CP129963.1 coordinate 1,821,910, forward strand.
CAATCTTTCCGCTGTATGAGGATATATTTGGATTGGATGCCGAGCCTATTGCATGGATATCCCTATTTTGGCCGGAAGAGAAGTTCGGATTTTTGGAGAGCAAGTCCATCACAATATCCAATGAGCAAGGCGGTGAAATTATCTTAAGCGACGAGCTCCAACATTCGGTTACTATTCGCGGTAGCTTAATGGGGAACTCTCAAGCAATCGATGATAAGGGGCATTGGCTGAACTTCAGACGTAACTTCGTTGGCAAAATCAATATTGAGGATGAACACGCGCAAAAAAGCAGTGTTAGTAAGAACCTGATTAATAAAGCAAAGATTGCGACCAACTCCGGACAACAAATCACTATAAAAAGTACACGTATCGGTCTAGAAATATCCGATAATAGAGGAAACAATGCTTTAATCGAGATTGACCGCTGGGGAAATCGAACGCTTCACTATCCTAATAAAGACTATATTGCATTTGAATACTTAGAAGAAGGCTATCAAATCAGCAGCAATTTCATCGATGAAGTTTTTATTGCGATTGATGGCAGAACCGGCAACATGAAGATCTGGGAAGGAACGAAACCGCCCTACCGGATTATCAACGAATTTCGAAAACCAACGCCGCCAGATGATCCATTTGTTTTTATACCATCGCCCTAAGTAGTAAAATTAGATCGTTGTATCCTGACCGCATTTAATATCGCTAATAGTGCCACCCCAACATCGGCGAACACCGCTTCCCACATGGTCGCCAGGCCGCCTGCACCTAAGATCAGTACAATGGCTTTGACGCCGAAAGCGAAGCCTATATTCTGCCATACAATGGTCTTGGTTTTCTTTCCAATTTGAATCGCAATAGGGATTTTTATAGGTTTATCATCTTGGATTACGACATCTGCCGTTTCAATCGTCGCATCAGATCCGAGCCCACCCATCGCAATACCGACGTCGCTCAAAGCGACAACTGGCGCATCATTGACTCCATCGCCAACAAAAGCCACTACCTGATCACTAGATTTAATTGTTTTGAAATGATTTACCTTATCTTCTGGTAGTAGATCGCCGAAAGCTTGATCGATTCCCAACTCTTTGGCTACATGCTTAACGACCGTTTCCTTATCTCCGCTTAGCATCGTCGCTTTAGCGCCCAGGCTGTGTAGCTTGTCGATCGTCGCTTTTGCATCCGCTTTTATCGTGTCCGCGATTGTTATATAGCCCTGATATTGCCCGTCGTAAGCAATAGCAATCGTCGTATAAGCGATATCTGCCGGATTGATCGGATAAGCGACCTGGTATTTATCCAATAGTTTGAAGTTACCTACAAGGAGTTCTTTCGAATTGACCTCGCCTCTAAGTCCATGTCCGGCGATTTCTTCTATATTTTGAAGCGGCAGCTGTTCTTTAATCTCGCCTACATACTCGTGTATTGCAGTAGCAACGGGATGGGTACTCTTGCTTTCCAGTAAATTGACATAATCCATTAAATCCGGGAGAGCCACTTGTTCTGTTAAATTCACCTCCTGCACTTTGAACACACCTTCTGTCATTGTTCCGGTTTTATCCATCACCACATGCTTCAGACCTGCTAAGACATCAAGGAAATTGCCTCCTTTGATCAATATACCGTGACGGCTTGCGGCGCCTATCCCACCAAAATAACCTAGCGGAATTGATATCACAAGGGCGCAGGGGCAAGAGACAACTAAGAAAATAAGCGCTCGATACAACCAATGCTGAAAGACATAGTCGGCCACAAAGAAATATGGGATAAAACAGATACCTATCGCAAGAAAGACGACGATGGGTGTATAGATACGAGCGAATTTGGAAATAAACAATTCCGTAGGTGCTTTCTGCGAGCTGGCATGTTGAACCAACTCGAGTATCTTGCTCAACTTACTATCCGCATAGGCCGTCGTGACCTCTACCTGCGCAACAGACTGTAGATTGATCATCCCGGCAAGTACTTGTTCTCCTTTGCTCTTGGTATCGGGTTTACTCTCACCGGTCAGTGCAGCGGTGTTGAAGGATGCAGCATCCGATAATAAAATGCCATCAAGCCCCAGCTTCTCACCTGGCTTCAACTGTATGACATCACCGATTTGAACGTCGGTCGCTTTAATGGTCTGCGTCTTGGAATCGCGGATAACAGTCGCTTCATCGGGACGCTGATCCAATAACTTTTTAATATTGGATTTGGCACGAGATACCGCCAAGGTTTGGAAACTCTCGCCTACCGCATAAAATAGCATCACCGCAACAGCTTCCGGATATTCAGCAATGCCAAAGGCACCTAGCGTCGCGATCCCCATCAAAAAGAACTCAGAGAAAAAGTTGCCCTTTCTGATGCTTTTCACCGCATCTTTCAGGACAGGCAAGCCTACAGGAATGTAGGCTGCCAAATACCAAACTAAGCGCACATAGCCCGTAAACCAATCCATCTTCCAGAAATGGTCGAAGGTAAGCCCCAGCAATAGCAGTATTAAACTGACAATCGACGGTAGAAAAAGCTTAAACAGACTATCGCCAGCTTCATGGCTATGATCATGATCGTGAGCATCTTCATCAGCATGATCGTGTTCATGGTTATGCTCCTTGCTTTCCTCATGCGGATGTGCATGAGCGTTTTTTGCAGCTTTTTTTGTTAAAAGGTCGGCAGCATTCGCTTGCCGATATACCTTTTCCGTTTGGCTACATATTTCACAAACCCCATTTTCATTGTAGATATGCTGATGTTGTTGTCTCATAAAAAACTTTGTTTAATTTGATTAATGTTCATGACCTTGTGATCCACTTAATACGGCATTCACAAAAAATGCGCCTTTTGCAACGACCTTATCCGTAGCTGATAATGCTTTCGTACTGGTTACCGCTGCATACTTTCCATCGGAAAGGCCTTTGCTAACTTCTACTTTTTCAAATTTATACACGCCCTCGGCTTTATCAAATCCACGATCGATAAAGATATAATCCTTGCCCTCTTCATTGATGATAGCCTCTACCGGTAAACTCTGCTGTAAGCTAGAGCCCGCATGGATGTATGCCACCGCCTGCATACCTTCTGCAAGAAGGTCTTTGCTTCCAATGACCTGTGCATGTACAGGAATGGTGCGATTCTCGTCAAGGCTTTTATTGATCATACTGATCTTTGCTTGATAGTTCTGTGCAGCGTTATTTGCCAGTGTGAATTCAATAGCTTGTCCGACCTTCACTAAAGATAAGTCTTTTTCGAACATATTGATTTGCAATAGAATATTATTATTATCCTCTACGGTTGCTATAGCTACCGATGGGTCTACGAAATTACCTATGCTGCTATTCAATTGCGTAATATATCCGCTTAATGGACTCTTTACGGAAATAGAGCTGATTAAGTTCCCATTGACAACCTGCTGTGGCGAAATACCCATCAGTTGCAATTGCTTGCGTAAGCTCTGTTGTTGTGCCCGTAGGCTTTTCAATTGGGATTCTGCGTTCTGAAGATTACGTAATGTTCCTGCTTGTCCTTGATTCAGGATCTTCTGGCGCTCTACCTCCTTCGCAGCAAAGTCAATCTGGCTCATAACGGACGAATAATTCTCCTGCACCTGAATATATTCCGGGTTGCTAATGGTCGCAATAGTTTGGCCTTGCTTCACAAAGTCCCCCTGTTTGATATATAATTTAGCAATTGTTCCGGAATAAACGGAGTTTATCGTTGCTTTTTTCTCGTTCGGGATGATAAGCGAGCCGTTAAATTTGAGCTTATTCTCTAAATCGCGAGACTCCATGCTGGTATAGGCAATACCGACCGTTTTAAATTGTTCCGGACTGAGTTCTGCTATATTACCGCCATGTCCTGACTCCTCTTCTTCTCCGTGCTCATGTCCATGCTCATGTGCATCGCCTTCGGCATGCCCCTCTCCCTTATTACCTCCCGAATTACAGGCCATAAAAAGTGATAGACTTAACCCTATTAATAGGTAACTGATATATGTTTTAATTGGAATTCTCATTGTTGATTTCACAATAGTGTCTCTTAATTTGTTTATTACTTAGCCGTATGGTTTCCTATGATATATCGAATATTATTTACGGTCTGATTGTTTTCATAAATGCTCTGTATGTAGTTCATCTCGATAGTAATAGCATTTTGAATCGCTGTAAGATATTCGATATAGTCCATATCGCCTACCTCATAGCCCAATCGTCCGGCATTCAAGATATCCGCAGCATTTTGTAGACCCTGCGATCGGTAAAAATTATACTGCTCTTGCTGTTGCTGAAATAGTTTAATATTGTTGTTCAGCTCGGACTTCAACTCGCGACTTCGCTGTTGAAGTCTGAGGTTATTTGCTTCCTGCTCTAGCTTGATGCTTTTGATTCTGGACTTAGCCCCCGTGTTGAAAATCGGAATTGCCACACCGATATTTGCGGAATGGAACCGATCTCTCGATGTTCTTTCATCGATAACAATTCCGTTCTGCACATCAGAACCTATAAAGGATGTATTTGCATATCCTATCGTAAAATCAGGCAGCCTTTGCTGTTTTTCTAAACCAATCTCCGCTTCGGCGCGTTCAATTTGATTTGCGATCTGCCCAAGTTCGGGATTGGAAACAAGCAACTCTTCCTGCATGGACTTGTCGATCATATCGACAAGCAACGCCGGATGATCGATATGATGCATTAGACTATCATTGGTAAATGCATTGATTTGCTCCTTCAGGTTCTCAATAAGTACCTGTTGTTGCCTCAATTGTAGCTGAGCTTCGCCACGCTTCGTCTTCGCCGTTGTTACTTGTATTTTGGGGATATCGCCTGCTTGAAACTTCACTTGTGAGGCTCTCTCAAACTCGGCATATAGACTATCTAAACGTTTCAGTTTTTCCTCACGTGCATAGGCAAAACTCAAATCTTCATAAGCGTTTGCCAACTGCAAGGCGAGCATATTCTTAAACAGGCGATAGTCGTTTTCCGCCAGTAAGACATCTTTTTCAAATAGAGTTCGTCGCGCTTTGAAGACGGTAGGAAAAGGAATTTCCTGAGACAGCTCGAAATTCTGATCGAATTTCTCCGAGTTATATTGCCCCAATTGGGCAGACAGATTGGTTTTTGCCATCGAACCTGCCGATCCTATCAGCGCTCTTCGAGCTTCTACGCTTCGACTGGCAGCCTGAACCGCAGCATTGTTTGCAAGTCCTGCCTGTACAAACGCTGTTTTCTCAATATTCTGTGCCTGTGCGACCACTGTACTAGTGCATACAAAGAAGATTAGCATAGCTGTTCCATTCGGCTTTACCTTCCATTTGCGCTCGAATAGCGAGTATAATATGGGTAAAACGATAAGCGTCAGTATAGTGGCTGTAATCAATCCTCCTATTACGACCGTGGCTAAAGGTTTCTGCACCTCAGCTCCATCGCCCTGACTAATCGCCATCGGCAGGAAGCCTAGGCTCGCTACACTTGCCGTCATCAATACTGGTCTAAAGCGTTCTTTCGTTCCTTCTTTGATGCGTTGCCAAACATCTTTCATACCATCTTGTTTTAAGTGATTAAAGGTTCCTATCAATACAATCCCATTCAATACGGCGACACCAAATAGCGCGATAAAGCCTATCCCTGCCGAAATGGAGAATGGCATACCTCGAAGCATCAGCGCAAAGACACCACCAATAGCCGACATCGGAATTGCTGTAAATATTAATATGGCTTGTTTTACGGATTTAAAAGTTGTGTACAGCAGGAAGAAGATTAACAGCAAGGCAAGTGGTACTGCCCAAGATAATCTTGCGTTGGCTTCTTCTAGGTTTTGAAACGAACCTGCATACTGCAAGTAATAACCGCTAGTCAATTTCAACTGCTTGTCCATCTTATCTTGAATTTCCTTTACGACAGAGGCAACATCCCGTCCTCCTGTAATATTGAAACCGATTACTACACGACGCTTACCTTCTTCGCGGGAAATCTGTGCAGGACCGTTCTTATAGGCAACGGTGGCTAATTCGCTTAGCGGCAATAACACGCCTGCCTTCGTTGGAACAAAAAGGTTTGCGACGTTATCTATCGTCTGGCGATTCTCTTCATTCAATCGCACGACTAAATCAAACTTCCGTTCATTTTCATAAACAGATCCTGTTACTCGACCTGCAAAGGCAGCCGCAATAATATCATTCACTTCCTGCACCGATACGCCATTGTTTGCCAATCGAACTCGATCATATTCTACAGTAATTTGCGGAAGACCGCTGATATTCTCCATCTGCGGCGTACTGGCGCCCGGCACCTGCTTGATGATTTCGCTTACTTTATTCCCATAAAATAATAGGCTATCGATATTCTCACCAAATACTTTTACTGCAACATCCTGACGGATACCCGTCATCAGTTCATTGCTGCGCATTTGGATAGGCTGATTCTTTTCAAAGAACACCCCCGGAATGGTTGCTTTCAATTTCGCATATATAGCATCTCCCAACTCATCATAAGTCCGCCCTGACGTCCATTCGTCTTTCGGATTAAGGATAACCATGATGTCTGTCGCTTCAGGCGGCATCGGATCTGTCGGCACCTCTGCAGAACCTGTTTTACCAACGACCATCTTCACCTCATCAAAACTCTTGATTATTCGAGAAGCTAGCATAGAAGTCTCAATACTTTGGTTCAAACTAGTTCCCTTTGGCAAGATACAGTGGAAAGCATAGTCTCCTTCCTTCAATGTCGGCAGGAACTCCCCTCCCATTTTTGAAAAGAAGAATACCGATATCCCGAACACAGCAACGGTAATTCCGACAATCCATCCTTTAAAATCAAATGCTTTGTGTAAAATCGGCTCATAGCGTAGATAGAGCCAGCTGATCATCCGCGTTGAGAATGTCTCCTTTTGCTTAATTTGCTTTGGTAAGAATAAAGCACACATCATCGGGATATAAGTCAACGATAGGATTAATGCACCGATGATAGCGAAAGACACGGTTTGTGCCATCGGCACGAACATCTTCCCTTCAACTCCTCTTAATACGAGAATAGGAATATATACGATGAGGATAATGATTTCTCCGAATGCTGCGCTAGAGCGAATCTTTGACGCAGACTGGTAAACCTCTTCATCCATCTCTTTTTGGCTTAACTTGCCAGATAGGCCACGCGTGGCAAGGTGATGCAGCGTCGCCTCGACAATAATAACCGAGCCATCGACAATCAGTCCAAAATCTATAGCTCCTAAGCTCATCAGATTTGCAGTTACGCCAAACACGTTCATTAAGCTGATTGCAAATAGCATAGACAATGGAATTGCTGATGCAACAATCAATCCTGCACGAAGATTTCCTAAGAAAATAACCAACACGAAGATTACAATTAACGCACCTTCGATCAAGTTCTTCTCTACCGTTCTGATTGCCCGATCGACAAGGTCTGTACGATCTAGATAAGGTTCAATGGTCACATCTTTTGGCAAAGTCTTCTGTATGGTCGCAATGCGTCCTTTGACAGCATCAACGACTTCTTTACTGTTCTCGCCTTTCAACATCATCACCACGCCCCCTACGGCATCAACTTTCCCATTATAGGTCATTGCACCATATCGAACGGCACTTCCAAACTTCACATCAGCGATATCCCTGATATAAGTTGGAGGCTGGTTTTCCCTGATGATTGCTATTTGTTTTACATCCTCTAAGGATGTCACCACCCCTACACCACGGATATAGTAGGCGGTCGGCTTCTTATCGATATAAGCACCGCCGGTATTCTGATTATTTTGTTCTAAAGCTGAATATACGTCCGCGATAGATAGATTATAAGCTCTTAATCGCTCCGGGTCGATACTGACCTCGTATTGTTTTAGTAAACCACCGAAACTGTTGACTTCTGCCACACCGGGCGTCCCGTTCAACTGCCGGCGCACAATCCAATCCTGCATCGTACGCAGGTCCATCGTTGTGTATTTATTCTCCGCACCTTCTTTCGGATGGAGAATATATTGGTAAACCTCTCCAAGCCCTGTACTTACAGGCGCTAGCTCCGGACGGCCCACGCCATCAGGAATCTCTTCTTCGGCTTCCTTTAGCTTTTCTTGCAGTAGCTGCCGCGCAAAGTAGATATCTACTTCTTCCTTAAAAACGACAGTAATAACGGACAATCCAAACCGGGAGATACTGCGGATCTCTTCCGTATTCGGAACGTTGGCAATGGCTTGCTCGATAGGAAAACGTAGTAGGAATTCAATTCGATAAATTGATATTCTGTACGAATGTGTTCATTGAGGTTGATCTGATGACTTACCTGATCAGAAAGTACGATATGACAACAGCCACACACGCACAAAGGCGAGCAATCATGAGAATTATTATGTGCTTCAGAGCTTTTATCATCACTGTTATGATGATCTTCGCTACTGTGAGCATGCGAGCAATAAGTATGTGAAGCAGGTTCCGCAGCGTTGCCCTCTGCATAATGGAAATGATCGCCACACGGCACTAAAAGCAGTGCGATGTAATAGACGATAAATGCCAGTATGCATGTTCTCATTGATTTATATAATTAAGCTAATGCGCAACAAATATAAATATTTGATATTAAAACTTTGGTGTTAGATTTGATCGTATAAAAACAAAAGCCTTATGAGAGCCCTATTTACCTTAATCTTGATAGTAGTATTCGTTAATGTTGGATTTTCTCAAGTCGCTGTGATCAGCAGTCCGGATGGATATGCGAACATTCGCGAAAAACCGGATAGCAAGAGTAAAGTCGTCGCAAAGGTTAAGGCTAATATGGTGATCCTTGCTTTCAATGATGACATTGGCGTTTCCAATGCTGATGCTGTCTGGTCGCAGGCTTTACTAATCAAGGATCCGATGAGCAGGCTCAACACCGCAAACGATGAGTACACTTACGGATATATTCATAGGTCGCAATATAAGTTATTGGATGATCTCAAAAATGCCGACCCCAAAGCCTTTAAATTTCAATACAAACATAAACCCTTCAGCAAATCAGGAAAGAAGATCGACTATATTGACGGATCCGAGGCGATCGCAACGATCAATGGCGAGCATTACTTCGGAGCGGACTGCGGAACTCCAAAGACGGAAATCAGCAAAGCAACAGCAACAATCGGTAGCAAAATAGTCGATATCCCCATGTCCTTAATCTGGGGAATATTGCATGCTGGCAAGGACTTCGAAATCAAAACCTATAACAACCACTACTACGTCAGTCAAGGCGTCGGCGACGGCGGCTGCTTCGCACATCTCGTATGGGTATTCGACAAAAACGGACTGGTGCAACGGTTTGTTGGGTGGCAATATTAGGTCTAGATGGTAGATATTAGATTTAAGACATTAGAGTAAGCTGGCTAAGGAGAAAGTGCTGTATGGTGTTTATTTACTCCTCATATATTTTATCTTTTACGCTATAGTAATAACGCACATTGATGTGCTAGTATATTTATCGTTGCGCTCTAAAATCTTATGTCTAATGTCTACAATCCAAATTATATTTCCATAACACAAAAGAAGTGCTACAATATTTATCGCAACGCTCTAAAATCTTACATCTAATGTCTAAAATCTAACGTACAACAAAATCATTCAAATAAATCTTCTTTCCTTCGGCGAATAGCACTTGCGGTTTGCCGTTTGTCCAGAGTACTGCTGTAGATTTTGTTCCGTTGAGGTAATTTCCGAGGACATATACTTTACCGCTTACCACTTGTATTGCAGTCGCGGTGATGCTAGCTGCGCCGCTTAGCTGGTAAAGTTTTTTTTTATTCTTATAAACTACAGATGTGCCCTTGCCGCCGTTATCGAAGTTGGCGACGAAATAATAATCTGTCCCTACCATGGTTCCTATAACGTCTGATGCAAAGTCTCCAAGGGGCAACTTGAATACTTCTTTCCGATTTTTCCATACCATTGCCGCGTCGGAACTGCTATTATAATTTGCATGGCCGAGCACATAAACATCCTTATTAATGGCATGTATATAGTCTGCGTAGGTATTCGGACCGGCAATCGACATTGCCCATTCATTGTTAAACATATGCGCATTGCTTGCAAACCGTCCTGCTAGGTAGGGCTCCCCTGCAACTTCCGTAATCGATGTTAGTTCGGACTGTGCCAAACAACATGCTTTTGTCTTCTCTACTCCGTTCGTCCATAGATACAAGCCGGAAGCTCCGTTGGAATCTTTGGTTCCCCCTACATAGACATTACTCCCAATTACATTGATTGCCGTGCCTTTATTACTATTTCCTGCCTGTGTTAGGAATGAAATCTTACCATTCTTCCAATAGGCAACACGCTGCTGCCCTGTCGATGTCTTCTGATAACCTGTAATATGTGCTTCCTTCTTGTTTACCGCTGCAATGGCTAATGCATCTGAACGCAATGAGGGAGAAAGAAGAACAAGCGAGTCATCAACGCTTAAGATAGCATTTCGATCGGCACCTCTATAATCTGTTTGATACTTATAGCCGGCATAGAAAAATGTCAACGGCTCGGGTGTCGGGGGTTGTGGCGTCTCTGGAGTTTCGGGCTCTGGCGTCTCTGCATCATCAGATTTCTTGCTACAGGCACTGATGACAGCCAACATACCGAAGGCGACAATCACACTTCTAAAATTCAATTTTCTCATAATACTCATCTATGCTAAGAACCACACAAAGAAAGAACCAACGCCCCGAAAAAATAAATGGAACCTTAGCATAATTATATAAAAACGCTATAGAACGAGGAAATACACGATTTTAGGCTATCTACTTTATATCTACATGCTATAGTTTATTACAATATCTCGAGCTCCCTCGATAAATCGGCTACTCCACTAATTAAAAAGCGTCTTTCATCATATTGTTTTTCAATCGCTTACATATATTCTCAACTTTAATACATCTTATTAATAAACCACTAAACTTAAAGTCATGAATAACGATGTATTTAAGATTATGGAGGATCTAAAATGGAAAGCCGTAGGTGTAGATCCCAGCACTGGCCAGACTCCAAATAATCAATTTGTATCATTTCTCCCTATTGGACTACCCATCCCGGAAGAAGATTTCAGAAATCCATGGACACCCACTCAATCCAACCTTGCCGAAGCGATGAAGTTTGCTAGAGAGAATAAATCGGGAACGACTGATGCCACAGATCCGGCGAATTCCGAAGCAGCCTCTGTGTCGGCAACCTTGGAAGACATTATGCTCAAGGATGCTGCTATCGGACAATCCATGAATGCTTATCTACAAACCTTCTCGCTTACAGATACTAAGATTTCTATTGACGACACCTATCGTGCTTGGCCCAACGCTGCGAAAGTCAATGACACATGGTATGCCATCATCAACGGCGCTAATGGTGTAGAATCAGGTTTGGAAGCCAATGAAAACATCAAGGCTGCTTTGCAACGAGCTGAAAAAATAATGGTTGATGAAGAAGGTAATGACAGCCCAAAATATGCTAAATACAATCAATATCGAGATGAATATTATGACGCTGTAAGAGAGCGTGATCGACAGTATGCAAATGCATTAACCGACCCCATGAAGTTCAACTTATGGCCAATGCAGGGTAAAGTCTACCAGGATGACATTGATTATGCATGGGACAAATGGCAGGCACGCGGTGCCAAGCAAGAAATTGAGGAAGCAATGGCCTTGCTATCAGCTCAAGGAATTGACCCAGCTATCTTGATGATTCGGCGTGCTAAAGTCAAATACGAAAATAGCCTGATCAATGCGCCCGGAGTCGGCAATCTTCCATATACCTTTATTACGCCGAGCAAATGGTACTCTAAGAATGGTCCCGGATGGAATACCTACAGCCAAACCGACTATCATTCTGAAAAATCCTTTGATACGCTGTCGACAAAAACAGAAGCTTCGGCTAAAATCAGTAGTGGATTTAGGCTCTTTGGAAGTCTTGGTGGATCGGTAAACCATTCCAAACAACACAGCGAAAAGCATATCAGTTCATCCTTCGAAGGACTAACGATTAATTTTTCTTATTGTATTGCCAACATCAACAGGCCATGGATGGATACCACCTTGATGAATATTGGAAACTGGTTTCTTATGGGGGATTATCCAGAGGGCTGTATTTCAACAGGTAAAGTGAACCAAGAGTTTAAACCCGACGATCCAAAACAGTTTGTATTGCTTCCTTCTGTCGTTACGAGCATGATTTTGATTAAAGATGTCGTGATCTCTTGGAACTCTGCTTCCTTTGATTCAAATGAAATTGCCAATACGATAAGTACAGGTGGCGCAGTTAGTTTCGGAAACATATTTGTATCCGGCAAAGGATCCGCGAGCTATCGGAAAGACGACTACCACTGGGATCAAACCATTGACCAAAACACGCGACAACTGCGGGTTGATGGCGTTCAACTTATTGGATATGTATCCTCCATTATGCCGCTATCGCCGAAATTGAATGGAGCCAACTTTACGCAGAAGAAAAAAGAAGAACCTAAAAAAGAGGCAGTGAAAGAGGAACCGGTGAAAGAAGAGCAAAAATAGGGATAAACGATCATGGACTTTCAAGAAAAACTAAAAGAGTTCTTTCTTAGGCAGTATAAGGACGGACTGGAAAAAAGCAATCTGTTCATTGCTTTCGAACCGATTGGTTGCATGATCGATGAACTCGACCCTGCCGATCCGCAGAGCAAAACGAGAGCAAATGAACAACTCTCCATTCTTGCTGAACGCCTTCCTGCTATCCAAGAAAGCATGACTTTTGGCAGCTCCCGCTTTACTGACATATGGGAAACGATGGTTTATTCGAGTACTTTTCGAGAGAATCTTGTAGCGGATGCTGAAAAAGAAGATTATCGAAAGATATTCAACCAAGCCAAAGCCGAAACGATAGCAAAGCTTGAACAAGGAAAAAGAGCCTCTGTCGTTACAGCGACGGGTTCTTATTACCTAGTCACGGGCCAGCCCGACGCCTGGTACAATAAGGATGCATCAGTCTGGATCAGTAAATCCTTCTCTCAAAAAATACCCGAGCAAGTAGATGAACCAGACAAACCTTTTCGGTTTGACTTAAAATGGAAGCGCATTGACCAAACAAAGCTGTCGACTTCAGTCCAGCAGCAGTTCGAAGGACTGATTAAACGGAATCCTGCTATTGAGAAGACGCAGTGGCATGAGTCTTTAGCAAAACAGCAATTGAATATGAATCTGCTCCAGGTTAAAACACAACAGATCCGACGTCCGGCTATTAACTTTCAAGTCAAGCCTATGCTCGTTAGCGAAAGCAAACCATTGTTAATAAAACCACTCCTATCCAAGCGTTTAGCAATGACTCAAATGCTCCAGCAAGATAAGCTGCTAATACAGCAGCAGCCGGAGGCTGATCGTTTTGAACTATCTTTCGATTATTGCATGGTCAATCTACGACGTGATTGGTTTGACCGATCCCTATTGAATTGCTCCAAACTTTGGTACGCGAAAGCATTGGAAAAGAACTTTTTCTCGAATGGCATGAAAGATAGCAGCAATGAGGGGGAACTGAAATGCATGACGACGGCAATGATATTGGTCAAGAATTTGAAAATATCTGCCAACTGGTCTACGCAAGACCTTGCTCATTCGGAAGAAAGTATGAGTTTGGGCTTCTTCAATATTGCAGACAGTCGGATCAATAGTAAAAACGAATTAATAAACCCCGGGATACAGGCTTTGGGTTGGATTTGCGAAGTATTCCCAGCCTTGCCCAGCATCAGCGATCCCATTCTTTTCGAATAATATAATCATGGAAAATTTCAATACAAAAATCGCAGACCTCGCAGGGCGCGGATTCGATACTGGCCAAATCCTCAGCGAATCAGAGTTGGCTAACGGACGTGTAGCCATCTGTCAGAATTGTGTGTTATACGCTTGTCCAGATGAGCTGATATTTGAAGTTCACGGTAATATTCTCATGAAATATCAGGAAGTTGGTGAAACGACTTCTAACTTAGGCTTTCCCCGATCGGATGAAATGGATGATCCCAGCATTGCTGGCGGAAAAGTCAGCTATTTTGAATATGGAAAGATTAACTGGCAATATCCTAATGGCAGCTCGATAGAAATGTATGAATTTGTCGACCTAGATAGTTATGAGCTGCAGCGTGCGCCCTTGGTTGCCAAACTTCAGGAAATTGCAGACTATGCCTTTGAAGCCCTTTCCGAGCCCCAAAGCAGCATTGAAAACAAAATTACCAAGGGCAGTAAGGAGTCTTGGTGTGGCAAAGCTGTTGCTTATTTTTATGCCAAAGCGGGCGTACCGAACAAGACGACTAGTCAATTTATGAATACTTCCAATATTTCATTATTCGGTTCCTATGGGAAAATGACCTTTGACCAAAATGGGGTTCTACGTAAAGACTATCGCGAAAACACGCAATTGAAAGAGCAACATATGGCGCAGGATGCAGCTAGGAAAATGATTACGTTTGAAGATATTGATGCCCAATATGACCTCGATATCTTGCCAGGCGATATTGTCCTTGTCGACAATTCGGGTAAGGGAGGCGCAGACCACATCCAAATCGTTTACAAATATGATCCCGGAACTAAAATGCTGACCGTAGTCGATGGAAACGGCGGTGGATTCGCTCTAGCCTCCCTCGGTATACCAAACAACGACGTCGCCCTAGCGCAAATAGCGGCTGACGGTATCCCCATATCGGCCAAAAAACAATGGATTGAAGACGAACTGGGAATATCACTGGTCTATCAGGGAAACGTCGCAGGTCATGTCGGAATCTCCTGCCATATCCTATTGCCGGAATATCAGATTCGTTACGAGGATAATACCTCCAAACATAAACGTGTATGGGCAATTATCCGGCCTTCTATTCTGGACTTGCAATGAGGAGGTATTAGATTTGAGACGGTTGTCTTGAACTAGGAAAGGAAGGAAAAGTTTGTCTTGAACCAGGAAAGGAAGGATTTAAGGATTTGCAGGATCGGGTCTAACTACTAAGTACTAACTACTAAATACTTTCCTGGTACAATACTTCATCCAGCCTTCGTCAACTTAAAGCCCTTGTAAAACCCTTTCAAAGCCCTTTCAAACCCATACCACAACCGCTCTAAAAGGGGTATGATATGGGTTTGAAAGGGTTAAAAAAAAGTATGGAGTTGTAGGAAATCACTTCCATTGTTCAATCCATTGTTGCTCTGATTTATGGAGTTTGCTGATAGCGGGTGAATATTGTGGGTCTGGCATATACCAATACAACGATTCGTAGTATTCTTTCAATTCGGGGTCGCTGAATACATACCCACGTCTGGCGAAAGGCAGATTTCTCAATATCTTCTTTTGGAAGCTCGAGAGCGATTCTTCGAAATTAATGTTGTCGGCTTGATAAATTGAAAACGGCAGGTAAAAGTCCTTGTCCGTATTTAGAATTTCATGGATATAGAGGTTGTGACTGTAAATGGATAGCTCCCCTTTCGGACTGAAGTTTTTCTTTTGAAAGACTAACTTTCCACTTTTCACTGCGAATTCCAAAGCGTTACGATCTAACGGTGAATTTGGCGTTGCCTTAATATCTCGAACCTTCCCTACCCCATCAATCTTCCACTCGTCTTTGCGTTTGAAGAAAGTCTTATCAATATAAAAATCTTCAAAATCCTCCATCTCTATATTCAATGTAAAGTCGTCGATTTGCTTATTTGCCCAACGGTTTGCTGCGGTAAGCACATAGTCGAATTGAAAGTTATACTCGATACCGCCGGACACATCGAAGGTATAGGTATGTTTAACGATGTTCTTTCCTTTCTTAAACTTGGCTTTGAAATGGTAAACGTAGAAAAAGTCTACGTAGTTGCCACTCGTGCTGCCATCGAAATTCGCAAGGTCGATGGTCTTGATTTTTCCGTTCTGATTGTAAAGTGAATCAGCAACATAGGCGACCTGATATTTCAACGGACTTCCATTCATATTTACCGTGAAATCGCGCATATACGGGTGAAGTCCTTTCTTAGGTGCGCCCTCCACGTCCCCACTTGGCGATATGGCTTCAAAACCGACGATTAGTTCTTTTTCGCGAGAAGGATTGAAGAATTCGTAGTAAACTGTGACTTCGATCAATTTATTATTGAATTTCTTTACTGTTAGTATTTCCTTTTGTATGGAAATATCGGTTTCATGAATGGGTATTAATTGGTTTCCAGCAGCAAAGTAAGCACCATCATTCGCGAATGCGCTCAAACTGAGCAACAGGAATAAAAAAGACAGGAGATGTTTTGGGATCATGGGGTTCGTTATTTTTCTATATTTTTCATAGAATCAATCAACTAGGACTGATCTATTAAATATAAAAATTATTAATCGACGAATTTGTAAAAAAGGGGAAATCTGTAGCCGTTTATCGAGCGTCAGACGCTGCTTCGAGCAGCTTGAAAACTATCATATTTCAAAAGAAAAAGCAGCGAGTATTCCTCAGCTGCTTTTCTCATATTAAAATTTATTTTGGTATTACCAACCTGGATTTTGTCCAAGGTCAGGGTTGATTACCAAGTCGCTGTTTGCGATTGGTTTTAAATATTTGCGATCTTCAAATTTTCGATTTTCATCGACACGCCATAGGATATGACCTTTGGTTCCTTGACTGAGTTTGGCGGCTTTCCCATCTACAACGAAGTAGGATACTCCTTGCTTCGGGCTTGCCGGCGTTTTTGCGACAAACGATACATCAGGAGTACCATTGCCATCTAAGTCCATTTCCTGATCCATTGCCGGCACGTAAATACCCTTCCATGGCATTTCTAGCAATGTTCCCTTTTTCCAGCGCATTAGATCATCATAGCGTAAGCCTTCATAACAAAGCTCGATGCCCCGTTCGCGACGCACCTCTAGTAAAAACTTATCGCTTATCTCAGGGAAATACACTTGCTGTAGATAGGTATCTGCTGTTTCAGGCTGCTTTGGATTAACGCCGGCACGCTTTCTTAGGGCAGCAATCGTTTGTTCCCAAATACTGGCATTTCCGGCCATTTGTCCTAGTTCAGCAGCAGATTCCGCATAGTTCAATAACACTTCGGCATAACGCAACATCGTAATAGAGTTATAGGCTTCGGCTATTCCATCCAGTCTTTTATCGTCTAAGCTGAATTTTAAGATGTGATATCCTGTAAATGTATAACCAAAGTTTGCTGGCGCAGCGGATCCGTCTGAGCGCTTGTATCCTAAGCCACGGATAGTTTGTGACAGACGTGGATCGCGACCTTTCATTTCCTCGACGAACAAAAGTTCGTCAAAGCCTGCTTTATCAGTAAATCTCGAGCCGTCGGCATTTAAGTAGGTATTAACAAATTGTTTGTTCAAGCCCCAGCGAGCACCATAGGTCGCTGAATTGAACTTCCAGGTAACCTCATGCCAACGCTTTAACGCATTGTTATAGGTATTGGCCCACATAATCTCGGCAGCAACCGGATTTTCGCTGGTGAACAATGTACGATAATCTGTCGTTGGATTACCCGTACTATATAGCGAATACTGTTTTGAATCCATTACTTGTTTTGCTGAGTTTAATGCTTCGGTCAGCCACTTGTCTGCTGTGTTAGCCAATCCGATCTCGCTGTGGTATTTACGGTAGGTTCCTTCGAATAAGCAGATGCGCGACTTGATTCCCAAGGCTACCCATTTGCTGATCATGGAAGATGTATTATCCTTCTTGTCGCGAATATTGGCTACTGCATAATCCAAGTCGGCTAAGACTGAGTCCATAACCGCTGCACGAGGGTCTCTTTTTTTGTACAGCATATCTCTATCATCTGTTGAGAGTGGTTTGCTATACCATGGCACATCGCCGTAGTCTTTTACCATATCAAAATAAAATAAGGCTCTGTAAAATCTAGCGATTCCAGCGTAGTGTTTCCGAGCAGCTTCGGGGATTGCCGGGTTATCATACTTACTTAAAAAATAGTTGATGTTTCGGAGCTTAGTCCATGACCAGCCTCCCTGATCGATCGGCGTAAAGCTTCCGGAGATGAACTTTGGGGAGTTGTTCTTCGAGGTATATTCGCCCATTTCATCTGCCTGCACAATGGCAAGCGCTGATGGCGTAAATTGTTGATAGAACGAATTGCTGTAAAGCTGTAAGTCAGCTTCTGTGTTGAAGAAACTATTAGGCACCAATTTGTCGAATGGTTCCCTGTCGAGGAAATTCTTACTACATGCCGAGCACAGCAATGCAGCAAAAGCTAATAAACAATATTTTATAGATGGTTTCATCGTTGTAGATTTAGAATGTGACATTTAATCCGAAGGTGTAAGATTTCAATTGTGGGTAAGCATAGCCTTCTGCTTGGTTGTTCGTTAAGTCACCAATAGGTTTCTCGATCACTTCCGGATCAAAGTTGTCTGTGTGTTTGAATAATCCTGAGAAAGTGAATAGATTCTGCCCGGTTACAAATACTTGAACGTTGGCTAGCTTCGATTTTTGCAACCAGCTTTTCGGCAGGCTGTAATCAATCGTAATATTTTTAACGCGTAAGTATGATATATCTTGCAAGTAACGGGTTTGCGGGGCACCTAATGAACGGTCAGTTCCCAAGGCAGTATAGCCTCTATATCTTGGGAAATAAGAATCTGGATTTTCCTCCGACCACATATCCTCCATCATTTTTGTTGGCTGATAACCATATGGACGGTTATACGGTCCCCAAAATAAACCTGCTTCCGGTGCAAAATAGTAATCTCTCTTACCGATACCTTGGAAGAATGCAGACAGTCCGATGCCATTCCAACGGCCGGAAAGGTTGAATCCGAACTGATAACGTGGAGAATTATTACCGATTATACGGCGATCGCCCGGATTTTCTACTGTATTATCACCGTTGTTAATCACACCATCGACTTCGCCATTCGCATTCGGTAAGTCAGCAAACTTCAAATCTCCCGGCAGCCATACATTGTTATTCGAGTTACGAATAAAACTTTGATCGGCATGGTTTTTCACGTCTTCTTCTGAGGTGAAGAATCCCAGGGTTTGATATCCCCAAATTTCGCCAATTTCTTGTCCTACATAATAAGAACTCAATAATTTCCTCGGATTGTTAAAACGAGTGATGTTAGATTTACTGTCCCATAAGGAACCGTTTATCCCCCAATTGAAGGGTTTGCCGGCAAGTTCAAATTGATTGTTATAATTAACGGTTAGTTCCCATCCTTTTGTCGACAGATCGGCAAAATTACCATAAGGAACTGCGGCGCCAAATACAGCAGGAAGCGGCTCGCCTATGGTAAACATATCGTAGGTTTTACGATTGTACCAATCAAAAGTTAGGTTTAAGGCATTATCAAAAAAACCAAGATCTGCTCCCACGTTGAATGTCGTCGATCTTTCCCAGGTTAAGCCTTCAGGAATGACGCCTGGGATAGACGTATAGCTCGGTTGAACACCACCTAAAATAACACCCGTTTTTGCGACACCCATTTGCTCTTGATAGCGGTATGGACTGATATTTCCATTTCCAAGAGAACCATAGGATGCTCTAAACTTTAAGTTGCTGACCAAAGGCTTCGCATCTTCAAAAAATGATTCATTCGATACAACCCATCCCGCGGAGACCGATGGAAAGAAACCAAAGCGTTGATCTTCCGGGAATTTCGACGATCCGTCGTAACGCCCATTTAGCTCCAGCAAATATTTATTGGCGTACGCATAATTGAAGCGATAGAACAATCCAATATATGCCCATTCATTACCGCCGCCGCCGATATTGAAATTTAAACCATCCATTAGGTTAAAATCGGGTTTATCGGGCAATATGATTCCGTCGCGTTGAGCATCTAGGTTTTTGAAGGTTTGCTCTTCGACGTTGTAACCAATTAATGCATTGATGTCATGTTTGTCAGCGAACTTTTTCATGTAGTTTGCCGTGATGTTTCCTGCAAGATACTTTTTACGGTCGCCGAGCTGTCTTAGTAAGCTTCGACCAAAGCGGTCGATTACCCCCGGCGAATTACTATAATTCACATAGTTGTTGGTTCTGGTATCATCTTGCCAAGTTCTTGCGTAGGTAAGATCGCCCTTCAATGTTAATCCTGCCAGCGGTTTGATGACTACGCCTGCTGTGTTTCGAATCACGGTATTATTGAGATCGGAAGCATTTACGCCTTCCATATACGATGCAACACCGGTATAAATTGCGGTATGGGTATAGGTCCCATCGGGGTTATGGATAACCGCCATAGGATATCCTTGGTGCTCAAAATTTCGCCAAATATTTCCGTCTCCATCTGCAAACATCGGGTAATGATAGTCATACGATGAGATTTCCATATTATTTTGGAAAGTTAACCAGTCGGTTACTTTGATATCGCCTTTTCCTCGGACGTTGTATTTGTTGAACTTATCCGGATTGAACTGGAACAAGCCTCCTTGATGATAATAGCGTCCGGAAAGGAAATAGGATGCTTTATCGCCACCACCCGATACGCTCATGGCCTGTTCGGTTGCAGGCATGTCGTTGCGATATATGATGTTGTACCAATCGGTATTACCGAAATACTCGTAGCGCTTCGTTGCAGGATTGTAAACGACGTCTTCACCAGTAGGATTTTCGTCGTGCTTCCGCAAAGCCTCTAAATACTCCAACGAGAATGGATAGACGTTGTTCACCGAAATTGGCGTTGATTTATAGTCGTACCATGCATTGAAGGCATCGTTAAAGTTTTTTGCCCATTGGTAGCCATTGGTCACAAGCTTAGGTTCCACTACCCTATTATTGATCGAGAAATTCGAGTTTAAAGTTACAGTAGCCTTTCCTGCTTTGGGGGTCTTTGTTGTGATCAATACCACCCCAAACGCGGCACGCGAGCCATAGATAGCCGCCGAAGACGCATCTTTTAAAACGGTCACACTCTCGATATCGTTCGGATTGATCATATTTGGATCGCCCTCTACGCCATCAATCAAAACCAAAGCACTACCACCGGCACCGATCGAGGTCGTACCACGTACGTTAAAGGTCGCACCGCGAGTTGGACTTCCGTCAACCATCTTTAAGTTTAAATTGGGAAGAGCGCCTTGCAACATCCGACTCAGACTGGAAGAAGGACGATTCTCCAGCGTTTCGGAGGTAATCTGCGAGACAGCGCCCGTTAGATTAACCTTCTTTTGCGTTCCGTATCCAACCACAACGACTTCATCTAAGTCATTTTTGTTGTCTAGCTGCACCAGCACGTCGTCAGCATTGTTTGTAACAGCATGTGTTTTCGTGTTAAAACCGACGTACGAAACAACTAATGTAGGATTTTGTTTAGGTGATTCAATCGTAAACCGACCTAACTTATCTGTCGCTGTACCGCGGTTAGTGCCCTGAATAGCAACTGTTGCATTTTCAATGGGATTGCCGCTTCCATCAACGACTTTTCCGCGTATGGTTTGCTGTAAAACATTGCTGTACAATAGTTCTACGCTTAGTTTCGATTCTTTCCCTTGTATCGGTAAGGACAATGCCATCCCTGCCAATAGGAATATTGGTATACATTTTTTCATAAAAAAATAAAAAGTTAGTCTACTATGAGATTATTTTGAAGGTCGCCTGTTTATCACTAGGGTGGTCGGTTGAAGTTGAAGTCGACACGAAAGGGTTAGTCTCCTTTCCATGGTCGATAACAAGTGGCAGAAGCAAGTTTCCTTGGTTTCTCTTGTAAAATGAAGCGGCGATTAAAGGCCTTAAAAACGTAGCTGTAATAGTCATCGTTAGTCGGTTAAGTTATGCCGACAAAGCTAATTAAGGTTTATTAAGAGAATATTAACTTCTTGTTCAATAAAAATTAAGAAAACTAAAGCGTTTAAATAGTTTAATAAGAACTTTATAAAGTTAATAACAAGCTAAGTTTTCGGTTTTTTAGAAGAGCAACAGGTTATTTTGCCTTTCGATAAGTTCTTGAAGACGATATTTTTTGATGTATTCAATGAAATAAGTAGCGGTCGGTTAGTTTCGGCTTGACAAATTTAATTTTAGACTAAGCGTTGATTTATTAATCTGAAATGTTTATAAATTCTTACTATTTTTCGATAAATTCTTTCGAATGCTTTGAGCCTTTATAGCGGGGAATTAAAGCATTGAGGCTATAAAGCTTTGGTTTTGTCTATAAATTGTAGATAAGCATCTGCTTTGAATTCGTTGTATTGGAAAACATCGAAGACAATTTTGGCAAATAGATGATTAAGTTTTTTGAGAATTTCTTCCTTATTCCCTTGAATCGTCAAAGTTAGTTTCGTTTGCTTCGGCGTGTAAACAAAGCCGATTTGTTCTAGTTTTTCTAGGTTGTCGTAAAAGAAGATTCTTTTCTTTAGCAGTTGCTTTATTCCTGGCAGACTGACCTTTGCGGTCTTATTGGCATAGCTAATTGAAAAATAGAAATTGTCGTTTTTTATTAAGATAAGTTTCAGATGCTTGACTTTCTTATCAAGTAA
Organism: Sphingobacterium sp. BN32; assembly: GCF_030503615.1. Lineage (NCBI taxonomy): Bacteria > Pseudomonadati > Bacteroidota > Sphingobacteriia > Sphingobacteriales > Sphingobacteriaceae > Sphingobacterium > Sphingobacterium sp. BN32. Next base: position 1,844,313 of record NZ_CP129963.1, read on the forward strand.
CTGCTCTAGAATATCGGCGAATAGACGCTTGTCCTTTTGCGTTGGTTCTTCAACTATGCGATTGAGCTTTTCCAACTCTTCTGTCGCACTTATAAGCTCGCTCTGAAAATATTCCCGCATTTCGCTCGATGGTTCGGATGCGATGTCGCTCTCAATCCCCGCTATATTTCGTTTCCAAAACGCCTTTTCATTATGTAAAGGATCCTCGAGCTCTCTTAGCTTATATAGACTTAAAGATACTTGCTCGAGAGCTCCCGCATGATAGTGTGCACTTAAATACTGGTTATCTGAGATTGCTTGATCGATAAACTTTGTTAGACGATCTCTTTCTTCCGAAAGCAAGGAAATGAGAAAGGGAAGATTAGTATCGTCTTTATACATACGGCTTCGTTTCTTTTAGCAGTTCAATTTTTTTTATGCTAGTAACTTCATCGCCAAAGTCGGTATTGACAACAAATTGATTAATGCTAATTTAGTTTAATTTTCCAACACATGCTCAATTACGCTTGCAATTTCCTTCGAACTGAACGGATTTTGACCCGTGATTAAATTGCCGTCCCTAACAACATTGGACGTCATTGGAATGAACGCTTTTACAAATGTTACATCTCTTTCTTTGATAGAAGCCTCTAGATTAAAAGGCACTTCATTTTTTCTTCTGGCGATACTTTCTTCAAACCAATCAAAACCAGTTAATCGCTTTCCTGCAATTAAATACCTGTCGTTAGAAAGCTTTACGTTCAATAATCCGCCAACACCATGACATATTGCTGCGACTATTTTTCCGCTCTCATAGTGCCCTCTTACCATAGCTTGCAAAGTACCGTTTTGAGGGAAGTCATACATCGTTCCGTGCCCTCCCGCCAAATATAAACAATCGAACTTTTTATTCTCAACTTCTGCGAGGCTTGCAGATTGGTTAAGTTCCTTCATGAAACTTGGCGAACTGTTATATTCCTTCGTGATCTTGTCCATCACTAACGGCTTTAAACTTTCAGGATCAATTGGTACTTTTCCTCCTTTGGGACTTGCGATAGTAACCGTCCAACCCTCCTGTTTAGCCGTATGATAAATGTGTGTGATTTCGCTCAGCCATAAGCCGGTTTCCAATCCACTCTCGTAATAGGACACATTAGTTACTACTAGTAATATACTCTTCATAGTTGATGTTTAATGGTTTCAAATAACAGCTTTTCTCTAGTAAGCTTTGCATATCAGAGTCCACTATTACGCTAAAGTATTTTTGCATAGTGCCCGACGAATTGAACGAAGCTCTAAAGTCTAAAGGGGAAACTGACGTTTTCTCAGGCTTTCCGATTTGTCCATTTCCTAATTATATATCGCTTCCGTTTCGCTGCTCTTTTTTAATTTGCTCTATCCCTTCTTTGTAAGTGGTAACCTGAAAGTTAGAAAAATGATTTTTGAACTTCGAATTGTCGAAGATATTATCATAAGCATATCTAGGCAACAGCTCTAATAATTCTTTTACTTTGGGATTGAACCATGCGGCAATTTTGAAAAAAACCTTAGGTAGTACGAGGTATCGAAATGTTCTATGATAGACATTAGACGTTAAATCAATTAAATCTCGATAGGTCGGATGCGTTTCATCAACTGGTAAATGCCAAGTTTGACCATAGGCCGTAGGCGTATTTCCGATTAGTGCCGTTGCGCGACTAGCATCAGGCGTCCAGATTAAACTTCTTCTTTTTCTAGAACTTATCGGCACAATCAGCTTCTTCTGCTTTTGGATATTGTCGAAAATAAAGCTGTTGGTTATACTTTGCGTTTTTCCAGGTCCATAGAATTCGGGAGCTCGACAGATGACCACTTCCAAGGTATTATTATCTATTTCCTCTTGCAGCATGTCTGCCATTAGTTTCCTAACCTTTCCTTTTCGACCCAGCGGGCTAAACGGGGTCTCCTCGGTCAAAACCTTATCGTCCTGCGGATACATGTAAGTGTTATCAAAAAACACCAACTTGGCACCGTTTATTTTGCACGCTTCAATAACATTACTAAGAATTGTTGGAAAGGTTCTTTCCCATAAATCAGAATCCATTGGTAATCCTAGGGTGAAATAGGCAATTTCGGCCCCTTTCACTGCCTGGATTGCCTCTTCTAGATTCAACAAGTCTGCAGAAAAGACTTCATCCGTTTCATTCACCTTTTTAGCTGTTCGACTTACGATCCTTATGCTTGAGGTAAAATTTCGGTATAGCTCTCTAGCCAATTCCTCGCCGATTTGTCCGTTGGCACCTAATATAACTTGCATATAATCTTATTTACGATTTTTCTATTTTGGAACATAAGTTCTGGTATTTAATGAACTGAAAAGTAGCTAGAATAAGTGCAGTTGTAACAGATTTACGGATTACACGAGACGCTTTTGCTTTCAGGTCTTTCAAAATACCTTGCCTACAGAAAATGCTTTCTACAGAAGCTAGAAGTTCACATTATGTAACGAATCCCCAAGCTTAGTTGTTAGCAAGTGTAATAATTCCCCGCCTTAACGTAGTTTAATGTCACCTCCGTCTGCCATTAAAGTTTGCCCTGTCATATATTTACTATCTTCACTAAGTAAAAATGCAACTATCGGTGCAACATCGGTTTGAGGGTCTCCAAAGCGCCCTAAAGGAATTTGTTCAACAACGTGTTTATAATCTTCTGGAAACTGTTCTTTCCATTTCTCAACCCCTTCGGTAAACGCTAAAGGACAAACAACATTTACCCGAATATTATCTACTGCCCATTCCGTTGCAGCTACACGACTTAACCCTCTTATAGCTTCTTTGGCCGCAGCATAACTCGCTTGAAATCTACTCCCTTGCAGTGCGGCACCCGAACCAAAGTTGACGATAGAGCCCTTCGATTGTTTTAATTCTTTGTATGCTGCTTTCATAAAGTTAAGCGTTGCATTAAAACCTGTTCCAAAAGAAATTGCCCAATCGTCCTCCTTAAGTTCAAGAAGTGGTTTTTGCCTCGAAACATGAGCGTTATTTACCAATCCTGTAAGTTTTCCAAACTTGCTTACCGCTTTTTCTACAGCTTCCTGCGCAACTGCTTCTTGAGAAACATCACCTTTTAAAAAAAAGACCTTTCCAGGGTTTTTTGCTTCAATATTTTTGCCTGCTTCTTCATTAACATCCACGGCAATCACAGAAGCTCCTCGTTTAACAAGTTCGCTGGTAATTCCACCACCTATTCCGGCTGCCCCGCCGGTTACAATTATTACTTTATTATCAAGTGTACTCATATTTATCGAATTTTGTGTTTTACATTGTTGCTAACGGTTTGCGGCTTGGTTATTCGTTTTATTTATTCTAAAAAATCTTCAAATATTAGTTCTTTGTTAGAGTTGCTTATTGCTATTCCCCTAAATGTTGCTAAATAACCTTGAGTTACACTTGAGTGAAAAATTCCCGAACAAAGGAGCTTTCAGTTTCATAATGCTGAACATTTTCTTGCTAAATATTTCTCAGTTTCTGTTTGATATAATAACGATTCTATGGAAGTATTGTTTGTATTAAGATTGTCCGCGCTTTTCATTTTAGTGATTGCATTTTTATTTGTCTTGCTCTGATATTTTCAACGTGAATGTGTGATAATAATCGACAATAGCAGACATCTATTAACTGATCATCTATCGATTAGACAAAACCTACTCTGACAAAAGCATTGAATTTATTGAGAACTTAGGAATAAATGAAAAAGAGAAGAATGCCTTTAAACGAAAAAGAGCAACTGTAAATAGTTGCTCTTTCATCTTTCGCGGAGAGGGAGGGATTCGAACCCTCGATACAGTCATCCCGTATACAGACTTTCCAGGTCTGCTCATTCGACCACTCTGACACCTCTCCTGAGAATGTGGGTGCAAATATATAATTTTTCGTAACTTAAGCATCATTATATTTCAAAATAATTCCTAGCGGGCTGAAACACAATGAAACGTATTTTATCTATTGACGGTGGTGGTATTCGCGGCATTATCCCAGGGATGGTTGTGGTTTCATTGGAGGAACGAATCAAACGCTTTACCAACGACCCTGAGGCTCATATTGCTGACTATTTTGAATTCTTTGCGGGCACCAGTACTGGCGGCTTGCTGATCGCCCTCCTAATCTGTCCGGATCCCGAAAACAGCAATCGCCCGAAATACACAGCCAAACAAGCCCTCGATATTTATTTAGAGCATGGTACGGAAATATTTACCACCAGCAGCTGGAGACGCTTTTTAAATCAGTTCGGTCTATTAGCGGAACTTTACGATGAAAAAGTACTCGAAAAAATAGTATGTAACTATGTAGGCGATGTTAAACTCAGCCAGCTCATCAAGCCTTGTTTAATGACAGCCTACAACATCGAACTTCGAAAAAACCACCTCTTTAGGCAGCAGAAAGCAATCTCCCATGGTCCATCCCGCGACTACCTTGTGCGCGATGTATGTCGGGCAACCACTGCCGCACCCACCTATTTTTCCGTAGCGCAGATCTTTTCACTCGCCGGTACGCGCTATCCTTTAGTCGACGGCGGTGTATTTGCGCATAATCCCAGCATATGCGCCTTGATTGAAGTGCTAAAAACCTTTCAGACCTTCAAGATAGATGATGTACATATCCTTTCACTAGGTACTGGCCTTGCCAAAAATGCTTACAATTACGACGACTTTAAAAAGAAGAAAGCCATCTCTATCGGACCCGCATTAGTGGATATCATGTCGAGCGGATCATCAGAATCCAACGATTTCTTCCTGAGGCAATTGTTCCGGTCTATTAAAAAGACAAACAATTACATTCGATTAGAACCAACGAATCTCTCATCTATTGAACCCTCGCTAGATGCGGCATCAAAAACCAACATACAGAAATTGGTTTCCTTAGCCGACAAACTGATTAGTGAAAATGAAGACTTGCTGGATGCCTTAGCTAGAGACCTGATCGCTGATAAAGAAAATATAGAGAAGAAGGAAGAGAAACAAGGATACTCTGTTTGGAAATTCTTAAGAGAGAAGCTTTAACTTACTAGATTCCCTGACATTCCATAATACTTTGATGTGAACTTAAGGATCTATGAAATTTATAGCAAGAATGAGACAACAGAGAAAGAGCGTATTAAACTTATAGAAAATCAGAATAACCGCAAACGTTAGCTCAATTTCTCATTACGACACTTTCCTGATATAGCCTTTCCAAGATTTTCACTATCTTACGGACGTCAACAAAGATCACAAAAAGACTATCTACAACATGGCAAAAACTATCGCTCTAATCGCACATGATGGTAAAAAGGCAGAAATGGTGGCCTTCGTCAAAGACCATCAGGAGGAACTCGCCAAAGCTCATTTGGTAGCAACCGGAACCACCGGCTCCTACATTCAGCAAACCGGTTTAGAAGTTGAATTGAAACTTAGCGGTCCGAAGGGCGGTGATGCACAGATTGCGGCGATGGCTGCTGAGGGAAAGATCAACGGAATCATCTTCTTCCGCGACCCACTCGGCAAGCATCCACACGAACCCGATATACAAATGCTGATGCGTATCTGCGATCTATGGAACGTACCGCTAGCAACCAACCCTGCAACAGGATCACTAATTATTAAAGGACTTTTAGAATATCAATAACGTATGGCAAACGAAGTACAGGTTACTATAGAGGAAGAGAATTACACAACGAAAGTAGCCTACGGCGATCTATCCATTTTAGCAGACGAACCCCTAGATCTAGGTGGCCAGAATAAAGGCCTCACCCCCACCCAATTGCTCCTGGCCTCCATTGGCTCTTGCAAAGTCATCACCATGCGTATGTATGCAAATCGCAAGCAATGGGATGTCAAAAAAATTAACATAAACTTAAGCAGTGAGTTCGTAAAAAGCGACCTGCAACAGACGACTTACGTCAGATGTCATATCAGCTTTGAAGGAAATCTTGATGAAGATCAGATTAAAAGACTTTATATAATCGCTGATAAATGTCCAATCCACAAGATGTTACAGCATCCAATTATCATCGAAAGTAATGTAATTGATACAACAAAATAGCCGGAAAATTGTTGAAGATTGTATATTTGCGCTCGGATAAAGAAGAACCCTATGCCTTTTATTAGCGAACATACTTTTACCAGCCCATTCCAAAACTTTACACGCGAGGAGTGGAAACGGTTGAATGGTCAGTTGAGTAATATGCTAGCTGAAGAGGATTTAGGTGCGCTGCACGCCTTAAATGAGCCTTTAACGATGGAAGAGATCGAAGATATCTATATTCCATTGGCGCATCTCATGGACGTACATATCAGCGAGTTTCGGGAGTTGCATCGCCGCAGCAATGACTTCTTCCGCCGCAACAACCGCAAACTTCCGTTCATCATCGGCATTGCAGGATCGGTCGCTGTCGGGAAAAGTACCACAGCGAGGGTTTTACGCAAGGTATTATCGCTATTACCGAACAAACCTAAAGTGGAACTGGTCACGACAGACGGATTCCTTTATCCCAACAAAGAACTCATACGCCGTGATATCCTCAATAGAAAAGGATTCCCTGAAAGTTATAATACCAAAGAATTGCTGCAATTTCTTTCCGATGTGAAGTCTGGAAAATCATCATTAACGGTTCCGATCTATTCCCACTTGGAATATGATGTACTACCGCAGGATAAGATTACAATTGCACAGCCTGATATCTTGATTGTCGAAGGGATCAATGTCTTGCAGGTCAACTCGCGCAGAAATGGTGTCTTCGTATCCGACTTCTTCGATTATTCCATTTATGTAGATGCTGACGAAAAGAATATTGTAGCTTGGTACATCGACAGATTCGAATCCTTAAGAGCCACTGCCTTTCAGAACGAGAAATCATACTTCCATAAATATGCGAACATGAGTGTAGATGAAAGCGTGGAAATGGCAACCCGCATATGGAATGAAATCAACCGACCAAACCTTCATGAAAACATCCTCCCTACTCGATACCGTGCAGATCTCATCTTAAAGAAAGGTTCGCATCACTTTGTCAAGCGTGTGAAGGTTAGGAAGATTTAAGTACCCTACGCTCAAATTTGATTACTTCTTTTAATATTTCGTTCTCCAACTGCCTATGCATCCGATTGCTGTTGCTTACTGCATGAAGATCTAACTTATAACGAACGAAGTCTTTTCCCAATTCAACCACCTTAAGCTGGAAATCATCGGGCTTATCACTTAAATTAGGATGCGTTGTCAAACTTACCCGTAGCGCCTCTTCCAACTCTTCCACCTCTAGCGATGCCTGCAAAGGCAGCTCAAATCGGACGGTGAACAAACTCGATTGGTGTGCCGAGAGGTTCATAAAAGTGGAAGTAAATACCAGGTTGTTGGGAACCATAATAATATCATCTTCCTCATCCTGCAACACAATATTCGCGAAGGTAATATCGACAATTCTTCCTTTTTGATCACCCACCTTAATACGATCGCCTACAGAAAGCTGTTCGGAGAACATCACAATTAATCCGGAAATCATGTTGGTGATATAGTCGCGGAATAAAACCGCAATCGCCATCGCAACGATCGTTAAGCTCGTGATAAAATCCTTAGGATTGATACCAAAGCTGATCAATAGGGCGATCAATGCAAAAACTACATTTAATACAGCCGTCAATCTGTTTACCCCTAAAACAAAGTTCCCACGCACCGCCCGCTGCTTATGTCGTGCGTTATAAAGAAAGATGACTACATAACGTATCACGGAAAGAAAGATACTTGGGATCAAGAAGCTGTAAAAGCCTCGCATAACCTGAACAAGAGTTTTTTGCTGCATTATTTCTTTACCCAGGTAGGTATCAGCGGCAATCAACCCGATCACTAAAAATATTTTTAGCAAAAAAACATATGGAAATCTAGGTTTGTTGTCTTCAGCCTGTGCAATCATGCCGATGAAGTTATTAAATTTTAACTACTGCACAAAACTGCAATCTGCACAACGACGCTATTCCGCTCAAAATCAGTAAATAAATAAAGACTAGCTCGTATTACCCCGTTTAACCCAGCAATTTAGTTTTCATAATTTCTTAAAAAACAATTAACTTAGCTTCGCCTATGTTGGCAGCTAATAGTTTATGATGGAAACAACATTTGATTTTGAAAAGCCTATCGCTGATTTACAAACTCAAATCGAAAAGGTAAAGCAAGTAGAAGAAAAAACCAAAGTAGATATGGGAGCAACAATCCGCGAACTGGAAGAAAAACTTGAACAAACTAAGCTTGAGGTGTACAACAACATGACCGGATGGCAAAAAGTGCAAATGTCACGCCATGCCGACCGCCCTCAAACTTTCGACTATATTGACCTTATCTGCGACGATTTTATTGAATTACATGGTGACCGTACAGTAAAAGATGATAAAGCCATCGTTGGTGGCTTTGCTTCTATCGCGGGGCAACCGGTAATGGTAATTGGACATCAGAAAGGTAAAAACACGAAAGAGCGTCAATTCCGTAACTTCGGAATGGCAAACCCTGAAGGCTATCGCAAGGCATTACGCCTGATGAAGATGGCAGAGAAATTCAACAAACCTATCGTTACGTTAATTGATACGATGGGTGCTTATCCAGGACTAGAAGCTGAAGAGCGCGGTCAAGGTGAAGCAATCGCTAGAAACCTACTGGAGATGTCGGTGCTTAAAGTGCCGGTAATCTGTATCGTAATTGGCGAAGGTGCATCAGGTGGAGCTTTAGGTATTGGTATCGGCGACCGCGTATACATGTTGCAAAACACTTGGTATTCGGTAATCTCTCCAGAGTCTTGTTCATCGATTCTATGGAGAAGCTGGGACCACAAGGAACGCGCTGCTGAAGCCTTAAAACTAACGGCTGAAGATATGCTAGGCAATGGATTGATCGATGGCATCATCGCTGAACCCCTAGGTGGAGCACACCAAGACCCAGAAACGACAGCAATCAATGTTAAAAACAGAATCCTTGAGGATTTAGCAGTATTACTGCAAAAAGATAAAGACGCCCTAGTCGCTGAACGAATTGATAAGTTCAGTAAAATGGGAGTTGTAAATGAATAAAGGAAAGCGTCTGAAAAGACGCTTTCTTTTATTAGGAGGAACCCATAACGTTAAATTTACGCGCCCTGTATTACTGAAGCCCTTTAGTGAAAGGGCTCTACGCATTGGTGTTATATATAGCGCCCAACATCAATTTCCTTTGTAAGGAATTGGATCCACTAATTTAAATCGCAGTTGCTTTTCTTCGCCCGCTCTCTCAACGACCAAATTGATCAGGTCGCCGTCTTTGTGCTGTAGTTTATGCAACAGGTCCTTGAGTTTCATATTTTCGGTCTTCTTTCCGTTTATCTTTATCAGCACATCATCTTTCAGTACCCCTGCCCTTTCTGCGGGCGAATCCTGTCGTACCCCCGCAACCACATAAACCGGCAATAATTTAAACTCGTATTTCAATACCTGCGATTGCCAAGCTGTTACCCCGCCATTAGGATCATCTTTGTCGCGTCCTCCAATGCTGGTCGGGACTTCGCGCTGCGCCCATACCAAGCCATCATGCTTGACTTCCATGCCGCTCATATTGAATTCAAAAGGCTTCCCGAAATTCTTATTCGGCTTTAAATATATCTCCTCCCCCTGATAATTCAAGATTACATGGAAGTGGCGCAACACCTGACTCCCTACAGATCCGATCCGGCTTTCCGCTAACCTAGCCGCGTGCACGGCATTGGAATCCGGATAAGAAACAATAGGTTGTTTTATCTGAAAGCCAGCCCAGTCGAATCCGGCTATCCGATTTCGCTTGCCATAGATCTCTCCATTAAAGCCACGACCGATAAATTCATAGACGCTAGGTTCCTTCACTTGAAAGGAATCCAGAACGAAGGGAAAAATCAGTAGTCCATCTGAATTGCCCATATCAATCAGCATCTTAGCATGCTCCATTCGATTATCCGCCAAACGAATATCCACTTCCGTATAAGGCCGATCGCGTTCCAAGTGAATAGGAAGTCTCGTAAATTTTCTAGTGATTTTTTCCGGAAAGTTTTGCGGGTCGTATAAGCTAATCCTGTTCTTGATGTAGTCAATCTTCAGCACAAACTGCTGAATAAAGCGCGCTCCTAATATTCCATTAACGGGCATGCCGATGTGGCTGGAGATATCGAGCTCATCGCCATTGATGACAAATACATTGTGCGACGAATCCCGCAAGGTGCCGCCGATCTCCAAATCATTTGCAATGGCCATAATCCCTTCTACCCCATCCTCAATACCAATTCCAGAAAACTTCACCCGATGCACATTGTCAAGCGGAACAGTGTCCTGCTTCCCCGCAAATAGGATCGTCTCCTTGACCCCCGTATCCAACAGAAAGGAAAGCGAAACACCATTTAACTTGACAGGAACGATGATAAGATTACCCACCAACTCAAAATCAAGATGCCGCTTCTTTGTTAAAAAAGAAAACTCGGATTGCCCATGAGCATAAAAACTCAGCAAGCACATACAAAGAAGTGCAATCAATCTCATTTATAAATGGCTATGAGTCTAATTTAAGGAAAAAGATTGGTTTCGTATTAGATGTGAGACATTAGATTTTAGATATTAGAGTATGTCTGGAACAGAAAAAAAAGGATGATAGGATTAGGGTATTGTCTTTGAGCCAGGAAAAAAAGGATTTTAGGATTGGCAGGATCGTGTTAATCTTTTCATCATTTTTTTCCTGGTTCAAGACATCTAGTCGGAACAAGATAATAGATACCTTGACTTTCCTTCTGCTTAAAACCCTTGTAAAGCCCTTTCACTCCCCTTATATACCCCTACCAAACCCGCTCGCAAAGGGCTATGATATGGGTCAGCAAAGGATGAGAAAAAGTAATCAATAAATAATCATCAGTCGTGATCCTGATTATCCCTGCATCCTTCCTATCTTGGTTCAGGAATAGTATTTAGTAGTTAGTACTTAGTATAAAGACCTATGCTGGCCATTCATACGCCATACCCGATCCTGCCAATCCTTGCATCCTTCCTTTCCTCAAAGACAATACAACTACTCCAACTCGAATAAGCGTTAAATAAGGAAGGCGCCTAATTGGCGCCAAACTCTAATGTCTCACATCTAATGGCTAAAATCTAAACTTAAACTGCACTTAACACCCCTCTAAAATATCCTACCGATTCAGCAAGGCCGGCAAGCGGATCTTTCATGTCTTTTTCAAACTCTAGACTGCACGATCCTTGATAATTAATTTTCAGAAGGCCTTTTACAAATGCTGGAATATCGATTACGCCGCGTCCTAGTTCACATGTTTTTCCTTCGGCGGTTGCGGAGGTTACATTTTTAAGGTGCAGGTCAAATATGCGGTCTTTATAGCGAAGTAAATCTTTCAAAGGGTCTTGTCCGTCGCGCATATTGTGTCCCATGTCAAAGCACATACCTACGTTCTTATCTAGCGATTTGATATTATTCCAGATGACCGTTGCATTGGGGTAGATTTTATCTTCGGGACCGTGGTTATGAATTGCATAACGAATATTTGTTTCTTTACATTTCTGAGAAACGTAAGGTAGATCTTTAATTTCAGGAATGCCCACAATCAGATCAACCCCTACCCGTTTTGCATAATCGAATGCTTTATCGATATCTTGAGTTGACTTCGTATAAATTGGCCCGACGGCATAGCCTTTTACATTGGCATCTGCTAACTGTTTATGAAATGCAGCAATCTGTTCGGCAGAACTATCGAAAGGGAGGTGGAAATCTTTGATACACAAGTATCGAACGTTCATCCGCTTCATCATGGCTAAAGATTGTTCTAGATTAAAATGTACAAAGCTGTATCCTGCGATACCAAGTTTCAGTCTGTCTTGTTTGTTTATGGTAGATTGCTCTGCCGCATTTGCCGTATTGCTAAATAAAAATGGAGCCGTAATAAGCGCTGTGCCAGCTAAAAAAGACTGTTGTAAAAACTGTCGCCTTGAGGCAGATTTATTTTTCATTGATGTAGGTTTATGTTGTATAAACCTAAATATAGGGATAAGCGCATTTATTCACAAATTCCAGCAATTCGACCTACAATATTTTTACATATAATATTTGCTTTTCAGCCACAAACTCGCTCGCACTAGCAATATCAATACAGGTACCTCTACAAGTGGTCCAATAACCCCTACAAATGCCTGCGGCGAATGAACGCCAAATACTGCAACCGACACTGCGATTGCTAGCTCAAAATTATTTCCAGTAGCTGTAAATGCTATCGATGCGTTCTTATCATATGGGATTTTTAAGGATTTGTTGATGAAGAAGCTCGCGAAAAACATAAATACAAAATAGATGACTAAGGGTACTGCAATCTTTAAAACATCCAATGGCAACTCCACAATTTTATCTCCTTTCAGACTAAACATTAAGACGATGGTAAAGAGCAGAGCGAATAGAGTGATGGGTGATATTTTCGGTACAAATTTTCTATTATACCATTCAACGCCTTTCAACCGAACCAAAATAAACCGGCTTAGAAAGCCAGCAAAGAAAGGAATACCCAAGTATACCAATATACTTTCTGTGATCTCTTTCATGGACACGCTGACATTGAAATTAGCCAACCCAAACTTGCTAGGCAGGAAATTGATAACAAGCCATACCAATCCACCGTAGCTCAGAATTTGAAAAATACTGTTTAGAGCCACTAATAAAGCTGTGTATTCTCGATTAGCTTTTGCTAAATCACTCCAAACGATAACCATGGCAATACACCGTGCTAATCCAATTAATATTAAGCCCGTCATATAGTCGGGTTCATCTCGTAGAAATAAGACCGCCAACCCAAACATCAATGTCGTGCCGACTACCCAATTCAATAGTAAGGATATTGCGATTACCTTTTTGTCCTTTAGCGCTTTAGGCAATAAAGAATAATCTACTTTCGCTAATGGAGGGTACATCATCAAGATTAACCCTAAGGCTAGTGGAATATTTGTACTGCCTACGTTCCAACTATCGGTTATATGGGAAATGTTTGGGAAGAAATTTCCAATACTTACGCCAATAGCCATGGCAAGAAAGATCCATAGAGTGAGGTAGCGATCTAGAAACTTTAACTTGGGTTGCATAACCTATCGTTTAATTTTTGAAAAAACATAAAACATTTCGCTCGCAATCTGCAAACTACGTTTCTTGTACACTTGAGACTGCTCGGGAGTACCATCTGATACTTTTGGATCCTCATACCTAATCGGGATTCTTTTTTCTGCGCCAACAATAAATGGGCAAGCCTCGTCGGCCTGCGAACAAGTCATAACAGCTGCAAATTCGGATATGGGATTAAAAGGGTTATCATAGGTTTTGGAAAAAGCGATGATTGGCATATCATTATCGCTGAATTTTATCGCATAGACCGGATTTCCACTTTGGCCTATAGCGCATAGCTTGAATCCTTGATCTGATAATGTTTCGGCAACCTTGGGGAAGACTGCTGTTGCCTCAGTTCCACCGGAGTAGCAATAGGTATTAGGAATTTTGAAGTATGAACTAGCTACCTGTGCCCAAATCTGAGCCAAATGGCTTCGTCGCGAATTGTGTGTACAGATAAAATTGATATTTACGTCTTTCTTATTTTCTATTTTTTGCTGAATAAAATCTATCAGAGGCTGCAATATCAATTTTCGTTCATCGCTGATGTTTTGGAAATCAATTTCCTTAACAATAGTCTCGATTAGTTTATTGTACATTTTCAGAACGTTTAGCAATTAGCAACAACCAGAACCGGGACTACAAGAATAATTCTTCAACTCGCTTAGTTTCACTTTTGGCTTTTCTGGAGGAATGCCGCAAGCATCCTCAGCTAAACAGGTAGTTTGCTTATTCAATAAAAGAAAACGATTGCCTTCAAAGTTTAAATCATATTTGCCGATCGTTTTGCCTTGATATTCAACTTCGACCTCAGCGTCCTCAATCCCTAATTTTGATTCAGATAGCTCAATAATTTTCAATAGTTTGCCTGGCTTCAATCTATGTTCGAAATCGTTAGCATCCCACAATTGGAAATTAACAACTCGCTCCTCTCGAATTGTTCCGCCGCAGTCGATAAAGCGTTTTAATATAACGCCCACTTCCGTCACATGAAAGTGTTCCGGAACAAATGTTCCATCCTCTAATTGAAATACAACATTTTCCAATGTCGGTAAGATCTCTTTGATTTCAGATAATTTCATCTCTATTGTTTTTAGAATGGTTTAATTTACATAAATAACATCGTAATATACCGATGTTAACATTTAAAAAAATGCACTAGCAACAGCGATTTACTTTAACCTCCTGATTAAAGAACGCATTAAATTCCTTTTGAAAGTCCTTCCAAACAGATTCGTCAATGCAATAACAAACAGATTTACCATCAATAGTCCCTTGAATAATGCCAATGCTTTTCAATTCCTTCAGATGCTGCGATATTGTTGCCTGCGCTAACCCTAATTCTTCCACTAGATCATTGCATATACATGCCTTTTGATTGATGATATGCTGTAAAATAGCTATTCGCGCCGGATGCCCCAAAACCTTAAGCAATGATGCTAACCTGTTTTGTTCATCCTTATACATTTCCGTCTTTGTAGTTCCCATTGCTTTTAAGTAGATATTAGATTTTAGATTTAAGATTTTAGACCCGATTCCGTCAATCGTTAAATCATTCCTTTCCTAGTTCAGACTAGACCTTAGAAATTAAACATAAGATTTTCGACCCGATCCTGTCAATCCTTAAATCCTTCCTTTCCTGGTTCAGACTAGACCTTAGAAATTAGACATAAGATTTTAGACCCCATCCTGTCAATCCTTAAATCCTTACTTTCCTGGTTCAAGACCAACTTTCTTTTGTTTAAACCAAAAGTTCAAGACAAACATTCCCCAAATGTACAAAACAATAGCTACTCCTATCCTATTTCAAAAAAAAGGGCGCCTAATCGGCGCCCTATGTCTAATGTCTAATATCTAATGTCTAACATCTCATTAAAACGTATCAATCGCTTCATTCAGCGTTGCCGAAGGTCGCATTGCTTTGGATGCTAAATCATCGTTCGGGAAGTAGTATCCTTCGATGTTTTGTGCTTTTCCTTGTGCGGCGATCAATTCTTCGTTAATTTTTGCTTCGTTGCTTGACAGCTTATTTGCTAATTCGCCGAAAGTTTTCGCTAATTCAGCGTCTTTCGTTTGTGCTGCCAATGCTTCAGCCCAGTATAAAGCAAGGTAGAAGTGAGAACCACGGTTGTCGATCTGTCCTACTTTACGAGCTGGCGATTTATCGTTTGCTAAGAACTTCGCATTTGCCTCATCTAGGGCGTCAGCTAGTACTTGTGCTTTCGGGTTGTTTTGAGTTTGTGATAGGTGTTCTAAAGAAGCTTGAAGTGCTAAGAACTCACCTAGAGAATCCCAACGTAAGTAGCCTTCTTCTAAGAACTGCTCAACATGCTTAGGCGCAGAACCACCAGCACCAGTTTCGAAAAGACCACCACCGTTCATCAACGGTACGATAGATAACATTTTCGCTGAAGTACCTAGTTCTAAGATTGGGAATAAGTCTGTTAGGTAGTCACGTAATACGTTTCCTGTAACAGAGATAGTATCTAACCCTTGACGAATACGCTCAACTGAGAATTTCGTTGCTTCGATTGGAGAAAGGATACGGATATCTAAACCATTGGTATCGTGGTTTGCTAAATAAGCTTTCACCTTTTTGATGATCTCTCTATCGTGCGCACGGTTTTCATCTAACCAGAATACTGCAGGAGTATCGGATAAACGAGCGCGGTTTACCGCTAATTTAACCCAGTCTTGAATCGGTGCATCTTTTGTTTGACACATGCGGAAGATATCGCCTTTTTCAACGGCTTGCTCCATATATACATTTCCGGAAGCATCAACAACACGGATTGTTCCGTTCGCTGCAGCTTGGAAAGTTTTATCGTGTGAACCGTATTCTTCAGCTTTTTGAGCCATCAAACCTACGTTCGGCACAGAACCCATAGTTTTAGGATCGTATGCACCATTTGCTTTACAGTCTTCAATAACAGCTTCGTAAATTCCTGCGTAAGAACGATCCGGAATTATCGCCAATGTATCTTGCTCAGCACCGTTTTTATCCCACATCTTACCACCGATACGGATCATCGCTGGCATAGAAGCATCAACGATAACATCAGAAGGAACATGTAAGTTAGTAATACCCTTATCGGAGTTTACCATCGCTAAGTCAGGACCATTTGCGATTGCTGCATCGATTGCTGCTTTTACCTCTGCTTCTTTTGCATTTCCAGCAATCTTCGCATACACCTCGCCAAGACCGTTGTTTTTGTTGATACCTAATTCCGCAAACAATTCTCCGTATTTAGCGAATACATCTTTGAAATAAACCTCAACGATTGCTCCAAAGATAATAGGATCAGAAACCTTCATCATCGTTGCTTTCAAGTGCGCAGATAATAAGACGCCTGCTGCTTTTGCTTCAGCAATAGCATCCGCAACAAATGATTGTAATTTAGCAATATTCAATACCGATGAATCGATTACTTCACCAGCTTTTAAGTTTCCTAAGCCTTTTAGTTCTTTTACCGCACCATCAGCACCTACGAATTCGATTTTATATTGCGAGTCGTTTTCTACGGTAACAGATTTCTCTGTGCTGTAGAAATCGCCATCTTGCATAGATGCAACTTTAGTTTTGCTATCTGAAGCCCATGCGCCCATACGGTGCGGATTTGCTTTAGCATAGTTTTTCACTGCTTTTGGAGCGCGACGATCAGAGTTACCTTCGCGTAAAACCGGGTTTACTGCCGATCCTAAAACCTTAGCATATGATGCTTTGATTTTCTCTTCTTCGGCGTTTGCAGGAGCATCCGGGTAATTAGGGATGGCATATCCGGCCTTTTGTAATTCAGCGATTGCCGCTTTTAATTGCGGGATAGATGCGGAAATATTAGGAAGCTTGATGATGTTTGCTTCCGGTTGAGTAGCCAATTGACCTAATTCTGCTAATGCATCATTGGTCTTTTGGTCTGCCGATAAATAATCATTGAAATTTGCAAGGATACGCCCTGCTAATGAAATGTCTCTTAATTCGATTTCAATATTCGCAGGTTTAGCGAATGCTTGAACAATGGGTAGAAATGAATACGTTGCCAATAACGGCGCTTCATCTGTTTTTGTGTAAATGATTTTAGATGACATAATTTTCTATTGAAATGATATTGTTTTGCTTTAAATATGGAAAACAAGTTATTAAACAACCTGTTTTTTTTAAAATTCGCCTAAAGATAACAAATTGATAATAAAATAGCCATAAATACCGAAATAATACCTACACATGAAAAATGAATGGCTGTTTCGGATTATTTTGAGCGGTTTTCGGTGAATGTAGGGTATTTATCTTTTGATTCCTGCGAGTATTTCGGGAGACTCATAGAGCTGCTCCCCTGCTTTCTGAAAGTCAATACCTGCAGCAATAAGTGCATTGGCTAGGTCGACGGTTGTAATAGCTCTGAATTTATGGAGAAGCCCCATCTTATTAAGAAGTTTGATGATTCGAACAGCGAGTTTTTCACCCGTCCGATCCGTATTGGGGCGATCAATAATCCCGGGTCGAAGAATGATATAGGAGGGAAAATTCAATTTTTGTATGGCATGCTCCAATGTACCTTTCATCCTTGGATAAAAGAGCCTTGCTTTCGGATCTGCCTGCATCGAGGATAGCAGGACGAAAGTTTGTATCCCATTCTGCTTTGCAATTTCCGCAAAGGCTAGTGGGTAATCGTGATCGACTTTCCATTGTGCCTCTTGGCTACCTGCATCCTTAATCGTCGTGCCTAATGTGCTAAAGGCAATATCGCCTTCAATATGCTCGCTGTATTGAGCAAGCATATTAAAATCGACAATAACCTCATCCAACTTTGTATGTGGTTTAAAATATGGGCGACGCAAGAGCACCTTGACCTGTTCCACATCGGGACGATCTAATAACTGCTGTACAAGTTCTTTTCCTGTGGCGCCAGAACCGCCGATGACAACTGCTTTGATACCCATTATGATCTGCTAAAATAAGACGTCACGAATCGTTACGTCACGATCGAAAGAAGCTTTCGCAAATGGACATAAAGGCAATATCTTGACGTTGTTCTCGCGTGCATATTCCACAGCTTTCGTCAACAGGACATGGCCAATGCCCTTCCCTTTTTCTTCGGGATCAACTTCTGTATGATCGATAATAATCTTCCCCGGTCCGGCAGCAGAATAGGTCATTTCCCCTATTTTCTTACCTTCTTCGATGGCATAAAATCCTCCTTTATTGCCATCCACTTCATGTTTTACTAGCATAGGCTTCCTCTATTAGTGTTTAATTGACTGTATTACTTTATCCTCAATGGCTGCTTTCGTCTTGATGACTTCACCCGAAACATCGTTTGGAACCGTCATCGACAAGACATAGTGTTTGATGAACCATTTACCATTCTTCAGCTCTAAAACTGCCGATCCTCTACAGATCTTCATCTGCGTATCTAACAATTCATCCAGCCATGCGGTTTTACCGTTTTTCGAAAAATTAATATGCCGCTCTAACGATGTAAAGTTCCAAGCTCTCCCTTTATCAAAATGTGGCTTCGCATAGGCCATGAACGCCGGTTTGTCCCAACGCTCTGTCGCATCCGTACCGATAAAAATAGACTCTTCATCCATCAGGTCGAAATAAGCTTTAAAATCGGCTTTAGCAGCTGCCTGATGCCATAAATCCATTGTTCTAGCGACTTCTTCCTTTTTGCTCTGTGCGAACAAAATCATTGTAGAGAAAGTTAGAACCATTGTTAAAAGGATCTTCTTCATTTGTGAAAAATTTGAATTAAATATACCGATTAGTACATTAACAACGCTATTTTCCAAACGGGAAATGACATTAAAAAGGCATTTAAGCTTTTCGGAAGTGCTTCATGTTCTTGGTCACATTGACTGTCGTCCATTCAATATGTTTCTTAAACTCTTCGGATCGAATTGGACAATTTTCTACTTTACAGTAGTGACAACATTCTGGCATACAAGGGTCTGCATGAATAAAGAACTCTGTTTTGGACTGCAGATTTTCATTCAACACATTATCGAACTCCGATATACAATCATGAACCTTCGTCAGCTCATAATAATTTGGCAAAGTGAGGTGACAGTCTATATGGAGTTCCTGACCATAACGCTGTACACGGAGGTTGTGCACATCGATCCAGTCTGGCTTTCTCTTTTCTTTTAAAATCGCTACTACCTCATCGACCACTTCCTGATCAGATTCGTCCATCAAACCGGAGATAGATTTTCTAAGTAGCTTGTAGCCATTGTACAAGATAAAGCATCCTAAAGCAATGGATAAGGCTAAATCTATCCAAGGCAGCTTCGTGATTTTCATGATGAACAGTCCCGCGATTAGACCGATTGAACTATAGGCATCAACTTGTAGATGCTTCCCATCTGCTTCGATCGTTAAAGAGCGTAATGCACGTCCGCGCTTCATCAGGTAGAATCCGACTCCAAAGTTAATCAGGGAGGTAATAAAGATAAGAAGCATCCCCTCTTCTACATTGGCAACCGGTTGTGGGAAGAAAATATTGTAGAATGCTTTGACCAGGATTACACTGCCGGCAATAAAAATAAGGGCTCCTTCGACAAACACGGAGAAGAATTCAACTTTTCCATGTCCATAAGGATGGTTTTCATCCTTGGGTTGTGCCGCCAGATAAATGCTGTAGTATGCAAATCCGGATGCGGCGATATTTACGATGCTCTCGGCGGCGTCGGAGAAGATGGCGTTTGACTCGGTAATAAAATATGCTACGAATTTTATCAACATCAACACGATCCCTGTCACTAAGGACAGTAACACCAGTCTCATTTGTTTAGACATTGTATTTGCCAGTTTGAAGCGACAAAACTAAAGAATTTATCGCTTAGTTAACTTATTTTTTCGTCAAGATTTCCTCATTATACTGATTTGCATAGCGTTGCGCAATAATCGTAACGACGAAGATCTGAAAAGCGTGAAAAACCATCAACGGCAAGAAATAGAGCCCTAAATTCGGATTGCCAGCAAAAAGAAACTTACTGAATACCGAGCCATGTGTCAGTGATTTCTTTGAGCCACAGAACAATGCCGTAATCTGATCTTCCCTATTGAACTTCAACACATAACGCGTGATCAGATAAACTATACCATAAACTAGGAAGAAGAAGATGATGACTGCAATAAAAAGAGCACTTAAATAAAGTGTGCCCACTTTATGGAATACATCCGACAGAAAAGACTCGGCAAAACTGCTGTAAACAATAGATAGGATAACGGCCTTATCGAATTTAGACAACTGCTTGCTGTACTTGCTTGCCCATTTGCCTAAGTACTGTTGCAATATAAGACCTAAAATGACGGGTATAATGATTTCTTTGATTAGCCCCCAATACACATCGCCCAACACATTGACTTCTTCAAATTGTATAAAAGGCTCCATTAATAGCGGCGTCACAACGACGCCGATGAGCCCGGATATGCTTGCATTGAAGATAGCGGCAGGCACATTTCCGCGCGCAATCGAAACCATCACGACTGAGGAGGACACAGTTGACGGCAGTGCGGCAAGGAAATAGAAAGATAGCCAAAACTGCTCTTGAATAGCATTTTGTATAAATGGTCGGAAGATTACGATGATCAGCGGAAATAACGCAAAGGTGAATAGCTGGATGCAAACATGGAGTTTCCAGTTTTTTAGACCATCCTTTATTTCACGGAAACTCAATTTTAATCCATAAAAAAAGAAAATCAATGAAACACCGATGGTACTTATCGTTTCAAATAGATGTCCGTTTTGTGCCTGTACTAAATCGGGGTATATATAGGCTAAGATAATCATAGCGATTAGCGCCAATATAAAGCCGTCAAATTTCAATTTCATCATCCCTCCGCTTAGGCCGGTAAAATTAGGAATTAATTTCGAGGGTATTTCCTCCTAGAATTATTAAAAAAGTCTCATCTTTATAAAGATTTTATTACATATTTATCAGTTTAAGTGAAAGCTATATAATATATTTGCAATATCATGAGTACAGCATCATATTTATCAGACAGGATAAACAATCTATCCGAATCAGCGACATTAAAGATGACCAAATTAGGTCGTGAGTTAGCAGCAAAAGGGATCAACGTTATTAGTTTAAGCGTAGGAGAGCCAGACTTCAATACACCAGAACATGTGAAAGAAGCAGCAAAGAAAGCTTTAGACGAAAACTATACACGTTACTCTCCGGTACCGGGATATCCGGAATTGCGCCAAGCCATCGTTAACAAATTGAAGAACGAAAATGGTTTGGACTATGACATCTCTCAAATCGTGGTATCAACCGGTGCTAAACAATCCCTATCAAACGTGATCTTAACGCTGGTTAACCCAGGAGATGAGGTCATCATCCCAACTCCTTACTGGGTTTCTTACTCGGAGATGGTAACCCTTGCTCAAGGTAAAGCCGTTTATATCGATACAGAGATAGAATCTGATTTCAAGATTACGCCAGCGCAATTAGAAGCGGCTATTACGCCGAAGTCTAAGGTATTCATGTTCTCCTCTCCTTGTAACCCGACAGGGTCGGTTTATACAAAAGATGAGTTGGCGGCCTTAGTAGCAGTTTTTGAGAAACACCCAAACATTTTCATCATTTCTGATGAGATTTACGAACATATCAATTTCGGTGATAAGCATGAGTCTATCGCTCAGTTCGACTCTATTAAAGACCGTGTAATCATTGTAAATGGTTTCTCGAAGGCTTTTGCGATGACAGGATGGCGCTTAGGCTATATCGCTGCAAACAAAGAGATTGCTTCGGCAAACGATAAAATGCAGGGTCAGACAACGTCCGGAACATGTTCAATAGCACAGCGTGCTGGTATTGTAGCCTACGAGCAGGGACTAGAAAGCGTTTTAGAAATGAAGGAAGCTTTTGCGCGCCGTCGTCAATTGGTTTACGACTTATTGAACGATATTCCAGGTGTAAAAACAAATCTTCCTCAAGGTGCATTCTACTTCTTCCCGGAAATCAGTTCATTCTTCGGAAAGAAAGATCCGGAAGGGAATGAAATCAAGAACTCCGCAGACTTAGCTCTATACTTATTGAATTACGGACATGTGGCTACAGTTGGTGGTGATTCATTCGGAAACAACAACTATATCCGTTTGTCGTATGCGGCATCCGATGAGAATTTGAAAGAAGCATTGAGAAGAATAAAAGAAGCGCTAGGTAAATTATCTTAAAAGAATCTTTTCTAGATTTTAGGCATAAGATATTAGATTTAAGACTCTTGTATGCTGTCTATTCATTTTCAGAAAGATAGTATTGTCTTGAATTAGGAAAGGAAGGATTAAAAGATTTGCAGGATCCTGTAAATCTTTTAATCCTTCCTTTCTTGGTTCAAAGACAATTGTCTAATATCCGAAGCCTCTTTTTAAATAAAAAAAAATTGTAAAGATTGGCAGTATAGGTCTAAAATCTAATGTCTTATATCTAATCTCTACTCTATAAAGATTGGCAGTATAGTTCTAAAGTCTTAAATCTACTGTCTAATATCTGTTAAACAATAGTATAATACAATACTTCAGCGATAACACATCCGATTGCTATTCCTGCGGTTATAGAGACCGCTACTTTAACCCAAATGGGAAGTCTTTCAATTGTTGCCCTCAATTTGTTTTTCTTTAGAATAATCTGCGCCACAAATATCACAAGGCAAATTTTCAATGGCAAGCTTGTCCTCTTGTAAAACTGCGTTTGTAAATTTTCGACTACATATCTGCAAAGGAATTGGAGTTAATTAAAATATTCACAAATAATTAGCATAATCGGAATCTATTTTCTATTTTTGCATCTCCGTAAAATAACTCGGAATATTAATAAACAAAATTATTCAAACAATGCAACAGTACGAATCTGTAATCATTCTTACCCCGTTGCTTTCAGAAGATGCTGCGAAAGAAGTAATCACTAAATTCAAAAGTATCTTAACAGAAGGCGGAGCCGAAATTATCGCTGAAGATAATTGGGGTTTGAAAAAATTAGCGTATCCAATCCAGAAAAAAACTACTGGATTTTATCACTTAACTGAATTCAAGGCTCCAGGTGAATTAATTAAAAAATTAGAGGTTGAATACAAACGTGATGAGCGCGTGATGCGTTTCTTAACAATCTCTCTTGACAAGCATGCTCTTGCTTACAACGAGAAAAAACGTAGCGGTGCATTCAACAAGAAAACTGAACCTAAAGCTGAGGAGGTAGCAAACTAATGGCAAACGAGAATATCCAATACGTAACTGCCCCTAAAGTAGAGGACAACCGTAAGAAATACTGTCGTTTCAAGAAGAACGGTATTAAGTATATCGACTACAAAGACGCGAACTTCTTATTGAAGTTTGTAAATGATCAAGGTAAGATTTTACCTCGTCGTTTAACAGGTACATCATTGAAATTTCAACGTAAAGTAGCTCAGGCGGTGAAACGTGCGCGTATCATCGGATTATTACCTTACGTAACTGATTCATTAAAATAAGGAGGATACGATAATGGAAGTTATATTAAAACAAGATGTTAAACACCTTGGAGAGAAAGACGATATCGTAGTAGTAAAACCAGGTTATGGTCGTAACTACTTAATTCCTCAAGGATTTGCAGCAATGGCTACGGCTTCTGCAAAAAAAGTATTAGCTGAGAACATCAAACAAGCTCAGTTCAAACAAGAGAAAATCAAGAAAGATGCTACTGAGTTAGCTGGTAAATTAGAGTCGGTAAAATTATCTATCGGTGCTAAAGCTGGTGAGTCTGGCAAAATCTTCGGTAAAGTAAATAGCATTCAAATCGCTGACGCTTTAAAAGCACAAGGATTTGATGTAGATCGCCGTCGTATTACTTTCGAAACTGAGCCTAAAAACTTAGGTGAGTACATTGCAAACTTAAACTTACACAAAGAAGTTAAAGTTCAAGTACCTTTCGAAGTAGTTGCTGAGTAATCTTTACTTCAAAAAACAGAAAAGGCCGTTTCGAAAGAAATGGCCTTTTTTGTTTTTTAGATTTTAGATGGGAGATATTAGATTTCAGACTTATCCCGCTATGATTCTTTGTTATGGGTCAGGAAAGAAAGGGTTTAAGGATGTTCAGGATCGGCTTGAAATTAAATGTGTCGTCTGAACAAGGAAAGGAAGGAATGTTTGTCTTGAACCGGGAAAGGAAGGATACAGGGATTAACAGGATCAAACACGCTTACCGTTTTTTTATGAAGTTTATCTGAACCAAGAAAGGAAGGATGAAAAGATTAGCAAGATCCTGACAATCCTAAAATCCTTCCTTTCCTGGTTCAAGACAAATTTCCATTACGGTTCAAGACAAATTCTCCTTACTGTCCAATCCAAAAAGTTCTAAACAACTTCCCTCTCTTCTTCATTCCGAATACCCTAACGGAATTCCTGACAGACAAAAAAAAGACGCCATACCGGCGTCTAAAATCTAATGTCTTATATCTAATGTCTAAATAAGATTAAACAAATCCTTCACTCCCAGCAGCCTTCTTGCTGTAAACCCTTCAGCATATTTCACTTGAATGGATCTACCTAGCTCTTGTGCTCTGGCACGCGTAGAAGACATGAAATCAGGATTAGAGATATAAGTTTGCGGTTCAGAATCGTCACTTCCAGCGTTAAATTGCGTGGTATAAGCTAATATTGAACGTTCTTTAATATCCCAGTAATCGGTAATATCGATTAAGATATCGGGAGTGATATATTTATCTTGGATCAACTGTAACTGTAGTCGCGGGCGAAATGCCTCCTGTACTCCCCCATCCATTATGGTCTCGATGCGACGTAGGCCTGCAAGAAAAATGGAGTCATTCACCAATTTACTGGCTCTACCATGATCAGGATGGCGATCATCCAACGCATTGGTAATCACGATATCAGGTTGGTACTTGCGAATTGCCTTGATAACCTCCAACTGATTGGATTCGTCATTTTGAAAGAAACCGTCGCGTAGTTTGAGATTCTCGCGAACAGCCACTCCTAATATTTTTGCAGCTTCTGCCGCTTCGGCGGCTCTGGTTACAGCAGTACCACGCGTTCCTAACTCACCCTGGGTGAGGTCAATAATTCCTACGGACTTACCTTCCGCTACATATTTGGCGATTACACCACCAGCACCCAATTCAGCATCATCAGGGTGCACCGTCATCACTAGTAAATCTAATTTCATGAATTTCAATTTGTACAAAAGTACAAAATAATAAGTCTATGCGGGATTTGTGAGCAATTCTTCTATCTTACTGTGGACCTTTTTTGACATAGGACTGGTAATTGAATAAAAATGATCAACAACCTCTCCCTGGCGATTTACAAGGTATTTATGAAAATTCCAGAATGGCGCAGTGCCTACTTTTCCGTTTGCAGATTCGTCAGATAAGTATTTGTATAGCGGGTCGGTAAATTCGCCTACAACATGGATTCTTTTAAACACAGGAAAAGATACTTGCTGATTAATCCGACAAAAAGTTTCTAAAGTTCTGCCTGTCAACGGCTCCTGATTTCTAAAATCGTTGGATGGAAATGCAAGTATCTCAAAGCCTAGATCACGATATTTTTTATATAGATTTTCCAATGATTTAAACTGCTTGGTGAAGAAGCATTTACTTGCAGTATTCACAATCAGTAACACTTTGCCTTCAAAGTCCTTCAATGATTTCTTCTGTCCATTAAATTCCAATGCATTAAAATCATAAACTGTAGCTTTCATAATTATCGGTTTTAAGGGTTAGGAATTGGGCGAACGCGTTCGTATTCACGAATGATGTTCTCTATCTCGAAATCCTCTTGAGGATCATAGGTACTCTTTAAATTATGTCCGAACAGCTTAGCAACCCCTTGGTATACAAAGGCTGACACTCCGCCTTTCATGTCTCGCACTAAATCGTAGCTGGTATTTCCTGTCTGTCGCTCAATCAGCTTGATCAGAATCTTACCCTGCGAGATTGAAAGATTTTTAACCTCGGAGGTAATCTTTTCTTTAATCTCTCGCTCACATTCTTTGATCAGTCGCTTTTCTTCTCGGCGGGAACTTGCCGTCGCCAAGTCGCGGTCCAGTTGATCATAGCGCTTTTGGGCATAAATTGCATAGGGCAATACACGAATAACATTTCTTTTAAGTCTCAAGTAGCGTTGTCTCTCCTCTTCGCTTTTCCAATGTCGTACTGCTGTAACAACCACCTCCTCGATTGGAAACCAAGGAACAACCTCACCATTATCTAAAGTCGTAGTGGCATAATGTTCAACCACCTCTGCTTTTCCCTCACCATACTGCGGCTTCGTCAATGTCTGTGCATGACTTAATGTTGCTGCAGAAACGAAGAAAATCCCCATCAAAACCCACTTAATAACACAGCTACGCATCTTTAATTAATTATTTCCTCCAGCTTAATATTAACTTTTTTTCGTATATTTATACAATACAAAAAACATTCTTTCTGTATTGTTTGCCCACTAAATTTAGCAAATAATATTTAATTATCATAGTCATTTACAGGAGATTTATGCAAGAATATGTGATTGATATAGAGGCTGAAAATAAGGAAATACGAAAAAGATACCGTGCATTATTAAGAGCTTGCAAACCTACATTACAAAAAGGCGATAAACAACAGATTCGTAAAGCATTCGACTTGGCATTGGAAAGCCATAAGGATATGCGTAGAAAATCTGGTGAACCATATATCTACCATCCAATCGCTGTCGCACAGATTGCCGCGGAGGAAATAGGATTGGGAACTACCTCTATCGTCTGTGCCCTGTTACATGACGTGGTAGAAGATACCAGCGTTACATTACAAGATATTGAAGAGCAATTCGGGAAAAAGGTAGTTCGTATCATCGATGGCCTGACGAAGATATCGGGAATATTCGATCCGAATAGTTCCATGCAAGCCGAGAATTTCCGTAAAATGCTACTGACGCTCGCCGATGATGTGCGTGTTATCCTCATTAAACTTGCCGACCGCTTGCACAACATGCGGACAATGGAGTTTATGGCCCGCCATAAACAACTTAAGATTGCTTCAGAAACAAGTTATTTATATGCTCCCCTCGCCCACCGCTTAGGTTTATATGCGATTAAATCGGAATTGGAAGATCTTTCCATGAAATATACCGATCCGGATACCTATAAATTTATTGCGAAGAAACTAAATGAGAAAAAGGCGGAGCGTGAGAAATTCATTGGAGATTTCATCGGTCCAATCAACGAAATATTAAAAGAAGAAGGTATTAACGCCTCAGTATTCGGGCGACCAAAATCTATACATTCCATTTGGAATAAGATGCGTAAGAAGTCTATTCCTTTTGAAGAGGTCTACGACTTATTTGCAATTCGAATCATCATCGACACAGAAGACGAGAAAGAGAAGACCGAATGTTGGAAAGTGTACTCGATAGTAACCGATCTATACCGTCCGAATCCCGATCGATTACGCGACTGGGTATCCTCGCCTAAAGCGAATGGATATGAGTCCTTACACACCACCGTAATGGGCCCTCGAGGACAATGGGTGGAGGTACAGATCCGAACCAGACGCATGAACGAGATCGCGGAGAAAGGTTTCGCGGCGCATTGGAAATACAAGGAATCCAACTCCGATAATGGATTGGATCAATGGATACAGAAAGTACGTGATATCTTAAGCAATCCAGAGTCCAATGCAATGGACTTTGTGGATGACTTCAAGATGAACCTCTTCTCCGACGAGATATTCATCTTTACTCCTAAAGGCACATTAGTGCAGCTGCCTAACGGCGCTACTGCATTAGACTTTGCTTTCGAAATACATACGGATATCGGTGCAACCTGTATTGGTGCGAAGGTTAATCATAAGCTCGTACCACTTAGTCAGGAACTGCAAAACGGGGATCAAGTTGAGATTATTACATCGAGCAAGCAAACTCCGAAGGAAGACTGGTTGAGTTTTGTCGTTACTGCGAAGGCTAAATCTAAGATTAAATCGTCTCTGAAAGAAGAGAAGCGTCGCGTTGCGGAAGACGGGAAAGAAATCTTAGAGCGCAAGTTGAAGTCTTTGAAGATTACCTACAACACAGAGAATATCAATAAAATTGCAAACTTCTTTAAGTTCCCTAGTTCGCAGGAACTTTTCTTCAATGTCGCAAAAGGAGCCATCGATATTAAGAACTTGAGAGAGTTTGTGGCAGCGGAAAGATCGGAAGATGCGAACCAGAATCAGTTCCAAGCTCATATCAACGGTCTTGTAGAAAAGATCAACAAGAAAGACGATACGATATTAATCGGCGATGACTATCAAAAAGTAGACTACACACTAGCTCCCTGCTGTAACCCTATTCCGGGCGATGATATCTTCGGGTTCTTAACGGTTAACGATGGTATTAAAATACATAGAACGAGCTGTCCTAACGCATCTAAACTGATGGCGAATTACGGCTATCGCATCTTGAAAGCTAAGTGGGCTTCTTTACACAATAATGTTTCATTCTTAACAGGACTACGAATTATTGGTATTGATGACGTGGGCTTGGTGAATAAGATTACCACAGTAATCTCTCAGGATTTCAATGTAAATATCCGCTCGTTATCCATCTCCAGCAACGAAGGAATATTTGAAGGCGATATTATGGTATTTGTTAATGACGTTGGTCAATTGGACAGCCTGATTAAGCATTTAAAGCAAATCCCTGGCATCACCGGCGTGACGCGCTATGAGTCGGAGAACTAAAGACTTACAGCACTTTGACAATAGCACTAGATAATAACATAACATTTTGGTAATTTTGAATCTTAAAACTTGGCGAATACTATGAAGCAGGGCGAAAACTACGAAACTGTTAAAAAGATTTTCGAAGCATACCTAGAAAACAAAAATCTTAGAAAAACTCCAGAGCGCTACGCGATTTTAGAGGAGATATATTCACGTTCTGATCACTTCGATGTGGAGTCTTTATATATACATATGAAGAACAAGAAGTATCGCGTTAGCCGTGCAACGGTTTATAACACGTTAGAACTTCTAGTATCCTGCGATTTAGTTACCAAACATCAGTTTGGCCGCAATATGGCGCAATTCGAGAAATCTTATGGATATAAACAACACGACCACGTCATTTGCATTGAGTGCAATAAGGTGGTCGAGTTCTGCGACCCGCGTGTTTACCAAATCCAAACAATGATCGGCGATTTACTGAATTTCGAGATCAAACACCACTCTTTAAATCTATACGGAATTTGCGCAGATTGCCGTAAATCTAAGTCCGTGAAAGAACCTGTAAAAGAAGAAGCAGTAATTTCAAATTAATTTAACATTCGAAAAATTAATATATACCTTTGTTCGGAAAAAGGCTAGTAGATTCCCTTTTTCCGAACATTTATTTTTTCAGGAAAAACAAACAATAATTTTAACATATAAATTTCAATAAATACTATGCAAGTTGATGTGCTTTTGGGTTTGCAGTGGGGTGATGAAGGAAAAGGAAAAATCGTAGATGTATTTTGTCCAAAATACGATTTGATCGCTCGCTTTCAAGGCGGTCCAAACGCTGGACATACTTTAGAATTCAACAACAAGAAATTCGTCCTAAACACCATTCCATCTGGAATCTTCAACGAAGATACTTTAAACCTAATCGGTAATGGCGTTGTAATCGACCCTATTATCCTAAAAAGAGAACTAGACAACCTTAAAGCTGCTGGCTTCGATCCAGTGGGAAAAGGCAAGTTGGTATTAGCTCGTAAAGCACACCTTATTTTACCTACTCACCAATTGTTAGATGCGGCTTCGGAAAGCACAATGGGTGCCGGTAAAATTGGCTCTACTTTAAAAGGTATTGGTCCAACTTACATGGACAAAACTGGCCGTAACGGTCTTCGCGTCGGAGATACTACCCTTTCTGACTTCAAAGAACGCTATGAAAAGTTGAAACAAAAGCACCTTTCGATGTTAGCTCACTATGGTGAAATCCCTGATTTCTCAGAAAAAGAGCAAGCATTCTTAGATGCTATCGAATTCTTAAAAACTATCCCTCATGTAGATTCTGAACACTTGGTGAATCAGT